>JBEKEK010000340.1:0-3393 GCA_050013875.1 Trebonia sp. | reverse complement strand
CTGGTTGAGGTGGATGGCCCCGGCCGACCCGAAGAACTTGGCGTCGCCATAGGTGAAGATCCCTCCGTCACCGGCGACGAGCCAGTAGCCGTTTCCGTCGGGAGTGGCCGCCATGCCGACGATCGGCTGGTTCAGGTGGATGGCCCCGACCGACCCGAACGAGGTCGCACCTCCGTGCGGGGTGACAACACCGAGCCCGCTCACGGTCCAGTATCCGCCACCGGGATCGGCTGCCAGGAGATCACCACCGCTGTAGTCCGTCCGATAGGCGATGCTCGCGGAGTTGGTGGAGACGGTCGCTGCTGACCTGCCTGTGGTGGTAGTCGTGGCCGCTGCCGCCTTGGCCGCTGCCGCCTTGGCCGCTGCCGCCTTGGCCGCTGCCGCCTTGGCCGCTGCCGCCTTGGCCGCTGCCGCCTTGGCCGCTGCTCCAGTCTTCGTCGCGGATGTATGCCCCACTGCGAATGTGATTGCCGCGACGAGCACTCCTATGCAAACGATGACGACTCCAAGTCGCCGGCGTGTCAATCGCATTCGTCCGTGTGGCTGAATCGAGCGCATGTTCTCCTTACAGTCCTGCACAAATAGGCCGCCGAGAAGATGGCTACGAGTTCGCAATCCAGCAGCCCGGCTGACTCAGGAAGTCCCGTGGCTTTGCGTCCCTCCCTCGCGGGAGGTTTGCCTTTTCGATTGCGGAGGGTCACAGATATTTTTTGGTCGGCAAGTCACTGTCTACAAGAGGATTGTCAACGATTCCAACGGCCCGCAAATCGTGTGCAACCACCTTCGACGAATGCGTCTGCACCCTAGTGCGCGCACTGCGATAACGATAAATCAGGCACAAAAGTGCGCAATTGCCCAGCGTAACGGGCCAAGCTCTTCGGTACCGTTCCCCGGTAGGCCGCGGCCAAGGCGAGCGAACCCGCCCGTGACCAGGCGCGACCGCGCGCCAAAAAAATATCCCGAAAGTCTCTACCTAAAGGTGAGGACAACCCTCTGTACCCAGAGCCTTCGCGACGAACCGCCACCAAACTGCATGGGGTTGCACTGGAAGTCTCAACTACCGGATGAGAGTGGGAATTATTTATCTCGGTGCCGTTCTCGTTGATGGCGCGCACGACCGCCCGGAGGTGAAGGTGTAGGTCGTAACTGTCGGTCAGGAGAGGCGGTCGTCGTGCGTGTTCCCCGGGTTCGCCGATCGCCGTGAAGGTGAACGGGCCCTGGTGCCCGAGGGCGGTCTAAGGTTTGGACATGTCGATATACTCGATGGACAGCCGTTCGACCTGGAAGCACTCCAGGGGAAGGCTGTTCTGGTGGTTAACGTGGCCTCCAAGTGCGGCCTCACCCCGCAGTACACCGGACTCGAAGAGCTGCAACGCACCTACGAGTCACGCGGCTTCACCGTCCTCGGAGTGCCGTGCAACCAATTCGGGGGTCAGGAGCCCGGCTCGGCCGACGAAATCGCCACCTTCTGCTCGTCCACCTACGGCGTGACCTTCCCGATCACCGAGAAGGTGGACGTGAACGGCCAGAAGCGTCACGCTCTCTTCACCGAGCTGACCGCAAAGCCGGACGCCGCGGGCGAGGCGGGCGACATCCAGTGGAACTTCGAGAAGTTCCTGATCTCCCCCACCGGCGATGTCGTCGGACGTTTCCGACCTACGGTGGCGCCGGATTCCGGGGAACTGGTCGGTGCCGTCGAATCGATTCTGCCGAACTAAAGGGAGGAATCGTCACGATGTCGGACACATGGAAGACCGTCAAGGCAGAGAAAGTGAAGGCCGGTGACTCCGTGCGCACCCAGTCAGGCGATGTGGTGATCGTTTCGCGTATCGAGCAGTCATTTATGGGTCTACCCAATATGCTCGCTTTCATCGAAGACACGCCGGACCGCTGGTTCAAGCAGCCGATGATGGCGGACGCCGAGGTCGAGGTCCTCTCTTCGTAGGCTAGGAGACCGGTTCAGGAAACCGGAGCGCGCATGTGCCGCGACGCATCCCCGGCGAAGTCGGCATAGATCTCGCGCGCCACGATCTGCCATATGTCACCGTGGCAGCTATACGTGTCGAAATAGCGACCGCAACTGATGAGCTGCAGTGGGAACTCAACGGTCGCGTCATCTGGTTGCTGGTCGGCCGGGTGATCGCCCGGACCGAGTCCCTGGAAGAGAAAGAAGTAGGAGTGGCAGGTCGCGGTGTCGAGCGAATCGGCGACGTCCACGATCACATTGGTGGCCCCGAACTGCATCCGGGGATCGGCGCCGTACGTGAGCCAGGTGGCCCGGCATCCGGTGACGAACTGCTCACCACCGTGGATGACCCCCGTCCGCTGGTCGGGGCGCAGTGACGACACCGGCTCAGTGAGGGCACGGTGACGCGGCGCATCACACACGGTGATGACGGCGTCACCCAGCAGGGCGGTCAACGCCTCGTAGTCGGCCCTGTTCATGGCCTCGTGGTACGCGAAGAGCTGGCGACGTATCTCGCGTTCGGCCAGCATCTTCCTCAGCTCTAACTCCAGGTGGGCGTCCATTACGGCGACGCTACCGGCGGCGGGGCCGGAGTGGAGGCGGCTGGAGCGACACACCCCGTCGGTACGATGACGCATGACTTCAGTTGGGGCGGTCGAGTTGGGCCGCGGTGTGGTCGTTCTCCCGGGAGACGCACCACCCCTGAACTGGGCTTCGTGTCCGCGGGTCGTCATTGACGACGCCTCGCTGGAGAACCCGGGCCCGGTGGCGGAGGAGCTCCACGGCTACTGGTTCGATCGCCGCCCGGTCGTCGTCGAACTGGCGGTGGACCCCGCGGCACTGCGGGCGCCGGAGCACTGCGGGCGTCCCGTCTACGAGCTGACCCCTCAGTTCGAGTTCAGCCGCGAACGTCTGCAATTCCTGGTCTGGGCCAACAACTACGACGCCCGGGGCGGCGTTCCCATCTGGTGGCACGGCCGCAAGGCGGCCCGCCGCGTCGCCTCCGAGGGTATTCGTGAGGTCGAGACGGCGGCGGGGGCGGGTGACGGGGCCGGGGCGGATGACGTCAAGACGGGCGACATCGTCATGGCCGACGGGACTGCGGTCTACATCGACGGGGGCCCGCCACAGCCGCCGGAACTCGGATCGGGGACCCAGGTGGTCCATCGGTGGAACGCGGAGGCGGGACGGCTGCGGCCGGCGGGCGGCGTTCACGCACCCTCGCATCTGGCTCCCGACCAACTCGCGGCGGTCCACCACCGTGCCGGGCCGGCCCGGGTGATCGCCCCGGCGGGCTCGGGAAAGACCCGGGTGCTGACCGAGCGTCTCCGGCACCTCGTCACCGAATGCGGCGTGCACCCGGCCACACTCACCGCGCTGGCGTACAACAACAAGGCGGCCGCCGAAATGCGGCAGCGCTGCGCGGA
>JBEKEK010000339.1:0-4284 GCA_050013875.1 Trebonia sp. | reverse complement strand
AGTACCTGGCGGGCGAGTTCTCCATCGCCGACATCGCCTGCTTCCCGTGGACGCGGGTGGCGGCCGGTCACGGCGCGGACATCAAGGCCGATTTCCCGCACGTCGCGCGCTGGATGTCGGCCATCGGCCAGCGGCCATCAGCGAAGGTGCGCATCGACGACCCCCGTGAGGCCAGGGCCAGCAAGAACGAGTACACCGCGGAGCAGTTCCAGACGCTGTTCCGTCCCGCGGCCGGGACCGTCGGGCCGCCCGCCGGCGAAGTCAAGCCTGACGGTAAGGAAACCAGCGCATGACCACGACCGGAAACATCTCGACGATGCCCGCGCCGGGGCTGACCATCGGCGGCGAGGTCGTCACCGCGACGGACAGGACCGAGGTGATCAACCCGGCTACCGCGCAGGCCTTCATGGCCGTGCCCGCGGCCGGACCCGCGGAACTGGAGAACGCGGTTCAGGCCGCGGACCGCGCCGCACGGTCCTGGCGGGCGCGGCCGCTGGCCGACCGCCAGGAATACCTCCTGCGCCTGGTCGCGACGATCCGCGAGCACCTCGGGGAGCTGGCGCTGCTCCTCACGCTCGAGCAGGGCAAGCCGCTGGCCAAGGCCCGCGGTGAGATCGAATCCGGACTGCGCTACTGCGAGCGTTACGCCGCGATGGAGCTGCCGGTCGAGGTGGTCCGCGACGACGACTCCGAACGCATCGAGATCCGCCGCGTGCCGGTGGGCATCGTCGGCGCCATCACCGCCTGGAACTACCCGCTGCTGCTGGCGCTGTGGAAGATCGCTCCGGCGCTGGTGGCGGGCAACACCGTGATCGTCAAGCCGTCGCCCTATACGCCGGTGGCCACGCTCCGGCTCGGGGAGCTCGCCCAGCCGGTACTGCCGCCGGGCGCGCTGCAAGTCCTTGCGGGCGGTGACGACCTCGGCCGCGCGATCACGGCGCACCCGCTCATCAGCAAGATCTCGTTCACCGGCTCCGTGCCGACCGGCCGGGCGATCATGGCCAGCTCCGCCCCGACCCTCAAGCGGCTCACCCTCGAACTTGGCGGCAATGACGCGGGCATCGTCCTGGACGACGTCGATCCCGCCGCCTTCGCCGAGGACCTTTACTGGGGCGGGCTGTCCAACTGCGGGCAGGTGTGCGCCGGCCTCAAGCGGCTCTACGTACCCGAGCCGCTGGCCCCGAGGCTAGAGGAAGCGCTGGCCGCAGTGGCCGGCACGGTCGTGGTGGGGGACGGGACCGAAGAAGGCGTCGACATGGGGCCGGTCCAGAACGAGCCTCAGCTCGAGCGCGTCCGGTCCCTGGTAGCCGGCGCGGAGCAGCGCGGAGCCGAGGTCTACTTTCGCGGGAAGGCGCCCGCGGGCCCCGGCTACTTCCATCCGGTGACCCTGGTCCGCCACGCCACCGACGAGATGGGGCTGGTGGCGCAGGAACAGTTCGGCCCGGTGCTGCCGATCCTCACCTACCGCGAGCTCGATGACGCGGTGGCGCGCGCGAACGCCAGCGACCTCGCCCTGGGCGCCTCGGTCTGGTCGACCGACGAGGACCGCGCCGTGCAGGTCGCCGGCCGGCTCGAGGCGGGCACCGTCTGGGTCAACCAGCATCCGCTGCTTTCCCCCGACGTGCCCTTCGGCGGCCTCAAGCAGTCCGGGCTGGGCGTGGAGTCCTCCCGGTACGGCCTGCTCGCCTACACCGACATCTCCGTGCTGCGAGTCAAGCGTTAAGAAGGAGCTCAGCGATGCTGTTGAACCGAGACGACTGGTATGAAACCTCGCGCGACCTCGAGTGGACGCTGTCCTACGTCGACCCTGAGGCGGCGTTCCCGGCCCGGTGGAGTGGCACCGACGGGATTCCCTCCGACGCGTGGCAAGCCTGGGACGAGCCGTTCCGCGTCTCGTACCGAGATTACGTCCGCATCCAGCGGGAGAAAGAGTCCGGCGTCAAGGCGGTCAGAAGTGGCGCAACCTCGGCGTGTTCGGCATGCTCGACGAGACCCGCCACACTCAGCTGGACCTGCGCTTCTCCCACGACCTGCTCAAGGCCGACCCGCGATTCGACTGGGCGCAGAAGGCGTTCCACACCAACGAGTGGGGCGTGCTGGCGGTCAAGAATTTCTTCGACGACGTCATGCTCAACGCCGACTGCGTCGAGGCCGCGCTGGCCACCAGCCTGACCGTCGAACACGGCTTCACCAACATCCAGTTCGTCGCGCTGGCCGCCGACGCCATGGCGGCCGGCGACATCAACTGGTCCAACCTGCTGTCGTCCATCCAGACCGACGAGGCCCGTCACGCTCAGCAAGGCTTCCCGACCCTGCAGGTACTTATCGAGCACGACCCGGAACGAGCCCAGAAGGCCCTCGACGTCGCGTTCTGGCGCTCGACCAGGCTCTTCCAGACCCTGACCGGGCCGGCCATGGACTACTACACCCCGCTTGAGCAGCGCAAGATGTCGTTCAAGGAGTTCATGCTCGAGTGGATCGTCAACCACCACGAGCGGATCCTGGAGGACTACGGCCTGAAGAAGCCGTGGTACTGGGACCAGTTCCTGCACTCGCTGGAGAACGGCCACCACGCGATGCACATCGGCACCTGGTTCTGGCGCCCCACCCTGTTCTGGAAGCCGAACGCCGGAGTCTCCAAGGACGAACGCGCCTGGCTCAACGAGAAGTACCCCACCTGGGAAGACAACTGGGGCGTCCTGTGGGACGAGATTATCGACAACGTCAACCACGGCCGCATGCCGCAGACGCTCCCCGAGACGCTGCCGTCGCTGTGCAACCTGACCCAGCTGCCGATCGGGTCGGCCATGTCGCGGCACGATCTGGCCCCGCACCAGCTGGTCTACTCCGGACGGCTGTACAGCTTCGACTCCGCGATCTCGCAATGGTGCTTCGAGCAGGACCCGGAGCGGTACGCCGGCCACCAGACCGTGGTCGACCGGTTCATCGGCGGCCAGATCGTCCCGCCCGATCGTCCCGCCCGACCTGGGCGGCGGCCTGCAGTGGATGGGACTGACCCCGGACGTGATGGGCGATGACGTCTACGGCTACGCCTGGGCCAAGGACTACACCGCAGCTGACCGCGCGGCCGTCCCGGTCGGCTGAGGCTAAGGAGGAGGATCAGCGTGGCACTGTTCCCGATTACCGGGCGCTTCGTCGGCGACTTCGTCCCGCACCTGGTCGCCGTCGACACCGATGACACGATGGACCAGGTCGCGGAGAAGGTCGCGGTGCACAGCGTCGGTCGGCGCGTCGCCCGGCCGGCCGACTTCGACGGCTACGACGTGCTGTTCAACGGCGAGCTGCTGGCCCCCGGCGCCACCCTCGGCTCGGTGATGGCCTCCCGCGAGGTGCTGCCGTTGCAGTGGTTCGACGTCCGCTTCCGCGCCGGGGTGCCCGCCGATGCCTGAGCCAGGCCCGGAGGCGCGCGCCGATGACGGCTACGTCGAGCTGATCGAAGCCGATTCGCTGTGGGACGGCGAGATGGAGTCCTTCGATGTCGGCGACGCCGAGGTGCTCGTGGTCAAGGTCGACGGGCAGATCCAGGCCTACGACGGCATCTGCCCGCACCAGAGCCAGTCCCTGGTCGAGGGTGAGCTCGAGGGGAGCGTCCTG
Organism: Trebonia sp.; assembly: GCA_050013875.1. Lineage (GTDB taxonomy): Bacteria > Actinomycetota > Actinomycetes > Streptosporangiales > Streptosporangiaceae > Trebonia. The sequence continues at coordinate 669 of JBEKEK010000339.1, read as the reverse complement.
ACCTGCCGGGCCCACGAGTGGCAGTTCGACGTTCGTACCGGCGAGGGGGTCAATCCCCGGGACGCCTGCCTGCGGCGTCACGACGTCCGGGTGACCAGCGAAGGGATGGTCGAGGTGCGCCTGCGGTCGGCAAACCCCGCACCGGTCAAGGTGTAGCGCGGCGACGCCCGTATTCGACAGAAATGCCAGATAGGAGAGCCGAGGACCAGACATGGCAGTAATTCTGATGGACGCCGATCCCGAAAGCGCCCACGACCTGGTCGGCCCGGTCATCCGGGCCGGCCACCTCGCCGAGGCCGTCATCGAGGCGGTCGAGACCGACAACCCCGACCGCGACGTGCTGATCCTGGACCGCGACGACTACGTGCGCATCCACACGTCGGGCCGGTGCCGCCTCACTCAGGCCAGCCTGGAGCGATGCCTGGGCCAGCCGTATCAGCTCGCCGCCCTGGAGATCGATATGCCGGCGTTCAAGGGCAGGCTCAGCACCCGGACTGACGAGTACGTATGGTTCTACAACGCCCCGTCCGCGGCGCGGACGGACCTTTAGGAGGTCTCCCATGACCCAGGCCAAGGCGACCCCGAGGACGCGGACGCGCGGGCTGAAAACCTGGAGCGCGTTCGGCAATCTAGGCCGGCGTCCGACCGAGTACGAGATCCTGACCCACA
>JBEKEK010000338.1:0-4365 GCA_050013875.1 Trebonia sp. | reverse complement strand
CGTCCGCGCCGCCGCCACCGCGGCGCAGGCGCCCGGCATCGCAGGGGAGACCGGGCAGCCCATCGACCTGCTGCTCACCGACGTGGTCATGCCCGAGCTGCTCGGCAGCGAGGTCGCCAGGCTAGTGCGCGCGATCCGCCCGGCCCTGCCCGTCTTGTACATGTCCGGCTACGCCCAGCCGGTCCTGGATACCCACGGCGCCCTCGCCGATCAGATCGACCTCCTGGAGAAACCCTTCACCGAGGCCACCCTGCTCACCCGCGTCCGCCGCGCCATCGACAACGGCAACCACCCCGGCGCCGGGGGTTAAGACATGACTACTTCGTCATGTCTTCCAACAAGAAGTCGGCCCGGTCGGCTGGACCAGGATCCTGAAAGGTAAAACGGTCAGCTCACATGCTCCATGACCTGCCTCTAGCGACACTCCGCGGATCGCGCAACGGGCGGGCCTGGCTCCCGCGACGGTGATCGGCTGCCTGGGCGGGCTTGCCTCGGCCGGGTTCATCGGACGCTGCGAGGACGGCTGGCGGCTGCGCCGCCCATAACGCACATAATTTGCGTGCCTAACCACCGCGGCCCGACGCCGCGCCTGAACATCGCCGGGGTCTTTCCCAACCGTCCCGGCCCGGTGCACACTGTGCCCATGGGCGTACCAGTCCCCGGGGGCCGGCCGGGGGACCGATCGACTGACGGCGCGGTCCGCCCGGCGGAGGTCCTGCCGCCCGCGCTGAGTGCGGCGCTGGCGGACTTCGGCCGTCACCTGGCCGCCGAGCGTGCCCTATCGCGCCACACCGTGCGCGCCTACCAGGGGGATATCCAGTCCCTGCTTGAGTACGCCGCGCGAGCCGGCCTCAGGGATCCCGGGTCGCTCGACCTGACCACGCTGCGGGGCTGGCTGGCCGGCCAGCACCAGGCGGGCGCGGCCCGGGCGACGCTGGCCCGCCGGGGCGCGGCCGCGCGCGCCTTCACCGCCTTCGCGCACCGCCAGGGGTGGCTCGCGATCGACCCGGGGCAGCAGCTCGGCACCCCCAAGGCCCACCGGGTGCTGCCCGAGATACTGCGCAAGGACGAGATCAACCGGGTCCTCGCGGAGTCCGAGGACCGGGCGCTGCGCGAGTCCGCCTCGGGCGATCCCGACGAGGCAGCGCTGGCCCTGCGTGACATCGCCGTCCTTGAACTCCTCTACGCGTCGGCCATCCGGGTCAGCGAGCTCTGCGAGCTCGACCTGGGCGGCCTTGACCAGGGCCGGCGGACGGTCCGGGTGTTCGGCAAGGGCGGCAAGGAGCGGGTCGTCCCGGTCGGCGTGCCCGCGGCGCGGGCGGTGGCGCGCTGGGTGCGGGCAGGGCGCCCGGCCATCGCCAACGAGCGCAGCGGCGCCGCCCTCTTCCTCGGCGCCCGCGGCGGCCGCCTCGATCCCCGGACCGCGCGGCGCATCGTGCACACCCGGCTGCGCGCGGCCGGCCGCGACGGGACGGGCCCGGACGGGGGAGCTGCCGCGAAGAGCGGCGCACCGGCGGTCAGGGACGCGGGCCCGCACGCGATCAGGCACACGGCCGCCACCCACCTGCTTGAGGGCGGCGCCGACCTGCGCAGCGTGCAGGAGATCCTCGGCCACTCCTCGCCCGCCACCACGCAGATCTATACCCATGTCTCAGCCGAGCGGCTGAAGGCGAGCTACCGCCAGGCCCATCCCCGCGCTTAGCTTTGGCGGCGGCTCGCGGCCCGCGGCCCGCGGCTAGCTCTAGCGACGCCTCGCGGCTAGCTCTAGCGACGCCTCGCGGCTGCGCGGGAATCCCGGCTGTGCAGAATCAGTTGGCATGACGGGCGAAGCAACGGTCCGTTACCCATGCGGATTTTGATTTTCCTGGCTCAGAGGCCTACCGAAACGACGGTACTGCCGCCGGGCGGCGGCAGTGTAAGCGGGCCAGCGACGGCCGGAGACCACGGCGCGCCCTAAGTTCTAGTAATCTAGGTAGTGGCCCCACTAGACGCCCGCCCACGCGGTGCCCTGGAGAGGCCGCACTTCGCGTGCCCGCATGCCGCGTGTTAACCACGCGGGACGCGCCACTCGGTCCGCCCACCGGATCGGCAGGCCCTGGCGACCGCCAGGACAGGCTCTGGTCAACGGTTGGCAGCTTGGCGTGATCGGACCACCAGCGAGCACCAGGAAATAACCGAAGCCGCGCGCGGCCTCGGCCACGGCAGCCATCGCCCCACCGGCGGCGGCACTGCCGGGCCGCGGAGCACCGCGCGCGGACCGCAGCCATGAGCACGGTCGTCACGATGAAGCAGCTCCTCGAGAGCGGTGTCCACTTCGGCCACCAGACCCGGCGCTGGAACCCGAAGATGAAGCGCTACATCTTCACCGAGCGCAACGGCATCTACATCATCGACCTTCAGCAGTCGCTCGATTACATCGACCGCGCGTACGAGTTCATCAGGGAGACGGTCGCGCACGGCGGCACGATCCTCTACGTCGGCACCAAGAAGCAGGCCCAGGAGGCGATCGCCGAGCAGGCACGCCGGGTCGGCATGCCGTACGTGAACCAGCGCTGGCTGCGCCGGGTCGGCATGCCGTACGTGAACCAGCGCTGGCTGGGCGGCATGCTCACCAACTTCTCCACCGTCTACAAGCGCCTCCAGCGGCTCAAGGAGCTCGAGGAGATCGACTTCAACGACGTCGCGGGCTCCGGCATGACCAAGAAGGAACTGCTCGGCCTCAAGCGCGAGAAGGACAAGCTCGACAAGACCCTGGGCGGCATCAGGGACATGGCCCGGGTGCCGAGCGCGGTCTGGGTGGTGGACACCAAGAAGGAGCACATCGCGATCAACGAGGCCCGCAAGCTGGGCATCCCGGTCGTCGCGATCCTCGACACCAACTGCGACCCGGACGAGGTCAACTACCCGATCCCCGGTAACGACGACGCGATCCGCAGCGTGGCGCTGCTGACCCGCGTGGTCGCCGACGCGGTGGCGGACGGCCTGATGGCGCGCGCAGGCGCGTCGCAAGCCGACGAGAAGCCGGCCGACGACACGTTCTCGGCCACCGGGGCCGTGGACGAGCCGCTGCCCGAGTGGGAGCGCGACCTGCTGGCCGGCGGCGCTACGGCCGATGCCGCCGCGACCGACGAGGTCCAGGAGTCCACGGTCAGCGACCCGGCCGAGGCCGAGGCCGAGATCGCCGCCGCCGCCCCCGACAACGCCGAGATCGCTGCCGCCGCCGCCGCCGAGTCGACTCCCGCCGCGGCCGAGGCCGCCGCTGAGGATGCGGCCGAGGCCGGCGCGGACGAGACCGCTGCCGCCGCGACCGCCGACGCCGAGTAAGTGTCGAGACCGACACCACACCGTCGCTAACCACTGACGAAGCAAGGAACGAACAGACATGGCGAATATCACCGCCGCTGACGTCAAGCGGCTCCGGGACCAGACCGGCGCCGGCTTTGTGGACTGCAAGAACGCCCTGGCCGAGGCCGATGGCGACTTCGAGCTTGCCATCGAGAACCTGCGCAAGAAGGGCGTCAAGGACGCGGGCAAGCGGGCCGACCGCACCGCCGGCAACGGCCTGGTCACCGCCGAGCTCGACGGCACCAGCGCGGGCGTCCTGGTCGAGCTGAACTGCGAGACCGACTTCGTGGCCAAGAACGAGCAGTTCCAGGAGCTGGCGGCCAAGATCGCGCAGGCCGCCCTGGCGAACAAGGTCGCCGACCGGCTCGCGCTCCTCACCACTGAGACCGCCGACGGCAAGTCCGTCGAGCTGCTCATCGAGGAGGCCAGCGCCGCGATCAAGGAGAAGATCGAGCTCGGCCGGTACGCCCGCCTCGACGGTGGCTACGTGACCCCCTACCTGCACCGCTCCGACCGCGACCTGCCGCCGACGCTCGGCGTGCTTGTCCAGCTCGACTCGGCCAACGAGGCGGTCGGCAAGGACCTGGCGCAGCAGATCGCGGCGACCCCGGCCCAGTACGTCACCCGTGACGAGGTGCCCGCCGAGGTGGTCGAGAAGGAGCGCCGGATCGCCGAGGAGATCACCCGCGAGGAGGGCAAGCCCGAGCAGGCGATCCCGAAGATCGTCGACGGCCGGGTCAACGCCTTCTTCAAGGACATCGTGCTCACCGAGCAGGCGAGCGTGAAGGACCCGAAGCAGTCCATCAAGTCGGTCCTCGCGGCCGGCCAGGTGAACGTGCTGGCGTTCGCGCGGTTCCGGGTCGGCCAGGCATAGGCCGAGGCGCAAGCCAGGCAAGCGGTAGTGTGGTGAACGCCGTCAATGACGGCGTTCACCACAGCCCACGGACGCGTGTGCACAGGAGCTGAAGCAATGATCGATGACACCCTCCTCGAAGCCGAGGAGAAGATGGACAAGGCCGT
>JBEKEK010000337.1:0-2962 GCA_050013875.1 Trebonia sp. | reverse complement strand
ACCCGATTTATACCGGCATCCTGCTGGCGATGATCGGCTCGGCGATCGCCGTCAGCGTCTGGTGGCTGATCGCCGTGGCACTGATCGGCGGGTACTTCATCTACAGCGCCTTCGTGGAGGAGAGCAATATGACCAGGCTCTTCCCCAGTGCCTATCCGGAATACCAGCAGTCCACGAAAATGCTGATCCCCCTTTTCTTCTGAGGACGCGCGTCACCACAAGCCGTGCAGGCCCCCGGCCGGCACAGGGCATAATTTCGACCAAACGGGGGTGGCGTTCCCGCCTCCCCCAACCGCTTGCCCCGACCCCGCCCGGTTCGCGCCGCCGCCGGGCAGCCACCGCGGCGAAACCAGGGGGAGAACCGGGGGGCAACGTTCAGCGGTCCTGGCTGGGCTGCCGCGGACCTGGCGGCGGGCGGCCGCCGCCGAGGCCGTCAACCGCACGGCCGACGCCGTCTCCGCCGCCCGGAGCTTCCTGGACGACCTGCGCGGCCATCGCTAGAGCGCGAGCACCTCGTCGCCGGTCAGCGATCGCCGGGGGCGCTCACCTCGGCGACCTTGGCGTAGGCGAGCGATTCCAGGACAGCGCCTTTCGCCGGCCAGGTCTTCGCGAGCTTCTGCTGTGCCTGCGCGATGAGCTTGGCCTTCTCCGCCTTGGTGAGCGCGGCCCAGGCCGCGGCAGTCCGGTATTTAGCGGGAAGGTCCTGTCCCGTGACGGGGATCTCCGTTGTTCCTCGGTTGAGTTGGCGCAGGCCGAGCACCTGGTAGGTCTTCGGGTCAAGCAGGAGCTGGTCATAGCCGTCATCGGAGACGCTGATCGCCTGTGCGCCGGCCTCGTCGGTGACCCCCTGCTGGACGGAGATGCCGGGGAGTGCGGCCATGGCCTGAAAGACGGCGGCCTCGGCGGCGGGGGGACCGCCCACGCCGCCAGCCGCGTTCCACAGGACCACGGTGAGGAAATCGAATTCGGCCTGCGGCTGGGTGGCCGGCGTCGCCGGAGCGAGGGGATCGCCCGCGGCTAGGTTCGCCAGGCCCTCTTCGTGAACGTACTTGCCGACGACCGAGAGCAGTCCCTGCGGGTTGGCGGGCAGGGACGTCAGCAGGTCGTAGGCAGTCTCCGGCGTGATTGTTTCATTCCACGCGGTCCACGCGGAGACGCCGGGCCCAGGTACCGGCGCCGACGAGGTGTGCGTGATGAGCTGCCCGGCTGCGTAGTAGGCGGTCTGGCTCCCGTTGAAGGTCTCCCAGTTCTCGACCGCCGGCTGGACGCCGCCCGGGGCCTCGTACGACACGGTCTTCGTGTAGATCCACTGGCCAGGACCGGGTTCCGCCGGGACGCCGGCCCGGGCCACCCGGGTCGCGGCGTCGCGCAGGATGCGGGCGGCGAGCGCCGCCTGCTGGACGGCGGCCGGCGGCGGCGGCGAGGCCGTTGGCGCGGTCCTCAGCGAGGGCGCGGTCTTAGGCGTTGAGCTGCCTGCGGCTACGGGGCGGGTCGCCGGGCCCGGGCCTCGGGTAAGCGCGTAGCTGGTGAGACCGGCGGCGCATGCCGCGAGCACGGCTCCGCCCGCGACGGCCGCCAGCAGCCGGCGGCGGGCGGGTCGGTGCGGGAAACGGCTGCTCGTGCCGACCGCACCGGAGGACGGCTGGCCTGAGATGCGGCTCATCAGGTACTCACGGTGCTGTGCCTGACGGCCGGGGGGCAGGTCACGGTCGGGCGGGGCGCCGAACCTGGCCTTCAGGTCGGCCTGTTCGCTGTTCATGGTCGTGCCTCCTTCGCGGGCGCCTTGGGTTGATCGGCCCGTGACCTTGATGCCAGCTCTTCGTCAGTCAGCCGGGCCAGCCGGGTCCGAGCGCGGGACAGGCGCGAGCGGACGGTGCCAACCGGGACGCCCAGGGCCTCGGCGGCGTCCGCGTAGCCCAGGTCGGACCAGACACAAAGCGCCAGGACTTCAAGTTCCGGTTCGCGCAGGTTCTCCAGCGCGCGGTGCAAAGCCGCGATCCTGGCGGCGTCGTCGAGGCGACCAGTCAGGTCGTCGGCGAAGTCAGGGGTGCCGTCGAGGACGGGAAGCCGTCCGATGGCTTTGCGGTGCCGGTGAGACGCGCGATGGTGGCTCCTGGCCAGATTGGTCGCGATACCGAGCAGCCAGGGGCGCAGCGAGTCGCCGTCTTCGGCGACCCGCTGCCTGCCCCGCCACGCCTCGAGGAACGTCGCCGCCATCACGTCTTCGGCCACCGACCAGTCGCCGGTCAGCCGAACGCATCCGCGTCCCCTGACCTGACGCGCCTGCGCAATCCCGCTGGTGGGTCGTTCACTCTCATAAGCTGGCCCGCCGCACCCCGGAGTTCCTGTGGCGTGTGTCACACTCCGGACGTTAAGGCATGGCCGCCGCCCCCTCGCCTCCGCCTGAGAAGCACCGGGCTGGCCGCCGCCTTCAGCCGCAGCACGCTTGTCATCGATTCCGATCAGCCCGACGGGGAGCACCCCGCCCGCTACTACGCGGCCACGGTGACCAACCAGTATGCGCGCATCGTGCACGCCACCTTGTCCGGCGGCCTGGGCTACGTCTTCCCGTACGACGACGTGACCCCGGACGGCGGCGTTAACCAGGCCGGACCGGTTTCGAGCGGCAGTCCCGCCGTGCTCGCCGTCGCGGTCGGCTCAGTGCACTGAGCCCATTCCTGGCGCGGGAACCACCAGCCGTTTGGCCATATCGTTCTTTCTTTTCCGAACGGGCCGAACCTCACTGACCGTACACATACGAAGAAGTTGTGTTCACCTCACTAACCGGAGCAGGGTGAGACCGGGCTGCCGGCGGCTGCGGTCAGCCAGCCCGGAAGCGCGCGGGGATCTGGCAGCGGAACATAGTCCTGCTCAGCTCCGGCATAGGTCCAGGCCGGGCCGTGGTCGGCCAGCGCCGTCAGGGCGGTGATGAGCCGGTCGACGTCGTCTGCGCGGCTGCCGA
>JBEKEK010000336.1:0-2501 GCA_050013875.1 Trebonia sp. | reverse complement strand
GGAAGGGGTGCAGATCAACTGGCTGCGCACGATCACCGCGTTCGACGGCCCGGAGCTGACCATCGAGGCGATGGAGCTTGATGAGACCGGATTCCCGCAGCCGACCGGGCGGTTCGAGACGCTGGCCGCGGACACCGTGATCCTCGCCCTTGGCCAGGACAGCGACACCGCGTTCCTGCGTCAGGTGCCCGGGGTGGAATTCAGCCGGGACGGCACCGTGCAGGTGTCGACGTCGATGATGACGGGATGCGCCGGCGTGTTCGCCGGCGGCGACATGGTGCCGTCCGAGCGCACCGTGACGGTCGGGGTGGGGCACGGCAAGAAGGCGGCCCGCAACATCGATGCCTGGCTGCGCGGCATCGCGTCAACGCAGCGGCCCAAGCATGAGATGGTCGAGTTCGGTGACCTGAACTTGTGGTATTTCGGCGATGTCGCCCGGGCTCAGCAGCCGGAGGCCGCCCCGCAGGAGCGGATCGCGGATTTCGGTGAGGTGCTCGGCGGCTTGTCCGAGCGGGAGGCGACGCATGAGGCAGGCCGCTGCCTGTCGTGCGGAAACTGCTGTGAGTGCGACGGCTGTCTGGGCGCGTGCCCCGAGGACGCGGTGATCAAGCTGGGTCCTGGGAACCGGTACGAGTTCGACTATGACCGTTGCACCGGCTGCGGCGAGTGTTACGAACAATGCCCGGTCCACTCGATCGAAATGACCCCGGAGGACGGATGACCCGCACCACGGTCGACGGCAACGAGGCCGCGGTCTCGGTCGCCTACCGGCTGAACGAGGTCTGCTGCATCTACCCGATCACGCCGTCGTCGCCGATGGCCGAACTCGCGGACGAGTGGTCCAGCCAGAACCGGCCCAACCTGTGGGGTGGCGTGCCTTCGGTTGTGGAGATGCAGAGCGAGGGCGGGGCGGCGGGCGCCCTGCACGGAGCGCTGCAGAGCGGGGCGCTGGCCACCACATTCACCGCGTCGCAGGGCCTGCTGCTGATGATCCCGAACATGTACAAGATCGCCGGTGAGCTGACTCCGGCCGTGATCCATGTGGCGGCCCGGTCGCTGGCCGCGCAGGGGCTGTCCATCTTCGGTGACCACTCGGACGTGATGGCGGTGCGGCAGACCGGTTTCGCGCTGCTCGCCTCCGCGTCGGTCCAGGAGGCGCATGACCTCGCGCTGGTGGCGCAGGCCGCCACGCTGGCGACCCGGGTACCGTTCGTGCACTTCTTCGACGGGTTCCGCACCTCGCACGAGCTGAACACGATCGAGTTGCTGACCGACGAGGACCTGCGCGCGCTGGTGCCCGAGGCGCTGATCCGTGCGCACCGCGGGCGGGCGCTGTCACCGGAGCGGCCGTTCATCCGCGGCACCGCGCAGAACCCGGACGTCTACTTCCAGGCGCGGGAAACGGTGAACCCGTTCTACGCCGCCGTGCCGGACGCGGTCTCCGAAGCGATGGACGCCCTCGCCGCCAGGACCGGCCGCCAGTATCGCATCATGGACTACACCGGTCACCCGGAAGCCGACCGGGTGATCGTCGTCATGGGCTCGGCCGCTGAGACCATCGGCGAGACCGTGGCCTACCTGCGCAGCCAGGGCGAGCGGGTCGGCGTGCTGCAGGTCCGGCTGTACCGGCCGTTCCCGACCCAGGCACTGCTCGACGCGCTGCCTGCGAGCGCCAGCAGGATCGCCGTGCTCGACCGGACCAAGGAGCCGGGTTCGAACGGCGAGCCGCTGTTCCTCGACGTGGTCGCCGCGCTGGCCGAGGCGCACACCCGCGGCGAGCGCGCGGTGCTGCCGCTGGTGACCGGCGGGCGCTACGGCCTGTCCTCGAAGGAGCTCACCCCGGGCATGGTGGCCGGGGTGTTCGCCGAACTCGCCCGCGAGCGGCCGCGGCCCCGGTTCACGATCGGCATCCACGACGACGTGTCCGGTCTGAGCCTGCCTTATGACCGGTCCCTGGACATCGAGCCGGCCGGCACGATCCGGGCGGTCTTCTTCGGTCTCGGCTCGGACGGCACGGTCGGCGCGAACAAGAACACGATCAAGATCCTCGGCGCCGAGGAAAACCTGAACGCACAGGGCTACTTCGTCTACGACTCCAAGAAGTCAGGCTCGCAGACCGTGTCGCACCTGCGCTTCGGGCCGCAGCGGATCCGCGCGCCTTACCTGGTGCAGCAGGCCAGCTTCGTCGGCTGTCATCACTTCGGGCTGCTGGACCGGGTCGACGTGCTCGGCCTGGCGGCGCCCGGTGCGACGTTGCTGCTTGACTGCACGCTGCCAGCGGATGAGGTCTGGGATGCGCTGCCCCGCCCGGTCCAGGAGAAGATCATCGCCAAGCGGATCGACGTGTACGCGATCGACGCTGGGCGGATCGCCCGCGAGGCCGGCCTGGCCGGGCGGACCAACACCGTGCTGCAGACCTGTTTCTTCGCCATCTCGGGCGTGCTGCCGCGCGAGGAGGCGATCGCCAAGATCAAGTCGGCGATCGCCAAGACCTACGGCCG
>JBEKEK010000335.1:0-2506 GCA_050013875.1 Trebonia sp. | reverse complement strand
ACCCCGACCGAGTTGAACGCGTCCTTGCCGCTGGCGGAGATCCACTGGGAGTCGAAGTTCTGCTGCGACAGGTAGCCGGTGAAGCACTCCACCACCGAGGCAACGAACGCGACCACCCCGGTGATCCAGGTCCACGTCCGGCGGCCGCGCCAGGCCGCCATCCAGAACTTGCCCCACAGGTGGATGACCAGCAGCGCCATGAACAGCTCGACGCTCCACAGGTGCAGGCTGTTGAAGAAATGCCCCAGCGAGTTGTAGTGCCACCAGTCCGGGCCGCCCAGCGCCAGCGCGAACCCGCTCACGATCGCCACCCCGAGCGCGGCCAGCGAGCCCACGCCGAACACGTAGATCCAGGACGCGACGTAGGCCGGCTGGCTGTCGGGCAGCAGCTTGGCGGGCGGCAGCGTCCTCAGCGCGCGGCGCCGCAGCCGGGCCGTCCACAAGTCGGCCGTCCCGTCATCGGGCAAGTCGGCCGCATCGGCCGCATCGGCCGCATCGGCCGCATCGGCCGCATCGGCCGCATCGGCCGCGTCGGCCGCATCGGCCGCGTCGGTGCCCGCGGTGCCGTCCGCCGCCGAATCGGCAACGGCGGCGGTCTCCGCGCGACGCCCCTGGGGGAACGGGAGCAACAGCGCGGCCCCGAAGATAGCAACCATGACCGCGATCAGGACCAGGTTGGCGACAGTGACGTCGAAGATCGACCAGTGCACGAACGTCGCCGGCTGATTCATGGTGATCGCCAGGACGGGAACGGCTGACAGGCAGAACCGGACATAGTGGCACCTCGGCTTACAGGAGCACGACGCCACCGGGGTCTTGAGCGGCCGGATTCACGACCATGGTGGAGTGGCCGCCCTCGCCACTTTCCCACTGCGTACGCTACGCCTGGGAAAGCCCCGTGAGCAAGCGCTGCGGCAACGGACGGTGGTTTTGTGACCGAGTGACTTACGGGCGGGAGCTGCCCCGGCGGTCGGTCTGCCCCGGCCAGGCGTCCCCGCCCATCAAGACGGCCAGGACGTCGCCAATGGCGGGTTCGCGGCCGACGGGGTCGGGCAGCGGCAGGTGCGCCTGGACCTGGTAGCGGTTGCGGCGGCCGTCCTTCTCCTTGACCACGTAGCCGGCCCTGGTCAGGTCGGTGACGATGCCGTAGGCGCTGCGCTCGGTGATCCCGAGGGCGGCGGCGATGTCGCGCAGGCGGGCGCCCGGGTCCTGGGCGATGCGCAGCAGGACGCGGGCGTGATTGGTCAGGAAGCTCCAGCTCGCCATGCTTGTGAACCTACCATTTCCGGAAATAAATTGCTAGTTTTCTGATTCCGATGTAGGCTCAGTCTCAGGGCTCAGGAAGGATGACCCGGCCGGTATCGGCCAGGCGCCTGGGTCGCCGACGGACGGCTGGGTGCTCCTGATCCGGTTCCCCGTTTCTGAGGAAGAAGAGCCATGACCGAGCCGGCCCCGCACACCACCACCACCTTGCCGCCTGCCTCTCCCAACGGGAGTGCACCGCCGCCCCCGACCGCGCCGCCCGCAACGCCCACGGCGCGCCCGCCCGGTCGCGGAATGGGGAGCAGGATCGGCACGGCCCGTACCGCGCTGATCGCGGGGGCCGTCGTCCTCATCGTGGTGCTTATCTTCATCATCGAGAACGCGCACGCGGTGACCATCACCTTCTTCGGCGCGCATCTGCGCATTTCCCTGGCCGTCGCGCTGCTGCTGGCCGCCATCGCCGGGGCGCTCGTCATGGCCGCCGCGGGGACGGCGCGCATCACCCAGCTGCGGATGACCATGCGCCGCAACCGGCGCGCGCCCCGGGCCAAGTAGCCGCCGGCGAGACCGCACCCTAGTAGGCAGCACCGGAAAAGGATGCGGGCAGGAAGAAGACGGTGTCGCCGGCCGCGAGCGGGGTCGAGCCGTCCCTGGTGATCTGGTCGCCGTTGAGCGCCGCGCTGACATGCCGATCGAACGTGAGCGAGATCGCGGCGGCGGCCTCGTCGACGGTGGCGGCGCGGACGGCCCGCGGGCCGCGGCCCGAGTCGGCCTGGGCGAGCGCGCCGAACAGCCGGACGGTCACCGCAGGCGCGGGCCGCGCGCGCGCCTGCTGGTAGTCGGCGGGTGTGTTGACGTTGAGCACGGAGTCGAGGTCCGGGTCGAGCGCGGCGATCAGGGCGTCCGCCTTCAGCGCGCCGTCGTCCAGTCGCTCGACCGCGCACTCGTCGAACAGGAAGGCGGGCCGCAGCCGGTCCTCCTTCACCAGGCGCTCGGCCCTGGCGGCGAGCCGAACCCGGTACGCGGCCGCCAGCGGCTGCGGGTATCCCCGCGCGACCGGTAGCGCCACGTCCGTTTCCTCCTGCTCGTCGAGGGTTCGCAGCACCCGCCGGATGAAGGCCGGGTGCAGGAACGGCAGGTCGGTGGAGCTGATGAAGGCGGCCTCGGCGAGTCCGTCAAGCGCGGCCAGGCCGGCCGCGATGCCCTGCACCGGGCCCTTGCCGTCCCGCCGGTCGTCCACCAC
>JBEKEK010000334.1:0-2513 GCA_050013875.1 Trebonia sp. | reverse complement strand
TATGGCCGGGACCTGAGCCGCCCACGGCGAAGGCCCGCCGCCGCCGCCGGATCCGGGAGACCCTGCCCGAGGTCGGCATCGTGACCCTGGTCCTGGTGATCCTCGGCGGTCTCCTCGCGAGCGCGGTCCTCACGACCGCGACAGTCGCGGTCTACGACCACGCACAACACCACGGCGCGGTGATCACCAAGACGGCGGGACGTCCCGCGCCCCGGCCCGGAGCCGGGGTCATCCCGTCCGCGTGGCCGGGCCTCGTGCCGGGAAGTCGTCTGGCGCCCCGGACGGTGCCCGCCGCGCCATCGCCGTCCCGGATGCCCGTCCCGGCCAGCAGCCTTCCCGGCACCCCCCGGACGTCACCCGCGGCAAGCACCGTCCGGCCGAGATCTTCTCCCGCGGCTCAGCCGACGACGGTGACGGTAACGACGACCCCGCCTGGCAGCCCGCCGCCGCCCTCGGCCTCCGCCGCACCACCGCCGGCCAGCACGCCCGCCCCGACCACACCACCGCCCGCCCCGACGCCGACGACGACCGCTGCGCCGTCCCGGGCCCTGACCGACGCCTGACCCGCACCGGCAGCAGTCCTCGCGCGCGGCAGTAAAGCGATCAAATACGGCTTATCGGGATTCGGCCAGGGCAATTAGTATCTAGGAGCAAGTGACCTTAGCCTCTTCGCCTGACGTGAATAGCCGTATAACGTTGCAACTGGAGCACAACGAGAAAAGGACGCTTACAACGACAGGAAATTTCTTCCAGGACCTACGGGCCTGGCGGCGCAGCCCGACCGTCAATTGCATCAGCTACGGGGTTGCGTTCCTGATCGAGTTTCTCATTAAGCTCCTGGAGGAATTCATGTTTGCTAGTCCGGGACAGCTCAGCCAGCTCGCTTACGAAGCGAGTATCAGCGACGCTCCCAACGCGAGTGCGCTAGCCAAGCTAGCCGCTGCGGCGTACGCGACGAGCTTCCGCTCGTCAGCCAGCTGATAACCCCAGTGCTCAGCCATGATCGCGCCACGGCGGCGAACGGCTTCCTCCTCGCCGATTCGCCGTGCAGACCCTGAACCCTTCGTAGTAATCATGAAAACTTCGCCCGCTGAGCACGGCGCGGCTCAGGCGTGGGACATCAAGCCACATTCGGCGGCCCCGAACCGCCGCGAAGTCACCTTCTGGAATGCTCGCCCGGCGACCTGCCGGCATGACGAGCCGTCTGGTGTCGTCAGATCGGCCCCTTGGGGAGGGGCTGCGGGCCGCCGTGGTAGGGGCCCTGGCCGCTCGTTCCAGGCCTGGATTCGCCGCCATGACGAGTACGTTGAGACGCGGCGCGCCGGCCAGCTGGCGGGGGCGAGGACCCGCCGCACCGCGGCGACGACGGCCTCGCTGGCGCTGTGTGTAACACTTAACGGTATGTCACCGCCACTAAAATGCCTGGTCACCGGTGCCTCCGGATACATCGGCGGGCGGCTGGCCCCGGAGCTGCTGAGCGCTGGGTCCACGGTCCGGTGCATGGCGCGCGACCCGGGGAAGCTCAGCGGCCGTCCGTGGTCGGACGCCGTCGAGGTCGCGGTCGCTGACGTGATGGACGAGAGCGCGGTGCGGCGCGCCCTCGAAGGGATGGACGTCGCCTACTACCTCATCCATTCCCTGGGCACGGACGCGTCGTTCGAACGGCGGGACCGGATCGCGGCGGGGATCTTCGCCGCTGCCGCGAAGGCGCAGGGAGTGCAGCGCATCGTCTACCTGGGCGGCATCATCTCCGGGCCGGCCGGGGAACTGTCTGCGCACCTGCGCTCTCGCGCGGAGGTCGGTGACATCTTGCTGGCCAGCGGCGTGCCGACGGCCGCGCTGCAGGCCGCGGTGATCATCGGCAGCGGATCAGCGTCGTTCGAGATGCTCCGCTACCTCACCGAGCGCCTCCCGGCCATGGTCACCCCTAGATGGGTGGACACCCGCATCCAGCCGATCGCCGTCCAGGATGTGCTCCGCTACCTGACCGGCGCCGCGGCGCTGCCGGCCGGCGTCAGCCGCCGCTTCGACATCGGCGGCCCCGACGTGGTCACCTACGCCGAGATGATGCGCCGGTACGCCAAAGTGGCCGGGCTCACGCCGCGGATCATTCTACGGGTGCCGGTGCTGACGCCGCGGCTGTCGTCGCTGTGGGTCGGGCTGGTGACGCCGGTGCCCGCCAGCCTGGCCATGCCGCTGGTCGAATCCCTGCGGAACGAGGTCGTCTGCTCCGAACATGACATCGCCGGGTACATCCCGGACCCGCCCGAGGGGCTCCTGCCCCTGGACCAGGCCATCACCCTGGCCCTGCGGCACACTCGCGAGGGAGCCGTCTCCACCCGCTGGTCGTCGGCCGCGACGCCCGGAGCGCCGAGCGACCCGCTGCCGACCGACCCGTCGTGGGCCGGCGGATCCCTGTACTTCGACGCGCGCAACAGCGTCGTACGTGCCTCGCCCGCGGCGCTGTGGCGGGTGATCGAGGGCATCGGCGGCGAGACCGGATGGTACTCCTT
>JBEKEK010000333.1:0-3331 GCA_050013875.1 Trebonia sp. | reverse complement strand
CCCGTCGCGCCCTTGGACAGACGCCTCCAGAACCAGAAGAAGAGGAGGAACGGCGCGAGGATGATGATCCAGTCCAGCAATTCGGAGCCGACACCAGGCGATGACGTCGAACCTGTGATCTGTACGGTGCCCGACTGAAGGTCGCTGAGCAGCTCTTGGCCTGCTTGCGGAGGGATGACGACGGTGTAGTCGGTCCCGTTGGTGAGTGTTCCGCCGCTCGTGCCACCCGTCTGCGCGATGGTCACCGTCTTGACCTTGTGGGCGGCGACGTCGGCGAGGAAGTGAGAATAACTGAGGCTCGTCGGCGTCGGCTGATGGACGGCCGGAAGGTAGATCCACAGCCATACCGCCGCGATGATCCCTACGGGCAGCAGCCAGTGACGCCAGCCTGGTGGCGTGGGCGGCGGATTGCTTGGCGCCAACTTGTCGCCGGGGGGTGGGGATGTTGCTTGCTTGCTCATTGGGGAGTCCCTTTCGATCAACCGCATAGTGGCAGCTAGACCAGGCCGCCGACTTGAGCGAGGCTGCCGCCGCTTAGTGGGGCCGGGGCCCGGACGGTTCGGCTGCGACGAGCCAGCGTGATGATCGGATCGTGCAGCTACCGTTATGCCTTCCTGGACCCGCACCGGGCCCAGATGCCGACCGTGGAATCGAACCGGGCGCGCGTGTGGCGCGAGCCAAGGACCGCGCACCCTCAGTACAAGGGTCAAGTGTGGGAATGCCTCCGCCGGCAGGATGGCGCGTTACCGCGCGGCGGGTCAACGACCGAGACGGCGTCCGAAGACGGCGTCCGACTCGCAGCTGTCAGGGCGGAGGGGCCACTGCACTGGATTCTGTTCGGTGCGGGAGCCTCCAGCCTGGGCGGGGGTAGTGGCAGGTGTAGCCGTTTGGGTAGCGCTCCAGGTAGTCCTGGTGCTCGGGCTCGGCCCCCCAGAACTCGCCGGCGGGGGCGACCTCGGTGACGACCTTGCCGGGCCACAGCCCGGAGGCGTTGACGTCGGCGATGGTGTCCTCGGCGACGCGCTTCTGGTCGTCGTTGAGGTAGAAGATGGCCGACCGGTAGCTGGTGCCGATGTCATTGCCCTGCCGGTTCCTGGTTGATGGGTCGTGGATCTGGAAGAAGTACTCCAGCACGTCCCGGTAGGAGGTCTTGGTCGGGTCGTAGACGATCTCGATTGCCTCGGCGTGACCTTTGTGGTTGCGGTAGGTCGCGTTCTGCACGTCACCGCCGGTATAGCCGACCCGAGTCGAGACGACACCGGGGAACTTGCGGATCAGGTCCTGCATGCCCCAGAAACAGCCTCCGGCGAGGATTGCCTTCTCGGTCGTCATGAGGTGCTCCCGTCGTCGTGGCGGCCTCGGAGAGCGCCGGTACTGTCGGTGGCCGTCGCGTTCCAGGTCAGCGACGCCGATGAAGCGCAGGGAGGCGGATTTGGTGCAGTAGCGCAGCCCGCCGGCCTTCCTGACTGGCTGCGGGCTGAACCGCAGAACGCGCAACCTGGATCGGGCGCCGTAGTTTCTGCGAAAACCGGCCTTGGCACGCTATGACCGATGACGTAAGCCCGGTCGCGTTCGCCGGCACTAAACGCCGCTGGCGGCGGTTCGGATCACGTCGAGCACCCGCTCGGGCTGGGACAGCATCGGGACGTGGCTGCTGTGGAGCTCGTAGGTGGTGGCGCCCATGCGCTTGGCCGAGGCGCGCTCCAGGTCGGGGTTGACAGTGTGGTCGTTCACGCCCACGATGGCCCAGCTCGGCCTCGTCCGCCACGCGACGCCGGGTGCGTTGTGCAGGAACAGGTCCGCGGCCGGCGCGAAGTGAGTGGCATAGACCAGCTTCTGATCCGCCTCGGACAGGTCGCCGCAGAAGTACTGGGCGCCCGACGGGAGCATCCAGACGCGCCCGTCGGCGACTTCGATGTGCTTGAAGACATCCGTCTGAGGAAACTTGTCCTGCTGCCCCTGCGACGTCTCGGTCTCGTCCGGGCCAAGCGCGCAGATGTAGACCAGCCCGACGACGCGGTCGTCGGTGCCTGCGGCCGTGATGACGCTCCCGCCGTAGGAGTGGCCCACGAGAATGGCCGGGCTGCCGACCCGCCCCAGCGCCCGCACCGTCGCGGCGACGTCCTCGACGTTGGAGTCGAGACCGTACTGCGCCGCGATTACCTCGTAACCTTCCGCCTGAAGCGGCGGGATTACTTTGTTAAAGCACGAGCCGTCTGCCCAGATGCCGTGGGCGAACACGATGCTCGGCTTGGTTGAGGACATAGTCTGCTCCTCTGCTCGTTCAGGCTCGCGGCCGAAAGCCGCCGATCACCACCATCGTCACGGCGCGGCGATCACGGCGGTATCGACATGCCGGCTGCACCTGCCCGAGCGTGCGGACTGCAGTCAGCGGCCCCCAACTGCCCACCGGCGCATCCGGATGCTTGACGTCCGACTCAGGCCGACCTGGTAGGCGTGGCTGCTCTCAGTCACGTTGCGTTCTGAGTGGCCTCGGGCGATAGCGGCATGCTCTCGCTGGGTGGGGACGGGCACTGGGGCAACCGATGCCGGTCAGCCACGATGGCGGTCAGCGTCGCGAGGCGGCTGGCACTCGGAGGACTCGATGCAGTCAATGCGACGCGGGCACCCGCGGCGATATCGATGATGACTGAATCCTGGCCACCCTGCCAGGTGCGGTCAGGCTGCCGATACCGCAGTTGGGATGACCAGGACAGACTCGGAAATCGTCCTGAGAACTCGCACGTCGTTGATCGCACCGGCCTGCAGATCTGTACCTGCCGAGCCGACGTCCTCGTGAGGAGAACCCGCCCATGTCCAGCCCGGAGCCCGAGCCGACCACGACCGACGCCGGCACCCCGGTCGCAAGCCAGGAGCATTCGCTGACGGTGGGGCCCGACGGCCCGATTCTGCTCAACGATTTCTACCTGATCGAGCAGATGGCCAACTTCAACCGGGAGCGGATAGCGGAACGGCAGCCGCACGCTAAGGGGTCCGGCGCGTTCGGCTACTTTCAAGTGACCGGCGACGTCAGCAGGTACACGCGGGCGGCGGTGTTCCAGCCCGGGACCAGGACCGGCACGGTGGCCCGGTTCTCCACCGTCGCTGGTGAGCGGGGCAGCGCCGACACGTGGCGGGACCCACGCGGGTTCGCGCTGCGGTTCTACACCAGCGAGGGCAACCTGGACATGGTAGGGAACAACACCCCAGTGTTCTTCCTGCGCGACCCGCTGAAGTTCCAGAATTTCATCCGGTCGCAGAAGCGCCGCGCCGACAACGGGCTGCGCGACCACGACATGCAGTGGGACTTCTGGACGCTGTCGCCGGAATC
>JBEKEK010000332.1:0-2665 GCA_050013875.1 Trebonia sp. | reverse complement strand
CGCTGGCCTGCGCCGCCGCCCCGGACTGGGATTGGCTCCTCATCCTGCGGCTGGCGCAGGGCATCAGCTTGGCCGGACTGCCGGCGGCGGCCACCGCCTACCTGCGCGAAGAACTGCACCCCGACGCGTTCGCCCGCGCGGCCGGCCTCTACATCGGCGGCACCGGTCTCGGCGGGATGGCGGGCCGCCTGCTCACCGGCGCGGTGGCGGGCGCGGCCGGCTGGCGCTGGGCGCTGGCGGCGGTCGCGCTGCTCGGGCTGGCCTGTGCCGGCATCGTGGCGCTGACGCTGCCCGCCTCACGCAACTTCAGCCCCGCGCCCGCCCGGCCCCGCCAGCTGGCCCGGATGACCAGGCGCGCACTGTCCGACCCGGGGCTGCTCGCGCTCTACGCCATCGGCGCCTGCGGCATGGGCGCGTTCGTGGCCGTATTCAACGCGATCGGGTTCCGGCTCACCGCCGCGCCGTTCCGGCTGAGCGCGGGGGCCGTGGGCCTGGTCTTCCTCGTCTACCCGGTCGGCACCATCAGCTCGGTGATCGCCGGGCGGATGGCGGAGCGCTTCTCCCGTCGGGCCGTGCTGCCGGTCGGCTGTCTCGTCGCCGCGGCGGGCGTGCTGCTCACCCTGCCGGGCAGCCTGCCGTGCATCGTGGCAGGCCTGGCGGTGATGACCGCCGGGTTCTTCGCCGTGCACGGCGTGGCCAGCGGCTGGGTGCCGGCCCGGGCGCACGCCGGGGGAGTCGCGTCCGCTCAGGCCGCTTCGCTCTACCTGTTCGGCTACTATCTCGGCTCCTCGGTCTTCGGCAACCTGGCCGGCCGCGCCTGGACCCTGGGCGCCTGGCCCGGCGTCGTGGCCCTCGCGCTGGCCCTGCTGGTCAGCTCCGGGCTGCTGGCCGCCTGGCTGCGGCATACCCCCGCCCTGGTCACCGGCCGCCGGTGACGCTGCGTTGCATTTTGGGCCTCAAGTCGGATGATGGCGTCGCGTTGTTATGTAAACGGCACTGAGTCAATCCCTAGCTACTGAGTGGGAAACAGTAAGGTAAGGGGATGATCTGACCGGGGGCAGAGAAAGGCGTGTATTGATCACGTTCGAAAGCGTGACGAAGCGGTATCCCGACGGGACGGTTGCCGTGGACGCGCTCAACCTTGACGTACCCGACGGCAAGACCGTGGTTCTGGTCGGCCCGAGCGGGTGCGGGAAAACCACGTCGCTGCGGATGGTCAACCGGCTGATCGAGCCGACCGAGGGGCGCATCCTGCTGAACGGCGTGGACATCAGGTCGCAGCACCCGTCTCAGTTGCGGCGGGGCATCGGGTACGTGATCCAGCAGACCGGGCTGTTCCCGCACCGCACCATCGAGGACAACATCGCCACCGTCCCGGTGCTCAACGGCTGGCGGCGGCCCAAAGCGCGGGCCAGGGCCAGGGAACTGCTCGACCTCGTCGGCCTCGACCAGACGCTCGCGCGCCGCTACCCGCACCAGCTCTCCGGCGGGCAGCAGCAGCGGGTGGGGGTTGCCCGCGCGCTCGCCGCCGACCCGCCCGTGCTGCTCATGGACGAGCCGTTCAGTGCGGTCGACCCGGTCGTCAGGGCATCGCTGCAGGACCAGCTCATCTCGCTGCAGCGGGAGCTGCGCAAGACGATCCTGATGGTCACGCACGATATCGAGGAGGCCATCAAGGTCGGCGACGTGGTCGCGCTTTACCACCCGCACGGCACGCTGGCCCAGGTCGGGCCGCCGGAACGGCTGCTGGCCGAGCCGGCCGACGACTACGTCGCGGAGTTCGTCGGGTTCGACCGGGGGATCAGGCGGCTGTCGTTCTTCCCAGCCGACGGGCTCGCGCTGTCGTCCGGGCCGGTCATGCCCGCGGACGCGACGGCGGCGTCCGCGCTGCGCAGCGGCGAGCCGTGGATTCTCGTCGTCGGCGCGGGCAGCGACCTCCGGCCGCGCGGCTGGCTGGCGGCCAGCCGGCTGTCCGGGCTGGACGGCGAGACCCGGCTCGGCGACGTTCCGGTGGACGGCCTCGGCCACTCGTTCAAGGTGGGGGACGACTCGCTGCGGGCGGCGCTCGACGCGGCGGTGCTTTCGCCGGCCGGCCAGGCGGTCGGCGTGGACTCCGATGGCCGCGTACTCGGCGTGGCGTCCTTCGACCAGCTCCGGGCGGCGGTTCAGGCGTCCAGGGAGGCGGATGACGCCGCCGCCGGAGCGACGCCATGATGTGGTCCTGGATTCCCGGCAACTGGTCGCTGATCTGGCAGCTGACCAGGGCAAACGCCTTTCTCGGTATCGTGTCGCCGCTGATCGGCCTGGTCATCTCGGTGCCGCTGGGAGTCGCGGCCGCACGCTGGCGGTGGTTTTACCCGCCGGTGCTGACCGTCATCAACGTGGTGTACGCGATTCCCGCGCTGGCCCTGTTCATCGCGCTGATCCCGGCCTACGGGCTGACCAACACGCCGGTGGTCATCTCGCTGACGGCCTACTCGCTCTGCATCATCGTGCCCAACGTGGTGGCCGGTTTGCGCGCGGTGCCCGCGCCGGTCAGGCAGGCGGCGACCGCCATGGGCTACGGCCCGCTGCGCCGCCTGATCACCGTCGAGCTGCCGCTCGCGGTCCCGGTGATCATCGCCGGGCTGCGGGTCGCCGTGGTGTCGAGCATCAGCCTGGCCAC
>JBEKEK010000331.1:0-2820 GCA_050013875.1 Trebonia sp. | reverse complement strand
AGGTACCGGTGGAACAGCGTCAGCAGCAGGGTGCGGATGTGCGCGCCGTCCACGTCGGCGTCCGCCATGAAGATGATCCGCTGGTACCTGGCCGAGTCCAGGTCGAACGAACTGCCCGAACCGGCGCCGATCACCTGGATGATCGCGGCGCACTCGGCGTTCTTGAGCATGTCCGCCAGCGACGCCTTCTGCACGTTGAGGATCTTGCCCCGGATCGGCAGCAGGGCCTGGAACTCCGAGTCCCTGGCCACCTTCGCGGTGCCAAGCGCCGAGTCTCCTTCGACGATGAACAGCTCGCTCCGGTCATCGGCCGACCGGCAGTCGACCAGCTTGGCCGGCAGCGACGAGCTGGCCAGGGCCGACTTGCGGCGCTGGTTGTCGCGGTGCTCGCGGGCGGCGATGCGCGCCTTGGCCGCGGACACTACCTTCTCAAGGACCGAGCGGGCCTGCTGCTTGGCCCCGCGGGGCGGGTTCTCGATGTAGGCCTTGAGCTGCGCGCTCACCACCTGCGCCACGATCCGGGACGCGGCCGGGGTGCCGAGCACCTCCTTGGTCTGCCCCTCGAACTGTGGCTCGGGCAGCCGGACGGAGACCACGGCCACCAGGCCTTCCTCCACGTCCTCCTTGGTGACAGGCTCATCGCCGTTCTTCAGCAGCCGGGCCGCCCTGAGCTGGTCGTTCAGCGTGCGCACCAGGGCCCGCTCGAAGCCCGTGACATGGGTGCCGCCGTGCGGGGTGGCGATGACGTTCACGAACGAGCGGACCACGGTGTCGTAGCCGGTCCCCCACTGGAGCGCGACGTCGACGTTCAGCTCGCGCTCGACCTCGGTGGGGGTCATGTGGCCGCGGTCGTCAAGGACCGGGATGGTCTCGGTGAAATGGCCTGATCCGGTCAGGCGCAGTACCTCGATGACCGCCTCGCCCGACCCCAGGTGCACGCAGAACTCGCTGATGCCGCCGTCGAAACGGAATTCCGCCTGCCGCGACCCTTCGGCTTCGGGGATCCCGGCGGCTTCGGGGATCCCCGGGGCCGCAGGACCTTCCTCGCGGATGCTGATGGTCAGGCCGGGCACCAGATAGGCGGTCTGCCTGGCCCGCTCGGTCAGCGCGTCGAAGCTGAACCTGGCGTCCTTGAGGAAGACCTGCCGGTCGGGCCAGAACCTGATCCTGGTCCCGGTGGCCGGCCGGCCTGTGCTGGCCGCGGCCGGGCTGGCCGCGGCCGGGCTGGCCTTGGCCGGGACGGCCTTGGCCGGGACGGCCTTCGCCGGGCTGGCCTTCGCTGGCCGGGCGAGCTGGCGCAGGCCCGCCCGCTTGGTGAAGTCCGCGTCCGGGCCGGGCGCGGCGAACTCCCCGGTGACGCCGCGGCGAAAGCTGGCCGCCCAGGTCTGCCCGTCCCGGTCCACCTCGACGTCCAGCCGCACGGCGAGTGCGTTGACGACCGAGGCACCGACGCCGTGCAGCCCGCCAGAGGCCGTGTACGAGCCGCCGCCGAACTTCCCGCCCGCGTGCAGCCTGGTCATCACCAACTCCACGCCGGTGAGCTTGGTCTTGCGCTCGACGTCGACCGGGATGCCGCGGCCGTTGTCCCTGACCTCAGCCGAACCGTCGGCGTGCAGCACGACGTCGATCCGCGAGCAGTACCCGCCCAGCGCCTCGTCCACCGCGTTGTCGATGATCTCCCACAGGCAGTGCTGCAGCCCGCGGCCGTCGGTCGACCCGACGTACATGCCGGGACGCTTGCGGACCGCGTCCAGGCCCTCCAGGACCGACAGGTGGCGAGCGGTGTAAGCCTCAGCCGGGGTCTTGGCGCTCTTGGGGTCGCCGTCCGGGGACACTCTGGGAGCAGCGATGAGGGTGGGCACGGGCGGCCGGTTTCCTTCCGACGACAGGACATGGCCACGAGGGCCTTCACTGAAGGGTAACGTTCCACGTCGGCTACTTCCCGCACGCCACGCGGCGGAAGCCGGAAATCCCGGACGGACCACGACGAACTGCATCAACCGCCGCAATCGGGGTAAGAAGCACATGTAGAGAACACACGGTGCCTGTGTGCTACCGGTGCTGCCCCCGAGTACCGGTAGGACCCAGGCACCGTGTGTTGGTTTGACGGGTCTTGGCATGACGGATGCGACCACACTGAGTCCATGTGCGGTTTCGCTTGTGGCGTACACCACCCGGATTGGGGAACGCTGACAGCGGAGTATGTGTTGTGCTGAGCTGTAAGGGCAGTAAACCGGAGCCAGACGGATAAAGAGGCCGGAGGCACGACGCGAGAGGAAGGCGACATTGACCGGAGCTATAGCCCCCACCAAGCCGCTGACCGCGCTGGACGTCTGCGATCGATGCGGTGCCCAGGCGTACGTTCGCGTGCTACTTGCTAACGCGGGAGAACTGCTTTTCTGCGCGCACCATGGCCGCGAGCATGCCCAGGCGCTGGCCAAGGTCGCCGTCGACATCCAGGACGAGAGCAACCGGTTGTCGGAACCACAGCCTCTGTAGCAGCGCGGCCACGGCCTGGCCATCAAAGACGCCGACGTCAGTTCAGTTCATGACGTCGGTTTTCTTTGTGCCCAGACGCTCACGATGCGGGAAGGGGGAAGCGTGACCCGGGCCGCGAGAGGCTGGCCCGGGGGACGCACCACTGATCGTTGTGAATTAATCCAGATAGTCGCGCAGGACCTGAGACCGCGAGGGATGACGGAGTTTCGACATCGTCTTGGACTCGATCTGGCGGATGCGCTCGCGGGTCACGCCGTAGACCTTGCCGATCTCGTCCAGGGTCTTCGGCTGGCCGTCGGTCAGGCCGAAGCGCATGGACAC
>JBEKEK010000330.1:0-2825 GCA_050013875.1 Trebonia sp. | reverse complement strand
GGATGGAGTCCACGCGCAGCTGCTGGCCGAGCTCGGCCGCGAGCGCGAGGTCGACGTCGGTGGTGAAGGTTGGGGCGGACACGAGTACCTCCCAGGCCGTGCGGTTTCGGGGTTGGTCCTAGAAGGAGCGTAACCAGGCGGAGGCTTTCCGGCCCGGCGGGGTACCGGTAAACCCGGGGAACTGAAAGTGTTTACCGCCAGGAAATCGCGAGTTCGTTCAGGATGGATTTAAGAGCCTGTGACGCCCGTGCGAAGCCTTCCGGGCCACTGAAGCCGCCGTAGCGCCCGGCCTGCGCCAGGTGCGGCTCAAGCGACACGAAGCCCTCGAAGTCCGAGTCCCGCAGCGCGGCCAGCGTCTGGCGGACCTGGCCGTCGCCCTGGCCGGCCGGCACCACCTCGCCCGTCGCGGCCAGCGCGTCCTTGACCTGCAGGTAGACCAGGGGTACGGCCGGAGCAGGCTCGTGGGCGAGGACCAGGCCGCGCTCGGAGGCGATCTGGGCTAGCGTCGTCATCCGGTCGATGACCCGCTCGCGGTGCTGCTGCGGCGGCTCGCCCGGCGGGATGAAGAAGGAGAACACGCGCACGATCGTGGTGCCGAGCTCACCGGCGATATCGGCGATGCGCCGCATCCGGTCAAGCTCCGGGCCGAGCGGCGCTTCCAGCGGGATCTTCCCGATGGGCGAGCCGATGGCCGATACCCGCACCCCGGCCCGGTCCAGGGCACCGCGGAATGCGGCGACCTGCCCGTCGGTGAAATCGGCGACGTTCACCGACCACGCGCTACGCAGCTCGAGGTGCGTGATCGACTCGGCCAGGAGCGTCGCGAGCTGATCGTCCGGATCGGGGGAGATCTCGTCCGCGAACCCGGACAGCACGACGGTCATGAGCGCAGCGTCACCGTGCGGCCCGAGCGGGAGGACTCATAGACGGCGCAGACGATCTCGAGCGCGGCACGGCCTGCCTCGCCGTCGACCGCGGGTGCACGCCCCTCGTCGATCGCGGCGAGCAGGTCAGCGAGCTGGGCGGCATGGCCGGAGATATCCAGGGCCGCCGGGTCAGCCGCCGCCCCCGCCCCTGCCCCCGCCCCTAGCCGCGGTCCGCCCTCCGCAGGCTGCGCGCCGCCGTCGGCAGGCTGCGCATCGTCCACGAACGCGCGGCTGACGAACCGTCCCTCCTCGATGATCATGGTGCCCTTGGTGCCGGTGATCTCCAGGCGCTGAGGGAAGCCGGGGAAGGCGGCGGTGCTCGACACGATGGTGCCAACGGCGCCCGAGGTGAACCTGACGATGGCGAGCGAGGTGTCCTCGGCCTCGATCTGGTGGGCCTGCGTAGTGCAGACCGCGGTGACCTCGGCGACCGGCCCCATGCACCAGCGGAGCAGATCGACGTAATGGATGCCCTGGTTCAGCAGCGAGCCGCCGTCCATGGCCCAGGTGCCGCGCCAGGCGGCGCTGTCGTAGTAGGCCTGGCTGCGATACCACTTCGTGCTGGCCTCGCCGAGCACAAGCCGGCCTAGGGCGCCCTCATCGATCAGCCGCCTGGCCTCGATCAGCCCCGGGTCGAACCGGTGCTGCGATATCACGGTCAGGGCCACGCCGGCGTCGCTCGCGGCTCCGATGAGACGGTCAGCGGCCTCCAGGGTGACATCGACGGGCTTTTCCACCGCCAGGTGCTTGCCCGCCTTGACCGCCCGCAGGCCGACCTCGGCGTGTTGTCCGCTCGGCACGCAGACGCACACCACGTCGACGTCGCTGCGGGCGAGCAGCGCGTCTAGATCCCGCTCGGCCGCGGTGCCGCGGCCGGCGGCGAAGGCCTCGGCGGCGCTGGCGTCCACGTCGGTGACCGCAGCCAGTCGCGCGCTGGGCAAGGCCGCGATGGCGTCGGCGTGCATGGCCGCGATGGTCCCGGTACCGACGATGCCGAAGCCGCGAGAACCCGCGGGCGGAGTCACTGGGGCCCCTCCAGCCACTTGGTGAGCAGTTCTAGGTGCTGGGGCAGCGCGACCTGCGGCTCCTCGATTTCCGGGTGCCAGCGCTTCTCCCATTCGACCGAGATCCAGTGCTGGTAACCGCCGGCCGCCAGCAGCGCGAGCATGTCGGCGACCGGCACCTCGCCCCCGCCGAGCAGCACCAGCTGCCAGTCGCCGCTGGCGGTTCGCCGGGCGTCCTTGACCTGCGCGAGCTTCAGACGCGGCCCGAGGTTCGCATAGACCTCTTCCGGCCGCTCACCCATCCGGTGCGGATGATGGCTGTCCCACACCGCGCCGACCCAGCGCGGGTCGGCGAGGGACAGCAGCTCGGCCAAGACCGCGGAGGCTGAGAAGGCATCGTGGGTCTCGACGCCGATGGCGACGCCGAGCCGTTCGGCGAGCGGCCCGGCCGCCTCAAGCACCCGCGCGGCGTTTCCGAGCTGTTCCCGGCGGGCGGGGCCGTCCGCGGCCAGCGCACCCCCGAACACGCGCACCAGCGGTGACTCCCAGTCGCTGGCCAGCCGGAGGAACCGGTGCAGTTCGGGACCGGGATCGTCACCGGTGAGGCGGATCGAGCTGTCCACCGCGACAACGGGCAGGCCGGTGAGGGTCCGCTTGACCCGGACGCGGTCGGCGGCGGGCATCGACGGGTCGATGAACTCGCCGTCAATGAGCCGCAGTTCGATGCCAGCATAACCCCACCGGCGCCCGAGCGAGGCGGCCGAGGCCAGCGTGGCGTCCGGGAATGCCAGGGTGCTGAAGGCGATGCGCGACGCGGCGCTCATCGGCTGATCGCTTCCCTTGGGTGACGAGCCTGGCTGGCGTGCTGTTGGTTCTTGGTCCTAGGGGTCTTTCT
>JBEKEK010000329.1:0-2836 GCA_050013875.1 Trebonia sp. | reverse complement strand
GAAGAAGAAGAACGTCATCAGCCCGCTGTTGACCCACTCGCGCAGGTCCAGCGACACCCCGGTATTGACGAGCCGGACCGACAGCCGGGCGCCCCAGACGGCGTCGTACGACGACGCGCTGATGTTCACCCATGCCAGCGCGGCCACCGCCATGCCCAGCAGCACCGCCGCGCTGCCGGTCTCCGTGCGCACGAACACCCGCAGCGGCGTCTGCAGATTCCGCGCCCACGCCGTCCGCCCGGAAAACGGGTGCGCCGCAGCCTGCGGGTCCTCCTCAGGCACGGCATTCCCCCCAGAGCCGCAGCGGCCCGCACAGCGGCGGTAGGAAGGTACGCGCCGGACGCGCGGCCAGCCGCCCGGCCTCCTGAAAGACCATGCTAACGACAGCGCCAGACCGGCGGGCTGTCAGCCCGCGGCAGGTGCCGGGAGCAAGGCGAGAAGGGCCAGCAGGCTGACGCGGTTCACCCCCCAGGGTCCCGGCTCAGGAGAACGCGAGAGCATAGTCGGCGGCGAACTGCCTGAAGGAGCGGGCCGGGCGGCCGAGGATGGCCGGCACGTCGTCGGTGACCCACTCGGCGTCGCCGTCGGCGGTCAGGCTGAACGCCTGGGCGTTCATCTCGGCGACCGCCGCAGGGACGCCGGCCCTGATCATCGCGTCCCTGTTCTCCTCGAAGCTGAGCTCGGTGTAGCTGACGGCCCGGCCCAGGAGCTCCGACAGCACCGCGGCCACGTCGTAGTTGGAGATCAGCTCAGGGCCGGTGAGCCAGTGGGTCTTCCCGGCGTGGGAGGCGGGCGCGGCGGCGATCTCGGCGGCCACCGCGCCGACGTCGCGGGCGTCGACCATGCCGGCGCGGCCCTTGCCTGCCGAGGAGCCGAAACCGCTGGTGGCGGCGATCGCGGGCGCGAGCGCCAGGACGTTCTGCATGTAGGCGTTGGAGCGCAGCAGCGTGTGGGCAAGTCCGGAGGCTACCAGGCCAGCCTCGATCTCGGCCTGGCCGCGCCGCCTGGCGATGGGCGAGTCGGCCGACGCCTTGCTGCTGGCCTTCACGACGTGCCCGACGCCGGCCCGGGCGGCGCTCGCGACGACGTTCAGCTCCTGCGCGGGCACGGCCGGGCTGACCAGGATGACCGCCGTGACGCCCGCCATGGCTTCGTCGATGCTCGCCGGGACGCCGAGGTCGCCGACGGCGACCTCGGCACCCGCCTCAGCCAGCGCCTTGGCCCTGCCCGGGTCGCGCACCAGGACGCGGACGGGCACCTCCCGCCGGATGAGCGAGCGCACGGCTTCGGTGCCGACCTTCCCGGCCGTCGTTACGAGGATCATGACGCGGTTCCTCCCGCTGATGAATGGGTTACCCAGCCCACTCTGCCCGACAAGAACTGGGCTGTCAAACCCAGAATCCTGATATCATCGGGAACATGGCGAACGAGACGCGGCACCGGCCCAGGCTGACGGCCAAGGGCGAGCGGACCCGCGCCAGGATCGTGGCCGCGGCCGCCGCGATGATCCACGAGCGGGGCGTGGCCGGCACCACCCTCGACGACGTCCGGACGGCGGCGGAGGTCAGCGGCTCGCAGCTGTCCCACTACTTCGCGGGCAAGGACGAGCTCGTGCAGGCGGTCATCGACCACCAGGCGGACGTCATCGTCGGCAACCAGGAACAGGCCGACCTCGGTACCACCGAGGGCATCAAGGCCTGGCGGGACATGGTCATCGCCGCCGCCAGGAGCGCCGGCGCCAAGGGCGGATGCCCCCTCGGGTCGCTGGGCGGCCAGCTCGCCGAGACCGACCCGGAGGCCCGCGCCCTCATCGCGGCCGGCTTCGCGCGGTGGTCGTCTGCCATCGGCGTCGGGCTGCGGTCCCTCCAGGACGCCGGGCGCCTCCCGGCGGGCGTCACTCCCGACGACCTCGCGGTGACGCTGCTCGCCGCGCTCCAGGGCGGGCTCCTCCTCGCCCAGGTCCAGCGCGACACCCGGCCCCTGGAAACCGCCGTCGACACCATCCTCGTCCTCGCCGCCCGGTGAACCCGCGCGCTACTCGTTCGGGATAATTCAAAAGAATTTCCACCGAACGGACCGTGTTCTTCGCGATCTCCGTAACACTTCCCGGGCAGGCGGGCAGGCGTCAGCCTTGTCGGGAAGACCCTGGTCATTCATCCCGAACGGACGGGGCTGACTCGTCGCGGATAGCCCATTTCCCCAGGTGGACGGGCCGCGCACATGGCCGCGCAGACGAACGCGCGGTCCGCGTGCTGCCATTGCCCCATGACGTGCAGGCCGGCGTCCCTGGGCCCGCAAGGCAGCCGTGCCCTTGCGGGCCCAGGGGAAAACCGATCGACATTGCCCGGCTCCGCTTCGATCACGAGCCGGCCGTCCGGTGCCAGCAACTGGGCACAGCGGTATAGCAGCCGGGCGGGGCAGGCCTCCGATGCCGCTGTTGCCGTCCGCGAGCGGCACGGTGGCCCATCCGGCTGCGCACCCGTGACATCCCTGCGGCGCTGTGGGACTCCCTCGCTGCAGCCGGCGGCGGCCACGGGATGAACGATGTGAGGGGCCAAGCATGCGGATGTGCTGCCAGCTAAGCCCAGTCGAGGCGTTGAGCTGTGATGACCTTGCTTGCAGAGCGTTGAGCCGCCAGTCGGCCACTCACCCTTGGCAACGCGCCCGCGGGCAGCGCGGGAACTGATCGCCAGTTCGCCTCCCTGACCCGCTAAAGGTGGTCGAGGGCGTCGATGGTCTGCCGGGGTTCGGTGCGGGTGCTGTAGTCGGGGTGGACGTCGATCCACCGGACGGTGCGGCCGGCGTCGAGGATGACGGTGGCGGGCATCGGCAGGGT
>JBEKEK010000328.1:0-2841 GCA_050013875.1 Trebonia sp. | reverse complement strand
CTGCTGGCCGGCCGCCCGCCGTTCGTGGCCGAGATCCCGATCACCCTGATGCGCATGCACCTGGAGGAACGCCCGGTCCCGATGCGCAATGTCCGCTCTGACCTGCCCAACGGGCTGCCCGAGCTGGTTGACGGGCTGCTCGAGAAGGAACGCGGCGCACGGCCACCGGACGCCGGATACGTGGTGCGCACCCTGGTCGGCATCAGCGACAACTTCAACGGGAGCGCCACCCCTGAGCATGAGGCCGACCGGCGCACCTTCCTGGTCGGCACCGCCGACACGGTCCGCGGCCCCGTGCCCATGCCGCCCGCTGACCCCGGTCCCCAGACCTACCGCGCGACCATCCCGGCCGACGATCCGCGCCAGTGGCCGGGGCAAGGACCAGGACCCGAGGACAAGGGCAAGCGCCGCGCGAGCGGCGGCCCGGCCGGCTGGCCGGGCGCGCGGCCGAGACCCCGTCGTCGTCGCTGGGCCGGCGTACTGAGCAGCCTGCTCACCTTCGCCATCGTGGCCGGCATCGCCGCCTACGTATGGACCAAGACTCACCAGACCCTCAAGGTCACGGCCGCCACGGTCGCGGTCGCGAACCCGGACAAGATCGCCTGCAACTCCACGGTTGACGTGGTCGGCACGATCTTCACCAACGGCAACGGCGGGCCGATCACCTACCAGTGGACCAAGGACGGCGAAAACCTGCCGACCGGCACGGTCACCGCCACCAGCGGCCAGCACCAGGTCCGCGTTGACCTCCAGTGGAACCTGCGTGGCAAGGGAATCCACCACGCCGCGGCGATCTTCCAGGTCTTCACGCCCAGTGTGATCTCCGCCCAGTCCGCCTCCTTCACCTACAAGTGCGCCTGATGAACGTCACCGAACGCACGAACGTCATCGAATGCGTCCCGCTGGCCGGCCAGGGCCTCGTCGCGCGGCGCGGTGGCCTCGTCGCCCTGAGTGACGGACTGGACCCCGGGCCCGACCCGCTGCTTGCCGCGCTGGCCGCGGTCGCCGACTCCGGCGGTGATGGTGCCGCCCTCGTGCTAGCCGGAACACGCGCCGCCCTGGAGCGCGGCGGGCGGCCCGCGTGGGCATGCGCCGGGGTGACGTTCGGCGGGGAGGTCGCGGTCCTCGCGCACGGCGAGGCAGCCGCGCTCGTTTCCGTCGACGGCGGACCGGAGGCCGAGATCACCGCCAGCGGCTCGATGATCCCGGTCACGCGCGCCTTCACCGGCGCGGTCGTCACCGTCCGGCTCATCATCGGCGCCACGGCAGCAGCGGACCCCCGGCTCTGGCTGGACGCCGGAACCGTGTTCGGCGGCGGCATCCTGCTCACCATCAAGCAAGATAAAACCAAAAATCTCATCCCGAACGATCCGTATGTTCCTGTCGCAGCCACCACGCGTGCGCCAGCGGAGCAGGCCGTCGAGCACAGGGTGTTCCGTCCGTCGGCACCGGTGCCCGCGGGCCCGGTCCCGGCGGTCCCGGCGCCCGCGGATGTGGCGCCCGGTGAGGTGTATCCAGAAGATGTGCTGCCAGAACCTGGGTTCGCAGAACCTGTGCTGCCCGCGGCTGCGCAGCTCGAGGAAGTGGCCTACCCGCCTGGCCATGAGCCGACGATGCTGGCCTGGACCCCGGGGCGCCAGACCCGCGCGCCAGCCGCTTTTCAGCGGTCAGCCCTCTTCCAGGAGCCTGCCGCCCCGGAGGCGACCCCGTTTCCTGATGACCCCTTCGCTAACCCGGCCGGCCAGGCTGCGGGCGGGCAGCCCGGGCCCGACACCGAGAGCTGGTTCCGGAACAAGGATCAGCGCTCCGGGCCAACGACGCGGATGACGCAAAGCGACGGCGACGGCGACGGCGGCCTGTCCGAGCCGCCCATCGCCGATATTTCGACGATGAAGCCGGTACAGCTCGCCGTCGTTGAGCCGGTCCTGGTTGATGGCGCAATGTGCGCCCGGATGCACTTCAACCCGACCGACGCGGTGTACTGCCGCGAGTGCGGCATCAACCTGCGCGACGCCACCAGGAACCTGCGGCGCCAGCCCCGGCCGCCGCTCGGCGTCCTGCTCGTCGATGACGGGCGCGGATACCTGCTCGACCGCGACTACGTCATCGGCCGCGAGCCGCTGCTTGACGATGACGTGGCCGCGGGGCGGGCCACGCCGCTGCCCATCACCGACGCGGAGAGCTCGGTATCCCGGCTGCACCTGCGGGTCTCCCTGGTCGGCTGGCGGGTCGAGGTGCGTGACCTCGGCTCGGCGAATGGCTCGGTGCTGTACCGCGCGGGCGGCCCGCGCACGCTCGCCCCGGTAGAAGCCGCGGTGCTCGATCCCGGCGCGCGGGTCGGCGTCGGGCGGCGCAGTGTCCAGTTCCTGCCGTACGGCGTATCTCCCCACAGTGCTTCCCCCCACAGTGCTTCCCCCCACAGTGCGACCCCTGACGGAGCGGCCACATGACCGCATGGGTGGTCCCCGGCTATACCGAAGAGCGTGAGCTCGGCCGCGGCGCGTCCGCCCGGGTCGTCGCGGCGACCCACAACGACAGTGGCCAGCAGGTGGCGATCAAGTACCTCGCGCCCAGGCTGCTGCGCGACCCGAGCCTTCTCGCGCGCTTCCGCGAGGAGGTCGGGCTGCTCGCGTCGATCGACGTGCCGCAGGTCGTGCGGCTGTTCGACTACGTCGAGGACCCCGGCGAGGGCGCGGCGATCGTGATGGAGCTTGTCGACGGCGTCTCGCTGCACGAGATGATCACCAGGCAGGGCGCCACCAGCCCGGAGTCCGCGCTCGTCGTGCTGAAGGGCTCGCTGCTCGGCCTTGCCGCCGCCCACCAGCTCGGCATCGTGCACCG
>JBEKEK010000327.1:0-2943 GCA_050013875.1 Trebonia sp. | reverse complement strand
GACCGCGCCCGGCCACCCTGGCACGTGGCGGACATCTAGCGGCGCACCGCGCGCGAGCGACAGCCTCCGCGCCTCTCGATACCCTCGTTCGGCGGCCGGGCATCGACCCACCGGCACCAACGTCACCACACGCAACAAGCCGGACGGACATAGGGATCATCGCGGGCACTTCGGGTCGCGGGGTGCCCCCGACTGCACACGCTGACGCCTGCGGCCGGAAAACGCGGCCCCGAAAGGAACACGATCACCGCTCCCGCCCAGGCCGACTCGCTGGCTCTTGCCACGGGCACCCCACAACCCGCGCCCGCACCACGAGCCCACCACCCGGAGCCACCGTCGACCAACGCGGCAAGCCCGCGCTTGATGAGTTCAGCCCCGGATGTCTAACGGACGCGGTCTACGCGGGCCGGATGGCGGCGAGGACGGCGGCGGCGATGGCTGACTGGCCGCGCGCGTTGGGGTGGAACGGCAGGGCCCACGAGCCGGGCAGCAGGCCTTCGACGTCCCTGATGCGCTCGGGCTGGCAGAAGTCGTGCCCGATCGTGGGCGCGTAGGTATTGACGAAGGTCGCCCCGGCCGCCTTCGCGTCGGCGGCAAGCATGGCGTTCAACTGCAGCTCAATGCCGCGCAGATAGGCGATGTCGCCGTCGGTGATCGGCACGGCCGGCCAGCAGCCGCCGCTGAGCGGAAACAGGTCCGGGTAGCCCACCAGCACGATCCGCGCCTGCGGGGCGCGCGCGGCGATGTCCGCCAGGACCGCGGTCATCTTCGGCGCCTCGGCCTTGACTAGGGCGGCCAGCCGGTCGGTGCCGCCACCGGTGTAGTGCGCCCGGCAGGGGCTGCCCCACGGGTCGGTGAAGGAGAGCTCCATGCACTCGTCGAGCACGTTCTCGAAGCCGAGGTCGTCGCCGCCGAGCGTCAGCAGGACCGCGGAATCGTCCGGGGCAAGCGCGTCAAGCTGCGGCCGGCTGGTGCCGAGGTCCGTCCGCTGCGCGGCGGTCATGTCCGCGATCCCCGCGCTCGAGCAGGCCGCGTCGGTCAGCGACGCGCCGAACGCGGCGGCAACGAGCACCGGGTAGGCCTTAGCGGAGCGCAGGCAGCCGAGCGGCCTGGCCGCCAGGTCGGATGGCAGCAGCGCCCCGGCGGTGTAGGAGTCGCCCAGCGCCACCATTGGACCCGGCAGCGCCGGGAGCACGGCCGCCGGCGCCGCAGCGGGGCCGTTCGCGAGCGCTGCGGTCATGGCCGTAGTCGTGGAAGCGCCAGACCCCACCGCGGCCATCGACGCCCCTAGCGGCGGCTGCACGCCTCCGAAAGCCGGCGTGGCCAGCGCGGCCGCCCCGATCAAGGTCGCCGTGAGAGCTCCGGCCCCGGTCAGCCAAACCCGCCTATAACTCCACACGGTAGCACCTTTCATGCAGAGAGTTACCAATAAGCAGGCTAGCATCGCGGGCCCTGCCTAAGGCTCAAACCGCCTAAATGGTGCTATACACCTCAAAGCTTACGTATTAGCGTCCTTGTTACTCCAGGGGCGGGCGTAGCCGACGACCACGGTGTCGCCCGGCGCCGACTGAGGCGTGCCGAACGCGGAGACGCGGATCGGCGTGCCCGGCGCGTACGCCTCGATCATCGTGTGCTTGCCGACCACCAGGCCGACATGCCCCGGTGCCTTCACGGTGCCGTCTCCCCCCGCGAAGAACACCAGGTCGCCGGGGAGCACCTTGGAGGCGGGGATGTGCGGCAGGAGCTTCCACTGCTCCTGGGAGGTGCGCGGGATCGTCACCCCGGCCGACTCGTAGGCCATCATGACCAGCCCCGAGCAGTCGTAGGCGGACGGCCCGGTGCCACCCCACAGGTACGGCTTGCCGAGCTGCTCCTCGGCGTAGTTGACGGCGTTGGCCACGATCGCGTTGGGCGCGACGAAGGAGGCGAGCTCGCTGTCCTCCTTGCAGTTGGTGCTTGACAGCACGCTTTCGTCGGCGGTGCCGTCGCCGTTGGGCGTGACCTCGGAGATCGTGTACCCGCCGCTGGCGTAGGTCGAGGCCCAGGAGAGCACCTCCTGGACGTACCAGTCGGCGTGGTTGTAGGCGAAGATCGCCTCGGGGACGTTCTGCTGCACGCCGTGCGCTATCAGGTACTTGGCCGCGGCCGCGATCGCGTCGGCCGGGTCGTAGACGCTGGCGGGGGGGTTGCCGTCCTCGACGGTGGCGTACGTGGCCCACGCGTCGCCCGAAGCGCCGCGGATGCCGATCTGCATCGGACCGGCCGCGCCGAACGCGTTCGATCCGGAGTTCACGCCGGGCAGGGACGTCTGGCCGTCGTCGCTCTCGACCTTGCCGATGCCGGCCAGGATCGTCCAGGGCACGTTGTACTGAAGCCCGACGAACTGAAACCAGTGCAGGTAGTTGGCCGGGATCGAGTTCGCGGCGACGTCGCTCGCCGTCGGCTGCACGGCTGCGGCCGCCGTCGACCCGCAGGTCGATCCGTCACCGCCCGCGAACAGCATGGCGGTGCCGCCGACCACCAGCATCGGCACCACCAGCAGGCAGAGCAGCAGCGCGAGGGCGATGCCGATGACCGTCGGCCCGGTCGCACGGCGGTTCACTGGTTACCCAGCGAGGCTAGCTGAATGTCCTCGACCTGCCAGCCGGTCGCGGTCGAGACGGTGGTGATGGCGTACTCCGGTGTGCTGCTGATCGTGCCCGAGGTCGAGGCGAGTTTCTGGGCGATGGTGACCGCGAACGTGATCGACGGAGGGCCCGGTGGCTCCGGCGGCTCGGGGCCGAACGAGCTGATCGAGTCGATCGTCGGGGTCCCGGTCGCGACCTGCTTGTCGGCGGTCCTGGTGGTGCTGATGCCGGACGTCTCAAAGTCGCTCACCAGCGTCGCCGCCTCCTGCGGGGTGGTGAGCCCGGCCAGCTTTCCCGCGTAGGCGGCCTTCGACTC
>JBEKEK010000326.1:0-2949 GCA_050013875.1 Trebonia sp. | reverse complement strand
ATACCAGAAGCTCAGGGTGCGGTCGCGGACCGAACTGTGCCGCCTGCTGCTGTCGCGAACTCCAGCGCCGTTATCGTGACGCGCTTCACGGTAGGTGCATGCGGCTTTTACGGATTCGTCCAGATCTCGCCAGACGTACATTCGCCTCGTGGGCGCGCCAGAGAAGAGCACCGGCCGGACCGACCGCTTCCTGGCGGAGCGCTACCTGTCATCGGCAACCCCGGAAACCCTGGCCTCTCACGTCCGTGACGATCGGGCCGCGGCGCACGCCATGTCCATTCGCCACATCCAGACCATCTACGTTCCCGCAGACGAGACGTGCTTTACCCTCTTTGAGGCTCCTTCGCCGGAGCTGGTCCGCGAGGCCAGCGAACGGTTCGAACTCGGCTATCGGAGGGTGATGCCCGCCATCACATTCGGATCGCCAGAATGTGGCGGCTCGCGCTAACCAACGCCGGAGGCGGCCTCCATACCCGCCTGTCATTCCTCCCCCGGACGGCGGCGTCCCGGGAGAGGCAGCCGCGACCATTCCGCTCAGACCAGAAGGACCAGCCATGACCGAGGTACTCCCGGAGGCTCAGCACCCCGCCCATGACCATCAGCCGCCCGCGATGATCCCGGCGCCGCCGCATACCATACCGCCACCGGCACCACCGCCCACGGCCGCGGGCACACATCACCCGGGAACGGCTACATTCCAACCCGGAGGTCAACCAGGCGCGCCTTCGGTAGCCCACCGCGGTCGCGAGAAAATCCACTGGGACAAAAAAGTATGGGATCGGCTTGATGAGGCCGTCCACAAGGAGATCGCGCGCACCCGGGTGGCGGCAAAATTCCTTCCGGTTCACCGAGTGGAACAGCGGACCACGAGCATTGAATCCGATATCGTCATCGTGCCCCCGATCGCCAGCGGTCCGGGCGCCGGGCCGGGGGGTGTTCTCGCGGTCTTTACCTTCCCTAACGGGGCTAATGTGCCGCCACCGGTGACCAGCTGGCAGCCGCCAACCGCCCCGCCGACCACCGATAACAGCTACGCCGTCGATGAAGGCGCGACCACCAGGCTGATCGAGTTCTGGGTGGAATTCTCACTGACACCGCAACAGGTGGAGCAGGAAGGGGTCGCCCCGCACGACCGGCCAGGCGCTGCCCCTCCCGCGCACCCCGAGCATGCCCAGCACCTTTCTCACGATCAGCACGGGCCTCATGACCACCACGGCCACCATGGCCACAGCACCGCCATGACGCTGGTCACGCGGGCCGCCCTTATCCTGGCCCAAGCCGAGGACACGCTCATGTTCCACGGCCTTCGAGCATTCACGACCCCCCTGTTCACGAACTTCGTCCGCTGGCGCGCAAACGGAGAGCCCAGCGACTGGGGATTGCTCGACGTAATACCCGCGCTGGCGATCGCGCCCGAGTTCGGGCCGCTGCCTGCCTCGCAGATCATCCAGGTGCTGCGCAAGACTGTGCCGGGCCCGCCGGACGAGCCTCCGAGCCTGTACGGGAACAACACCTTCGCGGCCGTGACGGCTGGGTACGCCCAGCTCATGAGCGCCGGGCATTACGGGCCGTATGCCCTGACTCTGCACAACGTGCCTTATGCCGACTCGTTCGCCCCGCTCAGCGAGACCCTGATCATGCCCGCCGACCGGATCGCCCCGCTAATGACCGCGGGTTTCCATGACTCGGGCACGCTGGACTCCCCCGGCGCGACCGCGGCGGCTGCGGGCGCGGCGGCTGCGGTCGCCGCTCTCAACGCCGGTCAATCGCAAACGCAAGCCCAGAAGGCGGCCGCCTACGCGGCAGCTGCCTATGTCATCAACTACGGCGTCGGTCCCTTCGTGCCTAATAGCACCGTCAACCCGGGCGACACATCCGTGCTGGCGGCGGCCGCCGAGACGGGCTCGCTGGCGGCCCAGGCGCAGGGCGCAAGCAACGATCCGGCGAAGGCGCCGGGTGGCGTCACGGCGGATAACTTGGGGGAAGGCGGGGCGTGGGCAGCGGCCCACATCATCCCCAATTATCCTCCGCTACCCCAACAGACACCGGTCGGACAGTTCACGCTGCCGTCCTACTACGGCTCGCTGGTGTCCCTCGGCGGCAACACGATGGACCGTGTCGTCGGCATCGAGCCGACGGTGGGCTTCATGCAGCAGGACGTGGATGGTAATTTCCGATTCCGCGTCTTCGAGCGTATGGCGCTCAGGCTGAAAGACATCACCGCTGTCATCCGGCTCGAATTCCAGTGACGCGATCATCACGGCCATAGGATGACCGCCGACCCGGTTGCCATTGCTCCCGCAGGTGGAGGGGTTACCCCCGGCAGCCTGGCCGAGCCGCAGGTGCTGTACGCCACGACGGCTCAGGCCGTCACCGTCCCCGTGGTCAACCAGCGGCTGAACGAACGCCTGCTGGACGAACTGCTCCACCTGATCGGCACCCCCAGCAACGCCCTGCAGCTAGCTGTCGTAGCCGCAGTCCGCGGCGTGCAGTGGCAAGATACGCGACAGCGGACCGTAGGCGACCTCGCCGCGGCCATCCTGGCGCAGGTGGCGGCCGATCCTCACCTGGCCAGCGAGGCGTCGGCCATACGCGCCCATATCGCGGCCTCGCCCAGCCGGACGGTGGCGGATGTCCTGGGCCTGGATGTTCCGCTGATCGACAACCCCGTGATGCATACGGACGTGACCCGTGCCCTCGTTATCGAACTGGCGCACCTGGCTGGCCTCGGCGATGCGGCTACGCAGGCCGTCACCCAGCACAGCGAGGCGCTGGTCAATAGCAGCGCGGCCACGCTCGACGCGCTCGTCGGGCAAGGGAGGCTCTCGAAGCACGAACAAGCGTCGCTGACCACGAACCTGGAACTGGCCAAGCTTTCCCACGACAACCTCGTACTCATCCGCGCCTTGCTGGCCGCCGGCGTCACCTCTCCGGTCGCTCTGGTCGCCT
>JBEKEK010000325.1:0-3003 GCA_050013875.1 Trebonia sp. | reverse complement strand
ATGGGCTCGGCCACCTCGCAGATCTCCTACACCGCGTCCAAGGGCGGCGTGCTCGCGCTGTCCCGCGAGCTCGGCGTGCAGTTCGCGCGCGAGGGGATCCGGGTCAACGCGCTGTGCCCGGGGCCGGTGAACACGCCGCTGCTGCGCGAGCTGTTCGCGGCCGACCCGGAGCGGGCCGCACGCCGGCTCGTGCACGTGCCGATGGGACGGTTCGCCGAACCGGAGGAGATCGCGGCGGCGGTCGCCTTCCTGGCCAGCGACGACGCCTCGTTCATCACCGCTTCGACGTTCCTGGTCGACGGCGGCATCAGCGGTGCGTACGTGACGCCATTGTAGTGTCGCGCGCTCAGAGCAGTGTGGTGAGATCGATGGTGAT
This sequence comes from Trebonia sp., assembly GCA_050013875.1. Taxonomy (GTDB): domain Bacteria; phylum Actinomycetota; class Actinomycetes; order Streptosporangiales; family Streptosporangiaceae; genus Trebonia. The sequence continues at coordinate 2,627 of JBEKEK010000325.1, read as the reverse complement.
GGTGACTGGTTCGGTGACGATCATCTTCCCGGTATGGACTCCGGCTGACGCGTAGGTGCCCGTGGTGGGGTCGAGCCGGTAGCGGAAGACGGACAGGATCTTTCCGGCGGGGTCGTGCTCGATGCGCCAGTAGTGCGGGATGCGGGACGCGGCGTATTCGGCTGGCTTGTCGGTCTGGTCGGCGGTTACCGAGCCCGGCGACATGACTTCCACCACGAGCGTGCAGTGCTGCGGGCGGAGCACCGCGTCATCAGGTAGAGAGGCGTCATAGATCACGGCGTCGGGGCGGCGGTTAAGCAGCGGGATGTCGCGCAGGCGCAGGTCCACGTCGGTGGACACGGCGAAGGCACTTCCGCATGCCGTCTCCAGGGCGTTGGCGAGACGACGGCAGATGTCCTGGTGCAGGCGGCGCGGGGCAGCGTTCACCACGATGGCTCCGTCGACGATTTCGATCCGGCGGCATATGTCCTCCGGAAGTATCTCGTATTCCGCGGCGCTCAGGCCGTCAGGGGAGTCCATCCAGCCAGGCAATACAGCCGCTGGGTCCTGAGGCAGGGCAGTCACCCGGCTCTCCCTTCTCCATTGCGTCTCCATTGCGCCCCCGACAAGATAACGGTGAGCGCAGGGTCCGCAGGCTGATGGTGACGGGCATCGCGCGCAGCTCGGCCAGCACGGCCTCGCTGTACTCGGTGCCGATATCGGTCAGCACATAGCCGACCTCATCCTTGGTCCGCAGCAGCTGGCCTTCGACGTTGACGCCGTGATCGGCGAGCACGCGGTTGATCGAGGCCAGCACGCCGGGCACGTTCTGGTGCAGGTGCACCAGCCGGTGCGTGCCGCTCATCGCGGGCAGCGTGACCCCCGGCAGGTTCACGCTGAGCGAGGTGGCCCCTGAGGCCATGTAGTCGGCGAGCTTGCCCGCGACGAACTCGCCGATGTCCTGCTGCGCCTCCTCGGTCGAGCCGCCGATGTGCGGGGTGAGGATGACGTTCGGCAGCCCGCGGAGCTCGGAGACGAACTCGTCACCGGCGCCCTTGGGCTCGGACGGGAAGACGTCGATGGCCGCCCCGGCGATGTGCCCGGATTCGATGTTGCGGCGCAGCGCCGCGTGGTCCACCACGAAACCGCGGGACAGGTTGAGGAACAGCGAACGCGGCCGCATCGCGGCGAACTCGGCCTCGCCGAAGAAGCCGTGGTTGCCGGGCCGCCCGTCCACGTGCAGGGTGACGGCCTCGACCGACTCGAGCAGCTCTGGCAGCGTGGAGCAGCGCCGCGCGTTGCCGATGGCCAGCTTGTCCGCCACGTCGTAGAAGTAGACAGACATGCCCAGGTTCTCGGCCAGCACGGACAGCTGGGTGCCGATGTTGCCGTACCCGACGATGCCGAGCCTGCGGCCGCGCACCTCGTGGCTGCCGGCCGCCGACTTATCCCATTGGCCCGCGTGCATCTTCGTGTTCTTCTCCGGCAGCCGCCGCGCCATCGCGATGATCTCGGCCAGCGCGAGCTCGACGACGCTGCGGGTATTGGAGAACGGCGCGTTGAACACCGCCACGCCCCGCCTGCTCGCGGCGGCCAGGTCGATCTGGTTGACCCCGATGCAGAACGCGCCGACCGCGGCCAGCCGCGGCGCGGCCGCCAGGACGCGGTCGGTGACCTGCGTCGCCGACCTGATGCCCAGCAGCTGAACGCCATCGATGGCCTCGATGAGCTCATCCTCGCCGAGCGCGCGCGGCAGGGTCTCGACCTGGTAGCCCTCCTTGGCCAGCCGCAGCGACGCGTCGGAATGAATGTTCTCAAGCAGCAGCGCCCTCGTGGTCACCAGCATCTGCACCTTTCGCGATTTACGGGCATCAGCCCTCGGGGAGGCAGCGGCTGGATCCCCGTAGCTCGTCTTCCTTTATACCTAACGAGCCGTGGTGGCAGCCCCGGTCAGGCGGTCGAGGTCGCGGAGGCGGACCCGCACCTCGTCCGCGAGCGGGTGCGGCAGGCGGTCGAGGATCGCCACCGCCTCGCGCCAGGCCGCACCGGCGGCACCGGGGGCACCCTCGGCGAGAAGAGCATCGCCGAGCCCGGTCAGCGAGTTCCCCACGCCGAAGGGTGAGCTGACCTCGCGGTAGGCCTCAATGGCCTTGACGTAGTGGGTCTTGGCCTGAGCGAAGTCGCCGAGATGCAGGTTGATGTAGCCGAGGCTGTCCAGCGTGTCCGCGGTGCCGCCGCGGTTACCGGAGTCCCGGTGCAGGCTCAGGGCTCGCTGGCAGTGGCTTAGCGCCTGGTCATACTGGCCGAGGTGGGCATAGAGCCAGCCGACCAGGTTCTCCAGGGTGGCCTGCGTCCACCAGTGCCCGACGGCCTTGAGCATCCGCAACGCGTCCAGCGCGACGGCCAGCGCCTCCGGGTAACGATCCTGCTTGGCCAGCATGTTGGCCAGGCCGTTGAGCACGAAGGCCTCGTTGGCCCGGTCGCCGAGCTGCCGGAACAGCTCAAGGGCCTGCCGGATGTTCGGGGCGGCCGCATCGTAGTCGTCTGCCTGCGCGTGACCCAGCAGGTAGTGCGAGTGCGCAAGAGCCAGGGTGTCATCCAGCCGGCGCGCCGCCGCCAGCGCCATTTCCTGGGCGGCGACGTAGTCG
>JBEKEK010000324.1:0-3116 GCA_050013875.1 Trebonia sp. | reverse complement strand
GGGTCGCGGGAGCGGTAATGCTGCCGCCCTCGTAAGTCCGCGAAGCTATCATCTTCGCCTACTCTCGATTAGAGGCGTGCGGTGCATTCAGGCATCTGGCCCGCTGGCTGATGGCGAGAGGCGGCGGGCCTACGCGATGACGTCGGAGGGGGACGGCGGCGCCGAGGGTGACCTGCGGATCCGCACACGGATCGGCGGGTCCGGGTCTTTGTGTCCTCGACGCTCAGTGAACTCGCGGCGGAGCGGGCCGCGGCCCGGACCGCGATCACGCGGCTGCATCTCACCCCGATCATGTTCGAGCTCGGAGCGCGGCCCCACGCCCCGCGTGAGCTGTACCGGGCCTATCTGGCGCAAAGCGAGGTCTTCGTCGGGATCTACTGGCAACAGTACGGGTGGGTCGCACCTGGCGAGGACGTCTCCGGCCTCGAGGATGAGTACCTCCTGTCCGGGGACAAGCCCAAGCTCATCTACATGAAGGCCGCCGCGGAACGCCAGCCTCGGCTGACGGAAATGCTGGCGCGGGTCGAGGCCGACGACCGGGCGTCCTACAAGCGTTTCGACACCGCCGACGACCTGACGGAACTGCTCGCTGATGATATGGCCGTGCTGCTGACCGAGCGGTTCGCGCGGTCGGTACCGGCCGCAGCGCTTGGTCGGCGACCGGTGCCGCTGCCGGCACCGCCGACCCCGATCATCGGCCGGGAGGATGAGATCGCCGCGGTCATCGCCCTGCTGCGCGACCCAGATGTGCACCTGGTCACGCTGATCGGGCCGGGCGGCATCGGCAAGACCCGGCTGGCTGTCGAGGTGGCCCGGAAGATGAGCACGGCCGGGCCGGCCGACCTGGACGGGGTGTCGTTCATCGACCTGGCCGCCGTCCGCGACGCCGCGGGATGGACCGAGGCCGTCACGGCCGTTCTCGGCGTCCGGCCGGAGGGCACCCGCCCGGTGCTCGATCTGCTTATCGACCGGCTTCAGGGTCGGCGGCTGCTGCTCGTCCTGGACAACGTCGAGCAGCTGGTCGCGGCCGCTTCGGACCTGGGTATCCTGCTCGCGGCGTGCCCGGACCTCACCGTGCTGGTCACCAGCCGAATCGTGCTGCGGCTGCGCGGGGAGCATGAGGTCGCGCTGGCGCCGCTGCCGACGCCCTCAGCCGACCTGCGGGCCGATGCCGAGACGATCGGGCGGTCGGCCTCCGTGCGGCTGCTGGTCGCGCGTGCCCGGCAGGTGCGCGCGGACTTCGCCGTGACCTCGGACAACGCCGCCGCGGTGGCCGAGTTGTGCCGTCGGCTTGACGGTATTCCGCTGGCCCTGGAGCTGGCCGCCGCCCAGCTGCGCCTGCTGACCCCGGCGACGCTGCTGCGCCGCCTCGGCGCTGGGCTGGACCGGTCGCTGGACCTGGCCGCGAGCGCCGTCGATACGCCGGACCGGCAGCGGACGCTGCGTGCCACGATCGACTGGAGCTACAGCCTCCTGGGTGGGGCCGAACGGGCGCTGCTCACCCGGCTCTCGGTGTTCACCGGCTCCTGGACGGTCGAGGCGTCGGACGCGGTCGGGACGGTCGACGGCGACCTCGACGCAGTCGACACCCTGGCCTCCCTGCTGGCCCAGAGCCTGATCCTGATCGACGAGTCGGACCCCGCCGAGCCGCGCTTCCGGATGCTGAACACCATCCGGGCCTACGCCCGGGAGCAGCTGGCCGAGCGCGGCGAGGCCGACGCCACCATCATCCGGCTGACCCGCTACCTGGTCCGGGTCGTCGAGACGGTCCGGGACGCCCTGCAGGGACCGGATCATCGCGAGGTGAGCGAGCGCCTGGACCGCGAGCGTGACGAGATCCGCTCGGCCATCGACTGGGCCCTGCAGACCGATGATGCGGAGACCGTCGGCCGGCTGCTCACTCCGCTGTTCACCTACTGGTGGAGCCGCGGGCTGCTCCCTATGACCAGTGCGCTGGCTGAGCAGGCGGCGGCGCTGCCTTCGGCCGCGAGCCTGGCGCCCTATGCGTCCGCGCTTCTGCTCGGGGCCCGGGGGATATCCATGGTGATGATCGGGCGAGCGGCCGAGGCCGAGCCGCTGCTGCGCCGCACGCTGGAGACGGCGACCTCCCTGGGTAATCGCCGGCTGGCGGCGTACGCGCTGCTCGGACTGGGCGGGGCCCTCGTGCGCCGCGCGGTCGGCGAGGCCTGCCAGCGGCTGGACGACGCAGCCGGGGCCTTCCGCGAGCTCGGCGACCGGTGGGGCCTGGCGCTGACGCTGTCCACCCGTGGTCAGCTCGCTCTGCTGGCGGATGACCACGCCGCGGCACGGTCGATGCACGAGGAGGCTCTGGCGGCCGCCCAGGCGATCGACAACCACTACCTCCAAGCGCAGGTCCTGGACATGCTCGGACTGGACGCCGCCACGGCCGGCGACCTGGCCGCCGCCCGGGACCGCTACGCCGCCGCCACCGAACTGCATATCCGCCTGCTCGACTACGAGGGCTCGGCCTACGGGCTCTCCGGGCTCGCCGGACTGGCGCTCGCGCAGGGCAGAGCGCCGGCCGCGGCGGCCGGCGCCCGCATGCACATCCCGGACGCCCTCCGTTACGGACTGGCGGCCACCACGGAGCAGACGACGTCAGATCCCTTCCCGGACTGGGTCTCCAGGCTGAGACCGGCAGAGCCGATCGCGACGGCCACTCGACGGTCCTACCCGAGCAGCTCACCCCCCGAAGGGGTGTCGCCGTAGATCGTGGCGATGGTGACGACGGGATTGCTGCTGTGTGTGTGTGCTGCCCTACTCCTCGCCAGAAAACCGCTCCCATGCCGACTGGCGAGTCATCCCGAGGGCCTCAGCCGCCGACGGCGCGATGTACTGGGGCACGTCGCCGCACCGGTTTCTATTACAGTAATGGACGGGTAGCAGGAAATTAACAGAAACTATCTTCGCTCAGGACAAACTGGCCCAGGTCTTCTATCTGGACCGTAATGCACTATCGGTTAGGTTATAGGCCAGACGATCCCGAAAACCTCTTCCGGTCAGGCGAAACACCCTGTCCGGCAGCATGATCATCAGAAACTCCGGCTAATCCCTGTCACGTCAGTCATCGCGTGTATTCTCCGTCTCGGAGGTAA
>JBEKEK010000323.1:0-3176 GCA_050013875.1 Trebonia sp. | reverse complement strand
CCACAAGTCATCGATGATCTCGGAGGTCGTTACGGGGCGACCGGCATGTAGGCCGAGAGCGACAAGCACTGCCCGTGATCGAGGCCCGCCCAGGCGCGCGCGAACGTCGCCGATCACGAACTCAGTAGCTCCGAGCAGTCTGAGCTGCACAAACCCCCCTTCGTCCGTTCGACAGGGCTCAGCGTGGCTGCGGCATCCGCATCATCCCGAAATCTGGGCCTCGACCTGCACTGCGATCATACTGCGACCGATTGTCGACCGGCCAGGCGTATTTTCACCTGGAACCCGGAGCGAGGAAGCAACGCCGACGGCCGTGCGCCACAACGACTGGCGCCATCTGGGGTGAGGACAAAGAAAAGAAGGGGAGAATCATGAATCGTGACGGCCTCCGTGAGATCCGGAGACGAGGGCCACGCGAGCTCGCCGTTCTGGCCGCCGTGTTGACGGTGACGGCATGGCTCGGCGCAATACCGGCGTCGGCGGCGACGTGGACGGTGTGCCGCTTCGGGTGCGCGTACACCCAGATCGGTCCTGCGGTCGCGGCTGCAAGGAGTGGCGACACAGTGAGCGTCGGCCCTGGCGCCTATCTTGGCGGATTCACGATCGACAAGAACCTGACGCTTGACGGCGCGGGCGCCCAGAGGACTATTGTCAGCGGCGGCGGCCCGGTGATCACTATCGGTTCCTACGGAGCCACGATCGAGCCGACCGTGGCGATCAGCGGAATGACGATCACCGGCGGCGTCACCGATACCAGTCCGGAGTCGATTCCGACAATCGGTGAGGCGGGCGTGATTGCGGCCGGCGGCGGCATCGAGATCCCGCCCAACGCCGACTTCACCGGCGGCGCGGTGGTCACCATCGCCAACAGCGTCATCGCCGGCAACCGGGTGGCTCCCACGGCTACGGTCGACGGGATTCCCTGCCCGGGCCGGTTCGACGGCTTCTGCCCGTTCGCCGCAGCTTACGGCGGGGGGATCGACAGCTGGGGAAGCCTGACCGTGATCAACAGCACGGTGAGCGGCAACCTGGCAGGTTCGGCTTCGGGATTGTCGACCCTGGCCAGTGACGCGAACGGTGGCGGAATCTACAGCGAACGGGGCGACCTGACGGTAACTAACACCGTGATCAAAGACAATGCTGCGACCGCCAGCGGACCGGATGGCCGCTTCGCGGACTCGGGCGGCATATTCGCTGAGGGGAGCACCTTTGCCATGACAGACAGCGCCGTCACCGGCAATGTCGCCCGGCTCGACGCGTCATTACCGGACAGCGTGTCTGGCGGGTTCGACGCGATCGGCGGGGGCATACACATCGCCGGCACCATTGTTTCTGCCACAGTTAGCAACAGCATCGTAGCGGACAACTCGGTGACGATGACCAACAGCGTGGGCAGCGCGAACGCTGACTCGGGTGGCATCCACGAGGACGTGAACGTCCCGCTCCTCAACGATGTTATCGCCGGCAATCGCGTCACCTCGCGGACTCTGCCGGGTTCATCCGGTAACGCTGAGGCGGACTCCGGCGCCGGCGAGATGTTTGGCACGATCACTAACAGCCAGCTCATCGGCAACACGGTGACCGTTGCGACGGCCGCCGGCAACGCCACGGCCGGGGGCGGAGCTTTGGGGGCCAGCGCTGGAACGCTCAGCAACGACACGATCACGGGCAACGCAGTCTCGGCGTCCAGCCCGACCGGAGCCGTCCTTGCCGGCGGCGGAGGCATCTTGGTGTACACGGATTTGACACTGCAGAACACCACGGTAAGCGCAAATACCGTATCGGTGGAGGGGAGCGCGGCTTCGGGTCTAGGTGGTGGGATCCTCGACGTTCCCATCCCGAACGCGTCGCCCGGCGGCCCCCTCGAACTCGTCAACAGCCGCGTGGTCGACAACCGCCTGTTGGGGACCACGAGCGCCTCTCTACAGGGCGGAGGCATCTTCGCTTCAGGCGAGTCAGTAACACTCACCAGGAGCCAGGTCGCCGGCAACCGGCCCGATCAGTGTGACGGATGCTGACGACGTTGACGAACGCTAGCGAACCTAGATCAGTGATTCCAAGAGGCCAGGGTGGTTCCCGGGTCCAAGACCGGAACGAAGGAAGCGTCCAAAATCGGTGTCGCAAACCAACGCTGACCTGGAGAACCTCGTGGACACCGATTTGGACACCCTCGCCACTGCACTGTACGTGAAGATCGACGACGAACTGAAGACCAATCCCGATCTGTGGATCGCTCGTCCCGAGGTCGGGATCGCGCCCAAGCTCAGCGACGCCGAGTTGGTCACCATGTCGGTCCTCCAGGCCTTGCTCGGCTTCACCTCAGACTCAGAATCTCGCTTCTTGCGCCACGCGAGGACGCACCTGCGCTCGTTCTTCCTATGTGCCGGGCCAGTCGGGCTACAAGAAGCGGCTGCGCAAGTGCCAGGTTCAGCTGAACGCCCTGATTCGGGTCCTGGCCCACGACACCGACACCTTCGAAGACGACACCTGGGTCATCGACTCGACCCCGGTCGAGTGCGGGCTATCGACCGACCGCCAAACGAAGCGACCTGGTCGGTTCGCCGGTCATGGCTACTGCGTTCGGGCGCCCGATTCCTCAAGCCGCTACGTCAGCTCATCGAGTCGGTCAACGACACCTGGAAGGGACAGATCGACCTCGAAGCACACGGCGGGCACGCCCCGGCCGGCGCGGTCACCCGGGTGCTGCAGCGCCTGCTCGCCCTCACCTCTGCCATCTGGCAGAACCACCACTGCGGCGTGTCCGTTGCGTTCCCGCGTCGCCTAGGACCACGGGTGACCCCTTGGAATTAGCCGTCTACCAGAAGAAATTCAAGGAGGCCGAAAAATGATGCGACACCGGGCGGAGAAAGCTAAGAAGCCGCGAAAGAACTTGTCGGCGCGTGAAGGCCGCCGAGCCTCACGGACCTGGCCCCTCGGCCTCTGCTCCTTCGCTTCTGTGATGCTCGTAATGGCCACTCTTGCTGGCGGGGCCATCATGGGCGCCCCTTCGCCGGCGAGAGCAGCGACAGTGACCGCCACCGCGCAAGGTGCCTCCAGCGCGCAGCGGGGTTCGGTTATTCTAAGCGGCAGCCCGGGAGTCCCGGTCGCGAATCCGCAGACGGAAACCGTGTACGTGCCGATCCAGTGCGCGACGAGCTCCTGCTCCCCGCCGGCGG
>JBEKEK010000322.1:0-3278 GCA_050013875.1 Trebonia sp. | reverse complement strand
CCCCGCGTTACGTCGCCGCCCCGCGTTACGTGGCCGCCCCCGGTGCGTCTTCCGCCGCCCGCGCGTGCTTGGCTGTAGCTCATCCGCCCGTTGTGAGCTGGGAGGTGGGAGTTGACGCTGGCGTCGTTCAATGCCGCGCCCGCGGACGAGGCGATCTCGGTGATGCTGGCCTGCTGCGCGTCCCGCCGGTTCGCCGCCGCGATGGCGGTCGGCCGGCCGTACCCGTCGGCCGACCTCGCACTCGCCGCCGTCGACGCGGCGTTTGAATCGCTGACCTGGCCCGATGTCCTTGAGGCGATGGACCGTCACCCGCGGATCGGCGCCCGCGTCGGCGGCCAGTCCGCGAGCGAGCAATCCGGTGTCGCCGACGCCACGCGGGCTGCCCTCGCCGCCGGGAACGTTGCCTACGAGGATCGCTTCGGTCACGTCTTCCTCATCTGTGCCACCGGTAGGTCCGGCGATCAGATGCTCGCGGCACTGGAGGAAAGGCTGAAAAACAATGACGAGATGGAACGGACCGTGGCCACCACCGAACTCCGCGAGATCACCCGCCTCCGGGTGGCGAAGGAACTCGTCTTATGACCGTCTCTACGCACGTCCTTGATTCCGTGGCCGGCACTCCCGCCCCGGGGGTGTCCGTCGCGCTCTCCATGCGCGATGCCGACGGATCGTGGCTGCCGGTCGAGGCGGGCGTCACCGACGCTGATGGCCGGCTCCGGTTCGCCGCCGAGACGACCGGGGCGGTGTACCGGCTGACCTTCGGCACCGGGCTGTACTTCGCCAACCGCCGGGTCGCGACGTTCTACCCCGAGGTCGTCATCACCTTCAGCAGCTTTACTCTCGACGGCACCCCGGGCCATTACCACGTCCCGCTGCTGCTCGCCCCCTACGCCTACTCCACCTACCGCGGCAGCTAGCCCCGCACCGGTCGCGGCAGGTAGCCGCCAGAAACCGGCAGCCTGGGCCCGGCCGCCATCGGACTAGCGTGCGCGTTTTACCCTGGTCTCGTCCCAGACCGGCTCCGCCGTCTCCCTGACCACGCCATCGGAGCCGAAGATCAGGAACCGGTCGAAGGTGCGGGCGAACCAGCGGTCGTGGGTGACGGCCAGCACAGTTCCCTCGTACGCCTCCAGTCCGTCCTGCAGGGCCTCGGCCGATTCCAGGTCGAGGTTGTCGGTCGGCTCGTCGAGCAGCAGCGCCGTCGATCCCTGCAGCTCAAGCAGCAGGATCTGGAACCGCGCCTGCTGCCCGCCGGAGAGCTTGCCGAAGACCTGGTCGCCCTGGCGCTCGAGCTCGTACCGGCGCAGCACGCTCATCGCCGCGCCGCGGTTCCTTGCGTAGCTGTCCCAGAGGATGCCGACCAGCGTCTTGCCCTCCAGTTCGGGGTGCGCGTGCGTCTGCGCGAAATAGCCGGGGACCACCCGTGCCCCCAGCTTCCAGGTCCCGGCATGGTTCACCGGCTGGCCGGCCAGCAGCCGCAGGAAGTGGGACTTACCTGAGCCGTTGGAGCCGAGCACCGCCACCCGCTCCCCGAAGAAGACTTCCAGGTCAAACGGCTTCATCAGGCCGGTCAGCTCGAGACCCTGGCAGGTGATGGCGCGCGTTCCCGTCCGGCCGCCGCGCAGCCGCATCCGGATGTCCTGCTTGCGCGGCGGCTCCGGCGGCGGCCCTGCCTCCTCGAACATCCGCAGCCTGGTCTGCGCGGCGGCGTAGCGAGAGGCCATCGCGTCGCTGCGTTCTGCGTACTGGCGCATGTCGACCACGAGCTTCTTGAGCTGGGCGTGCTTCTCGTCCCAGCGTCGGCGCAGCTCTTCGTACCGTTCGAATCGCTGCGAGCGCGCCGCGTGGAAAGTGGCGAACCCGCCGCCGTGCACCCACACATCGGAACCGCCCGGGGCCGGCTCGACCGCGACGATCCGCGACGCCGCCCGCGACAGCAGCTCCCGGTCATGCGAGACGAACAGCACCGTCTTCTGCGTCTCCGCCAGCTGCTCTTCCAGCCACCGCTTGCCCGGCACATCCAGGTAGTTGTCTGGCTCGTCGAGCAGCAGCACCTCGTCCGGGCCGCGCAGCAGCGCCTCGAGCACCAGCCGCTTCTGCTCGCCACCGGACAGCGTCCGCACATCCCGGAACTGCGCCTTCTCATACGGCACGCCCAGGGCAGCCATGGTGCACATGTCCCATAGGGTCTCCGCCTCGTACCCGCCGGCGTCACCCCAGTCGCTCAGCGCCTGCGCGTAAGCCATCTGCGCCTGCTCGTCATCGCGCTCGAGAATCGCGGTCTCGGCCTCATCCACCGCATGCGCCGCGTCCCTGATACCCGGCCGCGCCACCGACGCCAGCAGGTCACGAACGGTCCTGTCGTCGCGCACCGACCCGACGAACTGCGGCATGACGCCGACGCCCCCGCTGGTGGTGACCGTTCCCGCCTCCGGCTTCAGCTCCCCGGTGATGAGCCGCGCCAGCGTGCTCTTGCCCGCCCCGTTCGGGCCAACCAACGCCACCACCGCGCCCTGCCCCACTCGGAAACTGGCGTCGCTCAGCAGCATCCGCCCGTCCGGCAGGTAGTAATCAACATGCGCGACCTCGATGTGACCCATGCCCGCCATCATCCCAGGTCGCGCAAAATCAATAATCCGCAACTCGCTCCCCGACCCGCCCCCCTCCTCCGCCCATGCACGCCCCCTCCCTCACCCGCTCCTCCACCCATGCACGCCCCACCCCACCCGCTCCTCCACCCATGTACGCTTCTTGCTGTTATCTTCCAGCAAAGCTGGCTAACCAAAGACAGTGGATCGTTGTGTACATCCGGATGTACACAACGATCCACCATCTTGACGATAGCTCGTATGATGGCACGCTTCTTGCTGTTATCTCCCGGGAGGAGCCACTCCGACCGGCCGGGCTACGCCATTCACCCCGAAACGGGTCCTGTCATCTACGCCAACGACCTTCTCAAACCTGTCGGCTACGCCAATGACACCAATAGGCGCTGTCGATGGCGTAGGTGACAGGTCCGCAACCTGTCCTACGCCATTGACGCCGCTGGGCGCTGTCGATGGCGTAGGTGAGGGGGCAGGCCTGCCGATGGCGTAGGTGACAGGGGGGTCGGAGGTGGGGGCGAGCACGCGTGGCGGGTGGTCGGGGCGGCGGGTGGGGTCCGGGGTGGCGGAGGTGGGGTCCGGGGTGGCGGTGGGGCCCCGGGTGACGGAGGTGGGGCCCCGGGGCGGCGGGTGGGGTCCGGGGTGGCGGAGGTGGGGTCCGGGGTGGCGGTGGGG
>JBEKEK010000321.1:0-3403 GCA_050013875.1 Trebonia sp. | reverse complement strand
GCGAGCGCGCCGGCCGAGGAGCCGCCGGCCGAGGAGCCGCCGGCCGAGAAGCCGCCGGCCGAGAAGCCGCCGGTGAAGTGGCTGACCGCGGCGGAACTGGACTCGTGGCTATCCTTGGTGCGGCTGATGACCTGGCTTCCCTGGTCAATCGATCAGCAGCTGCAGCGCGACTCGAACCTGAGGATGGTCGAGTACCAGGTGCTGGGCATGCTGTCCCAGAGCCCGGAGCAGACGATGCGGATGAGCTCGCTGGCCGAGATCACCAACGCGTCCCTGTCGCGGCTTTCGCATCTGGTCAAGCGGCTCGAGCAGCGAGGGCTGGTGCGCCGCGAGCCCGACCCCGCGGACGGGCGGTTCACCCGTGCCATCCTGACCGACCGGGGCTTCCAGACGCTCGCCCAAGCGGCACCCGGGCACGTGGCCCGTGTGCGATCGCTGGTCATCGACGTCCTGTCGCCCGAGCAGCTGCGACGCCTCGGCCAGGCCGCGGACCGCATCAGGTCGCGTATCGACACCTCCGAAATCAACTAGCCCGGACACGTGCATCCTGGCCGGGCCCAGCTCTACACCCAATAGCCCGCTGGTGACTCGCGCCCACGCGGTCCGGCGGAAAATCATCGGGATCCGGTGAGGGCCGGTCACCTGTGAGCTGGCAATCCTGGTCACTCAACCCGCCTAGCTGAGCCCACTCCGTGACCGGCATAAGCACAGGAGAACAACGATGACGAAGGACCTGGGTGTCATCTACCGGTGCTGCCACGAGGGCCCGGGGCTGACCGATGCGGTGGGCGTCGCGGCGGCGCCGAAGCTCGTCGTGTCAGCTCAGGAAGGTCACTGAGATGGCAGGCCGACTGGCAGCACGTTCCTGCTGCAGATCCTGGTGCTCGCCGCGATGGGCGCCTCCATCCCGCGGGCGGGCGCGACGCGCGGAGCAGCGTTCGCCGTCGCCTCCGCGGTGCTGTTCGCGGTGCTGGCCGTGCTGTGGCTGCTGGCCGCGCGCGGCGACCGCCCCGAATACCGTCGGCCGTCCCGGCTGTTCGTGGCCGGGACGGCGGCCTGCGCCGTGCAGCTGGCCGGCACCGCCCTGCTGCCGGCCGACGCCCGCGTGCCCGCCTGGGGCGTGCTGGACGTCGTCTACCTGGCCGGGTTCGCCACCGTGCTGCTCACTACCGACCCGGCCGACGAGCCCGGGCTGATCATCACCGAGGCACTGACCGAACGGTTCGGGGCGTTCATCATCATCGTGCTCGGCGAGACCCTCACCGGTGTCGTCACCGGACTGTCCAGCCGGCCGGTCAGCGGGCTCACCCTGGCCGTGGGGCTGGCCGCGGTCGTGGTCGGCTTCGGTGCCTGGTGGACGGGTGGCCAGCGTGCAATGGATACTCGGTCACCTGCCGCTGACCGCCGCGATCGCCGCGATGGGCGCCGCGATGGTCAGCCTCGTCGACCACGCCCAGGACGGCCGTACCCCGGCCACCACGGCGTGGGTGCTCGGCGCGGGCGCCGCGGTCGTGCTGGTCGTGACGATGCTGCTGGCTGGGACCCGGCCGGCCTGGGATCGCGACCGCGGCCTGTGCCGGCCGCTCGCCCGCACCTGCACCGTCTCCGCCGTGGCCTGCCTCGGCCTCGCCGCCGCCCGGCCGGCGCCACTTCTCCTCGCCCTCGGGCTCGTCCTCCTCCTCAGCATCCCCTGGGGATATGCCGTCGCGCGCCGCCTGGCCGGAGAGGCGGGGGGATCTGAGCGCGACTCCGGTGCGTCTGGCGTGAAGGTTTCGGATGCCGCCCCGAGCTTAAGGAGGTCGGCTACGGCGGGCCGCCCGGCGGACCTTCGGGGGTGGGATCGACGATCCGCTGTAGCAGCGGAACGGCCTGAGAAAGAATGCCTTGTTCGTGCTGATTGAGCTCGTCGGTCAGTCGTTCCGCCAGCCAGTCCTGCTTCACCGCCCGGGCGTCGTCGAGTGCGAGCCGACCCGCGTCGCTGACGGTGATGATGCTCTGCCTGCCGTCCCGGGAGTCCGCCGCCCGGTCCACGAGTCCTTGCGCCTCAAGGCCAGCCACGATCGCGCCCATTGACTGCGACCGTGTTCCCTCAGCCCGCGCTAGCTGTGAGATGGTCTGCGGGCCGCCGGTCTCGAGCCTGAGCAAAGCAGACTCCTGCGACCACGTCAGATCGCCCGGACTGGCCGTGGACCGCAGCCGCCGGATGAGTCCGACTGTCACGGCCCGAAGCTGAGCTGCCACAGCGGCCTGGTCGATAGGTGACGAGTCGCCTTCAGTTCTCACCTGCTCATCGTCTCCCAAACAGCGCGCGGTTGCCGTCACAATATATGAACCTTGCCTTCGAAGTTAACCTTCATATATCGTCGAACCGTCGTGACCATCCGGGCCCACGAAAGGCTGACCATGACATCGCATACGGCTATCTCGCCGCAGGAAGCGGCCGACCGGCTGGCCATCCGGGAGCTGGTTGACGCCTACGCCCATTGCGCCGACCGGCGCGACGCCAAGGGCCAGATGGCCCTGTTCACCGAAGACACCCGTTTCCTGGTGTTCTATGACCTGACTTCCGAGGAACCCTCCCAGGAGCTACACGGCCGAGAGTCTCTGGCCCCGGTGTTCGACGACCTCAACCAGTACGTCGCCACCATGCATTTCAACGGGCAGAGCACTATCTCACTAGATGCGGACCGGGCCACCGGCGAGAGCTACTGCCTGGCCCATCACCTTTCGGTCGCCGAAGACGGTCGGCGTACGCTGATGGTCGCTTCCATCCGCTATCTTGATGAATTCGTCAAGCAGGATGGGCAGTGGCTCTTCGCCGAGCGCCGGCTGATGGTCAACTGGATTGATACGCGCCCGTCTAAGGCGTGATTCCAAGGATGCGACTGCAGCGCGAGCGAGCCAATCCCCCGAGGGAGTGCCTGCCGGAGCACAAGGCCAGCGCCGCCAGGTCCCGCAGGTCCATCCCGCCCCTGGCCGCGCCGGCCAGGATGTCATCGGCGGTGTCCTGGCAGTCCTCGGGCAGCTCGCAGGTCCGGCCGCAGATGGTCCGGGCCCAGGACTCGGTCAGCTCTCCCGCGGCCATGGCACGGGCGATGCGGGGATGAGCGCGGGCCCGGCGGCCCAGCCCGCGTGCCCGACGGCGGTGCCTTTGGTCACCTTGGTGTGGCGGGTCAGCCACGCGCGGGGGCTGTACGCCGCGTCGTCGCAGTAGCCGACACGGTGGCCGTCGCCGCCAGGCGGCAGCCGCGCCGTGGCCCAGCAAACCCAACAAACAGACTCCCCGCGCGAGCGCCTGTGCCCGCAGACCCACGTCTTAGCATGGGTTCGTGACGAGCGACCAATGGAAGAACACGCCCCGCGGCCTAGGCTCAGCTGATAATGAGCGCTGACACTGACTCGA
>JBEKEK010000320.1:0-6723 GCA_050013875.1 Trebonia sp. | reverse complement strand
TACATCGCCACCTGGACCGGCTGGTTCGCCACCTCCACCGGCTACGACCGGAACTACGCCCAGCTCAACGGGGTCAACACCCCGATCATCGCCCCGCTGTACTCGCTGTTTGAGTACCACAAAGAGATTTACCACTTCATGGCGACGCTGAGCCTGCATCACCCCTACGAGTCCCAGCCGTGGGACTGGCTGGTGATCAGCCGCCCGGTGGCGTTCTGGTGGCAGAGCTACAGCAACGCGGCCGGCACGCACCTGGCCCCGGCCAAGACGACCGGTCCCTACGTGGCCGAGGTTCTCGCGCTCGGCAACCCCGCCATCTGGTGGGTGTCGATCCCCGCGCTGCTGTTCTGCACCTGCTGGTGGCTGACCCGGCGGGACTGGCGGGCCGGCACCGCCGTGCTGTGCTTCCTGGCCGGGTGGGCAACCTGGCTGCCGTGGCCCGGGCGGACCAAGTTCTACTACTACGCGCTCGAGTTCGAGCCGTTCATCATCATCTGCATCGTGCTCTGCCTGGGCCTGATGATCGGGCCGGTGACCGCGAGCCTGCGGCGCCGGGCGATCGGGTCGGGACTGGCCGGTGTGTATGTCCTGGCTGCTCTGCTGCTTTTCTGGTACTTCTATCCGATACTCTCGTTCGAGGTTATTCCGTACTCGGACTGGCTGACGCACATGTGGTACAGCGGCTGGATTTAACCTGCCCGGATTATTAAGTCGCGGAAAACGGGGCAGTGAAGGTGCACGACAGCGCCGGCCGGAGGACGCGGTACCTACCCGCCCATCGACAGGCAGTGGCCGCAGGTAACGGCGGCCGGCCGCCTGGCTTCAGAGGTTTCTTTCATAGTCCGCTAAGCCTGCCCCCGATGTCGCGACATATCTTGAGGTGATTTAGGTCACAGATTGGACCATCGGGCCCCTTTCGTACGTCTTAATGAGTGAGAAGGGACCGACCAACCCCCGGAGCCAGGTATGCCCGCGATGGAAGACAACGACGACAGCCGCGCCCGCTTCGAGCGCGACGTCGTGCCCCAGCTCAGCCAGCTGTACCCCGCGGCGCTGCGGATGACCCGGAACCCCACCGATGCCGAGGACCTGGTCCAGGAGACGTCGGTGAAGGCGTACGCGGCGTTCCATCAGTTTCGCCCCGGCACCAATTTGCGCGCCTGGCTCAACCGGATCCTCACCACGACGTTCATCAACGTCTACCGCAAGCGGAAGCGCGAGCCGCAGCAGGCTCTCGGCGGCGACCTGCAGGAATGGCAGATGTCGGCCGACCGCCTGGCGCCGCCCGTCCCGTCGGCGGAGGCAGAGGCGCTCGACCACACGACCGACTCCGACCTGCTCCGCGCGCTGCGCGGGCTCCCGAACGAATTCCGCACCACGGTCTACCTGGCCGACATCGAGGGCTACCCGTACCGTGAGATCGCGGAGATCATGGGCACCCCGGTCGGCACGGTGATGTCCCGGCTGCACCGCGGCCGCCGCAAGATCCGCGAGCAGCTCCAGGCCAGCGGCGTCCTGCCCCCGCCGGCAACCCAGACTCCAAGCGCGTAGTCCCGTACTGCCCGGGTTTCGGAACTGGGCTGCCCGGCCGGGCGCTAGCCACGCCCTTCGCGGATCGGTACCTGCCAGCCGAGGGCCACCGGGTCGAAGACCCGCTCAACATAGATCTGGTGCCAGAGCGAGAACACCACCAGCGCCCAGACTTGCCGCCACGGCGCCTCCGGGTCGCCCGCCCGGAACCTGCGGAGCACGTCGATGACGGCCCGCTTGTCCAGCCACTCCTCGGTCCTGGCCTCGCGCACGACCTGGTCGGCGTAGCCGGAGAGCTCGCCGCGGAACCAGTGCCCGATCGGCACCGGGAACCCGAGCTTGCGGCGCTCGGACGCCTCCTGCGGCAGCAGCGGGGCCACCGCCTCCCGCAGCGCGAACTTGGTCGTGGTGGCCGCCGTCTTCTCCGCCCGCGCCAGCCGGCTGGCCACCGCCACGACCTCCCGGTCGAGGAACGGCGAGCGCAGCTCAAGCCCGTGCGCCATCGACGTGCGGTCCGCCTTGACCAGAATGTCGCCAGGCAGCCAGGTGTTGATGTCGATCAGCTGCATGGTGGCCACGTCATCGAGCTCGCTGTCGGCCGCCTGGTCGAAGATCGGATCGGTCACGTCGTACGCCGTGCCGCCGCCGTACCTGGTCAGCACGTCCACGTCCTCGGCCGGGAAGATGTTGGCGTTGCCGATGTACCGGCTCCGCAGCGGCGTCGCGATCCGCTCGAGCAGCCCCTTGCCCTTCTGCCCGGCCCTGATCCGGCCGGCCATCGCCTGCGCCGAGGATCGTCCCCAGCCGGGCAGTTTGGTCGCGGCCCTGACCACCCCCGGCTGGTAGTAGACGCCGTACCCGCCGAACAGCTCGTCCGCCCCCTCCCCGGAGAGCACCACCTTCACCTGCCGCCGCGCCTCCCGGGCGACGAACCAGAGCGGGATCGCGGCCGCGTCGGCCACCGGGTCGTCTAGGTGCCATATGATCTGCGGCAGCCGCGCGGCGAACTCATCGGGCCGGATCACGTAGGTGTTGGCGCGCAGGCCAAGCGCCTGCGCGGTCTCCTCCGCCTCCTCGATCTCGCTGTAACCGGCGCGGGCGAAACCGGCCGTGAACGTCGCCATGCCAGGCCGCGACTGGGCGGCGATCGCGCAGATGGCGGCGGAGTCCACGCCGCCGGAGAGGAACGCGCCCACCGGCACGTCGCTGCGCAGGTGGGCCACGACCGAGTCGCGCAGCGCCGCCAGGATGCGCTCCGGGGTCTCTGGCGCGGGCGACTTGGCCGGCCGGAGCACCGGCCGCCAGTACCGGAACGACTCAACCGGGCCGCCGGGCCGGGCCGTGAGGTAATGCCCGGGCGGCAGGCAGCGGACCGGCGGCGTCATAGTCGCGGGCGCGGGCACGTACTGGAACGACAGGTACCGGCGGAGCGCGTCCGGATCGATCACCGAGACCTCGCCCGGTCCGAGCAGCGCCTTTCGCTCGGAGGCGAACCGCAGCTGGCTGCCGCCCTCGGCCTGCGTGTAGTACAGCGGCTTGATGCCGAACGGGTCCCTGGCGCAGAAAAGCTCACCGGACCTGGTGTCCCAGATGGCGAAGGCGAACATCCCGCGCAGCCTGCGCAGCGCGTCCCTGCCCTCGGCCGCGTACAGCTCGAGCAGCACCTCGGAGTCGGACCCGCCGCGCAGCACCACGCCGCGATCCCGCAGCCGCTTGGCCAGCTCCGCGGTGTTGTAGATCTCCCCGTTGTAGACCATCAAGTACCGCCCGTCGGCGGACCTCATGGGCTGGTGCCCGGCGGCCGACTGGTCGATGACCGCCAGTCGGCGCGCACGGTCCAGTCCGCGTCTGGCTTGGCCCCCCCTGCCAGTGCGAGGCACCCCGCAATCCCCGACATACCGCCCCTATGCCACCTCTGTGCGAGGCAATGTTACTTCGTCACTTCGGCTGGAACCGGATGCCGCCGTCGAACCGGACGACTTCCGCATTCATATAGTCGTTCTCGATCAGCGATCGCACCAGCTGCCCGAACTCGTCCGGTCGCCCCAGCCGCTTGGGGAACACCACCGGCTCCGCCAGCTTGGCCAGGAACGCCTCGGCGTCCCTGCCGCCGCCCGCGATGGACTTGTAGATCGGCGTGTGGATGACCCCGGGGCAGATGGTGTTGACCCGGACCCCGATGACCGACAGATCACGCGCGGCGGGCACTGTCATCCCGATGATCCCGCCCTTGGAGGCGGAGTAGGCGATCTGCCCGGTCTGCCCCTCGATACCCGCGACCGAGGAGGTGTTGATGATCACGCCGCGCTGGCCGTCCGCGTCGGCCGGATCGGTCTTCGCCATCGCGGCGGCGGCGATCCTGAGCACGTTGAACGTCCCCGTCAGGTTGACCGTGATGACCCGGGTGAAGCCGGCCAGCTCGTGCGGTGAGCCGTCCCGGTTCACTGTCCGGCCCGCAAAACCGATCCCGGCGCAGCTCACAGCCACCCGCAGCGGGTGGCCGGACGCCTCGGCGGCGGCCACCAGGTCACGTACCGAGTCCTCGTCGGCGACGTTCGTCTTCACGAACTGGCCGCCGATGTCGGCCGCGACCTGCTTGCCCAGATCCTCATTGAGGTCGGCGACGATTACGTGCGCGCCGGCCGCGGCCAGCGTCCTCGCGGCGGCCTCGCCCAGCCCGCTCGCTCCACCAGTGACGATCGCAGAGGTTCCATTTAGTTCCATGGCCGGAGCATAGCTGGCCCGGCCGGCCGTGGCACGGGCCAGTTTGGCGATAATGGCTGCGCTGGCCGTTTACGCTTGGCCACAGCAGAGGTCCAGGGGATCGACGGAAGGCCCGGGAGAGACATCACGGGAGACATCACGTGAGCCAGGTGCCGCCGGGCCGCGACGGTGCCCACGAGCTGGCGACCGGATCGGTGCTGATTGACCGGACGCTGGCCGAGCCGGTCATCGCGGTGGACGCGATGGGCGGCGACTACGCGCCGGAGGAGATAGTCGCCGGCGCGCTCGCCGCGCAGCGCGAGCACGGCCTCTGCACGCTGCTGACCGGCCCGCCCGCGCGGCTGCGGCCGGTTATTGCCCGGCTCGGCGGCGGCTCTGAGCTGCGGGTGGTGCCCGCCGAGGACGTCGTCGGGATGGAGGAGGGCGCCCTCGCCGGGTTCCGGCGCCCCCGGTCGAGCCTCGCCGTTGCCTGCCAGCTGGTCCGGCGCGGCCAGGCCACCGCCGTCGTGTCGGCCGGCTCCACCGGCGCGATCGTGGCGAGCGCCAGGCACCGGCTGCTGCCGCTGCCCGGCGTGCCGCGGCCGGGGCTGGCCGTGGTGCTGCCAACCCACCCCACCCCTACGGTGCTCATCGACGCGGGCGCCACGGCCGACCCCAAGCCGGAGATGCTCGTGCAGTTCGGCCAGCTCGGCGTGGCGTACGCGCAGATCGCGCTGGGTACCGCCACCCCCCGGGTCGGGCTGCTCACCATCGGGGCGGAGCCTGGCAAGGGGAACGCGCTAACCCGCCGGGCCCACGAGCTGCTGGCGGCCGAGCCGCCCGGCGGCGGGCTGCCGTTGCATTTCGCGGGCAATGTGGAGGGCGGTGACCTGATGGCGGGCGCGGTCGACGTCATCGTCACCGACGGTTTCACCGGCAACGTCGCGCTCAAGACGCTTGAGGGGTCGATGCGGTTCGCGGCCGGGGAGCTGCGCACCGCGCTCACCGGGACCCGCGCCGCCCGGATCGGCACGCTGCTGCAGCGGCGGGGGCTGCGCGAGCTCAGCGCGCGGCTCGACGCCGAGACGTACGGCGGGGCGGCGCTGCTCGGCCTCGGCGGCACCGTGGTGATCGCGCACGGCGCGTCCACCGCCCGGGCGGTCACCGCCGCCTGCGCGCTCGCCGCGAACCTGTCCCGCGGCGACATCACCGTGAAGATCAGGGAACGGATCGGCCCGGCCGCGGAGCGCCGAGCCGCCCACTTCCTGCGCCGCGACCGCGAGCGAG
Organism: Trebonia sp.; assembly: GCA_050013875.1. Taxonomy (GTDB): domain Bacteria; phylum Actinomycetota; class Actinomycetes; order Streptosporangiales; family Streptosporangiaceae; genus Trebonia. The sequence continues at coordinate 1,203 of JBEKEK010000320.1, read as the reverse complement.
CGCAGGGCCCGCAACAGAAAACCTGAACTGAATACAGATCAGGAAACACTAAACTTGCCCCATGGCAGATCCACAGCAGGTTCTCGGCGCGCGGGTGCGCGATGCGCTGGTCGCCGCGTACGGCGCGGACTACGCTGACGCGGACCCGCTGATCCGCCCGTCCTCGTTCGCGGACGCCCAGTCGAACGTGGCGCTGCCGCTGGCCAAGCGGCTCGGCCGGCCGCCGCGGGATATCGCCGCCGAGATCGTCAGCCATCTGGACGTCGACGACATCTGCGAGCCCCCGTCGGTCAGCGGCCCCGGCTTCATCAACCTGACGGTCCGCCCGCAGTGGATCGCGGGCGCCGTCACCGGTCTGCTCGCCGACCCCCGGCTTGGCGCCCCGGCGGCGCCCGAGCCGCAAACGGTCGTGGTCGACTACTCCTCGCCCAACATCGCGAAGGCGATGCACGTCGGCCACCTGCGCACCACGATCGTGGGCGACGCGATCGTCCGGGTGCTCGAATTCGCCGGCCACCACGTGATCAGGGACAACCACGTAGGTGACTGGGGCACGCCGTTCGGCATGCTGCTCGAGCACCTCGTCGACGTCGGCGACGAGTCCGCCCAGGCGGAGTTGCTGCGCACCGACCCGAACGCCTTCTACCAGGCGGCGCGGGTCAAGTTCGACGCCGACCCCGGCTTCGCCGACCGGGCCAGGGAGCGGGTGGTCAAGCTCCAGTCGGGCAACGACCCGGCCACCCAGCGCCTGTGGGACGAGCTCATGGAGCTGTCCAAGGACTATCTGCGCGACACGTACGCGGTGCTTCGGATCACGCTGGCCGACGAGGACATCAGGGGCGAGTCGTTCTACAACGACATGCTCGCCGAGGTGGCCGACGACCTGGTCGCCAAGGGGCTCGCCTGGGTCAGCGACGGCGCGCTTTGCGCGTTCCCCGCGGGCTTCGAGAACAGGGACGGCACCCCGCTGCCGCTCATCATCCGCAAGAGCGACGGCGGTTACAACTACGCCACGACCGACCTGGCCACCATCAGGTACCGGGTCGAAAAGCTGAACGCCGACCGCGCGCTCTACGTGGTTGGCACCGACCAGGCGCTGCACTTCAAGATGGTCTTCGCGGTCGCGCGGCAGGCCGGCTGGCTGCCCGACAGCGCCGACTTCGAGCACGCCCAGATCGGCATGGTGCAGGGCAAGGACGGCCG
>JBEKEK010000319.1:0-3644 GCA_050013875.1 Trebonia sp. | reverse complement strand
CGTCAGCATCGCGGTGAAGCCAACCCCGTAGTCGTGTATCTGCCGGTCAAGATCGGCCATCGTCGTACGGTGCTGATGCTCGATGATCGCGGTGGGCTCGTACCCGATCTGGTGCCCGGCCGCGAGCAGTTCCATGAACAGGGCAAGATCCTCGCCGCTATGCGTCGGAAGCCCGGGCCCTAGCGCCTCGTCGAACCCGCCCGAAGCCTGCAGCACAGCGGTGCGGAACGCCATGTTGGCGCCGATGCCGTACTCACCTGTCAGGTACAGCGAGCGGACCTGCCCCTGGCCGGCCTGCTCGTCGCAACGTCGCACCCGGAACCGTCCCGCACGCGCAAAAGTCAGCGGGACGTAACCCCGGTCCGGGCCACTGCCCGACTGCTCGAAGAGGACCTGCGCCTGGGTCTCGAGCTCAAGCGGCACCACCAGCCCGGTGACAGCGGAGACGTGCGGCTGGCGCGCGAAGCGACTGCCCAGCGCCGACAGCCAGCCGGGATGAGCCTGAACGTCGTCGTCGGTGAAGGCGACGATCTCGCCGGTCGCGACGGACGCCCCCCGGTTCCGGGCTGCCGAGGCCCCTGGCCGCGGCTCCCGCACCACGCGCGCTCCCTCGATATCGGCGGGCGGGGCGTCGGCGGGCCGGTTGTCGACGACGATCACCTCGTAGTCAGGGTGATCGAGTTCCGCCAGGCTCTTGAGGCAGCGGCGCAGCTCAGCCGGGCGCGCCAAGTTGGTGGGGATGACGACGCTCGCCCGGGCGAGCCTCAGCGGCGGCTCAGGGGTCGCCTGCGGGCCCCGGTCCCACCCGTCGCCGAGCTGGCGACGCACCTCGTGCTCTAGTTCGGCGGCCGAGATCACCGGGTCGCGCAGGGCAATCTCGATGGAGCCGAGGGGACGCCCGGCCCGGCACACCAGGATCCACGCGGCCGTGTAGGGCGGCTGCTCGGCCCGCCCGCAGTCGAGGTCCGCCAGAGGCCCGGCGACATCGATCACGGCGACGCGCACAGGAGCGGTCAAGTTCAGCAAGGGACGCCGTTCCGCATCGTCTTTGTCCGCATGGTCTTTGTGAGTCCCCCCGGCTCGGGCGGCGCTGCGTGCGCCAATGTCGCATCCAACGCCAATTACTTTAAGTAATCACACAACTACCCTCAGCTTCCATCAATCATGCGCACCCGCATCAACGGGCGCTCGGGCGGACGACGCATCCGCTTCCGACCCCGGGCTGTCGCCCGACGCGCAGATATCCTGCTCGCAGGGTTGATCCAGGATGTGCCTGGCAGTTTCGGCGGGGCGGGTGGCTTGCTGACGCAGCGCAGGGTGGGCGGTGTAGGCGGCGTCCAGGACCTGGGCGCGGCTGCCTGGACGGCGGGGGCGTGGCCGTGGTGGACGTCGGCTGCGGTGTGCAGGCCGAGCCCGCCGTGATGATGGTCGTTGTGTACCACGGGAAGAATTCCTGGCAGTGCACGCGGGCGGTATGCATATCTCCGGCAATACGATCAACATTGACCAGGCGGGCCTAATCTACAGAACGCGAACGAAACGAGGTGCTACTCGACCGCATTACCCTCTATGGCTCCGCTAGTTGACTGCACGAACCGGGACAAGTTGCGAATCGGCTCGTGCCACGAGAACATCCTCGTTCCGGTGCAGTTCGATCGAGAAGTCCTGAACAGCCATGAAGAACGACCTGCTGCACCCGATCTTAAATCGGTCGTGAAGTTCGATGCAGATGGCGTCGACGGAGGAGATCCAGGCGTCCGCCGTCGAGAATATCTCCTTCTCGCTACCCTCGACATCGACCTTCAAGAGGTGGATTCTGTCGAGGCCGAACTCCTGCCTGATCTCGTCGATAGTGACTGCACGGATGAGGTCGCCGCCTGCAACAGGAGTGTACGACTCCGAGACCTGAAGACCCCATGCACCGGACCCTGGATCTGTGAGCGCTATAGTGCCGCTCTCCTTCCAGACGGCCGCGCGAACGGCATGTACGTTCGGGAACCGCGCCGTGTTGAGCACGAGCAGTTCGTAGTTCCGCGCGTCCGGCTCGATGGCTATGATCATCGCTTCTGGATATGTGTGCGCGAAGAATGCAGCGGACAGTCCGATGTACCCGCCGACATCGACGATCACGCTCGGCGAGGTATTGAATACCCAGCCATACTCAAGATCGCTAAATATCTCCTTGAATACACTGATATCGGAGGTGCCAAGTCGTAGCGTGAGCGGAACGTCTGTGCCGGGAAGCATGACCTCCATCCGTTTCCCCAGCTTGGACGGTCTGCGGCTCGTCAGCAAGAGCGAGGCGCCTCGCGTATACCCGAATGTGGCAGCGTATGCATCGTAATGGTCGGCTGCGCTGTTGAAGGCAGGCCGCACGCCGTGAACCCAGGGGAATCCTGATTTTCTCTCAGCAAGTACTAGTGGTGACATTTCGCCTCCACCGCTCTGCCGACGAGATCATGATCCAGGAGTCGAAGAGCTTCTCCATGTCCAAATCAACCACCCAGTTGCCTTCCCGGCACGTAGCACACCAACAGCGACTACTTTCAGTAATCACACAACTACCCCCAAGGTCCCCCAATCATGCGCACCCGCATCAACGGGGCGTGTACGCGGTGCCTGGACAGGTCGCCGCTGGCCACCGTTGCCACCGTGGACAGCCCGGGCACGCGCATCGGCTTGAAGCGCGGCCCCGCCTACGATCTGTTCCTCACGCGCACGCTGCGTTACGCGGAGGTCGTGCGGGGCGCGGAGGGAACCGGGGTGTTCCTCGCCGAAAATCTGGAAGCGGCGGCCGGGGCGTGGGGCCAAATCGTGGCCGAAGTCAGCTAGATCAACCTCCGCTGCGAATGACTTCCAGACGAACGGGTACTGGCGTCATCACAGAAAGTAGCTGCTATTATTCGGAGAGTAACGGATGTTTCGTGAGCGTCACCGGGTGAGCGGGACAGGGGTGTCATGCAGGCCGTGATCGTGCCGCACCTCCACTCCGAGGATGCGTCCCAGGCCAGGCGGATCGCGGGGATGACGCAATGAAGACGCCCGGCCCAGTGCGCGTCGCCGTCATCGACGTCGCCGACCCGCTAAGCGATCTCGACTGCGCGCGTACCGCCCAGCCGCCCTACGCCGGCGCATTCATCCTCGCCTGCCGTTCCGGCCGCCCACTGGGCATTGTCCAGATGCCCCTCCGGGGCACGCGAATCACCGCCGCCGAACTCGAGCATGAGCTGCGCCGCCAGCTCGGCGCAGCATGGTCCCGCGAGTCCAGCTACTCCCATTGCGGCGAGGCGAAGCTCGCACGTGCCAGCGTCGTCGTTCCCAGCATTTTCGCGCGCCAGGCTCAGCTGCGGCGTTGCGTGGAACGCCTCGCGGAGCTCGACCACCCCGACTACGAGGTGATCGTCGTCGACAACCGCCCCGGGGACGCACCGCCAGTCGATATCGAGGGAGCGCGTGTGGTGCGCGAACCGCACCCCGGGATCTCGGCCGCCCGCAACCGCGGCATAGCGACCGCGACCGGCCAGATCATCGCCTTCACCGACGACGACGTCACGGTCGATCGCCACTGGCTCAGGGTGCTCGGCGAACGGTTCGCGCGCGAGCCTGATGTCGCCGCGATCACCGGCCTGGTGGTGCCGGGGGAA
>JBEKEK010000318.1:0-4297 GCA_050013875.1 Trebonia sp. | reverse complement strand
GTGTACAAGCCGATCGCAGGCGAGCGGCCGCTCTGGGATTTCCCCACGGGCACGCTGGCGGGCCGGGAGGTGGCGGCCTACGCGGTATCGCGCGCGGCCGGCTGGGATGTGGTACCGCCCACGGTCATGCGCGACGGGCCGTTCGGGCCCGGCATGTGCCAGCTGTGGATCGACCACGACACCGACATGGACCTGATTGCCCTGTCCCGCCGCACCGATCACGCGGGGCTGCGCGAGATGGCCGTGTTCGACGCCGTGGTGAACAATGCTGACCGCAAGATCGGTCACCTGCTGCCCGTGACCGACGGACACCTCTACGGCTGCGATCACGGGGTGTGCTTCGCGGAAGATTACAAGCTGCGCACCGTTCTGTGGCAATGGCGGGGCAAGAGTCTGCCGCGGCGCTCGCTGGACGCGCTACGCCGGCTGAACACCGTGTTCGAGGAGGGGGGGCTGGCCGCCGAGCTGTCCTCGCTGCTCACCCCGAGCGAGATCGACGCCACCAAGATCAGGATCGACACCCTGCTGAAGCACCGGGTGCATCCCTACCCGCCCACGGACTGGCCCGCCGTTCCCTGGCCCCCGGTTTAGGGTCCGGGCACTGGGTCAGATACCGCCCGGCTCTCCGCCGTGCCGCCTGAAGTAGCGCTCGAACTCGCGGGCTATGGCGTCCCCGCTCGCCTCGGGCAGATCCATCGCGTCCTTGGCCTCTTCCAGGGTCCGCACATAGTCGGCGACCTCGGAATCCTGCTGGGCGAGTTCGTCCACGCCACGCTCCCAGGCCCGTGCCTCGTCGGGCAGGTCGGCCAGCGGCAGCGGTGCGTCCAGGATGTCCTCCACGCCGCGCAGCAGCGCCAGGGTGGCCTTGGGGCTCGGCGGCTGGGCCACGTAGTGCGGCACCTGGGCCCACAGCGAGACGGTCGGAATACCCGCTCCGGCACAGGTGTGCTGGAGCACCCCCACGATCCCGGTCGGCCCCTTGTAATCCACCCGGCCGACACCGACGTCCGCGGCCAGGGCGGAGTTCGACGAGCCGACCGACACCGGCACCGGCCGGGTGTGCGGCGCGTCGGCGAGCAGCGCGCCGAGCAGGATGATCAGCTTCACGCCGAGGCCTTCCAGGCCCTGCACGAGTTCCTCGCTGAACGCCCGCCAGCGCATGTTCGGCTCGATGCCGTGCACCAGGACGATGTCACGGGAAAGACCGGTGGGCGGCACGGTCGGGTCAGCCGAGGCGGCGCGGGCCAGCGAGATCCTGGTCGTCGGCCAGATCAGGCGCTGGGTACGCCCGTCCTCGATCTCGACCACCGGCCGGTTGACCTGGAAATCGTAGAAATCCTCGGGGTCGATGGCGCCGATCGGGGTCGCCTGCCAGGCGATACCCAGGTGGTTCACCACCCCGCTGGCCGCCTCGCCCGCGTCGTTCCAGCCCTCGAACCCGGCGATGGCGACCGGAGAAGCGAGTTCGCCGATGTCGTTGAACTCGATGATCCGCCACCTCCCGGCAGTCCTGCGGCCGTCTTGTTAACAGCCTACGTGGTCAGTCTTGCTCAGTGGGTGACTGGCCGGCGTGTCCGGGGCGCTCTGGGGAAGGATGGAATATATGGGTGTGAGAGAGGAACCCATGCGACTGCGGGACGATCCGGCTGCCCGCCCGGGTGAGGCAGCGGATGTCGCGGTGCTGTTTGACATGGACGGGCTGCTGATCGACTCTGAGCCGCTGTGGCTGGAGGCGGAGCGGGCGGCCATGGCCAGGCTCGGATCGGGCTGGACCGAGGCGGACCAGGCGGCGCTGCTCGGCGGCAGCCTGAACCGAACGGTCCGCTACCTGCTGGCCCATGCGACGCGCCCGGCCCCGCCGGAGGTCGTCGGCGAGTGGCTGATGGCCGGCATCTGCGACCGGGTCCGCCGCGACGGGGTGCCGCTGCGACCGGGGGCGTGCGAACTTCTCGCCTCGGTCGAGGCGGCGGGCCTGCCGCGCGCGCTCGTGACGTCCTCCGGGCGCCGGTTCGTGGACACGGTGCTTGCCCGCACGGGGATGCGCTTCGATGCGCTGGTGGGCGGGGAAGATGTCAGCGCGACCAAGCCCGATCCCGAGCCTTACCTGCTCGCGGCCAAGCTGCTCGGCGTGAACCCCGCCCGCTGCTTCGCGCTGGAAGACTCGCCGAACGGCGTGGCCTCGGCGCAGGCCGCCGGATGCCGGGTGATCGCGGTGCCGTCGCTGGTCCCGATCGAGGCGGCTCCGGGCCTGACGGTGGTGGGATCGCTGCTCGATCTCGTCGCCGGCCCCGACGGGCTGGCGGTAATGCGGGGCGTTTAGGGGGCTAGCACCACCGCCGATGTCCCCGGCACGCCTTAGACTTGAGGCAGGAACGCAGGGAGGCGCGCATGTCCGGTTACGACAAGATCGCCTGGCTGCCACTGTGCGGGGGCCTGACCGGGATCGGCCTGGTCCTGAGCTACCTCGCGATGCGGCGTCGCGGGATCGGTTCTGGGCTGCGCGGGGCGGCCTGGTCGTTGCTGCCGCTGGCCGCCTATCTGACCGGCGCGATCGAGATGTTCTGGAAGATGGGGGTCGCGATCGGGGATTTCGCGACCGGTTTCGTGTTCTCGCCCAGGGTGTGGTCGGGGATCATGGTGGCCGGAGTGTCCGCGCTGCTGTTCGTCGCGTCGGGTCCGCTGCGGCGGCGCCGGGTGAAGCGGGGTAAGGAAAAGCAGGCCGCCGAGCCCGCGGCCGGCCGGGCCGGAACGCTGTCCGCTGCGAGCACCGGGAGCCAGTTGACGACCCGGACCCAGAATCCGGATCCCAGGACCGCCGCGGCGCCTGCGAAGGCGCCCGTCAAGGCGCGCAAGGGCAAGGGCGCCGACGACGATGACGACCTCGGGGACGTCGCGGACATCCTGCGCCGCCACGGCATCAGCTAACGCCTGGCCCCCGTTAATCCTTCGCGTGGCGGGCCGCGGACGGCTGATGTACCCGGCTGGAACGGCACCGTCCCCGGGCCGTGACACTCCATGACAGGCATGCACTATTTTCGTCACAATCGAGCCACGACAGTCTCAAAGTCTGGATTTCAGCGCCGGGAACGAACAGTCTCTCCTGGTAGGTAGTGATCAACAGCGCAAGGCCGCCGGCTGGCCCCCTTGCTCTGGTTAGCTTCCTGACCCAAGAGGACATGCCCATGATCAGTGCGCCCAAGTGTTTCGCCGGGCTCGCCGCGGCGGCGCTCGCCACCACGGTTCTCGCCGCGTGCAGTTCGTCGTCGTCGTCATCCTCCTCGGCGACGTCCAGCTCGTCGAAGCCCGTATCCGGCGGGACGCTGCACATCGTCTCGGCCTCCGGCCCGGACCACATCGACACCGTGCCCGCGTATTACACTGTGGACTACCAGCTCGAGCGGGCCTACGCCAGGCAGCTCGTGTCGTACCCGACCGTGCCCGCGAGCAGCACCTCAAGCGCCGGCTGGACGACGGACACCACGCCGGTCGCCGACGTGGCCACCGTGGTGCCGAATTCGACCCCGGTGCGGCAGGTCACGTCGCAGGATTTCCTGCGCGAGTTCAAGGCCTTCTGCAACCCGGTCAGCCCGGTCGGGAACCCGACCTATTTCGACGCGGCGATCGTCGGCATGACCTCGTACTGCAACGCGGAGACCGCGTACTTCGCGAAGAAGTCGAACGCACCGACCGCGGCGAACATCGCGAAGTTCCAGAACTCGAACAGCATCAGCGGGATCACCACGCCGAACTCGACGACGATCCAGTTCACCCTGACGTCGGCGATCAGCGACTTCCTGTACATGATGGCGATGCCGTTCGACTCGGCCCGGCCGGTGGAGTACGACAGCTACCTGCCGAACAGCCTGCCGCTGGGCCAGCACACGCTGTCCGACGGGCCGTACCAGATCAGCTCCTACCTCCCCGGCAAGTCGATCACGCTGGTCAGGAACACGGCATGGAAGCAGTCCACCGACCCGCTCCGGCATGACTACGAGAACGAGATCGTGGACACGCTCGGCGTGACCTCCGCCGAGACCCAGCTGTCCGACCTGCAGGCCGGCACCCAGGACGTGATTGACAGCGACACGCCGATCAACCCGTCCTCGATCCCGTCGCTGGTGGCGTCCAAGGCCTCCAACTTCGTGATCTGGCCGGATTCCGACCTGTTCCCGTACGTCGTGTTCAACCTGCGCAGCCCGGACGCGAGCGGCGCCGCGGGCAAGCTCCTGGTGCGCCAGGCCATCGAGTACGGCCTGGACAAGTCGGCCGCGGTGAAGGCCATCGGCGGCCCCGACGT
>JBEKEK010000317.1:0-3712 GCA_050013875.1 Trebonia sp. | reverse complement strand
TCGGCGGCGTAGTTCTCTCCGCTCTTCGGCGGGCTGACCCGGCACAATTCGGGGTGGATGGAAGGGCAGTGGTAGCACTCGTGGTAGTTCTCGGTGAGGATCTTCCAGTTCGCCGCCGAGTCGTAGCTGTGCTGGCCCGCGGTCACCAGGCGTTCCGGCTCGTACGGCGCGACTAGCTCGTCCAGCTTGGCCAGCGCCTCTTCCAGCGAGCCCGAGCCCCCGCCCGAGGAGTCCACGAAGACCAGGCCGTGCCACTCGGTCACTGGCAGCCGCGGCAGGCCCCACTGGCCGAAGTCGAAGCCGGGCTGCCGCCGGAAACCCGCGGCCGCGTGCAGGTCGCCCTCAAGCGAATACGTCCACGCGTGGTAGGGGCAGATGATCGCCTTGCCCTGGGCGGACTCACCGCATCCAAGCAGCTCGTGGCCCCGGTGCCGGCAGCTGTTCGCGAACGCCCGCAGTACGCCGTCTTCGCCGCGGACCAGCAGCACGCCGCCCTGCCCGGTGGCCTCGGCCCGCTGGTCGCCCGGCCGGGGCAGCTGGTCGCTGCGCGCGACGCACATCCAGCCGCTGCCGAAGAAATGCCGCTGTTCCCATCCGAACACCGCGGGGTCAACGTACGCGGCCCGGGGCAGCATCCGGCTCTCCCCGAACGGCCGGAGCGCCTGCTCCAGCTCATCCCGGTCCACCGGAGCAGGAGCATACGCCGCACGAATGTCTTGACTGACCATACAGTCAAGACTAAGCGGACGGTCCTGCCCTGTCCAGCGGCCAGCCGGCCCTGGAGCTTGCGGATCGCCTGCCACGGTACGGATACTTCTGACTATGGGCGACCGTAATGTGCTCGGCGGCGAGCTTGAGCCATGTGGGACCGATCCGCTGACTGGTTTCTACCGGGACGGCTGCTGCACCACCGGGTCTGAGGACCTGGGCAGCCACACGATCTGCGCGGTGGTGACCACCGAGTTCCTCGAGCATCAGCGCCGCATAGGCAACGACCTCACCACGCCCATGCCCCAGTTCAGGTTCCCTGGTCTGGTGCCGGGGGATCGGTGGTGCGTGACGGCCGCCAACTGGCTGCAGGCCCACCGCGACGGCGCCGCCGCGCCCGTGGTCCTCGCCTCGACCCACCAGCGCGCGCTCGAGATCGTCCCGCTGGAAATCCTCAGGCCCTATTCCGTCGACGTACCCGCCGACCTCGGCGCCCTGGAAGAATAAGCCCCCGAACTTCTTCTCCGCTGGCTGCGTCTACCCCTTCCCGCTCCGCCGCGCTATCTTGAGGTACCGGCCGTTAAGAAGCACCGGCCCCAGTGAGGGAGCAGACAAGTTGGCGAAACACACTGGGGCACGGAGGCGGGAGGGCGGCTTCAGGCGATCCCTGCGCCGGCTCTTCTCGGTTCGTAACGGCGGCACTTTGGACTCGGCCGCCTCGGCCGCGGAACCGCTGCACGCCGGGTCCGGCCCGAGCCGGCGCCACCGGAACTCCGCCCGGAAGTAACTCCGCGTGCGGCACCGGGCACCCCGGGGTGAAGGAAGAACGGAGCGTCTCGCGCTGTTCGGACAAGTCGTGGACGATACAGCTGCAGGCCTTACCTTCGGTCCGCGGGCCGTACCGCTTTCAGTGCTTGACCTGGCCCCCGTACCGGACGGCGGGAACGCGGGGGACGCGCTCCGGGCCACCGTCGACTTGGCCAAGCGCGCCGAGCACCTCGGTTTCCACCGGTTCTGGGTGGCCGAGCACCACAACATGCCCGGCATCGCCAGCTCGGCGCCGCCGGTACTGATCGGTCACATCGCCGACGCGACGCAGGTCATCCGGGTCGGCTCCGGCGGCGTGATGCTGCCCAACCATGTGTCGCTGGTGGTCGCCGAGCAGTTCGGCATGCTCGAAGCGCTCCATCCCGGCCGCATCGACCTCGGCATCGGCCGCGCGCCCGGTACGGACCAGGTCACGGCGGCGGCGCTGCGCCGCTCGCCCGAGGCACTGTCAGCCGACGACTTCCCCGACCAGCTCATGGACCTGCTCGGCTTCTTCACCGGCCGCTGGCCGGACAACCACCCGTTCGCGCAGATCACCGCGATGCCGGGCCGCGGCAACCAGCCCGCCATGTGGCTGCTCGGCTCCAGCGGCTACAGCGCGCAGGTGGCCGGCCTGCTCGGCCTGCCGTTCGCCTTCGCGCATCACTTCAGCGCGGTCAACACGCTCCCCGCGCTGGCCCTGTACCGCGAGCATTTCCGGCCGTCCGAGATCCTCGACCGCCCGTACGCCATGGTCGCCGCCGCGGTGATCTGCGCGGACACCGATGAGCAGGCTCGTTTCCTGGCCGGTTCCGGCGCGCTGTCCTTCCTGCGGCTGCGTTCGGGCCGTCCCGGCCCGGTGCCCGCACCGGAAGAAGCAGCCGCCTACCCCTACAACGACCTGGAGCGCGCGTTCGTCGAGGACCGCCAGGCCTCGAACATCCTCGGCTCACCGGAAACGGTCAAGCGCGGCATCGACGAGCTCATCACCGCCACCGCCGCCGACGAGCTGATGATCACCACCATGGTCTACGACCCCGCCGACCGCCTCCGCTCCTTCGAGCTGGTCGCCGACATCGCCCGCGCCTCCCACCCCGCCGCCATCGCCCCGTGATCCACCCGCCCGGCACCATGGCGTAATGCCATGCTGGGCGCGGCCAGCGCTCGCCCGGCAACCCATTGTTTCAGGGCCGGTACTCTGCCTTCGCCCGTTCCGGTCGGCCCGGCCGGGGGATCCGCTTGCGCCAGCGTTCGGCCCGCCGGTCGGTGAGGATCTGCCTGACCACGTTGCGCCCGGGGATGCCGGTGACCCCGCCGCCGCCGTGGGTGGCCGAGCCCGCCTGGTACAGGCCGCGCACCGGCGTGCGCAGGTCGGCGTACCCCGCGGCGGGCCTGGCGTGGAACATCTGCCCGAGCGACAGTTCCCCGTGGAAGATGTTCCCGCCGACCAGTCCGTACTCTTCCTGCATCTGGTGCGGCCCGATGACCTGCCGGTGCAGTACCGAGCCGGTGAACCCGGGCGCCACCTTCTCCACCCGGGCCAGCACCCGGTCGGCGTAGGCCTGCAGCTCGGCGTCGTGAGGCGCGTCAGCGTAACCGCACGGCACCCACTGGGTGAACATCGACATGACGTGCTTCCCGGCCGGCGCCAGCGAGTCGTCGAACACGCTGGGGATGCAGATGTCGGCGAACGGCAAGCTGGCCGGAGTGCCCGAGACGGCCTGCTGGAACGCGTTCTCGATGTCGTCGAGCGAGGAGGCCAGCACGATCGTGCCGCCGTAGACCGACGGGTCGGGTTCGGGGTAGCTGGCGAACACCGGCAGCCGGTCTAGCGCCAGGTTGATCTTCACGGTGCCGCTGCGGCTGCGCCAGCCGCGGATGTCGGCGACGAAGCCGCCGGGCAGGTCCGCCGGGTCGAGCAGCTGGAGGAACGAGATCTGCGGATGCGCCGTGGTGACGACCACCGGTGCGTCGATCGACTCTCCGCTGGCCAGCATTACCCCCGTGACCCGGCCGTCCCTGGTGCGGATCTGGACCACCTCGGCGTCGGTCTTGACCTGCGCCCCGAACATCCGGGCGGCCCGGGCCAGCGCTCCGGTGACCCCGCCCATGCCGCCACGCGGGAATCCCCAGGCACCCGAGAGCCCCTCGGTCTCGCCGATGTGATGGTGCAGCATCACGTACGCCGTCCCGGCCG
>JBEKEK010000316.1:0-3731 GCA_050013875.1 Trebonia sp. | reverse complement strand
GACGGTAGGCGGCGAGAGCGACAAGGTCAAGCCGAATGGCAAAAACTGGTTGAACTCGTCTAGTAACCGACATCGCCCTTCCTATCCCTACCTACCCTCGGTCAGAACGCAACAACCACCGCTGTAATCGGCTTTCCCGTGCACAGGGCGGGCAAAGCGGCGCCCTCCGGTGCTCTCGGAACGTTATAAACCCATATGTCCAATGTGATGTAAATCACAACCTTCGTGATCACCGGGCGGGGCCGACCCGCCGGCGCGCGATGGGATCGCGGTAACCGACCGGCGTGGCCGACGGAGAGCGAAGTTACGCAGTGGGACGTTCAGCGCGTCGAGATGTCGCCACATCCGGAGCCTGCGCCCTTCGGCTTGGTATGTCGCCGGGGGGAACAGCGGGTCGCTCCGGCCGGAAGGCAACTTCATAGTAGTGACCAACTGTGTTTGCTGCGTCGCTATTGGTCCCCGAACCGGTGGTGTCGTCGCGGCCGCCGCCGGCGCCGCACCCCGGCTCCGCCGCCGTCGCCCGGCGCGTGACCCGCCACCTGCGCCAACGCGCCTGGTACGGTGATCTATGTAGGCATCCTTTAAGGACCGTCCCGTGAGACGGGGAAGGAGGTCGTGACTGGTGTGCGCGATGCGACCTGAACCAGTACACGAGCCGGGTGACAGCCACCCCGGCAATCTTGACCGCCCGGACCAGCCGAGCGCCGGCCATTCGAACGCCGGCCAGCAGGATTGGAAGGCGGTCCTCACTCCCGAGGAGATCCGCCGGGCGCTGAGCCGGATCGCCCACGAGATCCTGGAGCGAACCCACGGCGGCGAGGGGATCGTCCTGCTCGGCATCCCCACCCGCGGCACCTACCTGGCGCGCCGCCTGTCCGCCCGGATCGGCGAGTTCGAGGGCACACCCGCCCCCGTCGGCTCGCTTGACGTCACCATGCACCGCGACGACCTGCGGCTCCGCCCGGCGCGGGCGTTGCAGCGGACCGAGGTGCCGCCGGACGGCGTGGACGGCAAGACCGTCGTCCTGGTGGACGACGTGCTCTTCTCCGGCCGGACCGTGCGCGCCGCCCTGGACGCGCTCAACGACCTCGGCCGGCCACGGTCGGTCCAGCTCGCGGTGCTCGTCGACCGGGGCCACCGCGAGCTGCCGATCCGCGCGGACTATGTGGGCAAGAACCTGCCGACCGCGCACCGCGAGGCGGTGCGGGTGCTGCTCGCCGAGATCGACGGCGAGGACTCCGTGCTGCTCGGGGAGCGTGCGGCGTGAACCGCCATCTCATCTCGGCCGCCGACCTCAGCCGCGAGGACGCGGTGCTGATCCTGGACACCGCGGCCGAGCTGGCCAGCGTCGCCGACCGGCCGATCAAGAAGCTCCCCACGCTGCGCGGCCGGACCGTGGTCAACCTCTTCTACGAGGACTCCACCCGGACACGGACATCGTTCGAGGCGGCCGCCAAGCGGCTGTCGGCCGACGTGATCAACTTCTCGGCCAAGGGGTCGAGTGTCGCCAAGGGCGAATCGCTCAAGGACACCGCCCTCACCCTGGAGGCGATGGGCTCCGACGCCATCGTGGTCAGGCACCCCGCCTCGGGTGCGCCGCGCCGGCTGGCCGACTGGGTCAGCGGCCGGGTGATCAACGCCGGCGACGGGACCCACGAGCACCCCACCCAGGCGCTGCTGGACGCCTTCACCATCCGGCAGCGGCTGGTATCCAACCAGTACCCCGGCCCCGACCAGCGCGGCAAGGGCCTGGACGGCGTGCGGGTGACCATCGTCGGCGACGTGCTGCACTCCCGGGTGGCCCGGTCCAACGTGCTGCTGCTCGACACCCTGGGGGCCGAGGTGACGGTCGTCGCCCCGCCCACCCTGATGCCCTACGCGGTCGAGACCTGGCCCTGCAAGGCCGGCTACGACCTGGACGCCGAACTGCGGAAGACCGACGTGGTGATGATGCTGCGGGTGCAGCAGGAGCGGATGTCGGCCGCCTTCTTCCCGACCGTCCGCGAGTACCGGCGCCGGTACGGGCTCGACACCGGCCGGATGGCGCTGCTGCCCGAGCACGCCATCGTCATGCACCCGGGCCCGATGAACCGCGGCGTGGAGATCGCCGCCGAGGTCGCGGACTCGCCCAGGTCCACGATCGTGGCGCAGGTGACGAACGGCGTAACGGTCCGCATGGCGGTCCTGTACCTGATGCTCGGCGGCGCGGCGGGGGAGGCAGCGTGAGCGAGGAATGGCTGATCAAGGGCGCCTCGGTTACCGGCGGCGAGCCCGCTGACATTCACCTGCGGGACGGCGTTATCGCCGCCGTCGGGGCCGGCCTGGCGGTGCCGGGCGCGACGGTGCTCGACGCGGCCGGCCTGGTTGCCCTGCCCGGCCTGGTCGACCTGCACACCCACCTGCGCGAACCGGGCCGGGAGGACGCGGAGACGGTGGAGACCGGCACCCGCGCCGCCGCCCTCGGCGGCTACACCGCGGTGCACGCGATGGCCAACACCGAGCCGGTGGCCGACACCGCCGGCGTGGTCGAGCAGGTCTGGCGGCTGGGCGAGCAGGCGGGCTACGTCGACGTCCGCCCGGTCGGCGCGGTGACCGTGGGCCTGCACGGCAAGCAGTTGGCCGAACTCGGCGCGATGGCCGACTCCGCGGCCCGCGTCCGCGTCTTCTCCGACGACGGCTTCTGCGTCGCCGACCCACTGCTCATGCGCCGCGCGCTTGAGTACGTCAAGGCGTTCAACGGGGTGATCGCGCAGCACGCCCAGGAGCCGCGGCTGACCGAGGGCGCCCAGCTGAACGAGGGCGAGGTCGCGTCCCGGCTCGGCCTGGCCGGCTGGCCGGCCGCCGCCGAGGAGGCGATCATCGCCCGCGACTGCCTGCTCGCCGCGCACGTTGGCGCCGCCCTGCACGTCTGCCACGTGTCCACGGCCGGCTCAGTGGAGATCATCCGCTGGGCCAAATCCAAGGGCTGGCGGGTGACCGCCGAGGTAACCCCGCACCATCTGCTGCTCACCGACGGCCTCGCGGCCGACTACGACCCGCTGTTCAAGGTCAACCCGCCGCTGCGCACCCAGGAGGACGTGGACGCGCTCCGCGCCGGGCTCGCCGACGGCACCATCGACTGCGTGGCGACCGACCACGCGCCGCACCCGGTTGAGGCCAAGGAGTCCGAGTGGGCCGCCGCCGCCAACGGCATGACCGGCCTGGAGACGGCCCTGCGGGTGGTCCAGCTGGCCATGGTGGACACCGGGCTGCTTGACTGGGCGGGCGTGGCCGACCGGATGTCGTTCCGGCCGGCCGCGATCGGCCGGGTCGCCGGGCATGGCGTCGCCATCGCCCCCGGCGGGCCGGCCAACCTGACGCTGTACGACGCGGCCGCGCCCGCGGTGCCGGTCGACCCGCGCACGCACGCCTCCAAGAGCCGCAACAGCCCGTTCGCGGGCATGGCGCTGCCCGGCGCCGTGCTCGCCACGTTCCTGCGCGGCAGCGCGACGGTCCTTGACGGAAAGGCGACTAGATGAGCAACACCGGACCGGACGCGATGCTGGTCCTGGAGGACGGCACGACGCTGCGCGGCCGTGGATTCGGCGGCCACGGCGAGACCTTCGGCGAGATGGTGTTCAACACCGGCATGACCGGCTACCAGGAGACGCTGACCGACCCGTCCTACTGCGGCCAGATCGTCGCGATGACCGCGCCGCACATCGGCAACACCGGCATCAACGACGAGGACC
>JBEKEK010000315.1:0-3733 GCA_050013875.1 Trebonia sp. | reverse complement strand
ATGAGCGGTGAAAAGCCGCCCCGGGGGCATGTGGCGGCGCCGGGCACAGAAAGAACGCGGCGCTTCCGGCCGAAGCTGCGTTACGAGCTGATCGACTGCGGCCTGCACGGCCACGAGATCCTCGGCACGGAGGCGGCCGGACTGCGCGCCGAGGACGAGATCTTCGCCCGCGAGTCGGGCGGCCTGCGCTGGTACCGGTGCATGCGGTGCGACTCGTGGCTGGCGCTCCCCCCGCCGGATCATCCCACCAGGAAGTACCCGCCCGCGCGGGACGAGATCAGCCTGCCGCTGCGGGGCAAGCCGCTGCGCGACCGCTATGTCCTGCGGCTGATCGCCCTGGACCGCATCGTGCACTTCCTGGTGCTGGGCGCGCTGGCCGCCGCCGTCCTGCTGTTCGCCGGTGACCGGGCCGCGCTGAACGCGGAGTTCACCAAGATCCTCAATGACCTGCAGGGCGGCGTGGGCGGCCCGACCGGGAACACCAGCCATGGCATCATCCACGACCTGCGCTACCTGTTCGCCGTCCGCATCCAGAACCTGTACCTGGTCGGCGCGGCGATCGCCGCCTACGCCCTGCTGGAGGGGGTCGAGGCGATCGGGCTGTGGTTCGCCAAACGGTGGGCGGAGTACCTCACGTTCGTGGCGACGATCGTCTTCATCCCCTACGAGATCGACGAGCTGATCAAGGGCGTCACCACGCTGAAGGCGCTCGCCTTCGTCATCAACGTGGCCGTCGCCGTCTACCTGCTGTACGCCAAGCGCCTGTTCGGCCTGCGCGGCGGGGGCAAGGTCGAGCGCGCCGAGCGCGAGGCGGATACCGGGTGGGCCGCGATCGAACGGGCCACCCCGCACGGCACCCCCGAGCACCGGTTAGCTGGCGCCGTGGCCCGAAGCCAGGAGCCGACCGCGGTGGGCGGCGGACAGCCGTACCGTGGCGGGGCCGGGCGTGCCCAGCGTCACGTCGTGCCGGGTGGCGGGCTCCCAGCTCCCGCCCGGGTAGCGGCGGACGAACTGCAGGGTGGCCTGCCCGGCTAGGTCGGCCGGGGTCAGCGTGACCCCGAAGAGGCCGAGGCCGAGCGGCTGCGCGTCCCGCTCGCTGATGGTGACCGGGTTCCAGTCGTTGAAGCCGTAGTGCAGCGTGAACGGGCCGGGCCCGGCCACGACCAGGCTCCGGCCGGCGGGCAGCGTGTGGACCGGGCTGGCGTCCCGCCAGAACCAGCTCGGCGAGGCGGGCACGGCCGCGTGGTACCGGTCGGTGACCAGGGCGAGCAGTTCGGCCGGCCGGCCGGCCGCCACCGCCACCGCCAGCTTGATCAGCTCGCTGTGCGCCCAGGCCAGCGGCATCACGCTGCCGGTGGGCTGGCCGGGGCGCAGGTTCTGCCAGGGCAGCGGGCCGGCGTCCCAGACCTGCTCGGGCAGCAGGCCACCGCGGCCGCGCATGGCCAGCATGGCCCGCAGCTGGACGCTCGCGTCCCCGCCGGCTAGCAGGTCCAGGTGGCCCCGCTCGCCGGCCAGCAGCGGCCACGGGCGGCCGATGCCGAACTTGCGGACCGGCCAGCCGCTGCCGTCCAGCCATTCCCCGTACCCGTCGATGTCGTAGCGGTGATACGCGCGGCCGCTCGTCGTGTCGGCGCCGAGCATCGCCTCGACGATGGCCAGGGTGTCGGTGATCCGCTGGTCGGCCGGGTCACGCAGCCCGAGCCGGGGCAGGTAGCCGAACTCCAGGCCGACCAGGGCGGCGGCGTCGACGGGCTGAGTGCCCTGGGGCTGGTTGGCCAGCGCGACGCGCCCGCCGCCGGGCGGCCCGATCCTGACGTAGTGCCCGCCGGTGCCGAAGGCCTGGTCGACCTCGTCGCCGCAGACGTAGGTGAACTCCTCCAGGCGCTCGTTCCAGTTGTCCGCCAGCGCGCGCGCGAGCGCCTGGTCCGGGCCGGTCAGCCGGGTCGCGGCGACCAGCATGGCGACGATCTCCAGGCCGATGGTGAACGGGCTGGCGCCCGGGTTCTCTTCCCACCGGTCCACGTCCTGGCCGGACACCGGGCCGTTCCTGGCCAGGTAGCCGGCCGCGTTGACGATCGCGTTGTCGGTGCCGTCCGGCAGCGGCACGCCGAGCTCGGCCAGCTTGCCCGCCAGCAGCAGCGGGAACGCGACCTCGTCCAGCTGGACGGCCGCCTGCGGATCGAAGGCGGCCGGCACCCGGCTGACGTAGAAGCACCGCGGCCACGACCCGTCCCGGTTCTGCCGGCCGATCAGGTAGCCCAGGACGGCCGCGGCGTCGTCGGCGTGTCCGGCGACGGCCAGCGCGAGCGCGATCTCCCCGCCGTCCCGGCACCAGACCATGTGATACCCGCCCGGGTCGTTGGCGTCGTTACCCCACGGGATGGCGAGGCTGGCCACGTAGGCACCGTCCACGGTGTGATCCGCGTGGGTGCGCAGCACCACCGCCGACTCCCGCAGCGCGCCCGCCAGTTCGGGCGGCGCGGCGGGCAGGGCCAGGCCCGCCATCCAGGCCTGCCAGCCCTGGGTGAACGCCGCCGCCGCCGCGTCGTACCCGGCGTCCAGGCTCGCCTGCGCCGCGGCCCGGGCCGCGTCTTCGCTGTCTCCGAAGCCCAGCGCCAGCCGCCCGGACCCGGCCGCCAGCTCACCGGTCAGCGCGACGACACCCGGGCCGGCCTGGTCGTAGGTCAGGGTCATGGTGCCGTTGCGGCTGAAATCGGTCCAGCCGTCGGTGTCGCCCACGTATCCGGCCCCGGCCCGGGTGAATCCCGGCTCGGCCAGCAGGCACAGGAAACGGCTGCCGTCGCCGGCCAGCAGAGCCAGGTCCGGGCCGGTCCAGGCGGTGTTGCCGGCCCCGAGCGCTCCCCATTGCGGTTCCGGCGTGATCTGGCTGATGCCCAGGTGGGGGGCCAGCAGCGGGTACAGGCGCACCCCCGCGCCGGTCAGCTCGTAGTCGATGAGCAGGGCGTCGTGACCGGGGTCGACCACGGGACGCAGCGTGAGCTGGTAGGCCGGGCTGGCGCTGGCGTGCACGACCGTCGGCAGCATCAGCCCGGGCTCGGGGACGGACAGCGTGTAGCGGTCTACCCGCTTGACCTCCTGCCACCAGCCAGCGCCCGCGACCAGGAAGCCGAAGTCCTTGACCTGCGGCTGGTCCACGGCCGGCCAGTAGATCTCGGTGAAGATACCCTGCGCCATCGTCGCCCACAGGCGGCTGGTGCCCAGCGCGGTCATGACCAGGTCCTTGGCCCCCGAAGTCCACGACTGGGCCGCCTGCGTCCCCGGGACGGGCGCCGGGCCAGCTGCCATTCGACGAACCTCCTATGTCCACAGGGAGCCTAGGGCCGCGTCGACCCGGCCGGCCAGCGATCCCGTCGCGGGCAGCGGCGGGATCAGCGGCGCGGCGGTGGTGCTGTCGCAGGCGGCCAGCGCCTCGGCGTCCAGGAACCGGGTCAGCTGACCGAGCCCGTGCCGGTCGTCGCGGCCGCGCCGGTGGATGTGCAGCCGCTGCGGCGCGTACAGGTACAGGCGGTCGCGCGCCCGGGTGACGGCCACGTAGAACAGGCGGTGCTCCTCGGCCAGGCCGGCCGGGTCACCGAGGGCCATGTCGCTGGGCAGCGCGCCGTCGACCAGGTGGGGCAGGTGCACGACCGGCCACTCCAGGCCCTTGGCGGCGTGGATGGTGGAGATGGTCAGGTAGTCCTCGTCCAGCCGGGGCGGCCCGGCCAGGTCCGAG
>JBEKEK010000314.1:0-3832 GCA_050013875.1 Trebonia sp. | reverse complement strand
ACGATCAGGGCGGAGGCGCACAGCACGACCAAGGCAGCCCATCGGTGTCCGCGCGGCACCGCGGAGAGCCTGAACGCGGGTACCGCCGCCGCGCCGGAGGACTTCACCATCGGAACTCCCTGGAGGCCCATCGTGACGGTTGATAGTGCACCGCCGGGGTCCAGAGCAGCTGCCAGGTACACGGGCCGCGCCGCGAGCGCGCCGCCCCGACCAGGCCTACTTGGCACCTTAAGCGTACCCCACGGGCCTGCGGAGAAATAAGCGTTGCCGGCTCCCTCCAAGGCGCAGCCGACGGGAACAGCAATGTCCAATCGGATCGGCCCCGGCCATGCTCCGGTAACCGCTGACGCATCGTCCGGGACGCTAACGAGGACCGGACAGCAAAATCACCCGGGAGGAGCTGCTGGCCGCCGCGCTGGAGATCATCCTGCCGCGACGGGGCCGACGCACTGTCAGGGTCATGCGTTCTTCTGGTCGCGACGGCAGAGAAGGATGCCGCCGAGGACGGCTCCTAGGATCCCGAGTCCGGTGATGACCGCCATGGTCGACCAATCGGGACTCGTGGCGGGGGCGGGAACCATGTGGAAGAAGACGGATGTGTCCAGCAGCCAGCGGCTGGTGTGAACCACTCCGCCCGCGAACTCGATTAGAAACGACCAGGCCAGGTATCCGTAGACAACCGTCGAGGTCCGCCGCGGCCACGCGCCGAGCACCAGCGCGCCGAGGCCGAGGATGAAGAGCCCCGGCGGGACGACGTTCAGCCCGGCCGTCACCAGCGACCCGAAACGGACCCCGCTGTGCTGGCTGGCGGCGCCCGCCCAGGCCCCGATCCCGGCCAGCAGGCCAGCCGTGATGAGGAGAAGACAGGAGAGTCCCAGCCGTCCGGCGAACCACGACATCCGGCTCACGGAACGGACAAGGAGGTTCTCCAGGTAACCGTTGGCCTCCTCGGTCCGCATGGCGGTGATCTGGCCGGCCGAGATCAGCGCGATCAAGAGCGCGAGGATCAGGAACGTCAGGCCAAGATCGTCCGCCACGATTGAGCCGTGCCCGCCGAGCCGTCCGATCGCCTGGCTGATCCCTTGCGAGCCGGAGGCATCCTTGGCGGACGACTCGGCTGTGGTTCCGACGAGCACTGCGAAGACAGCGACTGCGAACAGCCAGCCAACTGCGACCGGCCGCATGAGGCGCACGGCCAGGCCCGCGGAGCCGCCAAGCAGGGCCAGATGCGGCTTTGACGAGTCGCGTCCGGGCCACGAGGCTGCCCCGGCGTCGCGGGTGCCGGCCAGGTGCAGCGTCACTGCGGTGACCGCAACCAACAAGACGAGGACGGGAAGCAGTGCCACCGGATCCGGGTCGGTTAGGGGCCTGCTTTCCTCGACCCAGCCGAGAGGGCTCAGCCACACCAGCCAGTGCAGGCCCTGGTTCGTGTCAGCCACCATGCGCAGGGCATACGCCAGGCCGAAGACGACCCCGGCCATGGCCGCGGCGCGCCGGCGGGTGCTGGCCAGTTGGCTGGCTAGCGCGCCAATGGCGAGGAACATGGCGGCCGCCGCCACGAGCGTGACAGAGAAGTACAGGCACTGGCCGAGGCTGAATCCGGCCGACGGGGACTGGCCGGTGACAATCGCCCCGAGAGCCGTCAGCGCGAACAAGGCCAGCAGCCCGGCACCGAGGCCTGCGAGCGCCTGGCCCGCGGCACGTCGGCGTGTTGTCTGGCCGGCCAGGAGCAGATCGTAGCGCCCGGCTTCCTCCTCGCCGCGCATGAGGCGGGTGGCCGTGAGCAGACCCCAGATGGAACCAAGGACGCTCAAGATGGAGACGAAGCGCCAGTCCGCGAAGCCGGCGACCGTGTTGACGGCGCGCTCCGACCCGAGGATCGCGTTCATGGCGGTGTTCGACCCGTACGCGCGCGCCAGCTGGTTGCGCGCCTCCTGGGTCTTGTAGGTGGAGGTGTAGGCGTGCGTCTGGACGATGATGAACAAGCCGAATATGAGGCCCCACAGAGCGCCCGACCGGGCGGCGCGGCGCGCCACCTGACGGGCGAGGACGGATCCCGGGTGGCGGCCCGCGGGGGTGAGCTCGCGGGCCGGCTGCTCGAGCAGCCGGCCGGTCATGACCGGCCCGTGCCGGCCAGTGCGACTGCGGTCAGGACAGGTGCCGCGCCACCGGGCCCGTACTGGGCCAGGAACAGTTCCTCGAGCGAGGGCTCACGGCTGAGCAATCCGCGCACGCCGGCGCGGGCCAGGGCATCGACGAGCGGCTCGATCGTCCCCTGGACCTCAAGATGGACCTGGCGGCCGTCCACCACGGCTCGCCTCACGCCCGCCACACCGGTCAGGTCGGGGGGCACGCCATCGAACGTGGCCTCGACCGTCAGTGCCGACAGGTGCCGCATCTCGGCCAGCGTCCCCATCTCGACCAGGCGGCCCTCGCGCAGGATGCCTACCCGGTCGCACAGGGCCTCGACCTCACTTAGGACGTGCGACGACAAGAACACTGTCTGCCCGGCATCGCGCGCCTCGGCCACGCTGTGGCGGAACGCCTGTTCCATAAGCGGGTCGAGCCCGCTGGTGGGCTCGTCGAGCACGAGCAGGTCAGGGCGCGTCATCAAGGCGGCGATGAGCAGTATCTTCTGCTTGTTGCCCTTGGAGTAAGCCCGCACCTTCCTGGACGGGTCGAAATCGAAGCGCTGGATCAGCTCGTCGCGGTACGAGGCGTCGACCCTGCCCTGGACCCGCCCCAGGAGATGAATCGTCTCGAGCCCGGTGAGCGAGGGCCACAGGCTGGCCTCGCCGGGGACGTAAGCGAGCCGACGGTGTGCCTCGACGGTCTGACGCTGGCAGTCCAGCCCGAAGATCTCCGCCCGCCCCGACGTCGGCCGGGCCAGCCCCAGCAGCAGGCGGATGGTGGTGGTTTTCCCGGCATCGGCGCTGGAAGGACCGCGAAGGCCTGGTCGCCGACGCGGTGGCCGATCGCGCCACGTCGGCGAAAATGCCCTTCCCCGACACAGGCGACATCGGCACCGATCTTCTCAGGCTCGCACGGATGACCGTCGCGTTCCTGACCAGCCCGGCAGGCGGGACCGTCGCCGCCGCGTCGACGTCCGATGCCGGCCGGATACCGGAGGTCGCTGCCGCGAAGCGCCGCTTTTTCGAGGCCCTCTACCGGCAAGCGGAGCCGGTCGTCTCCGGCGCCATCGCACGCGGCGAACTTCCCGCCGACACCGATCCAGCCGAGCTGGTCAGAACCCTTCTCGCACCGATCTACCTGCGGCTCCTGGTCACCGCCGAGCCGATCGACAAAGCCACCGCCGACAACGCCGCCAAGGTGGCGCTCGCCGCCGCCCGCGCCGGCGCACTCAGGTCAGACCCGGCAAAAGGTCCTAGCTGATGTGACTGCGGCCGACGGGCCGAGGCGCTTCTGGAAGCTTCGCTCTTGCGGGGATCAGAGCGGGGACTCGTCGCGACCGCCGTCTGACCAGTCAGGGGACGGCGCCCTGCGCGACTGACTCCTTCGCTTGTCTCTTCTTCATCGGCTCGGCAGCGGACGACCCCCGGTCGGCGCCTTGGCCGACGCTGATCGGGGGTCGTTCCGTGTACTCTTCGTTCTCTTCTGGTGTGGGTTTGCCACTACCGGTCACGTGCTGCTTACGCGGTCGTGGCCGGGGTGATGGTCTCGTGTCCGATCGGCTGCGCCACGGTGCCGGCGCCCCTGGGCCGACGGCCGAAGGTGAACAGGTAGGCCGAGGCGAGGGCCGCCGCGGTGCCGAGGCCGAACAGGACCAGCGAGACGATGTAGACGATCTGGGAGACCTTCCACCAGCCGTAGG
>JBEKEK010000313.1:0-3876 GCA_050013875.1 Trebonia sp. | reverse complement strand
GGGACACCTGCGTAGGCTCGCCACGCGGGTGTCCCGGGGCGATGACCGGCACCGATGTAGGGAGGCTCTGGGATGCATGATCCACTCATCCGCCGGACACGTCCGGCCGGCGATCCGCTCAGCGACTTCTTCTGGACGAGCGGCGCGGACGGGCGTCTGCGGTTCCTGCGCTGCGACAAGTGCGGCTACTTCAGCCACCCGCCGACTGCACGCTGCCCGCGCTGTCTCGCCGAGGGTATGACGCCGGCTCCCGTCGCGGGAACGGGAACGATCTACACCTTCACGGTCAACTATCAGCCCTGGGTCGCCGGACAGCAGCCGTATGTGATCGCCGTGATCGAGTTCGACGAGCAGCCAGATCTGCGCATCACGAGCAACGTCGTCGGTTGCGATGTTGACGATGTCGCCATCGGCGACCGGGTGAGGGTGACCTTCCTACACCGGAACGAACGGTGGTATCCCCTGTTCGAGCGGCTGGAGAGGAGCAGCGGGTGAGCCGGCATCACTTTGAGCGCGATGCGGTCATTTCTGGAGCCGGGCAGTCTGAGGTAGGCAGGCGGCTGAACCGCTCGGCACTCGACCTGACGACCGAGGCCGCTCTGCGTGCCATCGAGGACGCGGGACTCACCCGCGACGACATCGACGCGGTCACCACGTATCCGGGCGGCTACGCGTCGGTCAGCCACGGCTACGGCGGCCCCTCGCCACACGAACTGCAGGACGCGCTGCGCATGGACCTGACCTGGCACCTGGGTGCGGCTGAAATTCCTGGCCAGCTCGGCGCCATCGTGGCTGCGTGCATGGCCGTGTCGACAGGCCTGGCCCGGCATGTCCTGGTCTACCGGACCGTAACGGAATCGTCGATGCAAGGTCAGGCGGGACGCAGAGCTGTCCTGGAGACCGGCGGCGGTGACGCGTTCGGGATGGGAGCCTGGCTGCAGCCGTTCGGCAGCGTCTCGGCGGTGAACTGGCTCGCGCCGGTTGCGCAGCGGCACTTCCACGAGTTCGGCACCAGCCGCGAGCAGCTCGCGCAGATCGCACTGGTGGAGCGCGGCAACGCCGCCGTCAACGCCAACGCCATCCTTCGCAGCCCGCTGACGCTCGAGGACTACATGTCCGCTCGGATGATCTCAAGTCCGCTGTGCCTGTTCGACTGCGACATTCCGGTCGACGGGTCGACGGCGTTTGTCGTCTCGCACGTCGACACGGCCACCGATGCGCCTAGGCCGCCGGTGCAGATCAACGCGATCGGCACCCGCTTGCAGGGCCGGGTGTCCTGGGATCAGTACGCCGACCTGACCTCTATGGCTGCCGCCGGGGCCTCGGCGCACCTATGGAGCCGCACCGATCTCGGCCCAGCCGACGTCGACGTCGCCTTGCTCTACGACGGTTTCAGCATCCTGACCCTGGTCTGGCTCGAAGCGCTCGGGTTCTGTCCGCACGGGGAGGGCGGGGCGTTCATTGAAGGCGGTCATCGCATCAGCCGTACCGGGGAGCTGCCCATCAACACAGACGGCGGTCAGCTTTCCGCGGGGCGGCTCCATGGCTTCGGACACGTTTACGAGGCGGTAGAGCAGCTCTGGGGCCGCGCCGATACGCGCCAGGTACCCGGTGCCGAGGTCGCGGTGGTGGCCAACGGCGGCGGCCCGATAGCCGGGGTCCTGCTGCTGACGACGGGGCGACGCTGAACCTGCGCGTCAATGCCGGCGGGCTCCTGCACTGAACTCGCGTCGCCTAGAAGACTTCTCTTTTCCTACATCGTTAACTAGGATGACTATGAGGGCTTTAACTGGCTCAGCGCGTCGCGCGGAGCGCGGCGGCGTTCTGCAACCAGTAGCCACGTCAAACGGAAGCAGGCGAGAGTACCGATGTTGAGCTTTCTCCTAGCCGGGCTCGCGCTCGGCTCGATATACGCGATCGCATCGGCCAGCCTGGTGGTCACGTACGTATCCACCGGGATGATCAACTTCGCCTTCGGGTCTCTGGCGTTCGTGCTTGCGCGGGTCTACTACTGGCTCAACACGCAACTCCAGTGGCCGTCCGTGCCCGCGGCGGTCGTCACCATCCTTGTCATCGGGCCGCTGCTCGGCGCCGGGCTCTGGGCGGTCCTGTTCCGGCTGATGCGCGATCAGTCGACACTCGTCCAGATCGTGGTCACCATCGGGCTCAGCGTGGCGCTGCCGCCGATCGCCTTCCTTGTGTTCGGCACCGCAGCGATTCCGGAAGCACCCGGACTGGCTTCCTCGCCGCCGCCCGTTTACCACGTGTTCGGCACTGCGGTGGATCTCAACCAGATAATCGTCTACGGCGCCGTGATCGCAGTCGTGGCCGCGGGCACTCTCATCCTCCGCCGGACGACCGCCGGGCTGCGGGTCCGTGCGCTCGTCGACTCGCCCGCACTCACCTCGATGTCCGGAGTCAACCCGGCGCGCGTTAACGTCGCCGTGTGGTCTGTCAGCGTCGCGCTAGCCGGATTGACCGGCATTCTGATTGCGCCGTCCAATGGCCTGTCGGTGCAGGGCATGACGACGTTCATGGCAACGGCATTTGCCGCGGTGGTTGCGGCAAGGCTCTCGCGCCTCGGCGTCGCGGTAGTCGTTGCCATGATCATCGGGATCGTCACCGAGGTCGCGCAGGAATACCTGCCACCCCACTCCACCCTCTCTGCCGACGTGCTGACCGGCATTCCGTTCGCCTTCATCCTGGTCTTTCTCGGGATCTACGTGCTCCGGGGCGGCAGGGCCAGCGACCCGCCGCGCATGGGCATCCTCGATCGAGCCATCCGCCCGGCCAGCGGCGTCGCGACCTCAACCGGAGTCGTGGCCTCAGCCGGCTACCAGGCGCGGAACCTGGGGGTGGCAAGCAGCGCACTCGGCTTGATCCCGCTCGCCATCGTCGCCCTGCTCCCCGCGATCTTGACCGGCTACTGGCTGGGTCTCGCCGCACAAGGACTTGCCTACGCGGTGGTGTTCCTGTCGTTCACCCTGGTCACGGGGGAAGGCGGGATGATCTGGCTGTGCCAGGCGACGTTCGCGGGCTTCGGCGCCATCGGAACCGCGCAGCTGGTCAGCATCTACCACTGGCCGATGCTGCTCGCGGTACTTGTCGTGGCGCTGTGTACCGCCGCCGTCGGCGTCCTGGTAGGCCTGTTGACCCTGCGGCTCGGTGACCTGTTCGTCAGCCTCGTGACGCTGAGCTTCGGTTTGCTTATCGAGACTGTCGTCTTCACCCTCAACGTCTTCTCGCAGTACGGCGCCGGCGTCACTATCAATCGCCCCAGCTTTGCCGCCGACGATCGAATCTTCTCCTACCTGTGCGTCGTCGTCATCGCGATCATCGGCTTGGTCATCCTCAACCTCAGGCGTTCGACGGCGGGCCTAGCGCTCAGCGCCACCCGCACCAGCGAGGCGGGATCGCGCATGATAGGCCTTAGCGTCGTCCAGGCCAAGCTCGTAGCCTCGGGTCTGGGAGCGTTCGTTGCCGCGATCGGCGGCACGCTCCTGGCGATGTACTCTGGCGCCGCGATTCCGTCCACTTTCGCGACCCTCGGTGCGCTGACCTGGCTGGCGGTGGTCGTCACAGTTGGCGTCCGCAGCATCACCGCAGCGGTAGTCGCGGGCCTTTCGCTCACGATAATGCCTGGTATTGTCCAGACCTATCTGCCGTCGCGGTGGGCGCAGTTGCCTCCCCTGCTGTTTGGCCTCGGCGCGATCCTCATCGCCTCCAACCCCGATGGCGTGGTCGCCATGCACGCCAGGCAGCTTCGGGGGGTGACCGACCGCTTGCTGGCCAAAACAGGGTCGGTGGCCGATGACCGGACCGCGGCGACAGCGCCTGCGCAGGAACCGGAGCTGTACCGGTGAGCGAATAAGCCCG
>JBEKEK010000312.1:0-3885 GCA_050013875.1 Trebonia sp. | reverse complement strand
GGCCGCGTCCTTCGGCGCATCCGCGGCGGGTTCGCCGAGCCGCAGGCCGAGCACCGGAGCGGCCAGCGCGAGCAGCGCGACCGCGGCGACGCCACCCCAGATCACCGGCCTGGCGATCACCCTGCGGGCCAGCGCCCCCCAGAACCGGGACGGCCGGGCGGCGGCCCGCCTGCGACCGAGGAACGGGATCCGGGCGGCGTCCGCCTTCGGCCCGAGCCAGGCCAGAAGCGCGGGCAGCACGGTCAGCGAGCCGATGACCGCGATGCCCACCACGGCGATCGTGCCCAGCGCGAAGCCGCTGAACGGGCCGCCGCCGACGAAGAACAGGCCGGACATGGTGGCCATCACGGTCAGGCCGGACACCAGGATCGTGCGGCCCGACGTGCGGCCCGCGATCCGCAGCGCCTCAGGGAACGACCGGCCCCTCGCCCGCTCCTCGCGCTCGCGCCGCAGGTAGAACAGCGAGTAGTCGACGCCGACCGCCATCCCGACGACCACCACGACCTCGAACGTGTTACCGCTGACTGGCAGCACGTGGCTGAGCCCCGTGACCACGCCGATAGCAGCGGTCAGCGCGGTGAGCGCGAGCAGCACCGGGATGCCGGCCGCGACCAGCGAGCCGAACACGGCGAGCATCAAGATCAGCGTGACCGGCACCGAGGTCACCTCGGCCTTGCCGAAGTTCAGCGAGTCGTTGATCGCCTGCTGGATGCTCGCGTCGCCGGACTCGGCGACGCGCAGGTCCGGGTGCCTGGCCTGCACTGCGGCGACCGCGTGCTGCAGGGAGGTCACCGCCTGGCCGATGCTCGTGACGTTGCCGGGGACCTGGAACGTGACCAGGGCGCTGCGGGAGTCCTTCGACACGCGCGGCGCCTGGACGTGCGCCGCGTACCGCGGCAGGGACGCCAGCGCGGCGGCTACCTGGGACGCCGCCTGGCGCATGGCCGGGTCGGTGGCGAAGGTGGCGCCGGGCGCCTTGGCCTGGATCAGCACGTTCTCGGTCGACGCGTTGAGCTGCGCCGGCGCGTACTGGTTCAGCACCCGCTCGGCCTGCCCGGCCTGGCCGGCGCTGTATTGCGGCAGTTGCCTGCTGCCGAGCGCCTGGCCGAGCATGAAGATGGCGGCGACGAGGAGCAGCCAGCTGAACACGGCGGTCTTGCGGTGCGCGGCGCTCCAGCCGGCCACCCGTTCTGTCAGGCTGGGCCGGTCGCGACGGTGCCCTGGCGGGTCGTGCGCTTCGTCCGGGGGTGAAATCGGCAATACTGAACTGTGCGGCTGGCGCATCGGAGTTCCTCTCTCTGTCTGGCGCAGATGGGTGTTGGTGTCAGTAGGCCGCGGCCTGGTCCCCGCCCGTGAGCTGGACCCTCACGGGCGGGACAGTCAGGCGCGCAGGTCCGAGGACAGCGGGCCGGGACGGCCGAGTACTTCGTTCGCCTCGCGCAGCGGGTCTTCCGCCGGGCCGAGCAATCCGCGGGCGTCGGCGGCGTGGGAGTGGAAGGTCTGCCACGGTGCCCAGTACCAGATCGGCATGCGCCGGGCGGGGGACCGTGGTCGGGCAGGCCACAGCCACGGCAGCCGCCAGGCAGGCCCGAGCTTGAGGGTGAACCTTCTGGCGGGTCATCATGCGGGACGGGGTCATACTCCAAGGCTCCCGGTCGGCCCGCCGCGGAGCCATCGGGCCGACTCCCCGAATTGACCGGGAGAGATCCCCCGCGACGTTCGGGATCTGGTGGAGTTAACCCCACTGAGCCTGGCCGCCCCGGTGACCTATCGTCGAGGTATGGGCATGACAAACCCAGGCCGCGGTGCGCGCTGGGATGCGGCCTGGCGGATGATCCTGCGGCAGGAGGCGAACGTCTCGGCCGCGGTCAGCCTGCTGGTGCTCCTCATCTGGGTCCTGAGCGGCGGTAGTTTCTGGCCACGCTGGGTGTGGTTCGGGCTCGCGGTTCCGCTCGCGCTCCAGGTCGGCGTTCGCCGCGGGCTGAGCGCCCCCCGGGGCCAGCGGCTGCTGACCGTGCACAGCGCCGTAAGCATCGTGGTGGCGTTTACGGCGCTGGCCATCTGGGTGCTGGCGGGGGCGAGCCGGACCTTCTGGCCGGTCTGGCCGGCACTGGGCCTGGGCATCTCGCTCGCCCTGCACCTCTGGATCCGGTACGGTCTGTCGGCCGACCGCGAGCGGGCGCTTATTGACCGGGTGGACGTGCTCACCCGGACCCGGAGCGGGGCGGTCGACGTGCAGGCGGCGGAGTTGCGGCGCATCGAACGCGACTTGCATGACGGCGCCCAGGCCCGGATGGTGTCGGTGGCGATGAACCTCGGGCTGGCGGAGGAGCTGCTGGACAAGGACCCGCAGTTGGTCGCCGAGTTGGTCGCCGAGTCCCGCTCGTCGATGCTCACCGCCCTGGACGAGCTGCGCACGGTCATGCGGGGGATCCAGCCGCCGGTGCTGGCCGACCGAGGCCTCGAGGGAGCGGTCCGCGCGCTCGCCCTGCACCTGGCCGTCCCGGTCACGGTCGCCAGCGAGATCCCCGGACAGGCTCCGCCGCCGGTCGAGTCGGCCGTCTACTTCGCGGTCAGCGAGTGCCTGGCCAACGTGGTCAAGCACTCCGGCGCGCGGCGGGCCGAGGTCGACCTCGGATATCGTGACGGCGTGCTGTCCGTGGTGGTGAGCGACGACGGTGACGGCGGTGCCAGCATGACCGCGGGCACCGGGCTGCGCGGTGTGGCCCTTCGGCTTGAGGTCTTCGACGGCCGCGTAGCGCTGACCAGCCCGGCGGGCGGCCCGACCGTGGTCCGGATGGAGGTTCCGTGCGAGCTGTCATCGCCGAGGACCTGATCCTGCTCCGGGATGGGCTGGCGAGGATCCTGCGGGCACATGACATCGAGGTGGCGGCGGCCGTGGGCGACCCGGTGGCGCTGGCCACGGCGCTGGAGGAAGAGCATCCAGACATCGCGATCGTCGATGTCCGGATGCCGCCCACGTTCACCAACGAGGGCCTGGTGGCGGCCATCGGCGCGCGGGCCAGGCGGCCGGGCATGCCCGTCCTGGTCCTCAGCCAGTACGTCGAGCCGCTGTATGCGCGCGAGCTTACGCTCTCGGGTGCCGCCGGAGTCGGCTACCTCCTGAAGGACCGCGTCGCGGACGTCGGCGCGTTCGTCGACGCGGTCCGCAGAGTGGCAGGAGGCGGGACGGTGCTCGACCCGGACGTGGTGACCAGCATGCTCTCCCGCCGCGACCGCGGCCAGGCGATGGCCCGGCTGACCGCGCGCGAGCGCGAGGTGCTGGCCTTCATGGCGGAGGGCCGGTCCAACGCTGCGATCGCCGCGAAGCTCGTCGTCACGCCCAAGGCGGTTGACAAGCACATCAACTCGATCTTCATGAAGCTGGACCTGCCGCTAGACGCCGACGACAACCGGCGCGTGCTCGCGGTCCTGCGCTACCTCCAGGCGGACTGACCAGTCGGCACGCTCGCCCACCAGGCAGTCAACAAGGCAAGGTTCTACGCGCTCGCCGCCAAACCCGGGCATTGACACCGCCAACGATGTTCCTGTTCGCTTAGGTTGCCCGGCGGCACGGTCGGTCACCGGTTTCCACTGGTCAGGCGGCACAGGATACGCAGCGGCGCCGGCAAGCCCATTACCGGATTGAGACATTAGTTGCCGCCGGGGCGCGGTCGCTGGACCGGCAGGAGATTGGCCTCCGGCCAGCGCTGCTATGTGCCGCTCCCGGGAGACTACCTGGCATGCCTGCCCGCAGGACCTGCCGTCATCGGTCGCCGCCGGTGCGCCGCCGGTGCGCCACCCAACCCTATCGTCAGATACGGATATGACGTAGCGTGACCGGGAAATCGACCGCCCAACGCTCAGGACCGCCGTTGCCCGGAC
>JBEKEK010000311.1:0-6108 GCA_050013875.1 Trebonia sp. | reverse complement strand
ACCCCCTGCGCCTTCCTGATCCTGCTGTCCAGCTTCCTGCTCGGCGGGTTCCCGACCGGCTGGACCGGCTACGCGCCGCTGTCGATCCAGGCCGGCGAGGGCATGGACTCCTACGCGGTCGCATTCGGCCTGATGGGCATCTCGATCATCCTGGCCGGGTTCAACCTCGTGGTCACGATCATCTGCTACCGGGCGCCGGGCATGCGCTGGTCCCGGCTGCCGATGTTCGTCTGGGCAATGCTCACGACCGGCTTCCTGCTCGTGCTGGCGGCCCCGGTGCTCGTCGGCGGCATGTACATGATCATCACCGACCGCACGGCGCAGACGGCGTTCTTCATCGATCAGCTCGGCGGCAGCTCCTACCTCTACGAGGACCTGTTCTGGTTCTTCGGCCACCCCGAGGTCTACATCCTGGCGCTGCCGGGATTCGGGATCGTGTGCGAGCTCCTCCCGGTCTTCACCAGGAAGCCGCTGTTCGGCTACAAGATCGCCGCGGCGGGCATGTTCGGCGTGGCGATCCTCTCGTTCTTCGTCTGGCAGCACCACCTGTTCGACTCCGGCATGGACCCGGACATGCGGCCGCTGTTCATGCTGACGACGGAGCTGATCTCGATCCCGACCGGGTTCATTTTCCTGGTCGCGATCGGCACCTTCTGGCAGGCCAAGATCCGGCTGACGCCCCCGATGCTGTTCGCCATCGGGTTCTTCGTCAACTTCCTGATCGGCGGGGTCACCGGCGTGTTCCTGTCGGACGTGCCCGCGGACACCACCGCGCACGGCAGCTTCTTCGTGATGGCGCATTTCCACTACACGATCATGGGCGGCCTGATCTTCGCGTTCTTCGGCGGCATCTACTACTGGCTGCCGAAGGTCATGGGGATCACGCTGAACGAGCGGCTGGGCAAGATCCACTTCTGGACGATGTTCATCGCGTTCAACTCCACGTTCGCGCCCCTGTTCGCGGTCGGCCTACTGGGCCAGCCGCGCCGGGTCTGGGAGTACGCGGCCGGCCTGCAGACGCTGAACGACTGGGTGTCGATCTCCGCGTTCTGCCTCGGCGGCTCGATGTGCATCTTCATCTTCAACTTCGTGATGTCAACGGTGATCTGGCGCAAGCCCGCGCCGCAGAACCCGTGGAACGCCCGCGGCCTGGAGTGGCAGGTCTCCTCGCCGCCGCCGGTCAACAACTTCGCGCACATCCCGGTGGTCCTGGCCGGCCCGTACGAGTACGGCGACCCGGACGCGCTGCCGGTGGCGGACCTGCATCCGCCGGCCGGCGTGATCAGCGGTGCCCTGCTCAGCGTGGCAAGCCCCGTAAGCACAGGAACGGAGGCGTAACCGCGCCATGACGGACATCACCCAACCGGGCAGCGGCGAGGCCGCCACCCGGGTCACCGAGGAGGCGGCCTTCTACCACGAGGCCGCGCTCAACGCGAACTGGACGAGTTCCCGGCTGGCGATCGGCTCGCTCTCGTTCCTGTTCGGCGCGTTCGCGTTCGCCTACTTCTACCTCCAGTCGTCGGACGGGCACTCCCAGTGGCTGCCAAGCTCGACTACCCCGCCGCAGGCCGGGTACGGTGCCGCGATCATGGCCCTGGTGGTGGTCAGTGCGCTGGTTAACACCTTCGGCCTGCAGCGGATCAAGGCCGGAAGCAAGGGCAGCTGGATGATCGCCGGGCTAGTCGCGCTGATCGCCGGGCTTGCCGCGGTGGCGCTGACGGTCTGGCAGCTGCTCAATCTGCCGTTCCAACCCGGTCAATCCGGCTTCGCCAGCGTCTTCGTCGGGTTCTACCCGGTCGCGCTGACGGTCTGGTTCGCCGTGCTGATCTGGCTGGAGATCCTGCTCGCGCAGGCGAGGAACATCCCGGCCATCTCCTTCGTGGAACAGCCGCCCACCTACGCGGAAGCGTTCGTGGTGCAGCGGTTCCAGTCGGCGCTGAGTGCCTTCACCACCGTGTGGAACTACCTCGCCATCATCACGTTCATTTTCTGGCTGCTGTTCTACGTGCGCTGACCCGGCGGCTTGGAGGAATTGATCACAGTGTCCGCTCTACCGCTCGCGGATGGGCCCGCGTACTACTTCGGCAGCACCATCATGACGTTCGCGCTCCCGTACGGGGCGTTCATCGCGGCTGCCGTCGCGCTGTTCTACCTCTTCAGGGCCAGGCATTCCGGCCCCAGGCTGAGGTGGTCAACTGACAGTTCCGCCCAGATCGCCTCGGTGACCACCCGCGAGCCGGGCCCCGCCCCGGCGCCGGAAGTGCTCGCCACCAGCGATGTGGCTTCGGTGGCGCCCGAACCTCTCGAGGAGGACGTTCTCGCGGAGCAGGCCGCCTCGACGGAGTCCGCTCCCGAGGAGGCTGCCCCGACCGCGGGGACGGCAGCAGAAGAGACGCAAAGCAAGGACGGCGGGGAGGAGTGACCTCCCCTCCAACCGCGCTCCCGGTGACGATGGATGTGACGGCGGCGGGCCAGGTCGGCCCGCCGCGGCCAGCCGTCATCCGAACGCCCAGGGCGATCGCGGGCGCGCTGGTCGCGCTGACCAAGCCCCGCATCATCGAGCTACTGCTGGTTACCACGGTCCCCACGATGCTGCTCGCCCAGCAGGGCCTCCCGTCACTGCGGCTCGTCCTGGTCACGCTGATCGGCGGCACGCTCGCCGCCGGGAGCGCCAATACGATCAACTGCTACATCGACCGCGACATCGACGCGCTGATGAAGCGCACCTCCCGCCGCCCGCTGGTCAACAAACAGGGCATAATAACGCCCGCCGCCGCGCTGATCTGGGGCATCGTGCTCGGTGCGGGCGCCACCGCGGTGCTTGGCCTGGCCGCCAACTGGCTGGCGGCCGCGCTGGCTGACGCGGCGATCCTCTTTTACGTATTCGTCTACACCCTGCTGCTCAAGCGCCGTTCCCCGTCGAACATCGTGATCGGCGGCGCGGCCGGCTGCTTCCCTGTCCTGGTTGGCTGGGCGGCCGTCAAGGGAACGGTCGCCATCCCGGCGATCCTGCTTTTCCTGGTGATCTTCCTCTGGACGCCGCCGCATTTCTGGGCCCTGGCGATGAAGTTCAAGGACGATTACGCCCGCGCCAACGTCCCGATGCTCCCGGTGGTGGCCGCGCCCGCGGTGGTCACCCGCAAGATCGTGCTCTACTCCTACGCGATGGTCGCCGCCACCCTCGGCCTGGCCCCCTACGCGGGCTGGCTCTACACCATAGCCGCGGCCGCCCTGGGCGGGTGGTTCCTGGTCGAGGCGCACCGCTTGCACGCCCAGGTCAGCGCCGCGGCCACCGCCCCGGGCGGTCCCGCTGCCGACCGCCCCTTCCCGATGCGCCTGTTCCACCTCTCCATCGCTTACCTGACCCTGCTGTTCGCAGCGGTAGCCGTCTGCGCCGTGCTGCCGATCGGCCACTGGTAAGAAGAAGATCAACACCCATTCGCCCGAACGGACCGTTGCTTCGAGTCGTCTCGTTATTGGTGTCTGCAGTCAGCGGGGGTCGCGGGGCGGCGGGGCGCTTCCCGCGCAGTCGGCCCGATACACCCCAATCGGCCCGAACGCGCGGTTGCGCGCCACTCGCCGCCCGCTTCCACGGTCCAATCGGGGAAACCAAAACCCCGGTTCCGGGCGGCTCCTAACCGGCTCAGGTGTTTGTGGAGGCGGCGGGCGTTTCTCGGTGAACACCGCGTCTGATCTGGGCTGGTCGCTGGCGTTTCTCGGTGAACACCGCGCCCGATCCGGGCTGGTCGCTGGCGTTTCTCGGTGAACACCGCGCCCGGTTCGGCCACCGCCCTCCTCGCCGTACCTGTCACCTACGCCAACGACCCACCCCACCCGGACCTGTCACCTACGCCAACGACCCACCCGGACCTGTCACCTACGCCAACGACTCCGATAGGCGATGTCAGCTACGCCAACGACCTGATCCAACCTGTCGGCT
The DNA here is from genome assembly GCA_050013875.1 of Trebonia sp. GTDB lineage: Bacteria > Actinomycetota > Actinomycetes > Streptosporangiales > Streptosporangiaceae > Trebonia. Next base: position 2,168 of record JBEKEK010000311.1, on the reverse strand, counting down.
ACGCCAACGACCCACCCGGACAGGGGCATCGGCCTCATCGCCGCAACGGCGGCCTGCTGCTCACCGTCTGGTTGAGAAAGGACTCAAGCGGCAGCGTCGCCGCGCCGAGCGCCACCACCCCGGAGCCGAGCCGCCCGAGCTCGATCGTTGTGGCCGCGAACGGATGCCGTAGCGAGTGCTGCCGGGCCGCCTCGCGGATGTCAGGTAGCAGCCGCCCGCCGAGCAGCAGGCCGGCCCAGCCGCCGAGGACGACGCGCTCCGGATTGAAGAGGTTGATCAGCGTGCCGATCCCGGCCCCCAGGTACTCGGCGGTCTCGCTCAGGATGGCGGCCGCGAGCGGCGATGTGCCAGCGGCGTCGATCAGCTCCGCGAGCGCTAGCTCCTGGTCGTCAACCGCCATCGGCCGTCCGTACCGCTCGAGGATGGCCTCGGCGCCCGCGTAGGCCTCCAGGCAGCCGGTTGACCCGCAACGGCACTTCCGGCCGCCGACGAGGACGGTCACATGCCCGAACTCGGCCGCACTCGAGGTGGCTCCCTGATAGGTGGCGCCGCCGGAGATCAGCGACGCGCCCACGCCAGAGCCGATCAAGATCACGACAGCGTTCCGCGCGCCCTTGCCCGCCCCGAACCACAGCTCCGCCTGGCCCATCGTCTTCGCCCCGTTGTCGAAGCGCAGCGGCAGCTCGGTGTGCGCGCGCAGCAGGCGTTCAAGTGGCACCGCGTCCCAGCCGTAGGTCTGGCCGTGCACCAGCACCTCGGGTCCCTGCTCGATGATCCCCGGCACGCCGACGCCGACGCCGACGATCGCGTTCTGGTCGACGCCGCTGTCACGGAGCACCGTGTTCAGCCCGGAAACGATCTGCCTGACGACCACGTCCACGTCGTGCTCGGCGGACCGATCCAGGGGGTACTCCACCTTGGCCCGCTCGGTCATGGTGAGGTCGAAGAGCCCGACCCGTGTCCTCGTCTCGCCGATGTCGACCCCGATGACGTAGCCGTACCCAGGGTTCATCCCGAGCATCGCCCGCGGCCGTCCGCCGTCAGACTCGGCCAGCCCGGTCTCGATGACGATGCCCTCGTCGATCAGCTCGCGAACCACGTTCGTCACCGAGCCGGCGCTGAGGCCGGTCGCCGCGCTCAGCTCCTGACGGCTGCGTGATTGGCCCAGGTGGAGCGACCACAAGACCACGGCCCGGTTCTCGCGTCGCAAGTCAAGGACCGTGCCCCGTTTTCGGTCGCGCACGGGGCCTCCAAGTTACAGCCGTGTAATTAACGATTTATACCGGGCGGTTGCGCCGATCTTCCAGTCCATATCTATTGACCCAAAATTTCAATCGAGTTACGTTCCGGCTTGAAATAAGTCACAGCCGAAGGCGATACTACTTCCCATCGGTCGGCCGGCGCTCGCGCTCCCTGTCAGCAGGCGGGCGGCGGGTTCCCGGCGACTTCATTATCCGGAGGTCAAAGATGAGCGTACGGAATTTCTTTGGAAGATCAGATCGGAGGCGCGCCAGACGAGCGCCCGCCTCCCGCCGGGCGGCGGTAAGCCTGGTGGCTGTCGCCGCGCTCGTCGTAACCGCCCTGGTTTCCGGGGTGGGCGCGGCGGTGCCCAAGGCGTCGGCCGCCACCTGTGGTACGACCAACCTGGCGCTGAACCAGCCCGCGACCGCCTCGTCGTATGAGAACCAGACCGCATACCCCGCTTCGGCGGCGGTTGACGGCAACACCGGGACCCGGTGGTCGTCGGCGTTCTCCGACCCGCAGTGGCTCGAGGTCGACCTCGGCTCGTCGCAGAGCATCTGCCAGGTGGGCCTGGACTGGGAGGCCGCCTACGCGACCGCGTTCCAGATTCAGGTGTCGACCGACAACACGAACTGGACCACGATCTACTCGACCACGACCGGCACCGGCGGCGATCAGACACTGAGCGTCAGCGGGACCGGCCGCTACATCCGCATGTACGGGACCGCGCGGGCGACCCAGTACGGCTACTCGCTGTGGGAGTTCCAGGTGTACGGCGGCAGCGGCGGCGGTACCGGGACCGGCGGCGTCGACATCTCGGCCGGCGGCCCGGCCGCCGCGCCGTTCGTGGCCGACGAGGACTACACCGGCGGCGCCACCGCGGCCACCACCAACGCGATCACCACCACCGGCGTCACCAACCCGGC
>JBEKEK010000310.1:0-4001 GCA_050013875.1 Trebonia sp. | reverse complement strand
AGCTTGCTGGGGCCGTTCTTCCGCGAAGGCGCGCCCGCTCTGCCGCACGGCGCACAGATCGTGGAAAAGCCGACGGCGGAGGAAATCGTCGTCTATGGCAAGGTCCTGACCAATGACGGGGCGCCGGTGGCCGGTGCGATGATCCAGGTGTGGCAGACCAGCGAGCGCGGGCTTTACGACCTGCAGGAGCGCATGGGTGAATCGATGGACATGCGCGGCATTTTCCTCACCGACGCGGATGGTTCGTACCATTTCCGCACCGTCCGGCCGCTGGGTTACTCGATTCCGATGGACGGGCCGGTTGGTGCGATGGTGAAGCAGCAGAACCGGCACGGCATGCGGCCGTCGCATATTCATTGCCTGATCGGTGCGGATGGGTTCCGCGAACTGGTGACGGCGCTGTATTTCGGCGATGATCCGCATATCGATTCAGATACCGTGTTCGGCGTTTCGCAGTCGCTGGTGGTGGACGCGCACGAAGACCCGGCGTCACCGATATCGGGCCTGCGGGCGGTGCACTACGATTTCCGGCTGGCCAAGGCGGCACCGGGTGAAAGCGGACGGGTTGGCGCTGATCCGACCAAGCTGATGAAGGCCGCGGAGTAATGGCGCGACGGCTTGTCGATATCTCCTCGCCGCTGAAGGCGGGGATACGCAGCGATCCGCCTCATATGCTGCCGAAGATCGAATACATGGACCACCACCAGACCGCGCCCGCGATGGCCGAGTATATGGGGGTCCGGGTCGATCAGCTTCCGGACGGCGAGTATGCGGCGGTCGAGCGGGTGGAGATCTCCACCCATAACGGCACGCACATGGACGCGCCCTACCACTTTTTCTCCAGCATGAACCACGCGCTGAAGCCGGGCGGGGAACCGTCGTGGCGGATCGATGACGTGCCGCTGGACTGGTGCTTCCAGCCGGCCGTGAAGCTGGATTTTCGGCATTTGCCGGATGGGTATGTGGCGACGGCGGGGGATGTCGAGGCGGAACTGAAGCGGATCGGGCATACGCTGCGGCCGTTGGAGATCGTTGTGGTCAATACCGCGGCGGGGGCTCGGTACGGGGAGGACGATTTTGTCGATACCGGGTGCGGGATGGGGAAGGCCGCGACGATGTGGCTGACCGAGCGGGGGGTGCGCGTGGTCGGGACGGATGCGTGGAGCTGGGACGCGCCGTTTTCGTTCACGCGGGAGAAGGTGAGGGCGACCGGCGATGCCAGCCTGATCTGGGAAGGGCATCGTGCCGGACGGGAGATCGGCTATTTCCAGATGGAAAAGCTGGGGAACCTTGCCCAGTTACCGGCGGACGGGTTCGATATCGTCTGTTTTCCGGTGAAGGTGCACCGGGCGTCGGCGGGCTGGACGCGGGCTGTGGCGATTTTCGACGATTGACGACCCTTCCTTTTGTCCCATGGGCGGGCGAAAACCGGCCAAACTAGGAGCCTGTCTGTGCCTCAGTTCCGCGTCCCCGATATTCATTGTGACGGCTGCATCCGAGCCATGACCGCGGCTGTGAGGGGCCTGGACGAGAAGGCGACGCTGGAAGCGGACCTTGCCACCAAGCTGGTCCGGGTCGATTCCACCGCCGGTGATGAGGCGGTGGCGGAGGCGATCCGTGACGCCGGGTTTACGGTGGAGGCGGGGTAGTTTCAGAGTTTGCCGTTCGGAGTTTCGAAGCTGGAAGAGGGGGGCTTTGGACGGTTCCTCGTCATAGTAATTTCTGACCAGTTGAGCGTGCACCGCATTTAGCTCGGGCAAGGCGAGGGGATCGGGCAGCACGCGCCGGTCAGGGCCGCAGCGGCCTGTCGTGAGATCAGCCCGGCTTGGCCGCGGGCGAGCACCATCCGATGGGCGGTCGGTGGCGCGACGCGCAGGAACCGTATCGCTACTCCCTCGAAGGCAGACCTCTGTCGCCGACGTTCACCGTCGCGGTGCTGCCGCCGCTGGCCTGGGCGATGTAGCTGCCGACAGCGTGCTGAACGTGCGCGCGGCTCTCGGCCGGCAATTGCTCCAGGGCCGCCTGAAGCCGCCGGGCAGCGTCCACCAGATCGGGGTCGTCGGCGACCTTCGCCTCTTTCAGCTCAGCCGCCACCGTGGCCTGACGATCTTCGCGCTCCGGCCTGGCTTCAAGCTTCGCCAGCGCCTCGACGGCGTCGGCCTTGTCGCCGAGCTTGCGCGCCAGCAGCGCTTTCAGCGCGCCGTAGGCGTCCTCGACCGCCTTGGATGCGACCTTGCCGGCCGAAGCCGCAACGCCGCCCAGCACCGCCGCCACGATCTGTTCAATCATCCTCATCCTCCCTCGATGTCTGTGCCTTCGCCGGAGATCTCGGCGATCAGGTTCCGTGCCTTCAACGTATGCGGGTGTTGTTCGCCAAGTTTGGCGGCGAAGATCGTCGCGGCCCGCTTGTAGCTGCCTCGCGCCTCCTCAAACCGATTCTGATCGCGCTGCACGCTGCCCAGGTTGGTGAGGGTGATGGCGACCTCGGGGTGGTCGGGGCCGTAGGCCTTCTCCTGGATCGCGAGGGCGCGGGTCTGGCTGGCTTCCGCCATCCCCAGCTCGCCGCGCCCGTGCTGCATGATGCCCAGGTTGGTGAGGGTGAGGGCAATCGTGGGGTGGCCGGGGCCGTGGGTTTTCTCCTTGATCGCGAGCGCGCGGGTCAGGCTGGCCTTCGCCTTCTCCAGCTCGCCGCGCTCGCGCTGCACGATGCCCAGATTGGTGAGGGTGCTGGCGACCTCGGGGTGGTCGGGGCCGTAGACCTTCTCCATGATTGCGAGCGCGCGGGTCTGGCTGTCTTCCGCCTTCTCCAGCTCGCCGCGCTCGTTCTGCACGATGCCCAGGTTGTCGAGGGTGCGGGCGACCTCGGGGTGGTCGGGGCCGTAGACCTTCTCCATGATCGCGAGCACGCGGGTCAGGCTGGCCTCCGCCTTCTCCAGTTCGCCGCGCTCGCGCTGCACGTTGCCCAGGTTGCCGAGGGTGAGGGCGACCTCGGGGCGGTCGGGACCGTAGACCTTCTCCTTGATCGCGAGCGCGCGGGTCTGGTTGGCCTCCGCCTTCTCCAGCTCGCCGCGCTGGTACTGTACGGCGCCAAGGTTGGTGAGGGTGATGGCGACCTCGGGGTGGTCGGGACCGTAGGCCTTCTCCTTGATCTCGAGCGCGCGGGTCTGGCTGGCCTCCGCCTTCTCCAACTCGCCGCGCTGGCGCTGCACGGTGCCCAGGTTGCCGAGAGTGCTGGCGACCTCGGGGTGGTCGGGGCCGAACAAGGCTTCGGCCCGGGCGACCGCCTCCTGGAGCATGGCCTGGCTCACGTCGAAGTCGGCCTCTAGCAGGCTGTAGCAACCGGCGCGGTTCAGAAGCCGGACCGCCGCGCCTGTTTTGTCGCGCCCGGCCGCGCGGGCGACAGCCATGAGATGAGGTGCCCAGTCGCGAATCGGCCTCGGATCGTTCTGCGAGAGGGAACGCCAAGCCTCCTCCTCTACAACCGCCTCGACAGCGTTCCGGCTGAAGCTGGCCTGCTCCATCCGTGACCGGGCAAAAGCGGCGAGAAGACGGTGCAGCACGACCATGCCTTCGCCACTCGCAGGCTCCAACAGCGCCAGGTCCAGCAAGCGGTTGAGGGCGTCGGCGAAGCGGCGCCCCGCGCTCGCGTCATCGACCGTGATGCCAGCGCAGAGCTTCAGCAACCGGCGGGGGATCGGCACGCCGGGGGCCAGCCAGGCGGCGCGGGCGAACAGCTCGCGGGCGAGCGCGTCCACCGCGGCCTCGGGCCGCAGCTTGCGCAGGCTGACCTCGAAGGTGCGCGCCACATCACGCTCGTGGCCGGTGAGCGAGCGGGTGCGCTCCGGCGTCTCCGGGTCCTCGACCGTCAGCGAGACGTGCGCGAGCAGGTCCGCGGCGCGCAGTTCGGCCAGATAAGTTGCCGGGGCGCCGGCCGGTTCCTCCCGGTAGCGGGCCAGGTAGCTGCCGGCCAGTTCGAGGGCGAGCGGCAGATCGCCAAGTTC
>JBEKEK010000309.1:0-4009 GCA_050013875.1 Trebonia sp. | reverse complement strand
TCTGGTCAAGGCTGGATCTGGGTGATCTGGTATACGCGGTAGCCGCCGAAGGTGGCCACTGCCGCCCCCGCCAGCGCCAGCAGCCCCCACCAGTAGCCGTAAGCGAGCAGAACGCTACCGATGCCGAGGCAGATGAAGCCACCGGCGAGGCGCGCGCCCCACAGGAGACGGCGATGGCGGTATTCCCACGACCGAACAAAGATTTTCGCGAGTAGGGAACGCGGACGAGGGGGGTTCTCATTCGTTGCGTGCATCGGGATGCCTCCCCTGACCTGGTGCCCGGCTGTCCTGGACATCTATCAAAATGATATCACTTTTAGATGCAGGAACGATAGGGCCGGGGTTCAGGGCGCGGGGCGCCGCATGGTAACGACAGGAGCAGGCCGCTGGTGGGGACGCCGGTGCCGGCGGTCACCAGGACAGGGCCCTCGCCGGGGACCTGATTGACCGAGGTGCCGCGGACCTGCCTGACCGCCTCGGCGATGCCGTTCATGCCGTGGATGTAGGCCTCGCCGAGCTGGCCGCCGTGCGGGTTGAGCGGCAGGCGGCCGCCCATCTCGATGGCGCCGCCGGAGATGAAGTCACGGGCCTCGCCGCGGCCGCAGAAGCCGAGCTCTTCCAGCTGGATGAGCACGTAGGGGGTGAAGTGGTCGTACAGCACCGCCGTGCGCACGTCGGCCGGGCCGATGCCGGCCTGCCGCCACAGCTGCCTGGCGACCACCCCCATCTCGGGCAGCGCCGCCGGGTCTTCGCGGTAATAGCTGGTCATCGTGAACTGATCGGGCCCGCTGCCCTGGGCGGCGGCGTCGATCACGGCCGGTCGCTGCGGCAGGTCGCGCGCGCGGTCCAGGCTTGTGACCACGACGGCGACGGCGCCGTCGCTCTCCTGGCAGCAGTCAAGCAGCCGGAGCGGCTCGGCGATCGGTCGGGATTCCTGGTGCTCGGCGAGCGTGACCGGGCGGCCGAAGAACCATGCCTTGGGGTTGCTGGCGGCGTGGCGCCGGTCCGCGACCGTGACCAGGCCGAAGTCCTCGCTGGTGGCCCCGGACAGGTGCATGTAGCGGCGGGCGATCATCGCCACCATCGCGGCCGGCGTGGCGAGGCCCATTGGATAGTGCCAGCCGTTGTCGATGCCGGCGGTGGTCAGGTTGCCGGCCAGTCCGGCCGCCACCCGGCCGAAACGATGGCCGGACCGCTCGTTGAGCGCGCGGTAGCAGACCACGACCTCCGCCGTTCCTGTGGCGACGGCCATCGCCGCCTGCTGCACGGTCGCGCAGGCGGCGCCGCCGCCGTAGCCGATCTGGCTGAAGAACCGCAGTTCGCTGACCCCGAGCTCGCGGGCGACGGCGATCTCGGCGTTGCTGTCCATGGTGAAGGTGACCAGTCCGTCTACGTCGGCGGCGGCCAGCCCCGCGTCGGCCAGGGCGGACGTGATCGCCTCGACCGCGAGGCGGAGCTCGCTGCGGCCGGAGTTCTTCGAGAACTCGGTTGCGCCGATGCCGACTATTGCGGCCGCGCCCCGGCTCATGAGCGGTCCCCCGGCGCGGCCAGGCGGACGGTCGCGGTCACGTGATCGCCGAGACTGCATCGGCCGACGACCGAGATCATCCGTTCCTCGCCCTCGTCGGCGGTCATCTCACCGGTGAGGGTCAGCGCGTCCCCCGCGTGGCAGGGCACGCCCAGCCTGATCGAGATCGAGCGGAAGGTCGCGTCCGGTCCTGCCCAGCCGGCCACGTAGCGCTGGACCAGGCCGGTCGTGGTGAGGATGTTGAGGAAGATGTCCTGCGCTCCCCCCGCGACCGCGCGGTCCCGGTCGTGGTGCACGTCCTGGAAGTCGCGGGTGGCCAGCGCGGAGGAGATCACGAAGGTGGGGGTGACGTCGATGACCAGCGGGGGCAGCGCGGCGGACGACGTCGCCCGCCACGCCGGGAGCGTCAGATCGTCGTCGATCCTGACGAACTCGGTCCGCACCGGCAGCCCGATCCGCACCTGACCTGGGTCGACGCCGAAGAGCTGGCCGACTATCCGAACGCCCTCGGGCAGTTGCACGAGCGCGATCACGATCGGCAGCTTCTTGCCCGGCACCGGCGGGTGATGATGGACGACGTAGCTGTAGACCTCACCGACGCCGGCCGCGACGACGTACCCGGGGGTCATGTTCCCGCATGACGGGCACCTCGGGCCGGGCGGATGGCGCGCGGTCCCGCATTCGTCGCAGCGCTGGACGCGCAGTTCGCCGACGGCGGTGCCGGCCCAGAAGAACTCGGTGTCGGGCGAGACGACCGGACGGATGACCTGGTGATCTGAAACCCCAGGGGGAGCCGAGGGGGTAGCGTCCCCCTGGGGCGGCTTGCGGGGCTCGGGCCTGAACCTGAGGACGCGGAAATCCATCGTCGCGACCGGCTCGCCGGCCGAGCTCCAGGTGCTCCGCGTGGTGACGAACCACCCCTCGCCCAGCGCGGTGCGCTTGGGCCCGGTGACGTCGAGCAGCCTGGACTGGACGGAGAGCTGCTCGCCGACCCGCACCGAGCGGTGGTAGGTCTGATCGCAGTTGGTCGCGACGATCGAGGTGTAGCCCGCCTGCTCGAGCAGATCCGACATCACCCCGAGCGGATCGTCGCCGCCGCGGGTTCCGCGCAGTCCCGGCATCGTCCAGACCTGGATCATGGCCGCAGGGGCGGTGTCCGGGCACCCGTGGCCGGACGGGCCGGCCGGATCGCCGATCGCCTCCAGCCAGTTGCGGATCATCGGCTGGTTGACCGGATCCCGGGCGAGCCGCGGCTTGCTGTCGCCCGCGGCCGCGAGCCGTTCGGCGGCGCTCCTGATGGTCTCCGGCGCGGTCACCGCGGCACCCTCGGCAGCCCCAGGCCGGCGGTGGCGATGAGCTCGCGCTGGACCTCGTTCACGCCGCCGCCGAACGTGAGCACGGTGTTCCGCTTGAGCTGCACGTCCAGCCAGGTCATCAGCGCCCCGGTGTCGGGGTCGGCCGGGTCGCCGTGCCGTCCGACCAGCTCGGCGAGCGACTGCCCGATCTGCTGGGCCTGCTCGGACGAGAACACCTTGGTCGCGGACGCGTCGGCGATGCTCAGCTCTGGTTCGGCCGCCACCTGCCAGTTGAGCAGCTCGTTGACGCGCGTGACGGCGTCGGCCCGGGCGAGGGCCAGCCGCACATCCGCGTGCGCGAGCAGGGACCGGTCCGCGGCCCACTCGCGCACCCGGTCGGCCATCGCGGCGATCCTCCCGGCCGGCCCGAGCATCACCCGCTCGTGGTTGAGCTGGCTGGTGATCAGCCGCCAGCCGCCGTTCTCCGCGCCGACCCGCATCCTGGCCGGAACTCGGACGTGATCGTAATAGGTCGCGTTGACGTGGTGGGCGCCGTCATGGGTGATGATCGGAGTCCAGGAGAACCCGGGGTCATCGGTGCTCGCGATCAGGATGGTGATCCCCCGGTGCCTGGGCGCTTCCGGATCCGTGCGGCAGGCGAGCCAGACGTAGTCGGCGTCGTGGGCGCCGGTGGTGAAGATCTTCTGCCCGTTGACCACGTACTCATCGCCGTCCAGGACCGCGCTGGTGCGCAGCGCCGCCAGGTCCGTGCCGGCGTCGGGCTCGGTGTAGCCGATGGCAAAATGGATCTCGCCCGCGAGGATCCGCGGCAGGAAGAAGTCCCGCTGCCACTGCGTGCCGTGTTCCTGCAGCACCGGGCCGACGGTCTGCAGGGTGACGGCGGGCAGCGGGATGTCGGCCCGCGCCGCCTCGTTCACGAAGATCTGCTGTTCGATCTGCCCGAATCCGCGTCCGCCGTAGGCGGTGGGCCAGCCCACCCCGAGCCAACCGTCGCGGCCCATCGCCGCGACGACCTCGCGGTACACGGCGCCGTGCCGCTCGGTGAGCAGCGTGCCGCGCTGCGCAGGCGACAGCAGGCCGGCAAAGTAGCTCCGCAGCGTGGTGCAGAGCGCGTTCTGCTCCGGCGTCAGGTCGATCAGCATGCCTGCCGCTCCAGCTGGTAGTC
>JBEKEK010000308.1:0-4095 GCA_050013875.1 Trebonia sp. | reverse complement strand
CCGCTTGCCGGCCAGTCATGCCGGCCCGCGCATCAGCGATTCCCACGGTTTGCAACGTCTTCGCGCCGTCCGGGCCAAATAGTGAAGTACCTAACCCTGACTTTTCACGGGAGCTGATGGCTGCCGCTGGTCGTCGTCTGGCGGGTTTCCGGCTTGGATTTTAGGGCCGGGGTATGACGGTGGCCCGGCTGTCGGGCCGGGTGGCCGGGGTTCCACTGGCCCCGGGATCGTCCTTTCCTGATAGCCGGGACGGGCTTCGGCTGGTCAGAGGGGGTGCGGGATGGCGTGGATGCGCTGCCAGGCGGTGACGATCTCGTCGCTCCAGGGCCAGGTGGCGGCGATCTTGAGGGTCCTGCGGCGTCCGCCTCGGACGAGGCGGGCGGCGGCGTGCAGGAGGCGGTAGCGCAGGGTCTTCGGCTCGGCTCTTGCGAGGTCGCCGTCCAGTGCCAGCAGCTTCAGCCAGGCCAGCAGGATGCAGGCGGTCATCGCGGCGTCGAGCCAGGAGGCGTTCAGCCCGTAGTCGCGGGACGGGAAATGGCCGAGCCCGGTGTTCTTCCCGGTGCGGATGACGTCCTCGACGCGGGCGTGGGCCCGGTGGGCGGCGTCGGCGTAGGCGCACTGCCCGCGCCATCCCCTCGTCGCGGCGGGCAGGTTCGTCGCCCAGAGCGAGTAGCGCCAGCCGTCGGCGGTCTCGAGCAGGGACAGCTGGGCGCCGGGGTGGGGCCGCTCGCGGCGGGCGAAGACCCGCATCGTCTTGGGCCAGCCCTTGAGCTGGTCCCCGCCGGGCCCCTCGCGCAGCAGGCCCGTCAGCTCTGTGACGTGCGCTTCCTCTATCCAGCAGGCGGGATGCGCGCAGCGCGGGTTCTGGCAGGCATCGTCGGCGCGGCGCTCGCGGACCTGGCCTTTCCCGTCGATCGCGGCCTCCCAGGCGGTCCCGGGGACCTGGCCGAGCGCGTCCCGTTCCCGGGCGCCGAGCGCCCACCCGACTGAGTACGTGACCTGGTAGCCGCGCCGGGAGGCGAGCCTGTCGAGCTCTTTGACCAGCTCGTGGCTGGCCCCGGCCCCGTCGCAGGTCACCATGATCCTGCGGCGCAGCGCCGGCGGCAGGGCCCCGACGGCCTCGCGGAGCATCCGCAGGTGATCGGCGGCGGTGTTCGACCCGGCCGAGCCGGGACGGAGCATCCAGGCCAGCGGCTCGCCCGTGTTATCGCAGGCCGCGAGCAATGGATGATGCCCGAAGCCTTTGAAATTCGCCTCCGCGAGCTCCTTGTCGCTGTGCGCGGGGACGACGGTCGCATCCAGCCGGATGCACGTCACGCCCTCCAGGACCCGGTCCGCGATCCGGACCGGCGGCAGCGCCCCGGCCTGCGCCCACGCGCGCCGGCGCGCGCTGTTCACCGCGGCCGCGACCCTGCGGCGGCCGCGACCCTGCGGCGGGCGCGGTCCCCGCCGCCCGCGGTCCCCGCCGCCCGCGGTCCCCGCCGCCCGCGGTCTCCTTCAGCGCCCGCCACGCGGTCGGCACCGACGCGACGTGGCCGAAGACCTCCCGCTGGTCGCACATCACCCGGAAATCGCTGATCACCCGGGCCCCGTCCGCGATCGCGCACGCCAGGTCCGAGAACACCCGGCCCCGGTCATGGCCGCCCAGCGGAGACGGCAGCGCCGACGACAGCCCGGCCGTCAGGCCTGTCCGGTCCGCGAGCTGCCGCAGCAGGACCAGCCCCGCGTGCGACACGACGCCCGTGCCGCCGCCCGTGACTTCAAGACCGCCCGACCATCCGGTAGCGTGCATGTGGAAAGTGCTCCTCGAACTCGGCGGATAAGGACCTCAGCAATCCTCATTCTCCCAGTTCAGGAGCACTTTCTCATTCAGGCGCACCGCCCGGGAACCCGACCCTCATGAAAAGACTGGGTTAGATGGCCAGGGTCCGGTTAGTGTGCAAGTCAGCGGCCCGAGCAACAGGTTCGAGGGTGTGGTGTCCTGGGTTGGCTCAAATTAGTGCGCACCGGAAGGACGCCCGAGATTTGGAACAGTGCGCCACTTTGCCCACGGTTTTATCCCAGCTTCCCGGGCAGTCAATAGTCGAGGAAAGCACATCTTCCATATCAATTCAATTATTGCCGATATTTGTGCTGATCCCTTCAGGGCGGACTCGAAAATCAGCGGATCGTGCGCCGCAAAGATACTAGGCAAGTGGTCTCGGATGTTGGCATTCCTCAACGAGGCGGGAGGGTGCGAACCAAGTTTCCGAGCATAGACACGGCCGGTCTCGAGCACGGATACAGCCCGATCTATAAAATCTACCAGGGAAAAATATAGCGTAATGCCCATGAAAGAAGGAGACGGGTCGAGACGAAAATCTTGCATTACTATTGGGATGGAGAGTCTGATCCCCAACAAGTCGGCCACGAGTTCACGCTGCCAAGAGTGGGAAAAAGCCTCTACTTCTAGATCGCCCAGCATCTCTGCGCGCGCAGTAGACTCGTCAAGATGGCCTGCCATAAGGTGACCGTACTCGTGAGCGACGACGAAAAACTCCATTGACAAACGGTATATGCTACTCAGTTGTGAGTAGTCTTGTATTACGGGAAAATAAGGCGTATTCGAAGGGCGACCGGTAGTCGCATAGGTCAGTATTGGCAGCAAGAATCTTCTTCTGGCGTCCGAATCGGCGGAAAGTCGAGCATGGACCGCCCCCAAGTTGAAATCGTACTCCAGGAAACCATTGCTATTCCTCGTTACGGGCAAGCAATGGACGAAGGCGGCGGCCATCGTGGAGCAGAAGGCAAACATCTCACTTTCGAATAGCAGCAGATGACCCGCAATCGGACGAGGCGGACGATAGCACATAGCGTTCACGACACCGGTGTCTATCGTGCCGAGAAGAGGCCACTCGGAAATTCCCATGCTATGCTCTGAAGCGCTATCGTGAACTCGGCCGAACCTATGCGACAGGACAGCGTACTGCCACGGCAATTCATAGTTGCTAGGGCTTCGCTGCGAAGACAGCGTGTCCCATTCGCTGAGCGCGGAGTCCCGTACTCTCCGCATGGAATCTCGGAGATCTCCTGATGGTGACGGCCCGAAGCGGGCTTCTACAACGATATCGGCAAAGTGCGCGCCGGCATCTGCCGGGAGCTTTATGTCTTCACTACGCATCCGTCCGGACTGCAGTTGAAGTTGTTCAAGAAGGATTATTAGCGCAGGATCATATACGGGATCCATTGGAGGCTATCCTTTAGGGGAAGGCCGGTCATTGCCCTCCACGAAAGCCGAGTTGCCAAGTCCGGCCCGGATTGCCGTTATTAGATCGGCGCTCTTTGAGGATCCAGCAGCGGAGATAATTTCGGGCAACCTAGCCGTTGCCTTCGCGATGGTTTTCTGCGGCTCGGTGATTCTAACTGTCAGTTGGCCGTCGGCGGTGATTATGACAACGGTGCCGTAAGCGAGATCCTTCGTCCGATATATTGCTTTTTGCGTTTCGGAACGGAGATCGATGACCTGGCCCCCCCGAATGTGCTCAACGGCTTGGATAACGGATGAAATGGCTGCGACGGTCCCGAACAAAAGCAAGGTTACCGTTGAGATTGGCTCAAGGCTGGATGCGTCAAGCTGCTCAACTCTCACACCGCACTTGTGAGCTAGGTTTCTTACTGCTTCGAGTTCTGAATCATCGACAGCTAGAACTCTCGAAGTGCTGATTTCTCCGGCTTCGGCGTTGTTCGCTGAAGGATTCGACATGTTACCTCGACTTTGTAGTTACCGAATCTATTGAGCGTAATGTTAACGCTTACCCGCGCTTGGAGCCAAAGCACTCTCCGTGATCCTTACATACAGGGCACCCAGCAGACGAGTCCAGAGCCCTGGTTAGTGCGTTGACGTGCTCGCCGAACGCCCAGAAACTGCAGGTCAGCATGATGATACGGTCGCGAGTCCGTGATCGTGAGCAGAGTCAGGTTAGATGGCCAGGGTGCGCTTACAGAGGTTGAAAGGTTGAGGTCTGGCACCGGATCGGTGACGTCCGGTGCGCCTGCGTGAGTCGTGCGGGTAATGGGTTTATACCTGTTTCGTGAGGTACGCCGATGGAGGCGGGC
>JBEKEK010000307.1:0-4141 GCA_050013875.1 Trebonia sp. | reverse complement strand
TACGACGCCGAGTACACCTGCGTGCTCGCGTCCCGGTCCTCGGACGCGCCGCCGATGCTGACGCGGGTGGTGGGGCGGCACTGCGAGAGCGGCGACATCGTGGTGCGGCACTGCTACCTGCCGTCCGACCTGGCCCCCGGTGACCTGCTGGCGGTGGCGGCCACGGGGGCGTACTGCTGGTCGCTGGCCTCCAACTACAACCACCTGCCGCGCCCCGGCGTGGTCGCGGTGCGCGATGGCGCGGCCCGCGCCATCGTCCGCCGGGAAACGCTTGATGACCTGCTGCGATTGGACGTCGGATGAGTGAGCCAAATGGCAAGACGCTTAAGGTGGCGCTGCTCGGCTGCGGCGTCGTCGGCACTCAGGTTGCCAGGCTGCTTGATGAGGAGGCGGCCGAACTCGCGGTCCGGTCGGGCGCGCAGCTTGAGATCGCCGGCATCGCCGTCCGGCGGTTGTCGCACCCGCGTCCCGGCATCGATCGGGACCTGCTGACAACCGACGCGATGGGGTTGGCGACCAGGCCCGACGTGGACATCGTGGTGGAGGTCATCGGCGGCATCGAGCCCGCGCACTCGCTGATCCTGGCCGCGATGGAACGCGGCAAGCCCGTGGTCTCGGCGAACAAGGCCCTGCTGGCGGAGCATGGCGAGCAGATACACCGCGTCTCCCGCGACTACGGCGCCGACCTCTACTACGAGGCCGCCGTGGCGGGGGCGATCCCGATCCTCCGCCCGCTGCGCGAGTCGCTGGCCGGGGACACCGTGCACCGGGTGATGGGCATCGTCAACGGCACGACGAACTTCATCCTCGACCGGATGGACTCCTCCGGCGCCGACTTCAGCGAGTCGCTTGAGGAGGCGCAGGCACTGGGCTACGCCGAGCCGGACCCGACCGCCGACGTGGAGGGGTTCGACGCGGCGGCCAAGGCGGCGATCCTGGCCTCGCTGGCCTTCCACACCCGGGTCACCGCCTCCGACGTGTACCGCGAGGGGATCACCGAGGTGACCGCGGCGGACATCGCCTCGGCCAAGGTGCTCGGCCGGATCGTGAAACTGCTCGCGATCTGCGAGCGCACCGACGACGGGGTCGCGGTCCGCGTGCACCCGGCGATGATCCCGAGGACGCACCCGCTTGCCACCGTCGGCGGTGCCTACAACGCGGTCTTCGTCGATGCGAAGTCGGCCGGGCAGCTGATGTTCTACGGCGCGGGCGCGGGCGGCACCCCGACCGCCTCCGCGGTGCTCGGAGACATCGTCGCGGTCGCGCGGAACCGGCTGGCCGGCACCAGGGGCCCCGAGGTGACGACCTACGCCGAGCTGCCGGTGCTGCCGATGGGCGATACCCTGACCAGGTACCACGTATCGCTCGACGTGGCCGACAAGCCCGGCGTCCTCGCGCCGGTGGCGGAGGCCTTCGCCCGGCACGGGGTCTCCATCCAAGCGGTACGGCAGACCAGCAGGGGCACCGAGGCGCTGCTTGTCATCGTGACGCACGAGGCGCGCGACGCCGACCTCGCGGCGACGATCGACGAACTTCAGGCGCTGCCGGTGGTGCGGGCGGTGCTGAGCGTGATGCGGGTCGAAGGGGAGGAAAACCAGTGACCAGTTCACCGGCCCCGGCAGTAACCACTGCCCGTGCGCCCTGGCGCGGCGTCATCACCGAGTACCGCGACCGGCTCCCGGTCACCGCCGGGATGCCGGCCATCACCCTGCAGGAGGGCGGCACGCCGCTGCTGCCCGCCCCGGTGCTCTCCGCCCGCACCGGGTGCGAGGTGTACCTGAAGGTCGAGGGGCTCAACCCCACGGGGTCGTTCAAAGACCGGGGCATGACGGTCGCGATCACGGTGGCGGCGGCGCAGGGCGCCAAGGCGGTGATCTGCGCCTCGACCGGCAACACCTCCGCCTCCGCGGCCGCCTACGCCGCCCGGGCCGGCCTGACCTGCGCGGTGCTGGTGCCCAAGGGCAAGATCGCGATCGGCAAGCTCGCCCAGGCGCTGGTCCACGGGGCGAAGCTGCTGCAGGTCGACGGGTCGTTCGACGACTGCCTTGAGCTGGCGCGCAAGCTGGCCGTCGACTACCCGGTGGCACTGGTCAACTCGGTGAACCCGGACCGTATCCAGGGGCAGAAGACGGCGGCGTTCGAGATCGTGGACGCGCTCGGCGACGCGCCCGACATCCACTGCCTGCCGGTCGGCAACGCGGGCAACATCACCGCCTACTGGCTGGGCTACCAGGAGTACGCCGATCTGGGGCTGGCCGCCAGACGGCCCCGGATGTTCGGCTTCCAGGCTTCCGGCGCGTCCCCGATCGTGGATGGGGCGCCGGTGGCGCACCCGCAGACGATCGCGACCGCCATCCGGATCGGCAACCCCGCCTCCTGGCACCAGGCCGAGGCGGCGCGCGACGAGTCCGGCGGACTGATCGACAAGGTCACCGACCGGGAGATCCTCGCTGCCTACCGGATACTCGCCCGCGACGAGGCGGTGTTCGGCGAACTCGGCTCGTCGGCCAGCGTGGCCGGGCTGCTGGCGGCGGCGGCGGACGGGCGGATCCCGGCCGGCTCGCGGGTGGTCGCCACGATTACCGGCAACGGCCTCAAGGACCCCGACTGGGCACTCTCCGGCGCCCCGGCCCCGACCACGGTCCCGGTTGACGCGGCCACCGCCGCGGCCGCCCTAGGTCTCGCGTGACCGACTGGAATCCCGTACCGGTCCTCGTTCGGGTGCCGGCCACCAGCGCCAACCTGGGGCCCGGATTCGACGTGCTCGGGCTCGCGCTCGGCCTGCACGACGAACTCGAGGTCGCGGTGACGCCAGCCGGGCTGTCGATCGAGGTGTCCGGTGAGGCGGCGGCCGAGGTCGCCGACTCCGGCGAGAAGCACCTCGTGGTACGGGCGATGCGGGTTGGCTTTGACGACTTGGGCGTGGCGCAGCCGCCGGGGCTCGCGCTGCGCTGCGTGAACCGGATACCGCACGGTCGCGGGCTCGGGTCGTCGGCCGCCGCGATCGTGGCCGGCCTGCTGGCCGCGCGGGCGCTGGCCGGCGCGAGCCTCGACCCGGAGGCCGTGCTGCCGCTGGCGAACGAGCTCGAGGGCCATCCCGATAATGTCGCCCCGTGCCTGTTCGGCGGGCTGACCATCGCCTGGGTGGCGGGCTACGCGGCGCGCGCGGTCCGGCTGGAGCCGCTGCCGGCGGTGCGGCCGGTGGCGTTCATCGCCCCGGAGCCGGTGTCCACCAAGGTGGCCAGGGATCTGCTGCCGGCCAGCGTCCCGCACGCTGACGCGGCGCGGAACGCGGGCCGGGCGGCGCTGCTGGTCGCCGCGCTCACGGCCCGCCCGGACGCGCTGCTTGACGCCTCGCAGGACTGGCTGCATCAGGATTACCGGGCACCCGCCATGCCGGCCACGCACGATCTGGTCGGCCGGCTGCGCGCGCTCGGAGTGCCCGCGGTGGTGTCGGGCGCGGGCCCGTCGGTGCTCGCGTTCCTGACCGGAGACGGCATTGGTGATGAGGACTTGGCGAAGCTGGATTCAATCGCGCGAGAAACGGGTACTCCATGGCGCATAAGCCCGCTAGCCGTCGAGAGACACGGCGCCAGCGCAGTACCGAGTGGTCGGAGCACCCGGTAAGGCGTGACCGTTGTCTCCCGGGGGGACGGCGTCTCAGGCCCCCCGGGTTTCCTCGCCTGGCCGCTTAATATCCCCTTTTCCGCGACAGGATGGCTGCAAAGGAATGCCGTGGGCGCTGTCGGTGTTAGGCTGGGTGCAGCATCTGCTGCCCCTGTGCGGGGCAGGTGCTTGTCATCCAGACGTCGCCTGGGGGGTAACGTATACCTGCCCAGGGATCGGGCTCTTAGCGTCACTCCAGGAGAGCGACACGTTCCCCTGAGCGCTACTCCACTGCACATCTTCACGCCGGCGGCTTCGGAGACGGGTCGCGTATACGGACAGACGCGACGTGCGGGAGTAGATGCCGAGCGCGGCCGCGGGCGAAATCATGTGTTAATGACTTCTCTCGCGAGCAATGCGATCGGGCTTGGCGCCACGGAACCCCGGGTCGAGAAGACACCTAGGCGGCCGAGGATCATAATGGAAGGACCATTAGTGAGCGACACCACCGAAGTCCTCAGCGGCGCGGCCCCCG
>JBEKEK010000306.1:0-4237 GCA_050013875.1 Trebonia sp. | reverse complement strand
TCGCTGGCGCCCGACCGGATCGGGAACATGTTCTCCACCGCGAAGATCACATCGGTCTCTTCCGACATCTTCGCGATGCCCTCCTCGAACCCCCGGGTGTACTCCCGCTGCCAGCGGAACGGGGGGTGCACGACGACGACCTTGGCACCGAGTCGCTCGGCAAGGTCCTTGGCGCGGATCAGCTTCGCCCATGGCTCGCGTCCCCAGACCAGCTGGGTGAGGAGCAGGCCGGGCGCGTGCACCGCCAGCACCGGCACCTGGTGGTAGTCCACCAGCCGCGCCAGCGCGTCGCCCGACTGGCTGACCGGGTCGGTGTAGACCATCACCTCGATCCCGTCATAGCCAAGTTTGGCGGCGGCGTCGAAAGCGTCTGGCGTCTTCTCCGGATAGACGGACGAGGTGGACAGCACGACGGGGATCCCGGGCAGTACCGTCATCGCGTCCTCCTCACATCCCGCTCGTTCACCTGCCTAGCTTATGCGCCGCGCCGGGGCCGCGTCGCTGGGCGGGGCGGGCGGGTCGGGCCCGGTGGGACCGCCGAATGTCGGACCTCGCCGATATGGTGCGGTCATGGCGAAGTCGACGGCGGCGTTCCGGTGCAGCGAGTGCGGCTGGCAGGCACCCAAGTGGGTCGGCCGGTGCGGTGAGTGCCAGGCCTGGGGGACGGTCACCGAGGCGGCCGTGCCGCGGCTGGTCCGGGCGGGTATCCGGGCGGCCGCCTACGGCGGCGGGGCGGGCGGCGCCGGGCGGCTCGGCGGCGGTCCGGTATCGACCGCCGCGATGCCGATCGGGCAGATCGACGCGGCGCACGCGGCGGCGCGGGCCACCGGGCTCGACGAGCTCGACCGGGTACTCGGCGGCGGCCTCGTCCCCGGCGCGGTGCTGCTGCTCGCGGGCGAGCCCGGAGTCGGCAAGTCCACGCTGCTGCTGGAGGCGGGCGCGCTCGTCGCCGCGTCCGGCGCGGTGCTCTACATCACCGGGGAGGAGTCGGCCGCGCAGGTCAGGCTGCGCGCCGACCGGCTCGGCGCCATCCACGAGAACCTGTACCTGGCGGCCGAGACCGACCTGGACGCGATCATCACCCACGTCGAGACGGTACAGCCGAGGCTGCTGATCATCGACTCGGTGCAGACGATCGCGGCGGGCGACGTCGACGGTGTGCCCGGTGGCGTTACCCAGGTCCGCGAGGTCGCGGCGGCGCTCATCGCGGTCGCCAAGCAGCGCGGGATGTCGACCATCCTGGTCGGCCATGTGACCAAGGACGGCTCGGTGGCCGGCCCGCGCACCCTGGAGCACCTCGTCGATGTGGTGCTGCATTTCGAGGGCGACCGGCACTCGCGGCTGCGGATGGTCCGCGCGGTCAAGAACCGGTACGGCCCGACCGACGAGGTGGGCTGCTTCGACCTCGGCGAGTACGGCCTGATCGGGCTGGCCGACCCGAGCGGCCTGTTCCTCTCCCGGCACAGCGAGCCGGTGCCCGGCACCTGTGTCACGGTCACCCTGGAGGGCCGGCGGCCGCTGCTGGCCGAGGTGCAGGCGCTGGTCGGCACCTCGGCGCTCGAGGTACCGCGCCGGGTCACCTCCGGGCTGGACGCCTCCCGGGTCGGCATGGTGCTCGCCGTGCTGCAGCGCCGGGCCGACGTCAAGGTGGGCAAGTCGGACGTCTACGCCGCGACGGTGGGCGGCGTCCGGCTCACCGAGCCGTCGGTGGACCTGGCGGTCGCGCTCGCGCTGGCCAGCTCGGTGGCCAGCCTGTCCATACCGCCGGGCCTGATCGTGGTGGGCGAGGTCGGCCTGGCGGGCGAGGTCCGCAACGTCGTCGGCGTGCCGCGCCGGGTGGCCGAGGCCGAGCGGATGGGGTTCCGTCAGGCGATCGTCCCGGCCGGCTCGGCCGCCAGTGGTTATGCCGCCGACTCGGCGATGGAGGTCACCGAGGTGGGCGACGTGCGCGAAGCCCTCAAGGCCGCCTTCCGCGGTTAGCCGGCCAGCCTGAACGAGTGGACCGGGCTGGACTGGCCGTCCGCCAACGCGACCGCGTCGAACGTGCCCCGGGTGCCCGACGGCAGTGATCCCGCGCAGCCGGACGGTTTGCTGGCCTGCCGGTCCCAGGTAATCGTGAGCAACTGCGGCACGCCGAGGGTGAACCGGACCGGTGAGACCGCCGCGAGCTTGCAGGCGGCCGAGTCCCAGATCACGCGCCCGTGCCGCGTCACCACCACCTGGACCGAGCCTGGCCCGTAGCTGAGCGTGCACGCCGCCGACGAGGTCGATACCGCGTAGACGTCGAACTTCGGCTGCGCGCCCTTACCGTAGCTCGGCGCGCCGGTGAACAGGCTGAGCACGATGTCCGCTGGCGGGCAGCGCGACCCGCTTGACGCGGTGGCGGCCGAACCCGGGCTCGCGTCCGGGTGTGCGCTGGCCTTGGTCTTGCGCTGGGTCGCACTGGGCGACGGGCTGGCCGCCGCCGTCTTCGTCGGCGTGGGGCCGGGCCACGCGCTGCCATACGCCGCCGGGGGAAGGGTCCCCCGCTTGGCGAGCGCCGCCATGGACGCCTGGGCGGTCGCCGACGCGCGCGGGGCCGCCGGCTGGCTGCCGGGGAACAGCCAGGCGCACAGCCCGAGCAGGGCTACGCCGCCGCCGAGAATGAAGAACCGTCGCCGCCAGTAGGCGTTGGGGTCCCGGACGGCCCCTGGGTCATGCGGCGCGTCGTCGTCATCCCGGCCATCTTGGTCACGATCCGCAACATTCCACATACGGAAAGTATGCAACCGGTAGCCGCCACGGTCTGGCCGACGCGCCGACTGTGCTTTCCCCGCTTGCCTCCCGGCGCTTTTAGCCCTGCTGTCCTTCCCGCATGGGGGCTCCCGCCCCCCATCCCCCCTGGCCCCTCGTCGCGCGGCCAATCCACCGCGCTCCTCAGTCCGATGACAGGGGCGCGCCCTTCGGCTCGCGGGGTGCTCCCCGCTCGGTGTTCCGGCCTCAGGTTAGACGGGCAGCGCGAAACGGCCGTCGGGTAGCGGGTCGATAAGGCCGTCGGCCACCAGGCCATCCAGAGCGCGGGCACGCTGGGTGTCATCGGGCCAGACCGCGTCGAAGCGGGCCAGCGTCACCGGATCGGGAGAATCTCGCAGCACGGCAAGCAGCCGGCCGCGGCACTGGCGGTCGGTGCCCTCGTAACGCTGGCCGACTGGCCTGACCTCGGCCGGCGGCCGCCCGGCGGCGAGCCAGGCGCACTGCGCCGCGACCGGGCAGTCATCGCAGCTGGGCGACGCGGCCGTACAGGCAAGCGCGCCGAGTTCCATGACCGCCACCGACCAGCGGGCGGCGACCGCCCCGTCCGGCGGCAGCAGCGACTCCGCGAACCGGTACTCCGCCGCCGATGGCTGCGCCCCGGGGAACTCGCGGCCGGGCCCCAGCCGGGTCAGCACCCGGCGGACGTTCGTGTCGAGGACCGCGTGCCTTCGCCCGAAGGCGAATACCGCCACGGCGGCGGCGGTGTAGGCGCCGATCCCTGGCAGCGCCAGCAGCTCGTCCCGGGTCGAGGGGATCTCGCCGCCATGCTCCCTGGTCACGATCGTGGCGGTCTGGTGCAGGCGCAGGGCGCGCCGGGGATAGCCGAGCCGTCCCCACTGCCGCACCGCCTCCCCCGGCGGGTCGGCCGCCAGCGCCGCGGGCACCGGCCACCGCTGCAGCCAGGCCTGGTAGGCGGGCAGCACCCGGCTGACCGGCGTCTGCTGCAACATGATCTCGCTGACCAGCACCGCCCACGGGGAGACGCCCGGCGCCCGCCACGGCAGATCCCGCGCGCGGGCCGCGTACCAGCCGAGCACCGGTTCCAGGTAAGGCGACGACATAACGAGCATTATCCGCGAACCCGCGCCCCCGGACGCCGGGAAACGCGGAACGGCGGAAACACGAAGCGGGGCCGGGAACAACGTTCCCGGCCCCGCTTGGCCGATCTGTTCTGCTAGCCGAGCGCCGTCGCCGTGCCCGGGCCGTCGGTGGAGGTCGAGCTGGGCGGGTTAGTCCCGCTCAGCGGCTCGCTGGCCACCGCCGCGGCGACCGTGAGCACCTCCTCCGGGGTCGAGTCCGGCTTTGGCTCGGACAGGAAGGTGAACTTCGCCTCCTCGCCGGTGCCCTCGGCATCGACGATGACGTTGGTCCCCGGCCGCAGCTCGCCGAACAGGATCTTCTCGGACAGCATGTCCTCGATCTCCCGCTGGATCGTCCGGCGCAG
>JBEKEK010000305.1:0-4239 GCA_050013875.1 Trebonia sp. | reverse complement strand
AGTGCAGCGCAAATAGTCAGTGTAGCCAGAGACTGCACTGCTTGTCAACGGTACGCCTGTATGTGGATCACCTTGCTTCGCAGCATCCCCTGTCGGAGACCAAACGTCAAGCAGAAACTGGCGGGTTTGATTGGTTAAGTCGCGTGATGGATACCACACGCGTGACGATGTGTAGGTTGCAACGCCGCCGGGTATGCCTCGTATTCCCGCTGGTAGCAGAAACGCCGCCCGGGCGGTACCCGGGCGGCGTTCGCAGGCGCAGATCGAGGCTGGGCCCTTGCGGGACTACTTGACCGTGACGGAGGCGCCGGCGCCCTCGAGGGCAGCCTTGGCCTTCTCCGCGGCCTCCTTGTTGACCTTCTCGAGCACGGTCTTCGGCGCGCCGTCGACCAGGTCCTTGGCCTCCTTGAGCCCGAGGCTGGTGAGCGTGCGCACCTCCTTGATGACCTGGATCTTCTTGTCACCGGCGGCCTCGAGGATGACGTCGAACTCGTCCTGCTCCTCGGCCTCTTCCGCCGCCGGGGCAGCGGGTCCGCCAGCCGCCGCGACCGCGACCGGGGCCGCCGCCTTGACGTCGAAGGTCTCCTCAAAAGACTTCACGAACTCGGACAGCTCAAGGAGGGTCATCTCCTTGAACGCGTCGAGCAGATCAGCGCTGCTGAGCTTCGCCATGATCGTTTACTTCCTTCCCTAATCCGGTCAGTCCTGGGTCTGTGTGTCGGTGTCCGCTGCCGCTGCCGCGGCCTCGGGTGCCTCGGTTGGCGCGGCCGGCGCGCCGGCCTCGACCTTGGCGCGCAGCGCGTCCGCGAGCAGCGCCATCTGCGTCGGCAGCGCGTTGAAGGTCGCCGCCGCGCCCGCCATCGACGCCTTCATGGCGCCGGCCAGCTTGGCCAGCAGCACCTCACGCGGCTCAAGGTCGGCCAGCTTGCCAACCTCCGCCGCGGTCAGCGACTTGCCGTCGAGCACGCCGCCCTTGATCACGAGCAGCGGGTTCGCCTTGGCGAAGTCGAGCAGGCCCTTGGCGGCCTGCGCGACATCCCCGTCAACGAACGCGATCGCGGATGGCCCGGACAGCATCGAGTCGACCTGGTCGCCCAGGCCTGCTTGACCCGCCGCGACCTTGGCCAGCGTGTTCTTGGTGACGGTGAACGTCGCGTTGCCCCTGAGGTTGCCGCGCAGTTCGCGCAGCTGTGCCACGGTCAGTCCGCGGTACTCGGTCAGCACAGCGCCGTTCGAATCCCGGAACTTGCCAGCGAGATCCTCGATCACGGCCGTCTTCTCGGCGTTTGCCATGAGCCTCCTTCCCGTATGTCGTCCCTGCACGATGTCCCTAAATACATAGGGTCCCGAAGACGACGAACGCCCCGGCGCCAGGCGCACGGGGCGGAACTGCGGTCAGCGGGCCAAACGAAGGGCCTGCGCTGTCAGCGGTCAGAGCTCACGGTCACCTGCGCGGGATGTCCATACGGAACCTTCGGCCGACTCTCGCGAGCCAGCATCCAGCGGTCTTCGGTAGCTCAAGTGTACAGGATATTCCGTTGCGATCGACGACGCGCAAACGCGAACGGCGACGCCCCCCGTGGGGAGCGCCGCCGCTTGCGGGTGGCTAACCGGTCTAGGCGACCGGCGCGCCCTCTTCGTCGAAGAAGCCGCGGGTCTTGGACGGGTCAACCGGGATGCCCGGGCCCATCGTCGTGGTGAAGGTGATCTTCCGCAGGTAGCGGCCCTTGGCGGCGGCTGGCTTGAGCCTGACCACCTCGTCGATCGCGGCCGCGTAGTTCTCCAGCAGCGCCTTCTTGTCGAAGGAGGCCTTGCCGATGATGAAGTGCAGGTTGCCGTGCCGGTCGACACGGAACTCGATCTTGCCGCCCTTGATGTCCTCGACGGCCTTCGCCACGTCCGGCGTGACAGTGCCGGTCTTGGGGTTCGGCATAAGGCCACGCGGGCCGAGCACGCGGCCGAGACGGCCGACCTTGCCCATCAGGTCCGGGGTGGCGACCACGGCGTCGAAGTCGAGGAAACCGCCCTGGATCCGCTCGATCAGGTCGTCGGAGCCAACGAAGTCGGCCCCGGCCGCCTTGGCGGCCTCGGCGCGGTCGCCGGTGGCGAAGACGAGCACGCGGGCCGTCTTGCCGGTGCCGTTCGGCAGGTTGACGGTGCCGCGGACCATCTGGTCCTGCTTTCGGGGATCGACGCCGAGCCGGAGGTTCACCTCGACGGTCGGGTCGAACTTGGTCACCTGGGTCGCCTTGGCGAGGTCCACGGCGTCGACCGGGCTGTACAGCTGCTCGTGGTCGATCTTGGTGTCGGCGTTCTGGTACGCCTTGCTGCGCTTCATGATGTGTCTCCTTGGAGTGGAGTTCGTGGTCGTAGGGACCCAGCGCGAGGGTCCTGCCACTTATGCGGTTAGTAACTGCCAGGGCTGGCGGAGGTTCAGCCTTCGACCTTGATGCCCATCGACCGGGCGGTGCCGGCGATGATCTTCTCCGCGGCCTCGATCGTGGTGGCGTTCAGGTCGGGCATCTTGGTCTCGGCGATCTGCCGGACCTGGGCCGCGGTCAGCGAGCCGACCTTGGTCTTGTGCGGCTCCTTGCTGCCCTTGTCCACGCCGGCGGCCTTCTTGATCAGCTCGGGCGCGGGCGGCGTCTTGGTGATGAACGTGAAGGACCGGTCCTCGAAGATCGTGATCTCGACCGGGATGATGTTGCCTCGCTGGGCCTCGGTGGCAGCGTTGTACTGCCGCACGAAGTCCATGATGTTGACACCGTGCGGGCCGAGGGCGGTACCGACGGGCGGGGCCGGGGTGGCCGCGCCCGCGGGCAGCTGCACCTTGACGACGGCCTTGAGCTTCTTTCTTGGCGGCATTGCGGTGGAATTCCTTTCAGTTTTCTTCCGGGGGAGCGCCCCCGGGACCCGGGGGCGGCGGGCCGGCTTAGAGCTTTGAGACTTGGTCGAACGAAAGCTCGACCGGCGTCTCGCGGCCGAAGATCGACACGAGCACCTTGAGCTTCTGCGTGACCGAGTTGACCTCGTTCACGGTCGCCGGGAGCGTCGCGAACGGCCCGTCCATAACGGTAACCGACTCGCCGACTTCGTATTCCGGTGACGTCTTCTTAGCGGCGGCCGCCTGCGCCGCCGGGGACCCCTCCGCGGGGGGCGGGGCGAGCAGCGACGCCACCTCGCCGAGCGGCAACGGCGACGGCTTGCTTGACAGCCCGACGAAACCGGTGACGCCCGGGGTGTTCCTGACCACGGCCCAGGACTCGTCGGTCAGCTCCATCCGCACCAGGATGTAACCCGGCAGTACCTTCTCGTTGACGACCTGCTTCTTGCCGCTCTTGATCTCGGTCACCAGATGGGTGGGGACCTCGATCTGGAAGATGTAATCCTCCATGTTGAGCGACATGATGCGGCTTTCCAGGTTGGTCTTCACCCGGTTCTCGTAGCCCGCGTAGGAGTGAATCACGTACCAGTCGCCTGGCTGCATCCGCATCTCGCGCATGAACTCCGCGAGCACGTCTTCCTCGGTGGGCGCCGCGGCGTCGGCCGGCTCGGCGCCAGCCTCCTCGGCGGCCTCGTCAATGACAGCCTCGTCGGTCGCAGTCTCGTCGGCGGGCTCGTCAGCGAACCCGGAAGTCTCGTCGATCACGTCGGCTGCCTCCCCATCCGCTGCGCCGGTCGCCGCGTCAACATCGCTGTGCAGTTGGGACTCGGACACGGTCACTCACTCTCTCGGTCTACTCGCTTGGGGCTGGTTATCTCCCGGGGGTCAGACTCCCGGCATGGGGGGTCCGACCCCCCATCCCCCCTGGCTCCCGTCCCCCCGTGGACCTGTCCGATGAAAGGCAAGTGTATCGGACCGGCGGGGACGCTCGGCGAGAAGAGCTGTCAAGCCCCCGTGATCATCGTGCCACGCTGGGTAGATGTGACGCGAGTTACGGATGTTCCCGGATCAGTGTCAGCGGAAGAACCAGAACACCAGCTTGGTGAACCCGTAGTCCAGGCTCGTGACAACGATGATCATGAAGATGATGAACGTGAGCGCGACCGCGGTGTAGGTGCCGAGCTCGTGACGAGTCGGCCAAATCACCTTCCGGAGTTCAGCCACCACCTGCCGGGTGAACAACGCTGGCGTGGTCCGGTCCCGCTTAGCGGCAGCCCCTGACCCGCTTCGGTCTCGTGTCTGGGTCGCCATGTCCTCACCTAGTGCAGAGCTAAAACGGATTACCACGCGCGGCC
>JBEKEK010000304.1:0-4332 GCA_050013875.1 Trebonia sp. | reverse complement strand
CGCCAGGCCGGCCGAACCCGATGGCGGTCCCTGCCCGGGCTCCGGCTGCGAGCGGCGCACGGCCCAGGACAGCACCACCAGCAGCGCGGCCAGCAGCGCGGCCACGAGCAACCCGGTTAGGCCCACCACAAGCACGCCGGCCACCGCCGGCACTCCGCTGGACTGCGTCAGCACCACTGCGGCGGAAGCCATGCTCGGGACTGCGCCGACGGCGCCAACGCGGGCGGCTGTCTTGAAGCTGAGCACCCGGCCGGGCTCACGGGCGTGCTCATCCGACACCTCGGCGCTCACGACGCCGCTGGGCACGTCGGCGGTCAGCGCGGCCAGGTCCGCGTAGGTCCGCGACGTGAGAACCTGGCCGACGCGGAGGTCGAACTCGTCCTTGGCGAGCCGACCCTGAATGAACGCGGCCTTCAGCACGTCGATCGCCTGATCGCGATCGGCACGCGAGGTCCTCAGCTGGCCCCGTGCGCCCGCCGTCCCGTCTTCGCGCCCTGCCGTCACGGGTGCCTCCCATAATGCACGATCCAGCTCATAGCTTAACTCCGTCAGCCGGACGCCCCTCGGTGGTCACCGGCTATGGCTGCCCTCGTCGTGGTTGAGGTCCACGAGCAGGGTGGCCACCCGTTCCGGATAGGCGGGCCAGCCGACCTCCAAGATGACGGGGGACAAGTCATCGGGCTGCGGCACGACCGATTGAACGCGTAGCTCCGGCCATTCGAGTGCGGACTGTCCAGGTGAGCACGGCCACTACGGACAAGAAGATGGCGGTGATCGCGATCGCGAGGATCACATACCGACAGTAACTCGTACCGGTGCCGGAGTCGCTAAGCGGTCCTACAGCGCGAACACCTCGTCCAGAAGTCCCAGCATGGCCTGCCACGATCGCCTGTCCGAGGCTTCGTGATAACCCACCTCAGGCACGGGTGACAACGCTGCGCTGGGCTTGGTGAAGCTGTGCCTGGCGCCGCCGTAGAGGTTCACCTGCCAGTCGACGCCTGCGGCGCGCAGCTCTTCTTCAAGGGCCAGTCGCTGCTCTGCGGGCATCCAGGGATCCTCGCTGCCGATACACAGCAGCACCTTCCCGGTGATGCTGCGCGAGTCCTCGGGGTCGTGATCGGCCGACCCGGGGTGGAAACCGACCACGGCCTTGAGGTCCGCGTGATCCCGGGCCAGTTCGAGCGCCATCACGGCCCCGAAGCAGTAGCCAATCGCGGCGATCTTGGCGGGGTCCACACGCGGCTCGGCTGCGGTGATCTCCAGCGCCGCGCGGCCGATGGCCCGCATCCGGCTCGGGCTCGCTCCCAGGGACTCAAGCCGGGCGGTCATCTCGGCGTCGCTGTCCGAGCGGGCGCTGCCGTGGTAGTCCGCCGCGAAGGCGACGTAGCCCATTTCTGCCAGTCGGCGGGCTGAGTTCAGTTCGTGATCGGTTAGGCCGCTTGCCTCATGGAAAACCAGGATGGCCGGCCGGCTCTCCTCGCCCCCGGGCAGGAACAGGCGGCCTTCCATGAGCGTGTCGTCCACCGCGTAACCGACACTGCGACTCTCAAGCATCGGCCGAACCTATCGCTTGGATGGCCCGGGCTCAAGCCGCGCAGGCTTACGGCGCCGACGTGACCGTGACCGTCCAGCTGCCGGTGGCTTGGACGTTGAAACTCTCGCTGCCGGAGGCCCCGGTGAC
This sequence comes from Trebonia sp., assembly GCA_050013875.1. Taxonomy (GTDB): domain Bacteria; phylum Actinomycetota; class Actinomycetes; order Streptosporangiales; family Streptosporangiaceae; genus Trebonia. The sequence continues at coordinate 2,651 of JBEKEK010000304.1, read as the reverse complement.
TTCTGTGCGTGACCGGGGCACGCGGGTCGGCTGGCCATAGGCTGAACGCAGTGGCCCAGTCAGACGGGAGGACTCAATGGAGTCAGAGCGAGAGCGGCCTGACCCGCCGGCCAGCTGGCAGGAGCACTGGTTCGACCACCGACAGCTGCTTGAGCTGTACTACAGCGACGACGACTGCGCGATCTACCTGGACCCCGACGTCCGCCGCCGCCAGGTCCGGTGGCTGCCGCGGTACATCGGCCAGGTCTGGCAGTACTCCAAGGCCACCTACGGGCACGGGTTCGGACCCGACCCGCGCATCTACTCCATCCACCACGCCGGGCGGCACGGCGGCGGCCACGCCGGCTATTACGTCAGCCCGGTGCACGACCATCACAATGTCAGCGACTGCGGCCTCGACAGCTGGCGAGAGAGCGAGTACCTCGCCCGCGAGCTGCCCGCCCATGAGATCGGGCACTCCGTCGAGAGCGCCAACAACGGCGCCCACGGCTCTCCGGCCTACGAGATCTGGGGCGACAGCAAATGGGCCGAGTTCTACATCTTCGACCTGTACACCGCCCTCGGCCTGCACCGCGACGCCAAGCAGGTGCACCGCCGCTTCACCGGCAACGCCGACGATTTTCCCCGCTCAGGGACCCGCTGGTTCCGCGACTGGTTCTACCCGCTCTGGCATGAGTGCGGGCAGGCCGCGGTCATGGCGCGATTCTTCCGCCAGCTGGCCCAGCACTTCCCCCGCGCCGAGGACGGCACCTACACGCGCCGGATGAACTGGGGCGAGTACATCCACTTCACCAGCGCCGCCGCGGGCGCCGACCTCAGCCGCCAGGCCGCCCGCGCCTTCGGCTGGCCCCGGGACTGGACCGACCAACTCGAGCGCGCCCGTGAGCAGTTCCCCGGCGTCACCTACTGACTAGAGAACCCGGCATCCCCCTCAGCCAGCCGCGGACGACGTCCGCCTATGATCGCGAACCATGAAGAGCGAGATCATCGGCGTGCGCACCGGCGGGCGCGAAACCGTCCACGACATCACCGGCGAGTGCGCCGAGTTCGCCCGTGACGCTTCCGACGGCGGTGACGGTCTGCTGCACGTGTTCGTGCCCCACGCGACCGCGGGCGTCGCGCTGATCGAGCTGGGCGCGGGCAGCGACGACGACCTGCTCGCCGCGCTCCGCGACCTGCTCCCGGCCGACGACCGATGGCGGCACGCCCACGGTTCGCGCGGACACGGCCGGTCGCACGTGCTGCCTGCGTTCATCGCGCCCTACGCGAGCGTCCCCGTCCTCGGCGGTCGCCTCGCCCTCGGCACCTGGCAGTCGATTGCGTTCGTGGACCTGAACGTCGACAATCCCGACCGGCAGGTCCGCCTGTCATTCCTCGGCTAGCCGGTCAGCGAGGCTGGATCTCGCCCATCGGGCCGAAGCCGTCGTGCGGGGTGTCGATGTAGATGATCTGCGGCTGCGTGGCCACCAGGTCGGGCGTGATTTCGAAAAACCTTTTCACGTACGAGTTCTTGACGTGCGCGCCGCCCGCCTCGGCATCCTTGAAGCCCTCAATGCAGATGAACTCGTTGGCGTCGGTCAGGCTGCGGGCGAACTGGAAGAACAGGCAGCCCTCCTCGGTGTTGACGTCCTTGGCGTAGGAGTCGGCCAGCGCCAGCCACTCGTCCATCTTTTCGGGCCGGATCTGCATCTTAATGTTGATCAGGATCATGGGCCCCTCCTGATTAGGTGACAGTCCTAGTAATCGTGGTGCGATTACTAGGACTGGTCAAGCCCGATCAAGAGATGGTGAGCACCGGGTAGGGGGACTGGTGCAGCAGCTCGACCGGGACCGAGCCGAGGATGCGATGCGGGGCGTGGTGCGAGCGCCCGGTCACGAGGACGGGCTCGCCGGCGGGCTCGGCCGCGTCAAGGTCGCTGGCGGCCGCGAGCATCGCGTCGGCCGGGGACTCCTGGCGGCGTTCGAACGTATACGCCACCCCCGCCGTGGCGGCGATCTCCGCGGCGGCCTGGGCGACGGCCGCGGCCTTGTCATCGCGCGCCTCGTCCATCTCCGGCCGGCCGAAACCCGACAGGTTGCTGTCGATGAGCGGATGGTCGGCGTAGACCACATGCAGGGTGCCCGGCCGGGCCCGCAGCAAGTCCGCCCCCCAGATGAGCGCCCGTCGGGCAGGCGCGGAGTCATCGAAGCCGACGACCAGGGTGATGGGCTCGACGCCGCCGAAGTCCGGGGCGCCGGGAGCGTCAGCGGGCTCCGGCCGGGCGTGCCTGGGTGCGGCGTGTCCGCCCGCGGGGACAACCGCGGGCACCACCGGCGGGACCACGGGCGCTGTCCCCGCCGCAACCGCGCGCCGCCTGGTCGTGAGCACGACCAGGCCGGCCAGCCCGGCCACCGCCCAGGCGGCCAGCACCCACAGGTGCAGGGCGGTGGAATGCCCGCCGAAGTACACCACGTTGCGCAAGACGCTGGCCGCCACCCCGAGCGGGAGCACCGAATCGAACGTCCGGAAGCCTGCCGAGCTGAAGCTGGAGAGGTTGGCGGGTCCGCCGCTGTCGGGGATCCCGGCCACGATGAACACCAGCACCGCCAGTGCGACCAGCGGCGGCTTGATCCGGGCGAGGACCGCGGTCGGCGCGGCCACCGCGAGCGAG
>JBEKEK010000303.1:0-8300 GCA_050013875.1 Trebonia sp. | reverse complement strand
GTGATGGAGGAGTGCCTGGCCATCAAGCCGGACCTGGTGTTCTTGTGGGACGAGGCCTGGTTCGCGTTCGCCAGGTTCCACCCGGTCTACCGGCCGCGCACCGCGATGCGGGCCGCCCGCACGCTCGTCGAGCAGCTGCGGCTGCCCGAGTACCGCGAGCGCTACCAGGAGTTCGCCAGCGAGGTCGGCGCGATCGACGCCGCAGACGATGAGATGCTGCTGAATCGGCAGCTGATGCCCGATCCGGCCCGGGCCCGGGTCCGGGTGTACTCCACCCAGTCCACCCACAAGACGCTGACCTCGCTGCGGCAAGGGTCCATGATCCACGTCAGTGACCAGGACTTCAACCAGAAGGTCGAGGACACCTTCCACGAGGCCTACATGACGCACACCTCCACCTCGCCCAATTACCAGATCCTGGCCTCGCTCGATCTGGGTCGGCGGCAGGCCGACCTGGAGGGCTTCGAGCTGGTGCAAAAGCAGATCGAGAACGCGATGCGGCTCCGCGACGCGGTGGACCACCACCCGTTGCTGTCCAAGTACATGCGCTGCCTGACCACGGCCGACCTGATCCCGGCCGAGTACCGGTCTTCGGGCATCGACCAGCCGCTGCGCTCCGGTCTGCCGAACATGATCAAGGCCTGGAGTACCGATGAGTTCGTGCTTGATCCGTCCCGGATCACCATCTACATCGGTGCCACCGGCTTCGACGGTGATCATTTCAAGCGCGGCCAGCTGATGGACCGCTACGGAGTCCAGATCAACAAAACATCGCGGAACACCGTGCTGTTCATGACCACGATCGGTACCACCCGCAGCTCGGTGGCCTACCTGATCGAGGTGCTCGTCACCATTGCCCGCGAGCTCGACAACCGGATCATCGACATGAGCCCGGCCGAGCGCGCCGCCCACGAGCGAGCGGTGCAACGGCTCACCTCTCCCTCGGCGCCGCTGCCCGACTTCAGCGGCTTCCATCTCAGCTTCCGGGACGGCCCCGCGCCGGACCAGGGCACTCCGGAGGGTGACGTCCGGCGGGCGTTCTACCTGTCCTACAACGACGCTTACTGCGAGTACCTCACGCCGGAAGAAGCCGAGCAGCGGGTGGAGAACGGCGAGCAGGTGGTGTCGACTACGTACGTCACGCCGTACCCGCCCGGCTACCCCGTACTGGTGCCCGGCCAGGTGTTCAGCCCGCAGATCCTGGCGTTCATGCGGAGCCTGGATACCCCCGAGGTGCACGGCTACCGGCCCGAACTGGGCTACCGCGTCTACAGGGACAAGGCCCTGGAGATCGCCGCCGCCGCCCGCCCTGAGCCGCTGCCGGACGGCCCGGCCGCCTGACCTGGCCCGGCGCCGGGGCCAGCGCGCCGGGCCGCGGGTCACTAAGGCAGCTCGTGTTTGACGCACCATTCCTTGGCGCTGCGGCCTTCGCTGGCGATGGCTTCCTGCCAGTCCCGGTCAGCGGAGATGGCGTCCAGCACGGAGCGGTAAAGCGCGAAGGCGCAGGTCAGCCCGGTGATCTGGAAGAGCCGGAGGATCCGGCCGCCGCTGGTCACGACCATGAGTGATCCCTGGCGGACGCGAAGCCGTTTCAGGCTGCCGACCAGAGTGCCCAGGCCGGTCGAGTCCAGGAAATCTATGCCGCGCAGGTCCGCGATGACGTGGATGGTGCCATTCTCGGCGAGATCGACTACCTGCTGGCGTAGCTTCGGGGAGGTGTAGACGTCCATTTCGCCCGCCATCCGGAGTACCGCGCAGTCGCCTGCGGTAATCGCTTCAATGTGAAGGGACGGCATGTCGGCCTCCGGGGTTTTGGCCAGATCATGGCAGCGCTGTCATTGCGAGTGATGACGGGGGAAGGTACGTAGCTACGGTACGGCGATTATTTAGCGTTTGTCAATCTTGGCGTTTCGGTGTCATCATGGGGAATGACAAGGAGGCGGCATGCGCGTCGAAGCGGCTATCGGGCAGCAGATCGCGCGCCTGCGCGAGGCACGGCAGATGTCACTCACGCAGCTTGGTCAGGCGATGGGCCGCTACCTGGACAAACCCTGGAGTCGCCAGGCCGTGCACCAGGCCGAGCGCGGCCGCCGTGCCTTTACGGCCGCCGAACTGACCGCTGTCGCCCTGGCCCTTGACACCTCGATCCCCGCGTTGTTCCTCGCGGACACCGAGCCGATCGAACTGCCTGGCATGACCATCACCGCCGAGGACTACCGGGCCATCCTGCTTTACGCGGGCGATAAGGTCCCGGTGGACGGACTCGAAGAACTCATCGTGGCACTGGGTGACTTCGCCGAGGTCCTGTCCCGGCCGACCCTGGCCCGACTGGCGAAGATCGGGCGGATAGCGGAGCAGGTGGCAAGCGCGGGCTCCGACCCGTAGGTCCCGGGCACCTCGCCACGGCGGAAAAGTCAGGAAGATCACCCGATGCGGCGTGGCGTAACCCGCAGGAAACATCCGGCATAGATCATGAATCATGGAAACGCGCCGGCTCCTGATCGGATGCGACTTCACCTATGTCGCGGCCATCTACACACCGGTGATCTTCCAGGTCCAGCCGATCGACGACCCGCACGTTCGCGTCGAGGGTGCCCAGTGGGCGTCCGAGCCGCCCATCGCGATCCGCGGCTACACGGACCTGTACGGAAACCCGTGCGTCCGCGCCGTGCTGCCCGCGGGCCGGTCGAGCTTCCGGTTCCATGCGCTGGCGGTGGTTCCCGATGCGACCGAGGACGCCGACGAGGGCGCCAAGGAGTGCCCGCCCGACGACCTCCCGGATGAGACCCTGATCTATACCCTGCCGAGCCGGTACTGCCTGCCCGATGTGCTCGGCGACGAGGCCTGGTCCCGGTTCGGCGGGCTGGCGCCGGGATACCGCCGGGTGCAGGCCATCTGTGATCACGTGCACAGTCACCTGACCTTCCAGTACGGCAGCACGACGGCCCTGTCGAGTGCCGCGGACGTCAACAGGACCCGGATCGGGGTCTGCCGTGACTTCACTCACCTCGCGGTCTCGTTCTGCCGGGCGCTGAATATCCCGGCCCGCTACGTCTTCGGTTACCTGCCTGACCTCGACGTCCCACCGGATCCGGCGCCGATGGACTTCGCGGCCTGGATGGAAGTGTGGCTGGGCGACCGGTGGTGGACTTTCGATCCCCGTAACAACAACAGGCGCAAAGGACGTATCGTGATCGGCCGGGGGCGTGACGCGTCAGATGTCGCGATGGCCACGACGTTCGGCGGCCCCCTGCTCGAGTCCATGGTGGTCCAGGCGGAGGAGGCGCCCTGATGATGCTGGATCGCTCGGTGCTGCAGGCCCCGCTTCTTGATCACCGCGGGCTTGACCTGGGTGCCGTCCGGAAGGTCGACTACGTGCTGCAGCAAAGCTTTCGCTATGAATACGACGCGCCGGTGAATTCGCTGCGCCAGCGGCTGGTCATCGTGCCCCCCGCCCGGCACGGCAACCAGTACCGGCGTGCGCACCTGCTCGAGGTGAACGGCGCCCCGGCCCGGCGGCGGGTGAGCCGGGACGCGTACGGCAACGTCGTGGCCTGGCTGCACGCCGATCGCGTCCCGCGGGCGATCGAGTTCCGGCTCGCCGCCGTGATCGAACGGGTCCGCGACGACGGGCCCACCCTGCTTCCCGCCGATGCCCTGCGTAATCCGCGCCTGCTGCGGCCGACCCCGCTCACCGCGGCCGACGAGCGACTGCGCGACCTGGCCGCTGACATCGCGGCCACCGGCAGCGACCCGGAGGACACGGCCCAGCGGATGTGCGATGTGGTCTCGAAAGCGATCACCTACTCCTGCGGCGTCACCTCAGTGAAGACCACGGCCGCCGAGGCGCTGGCCGTCGGGCGCGGCGTCTGCCAGGACTTCGCCCACGTGATGCTCGCGCTCTGCCACCTAGTCCAGTTGCCTGCCAGGTACGTATCGGGACACGATCGCCGGACCGACAGCGGCTACGTCACCGTCGCGACCGGCCGCGACTACTCCGACGTCGCGCCGACCTCCGGCTCCTACGTCGGCACGTCCTCCGGCCGCCTGACCACCGACCGCAAGGTGGGCGTCCTGGCCGCCGCGTAACTCGGCTCAGCGACGACGGCCCGCGGCTAAGGGCTGTGACGACACGAGACGCTCACGTGCACCCGAGTTCGATGCTGCCCAGCCGGTCCGCGGTCGCGGTCACCACATCGCCTGCCCGCACCGGAACGGCCGCCGTCAAGCCCCCGGACAAGACGATGTCCCCGGCCCGCAGGCCCTCGTTCTCGCTGGCCAGCGAGCGCACCAGCCAGGCCACCGCCGCCGCCGGATGGCCGAGCGCCGCCGCGCCCGCCGCGGTCGCCACCACCTCGCCGTTGTGCTCAAGGACCACGCCGACCAGCCGCAGGTCCAGTCCGGCGGCCGGGACCGCGGTCCCGACCAGGTAGCGCCCCGCCGAAGTGTTGTCCGCGACCACGTCCGGCATCGTGAACTTGTAGTCGGCGTACCGGGAGTCGAGGACCTCGATGCCGACGGCCACCGACGCGGTCGCGGCGAGCACCGCCGACGAGGTGACCGCAGGCCCGGACAGGTCTGCGCCCATGATGAAGACGATCTCCGGCTCGCACCGGGGCTGGATGTGCTGCGCCACCACGACCGGCTCGCCGAGGTCGAGCGCGTCCGCGGCGGCCAGGTGACCGCGGACCGGGTCGTGCACCCCGACCTGCGCCTGCTTGGCGCGGGAGGTCACGCCGAGCTTCCAGCCGGACAGCTGGCCGGACTCGAGCCGCAGCAGCCGCTGCACCTCGTAGGCCGCGCCGAGTGAGAAGCCGTCAAGCTCCGCGGACAGCGAGCTGATCGGCGACCGGTCGGCCCGGGCCTTGGTCAGCCGGGCCGCGATCTCGTCAGGAGAAGTCATGGCAGTAGTCCTTAACTCGGCGACGCAAAATTTACGGGGCCACGCGGACGGTGAGGGGACCGAGGCGGTCGAAATCGGCGCGGAACACGTCCCCGGCGCGCATCGGCACGGCCGCGTGCAGCGCGCCGGTCATGATCAGGTGCCCGGCTTCCAGCTTGACCCCCATCTCGCCCAGGGTGTTCGCCAGCCAGGCCACCACCTTGACCGGGTCGCCGAGAGCGGCCGCGCCCGCGCCGGTGTCGACCAGCTCGCCCCGCCGGGTGAGCACCATCCCGATCAGCCGCGGATCCAGCCCCTCCAGCGGCACCAGCCGGCTCGAGACGGCCACCGCCCCGTTGGACGCCAGGTCCGCGACCGTGTCCGCCAGCTTGATCCGCCAGTCGGCGAACCGGGAATCGACGATCTCCACCGCGGCGGTCATCCCGGCGATCGCGCGCCGGGCGTCCAGCACGCTCACCCCGGGCCCGGCCAGGGGCGACCCGAGCACGAAGGCGATCTCGGCCTCCAGCTTCGGCTGGATAAAGGAGCCAAGCGAGACGACGTCGCCGTCGGCGTAGACCGTGGAGGCCAGCACCGGCCCGTAGTCGGGCTGGTCGACCCCGATCATCTGCTGCATCGGTTTGGACGTCAACCCGACCTTGTAGCCGGCCATACGGTCGCCGTCGGCCAGCAGCAGGCTGGTGAGCTCCTGCTGCACGGCATAGCCGTCGGCCATGCCGAGGTCCGGGTCGGCATCGGTGAACGGCGCGATCGCTTGCCGGGTGCGCCGAGCCGCCTGCAGCGCCCTGGCCTTGCCGGCCACGTCGGTCAACGGCATCTCAGCCTTCTTTCTGCTGGCGCATGAGCAAAGAACCTTCCGGCGACCAGCCCAGGCGACAGGACGCCGTCTCAGCCGCTTCCATGATCGTCGGCGCCAGCCGACGCAGCGACATGACCGTGCACCGGCCAGCGGGACGCCGATGCCGATCGCGGCGACCACCTCGCCATTGATATCACGCACCGGCGCCGCGATGGACGCGAGGCCGATCTCGCGCTCGTTGATGGCCTCGGCCCAGCCGCGACGGCGGACCCGGGCCAGGTCGGCGGCCAGCCGCTCGGGGTCGGTGATCGTGTCTGGAACATTAGGCGAGGTATGTTCAGGTCGTCAAGCATCGCCAACGACGGCCACCAGCTCGCCACCTGGCTGGATGGGCCGGGCCATGTTCTACTACGCCCGCGAGGTCAACGAGCGCTTCGGTGCACTCCTGATGAGCGACACTAACGGCGCCTGGCCGAGCCAGGCAGGCCCCGCGTTCCGCCGCACCGACCGCACGGATGCCCCTTACTACCTAGCCCGATATAGACCCATCGACTGCTATGGCAACTCGCGAAGCCGACGGGCGTCCACGACGTCGACCACGATCAACGTGCGGCCATCGTCGAGGTAGAAGAGGCCGAGCTTCGGGGTGGGGGAGGTACCAGAGGACCCCTTTGCGGGTCAGCCGCCCGTAGTTGAAACCGGTCGACGCCATGCGGTCCATTGCATCGAGGGCGTCGGTTGCTGCGGCGGGCAGGTGCTCAGCAAGTTGCTCAAGTACGTCCAGCGCTCTCGGCTCCCAGATGAGCCCGCGAGGCTGGCGGCTCACGTCACCGGGTGTGGCGGTCTCGGATGTGCTTCTCGATCCGTTCGCGCGCGGTCGTGTGGTCGACAGGCTGGACCCTGCCGCTCTGCAGGTCGGTAACGACTCGTTCTAGGCGCTCCCGCCGCCCATCCATGTCCAGCAGGGCCTCGGCCTCGTCGAGGACCCAGTCGTCTTCTATCGGTTGGGACATGGGTTGAGAATATCACCAGGCCGCGCCGGACCCCGGCCCACGGATACCTCCCTGCTCCGCCCGGTGAGTGGACCCCGCACGTCAGCGTCGCCTACAGCAGCGGCACCGGGCCGCAGGTTACTGTAAGGTGACGTCGCTCATTTCCGCCAGGCGGCGTAGTCGTTCCGCCTTGGCTGCGAGGTGCTGTGGTTGGTCCATGGGTCCTGGACCGGCACCACCGCCGCGAAGGCAGGCCCGTCTGCGTCGTCTAGGCCCGCCCAGTCACCGCCGTCAGCCCAGCCGCCGAGCCGGCGCCCGCCGAGTGGAACCCGGCCGCGATGGCAGCCAAGGTTCGCCCCCGCGCTATCGGCAGGTCAGCGCCGCCACCGGCCAGCATTCCTAATGGATGAGTTCGAAGTCGATGTCGAGGGCGCGGTAGGTCTCGGCGGCCCGCCGATCACGAGTGGCGAGGGTAATTCCGTGTTCGGCCGCCGCGGCCGCGACGAGAGCGTCGTAGACGGCGCCGCCCGCGATGCCGAGCGAGGCGAGCCTGGAGTGGAGCCGGTCCGCGCCCTGGGCACTGAGGAATCGCGAGCCGGGGAAGTTGTGCGCGAGCAGCCGGGCGACAGCGTGCGGGGTGCGGCGGTTCGGCGGCGGCAGGCGGGTCAGCACGGAAAAGGTCTCGAAGGCCGCGTGGCCACTCAGCCCGCAGCTGCGGTCACCGACGGCCTTCCTGGTGGCGTCGTGATATTCGTGCCCGGCGACCGCGAGCGCGACCGCGACGCTGGTGTCGATCAGGAGCTGGGGTCGGTCATCGCTGGTTGGCATCGCGCAGTGTCCGGACGAGGTCGTCGCTGATGGTGGTGTCGGCGGTCGGGATGACAAGAAGACCGTCTTCGTCCTGCAGCTGGTCGTCGGCGAGCGGCTCTATGTGCAGCCCGGCTCCTTCCGGGGTTACCTCGACCTCACCGGGCACCAAGCCGATGCTGTCTCGCAGCTCCTTCGGGATAACCAATCGTCCTGCCTTGTCGATGGTTGCACGCATACCATTGATAGTACCATCAAACTGGTAGGAGGTCGGCGGTCGCGGTTACCCCGCCTGGTGGCTTGTTCACTCCGCTGCCTCGCGACCGATGACCCGGTCGGCGAGCACGATGGCACCGGACCAGCCGCAGGCAGGCTTTCGGTGTAGAACCCGGGCTGGACCAGGATGCGGCCTCCGGGCCGGGCGGTCTTGACGGCCTCGCTTGTTAGTTCGCAGGCAATCTAGCGTCTGCGCATTTGAAGTAGCGGCAAGCGTGGCGGCGGTTTCTCGTTTGATCCGGCGCGGTCAGTCGACATATGTAGCCGATATATGTAGTCTGTGTGTTGTGAAGATGACAGCCCCGCTGGAGCGGGTGCTGCGGGCGTTCCTGGACGATCCTGCGGCGCCGCGTTACGGCTATGACCTGATGAAGGCGGCCGGCTTGAAGAGCGGCACGCTCTATCCGATGCTGGGCCGGCTGGAAGACGACCGGCTGGTTACCTCCGCGTGGGAGACCCCGCAGCAGGACGGCCAGCGGCCCAGGAAGTACTACCGGCTCACCGGCGAGGGGATCCGGGTGGC
>JBEKEK010000302.1:0-4516 GCA_050013875.1 Trebonia sp. | reverse complement strand
ACCGCCCTGCTGGCGCTGGTGAACATCGACCGCTTCAACGCTGCGTTCGGGATCGGCTCAGCGGGTTTCAGCGACGGAATGGTATGCGTCCCGCCAGACCGGCCCGACCCTGAACCGTCATCCGCCCGCATCACCGGACCCGCAGCCAAGCCCGGCGGGGCGGCCATCGTCTCGTGACCTACCGGAACGGGCGGTCCTGACAGTACCGCGCTGCCCGCCGCATCAACTGGCGGCCGCCCTCGCGACGGGGCATCGTCCGGGCAGCCGGAGCGACTACTAGAACAGGTGACGACGCTGTTCCTCCAGAATGGCGAACTGGCGGCCACGGTGCGGACTTTTACGTTACGTGGGGCAGGCGGTCGCCCGCCATGACCTGAACCCGGAGGGAAATTGTGGGCCTTCGCGGCCTGCTTGTCGAGTACATCCAACTGGTCGTCGATGACGTGCTCCGGTTCACGGCGCCCATTACCGTCGAACGTGGGTGGGCGGCCTCGTGCCCGGCCGGGCGTCAGGCTAGGCCCAGGCCGCGGCGTCCGATGTCGTTGAGCTGGTCCAGCCCGAAACGGTCGGGCCAGGTGCGCTCGTAGTGCTCTGCGGGGAAGTCGGCGGGGCTGGAGCCGGTCAGGAACGCGTCGCGGACGCTTGCGGCGTACTGCTCGTTGCGCGGGCACCAGGGGGCCGCGGGGATGTACATGACGTTGCCCCAGCCTCGCTGGCTTGTCACTGGCGCGACGCTGTGGATCATGTCGCAGTGCCACCAGACCGAGTCGCCGGCCTTGACGTCCGGGATGCCGGAGAGCCCCTTGAGTAGCAGCGGGTGCCAGGCGCTGCTGGCGGGGAAGACCTGGTTGACGGTGACGCCGCACATGTCGTCGTCGGCGACGTCGTCCAGCAGGGGCCTCAGCATCAAGTAGCCCATGGCCTCGGGGATGGGCACCGTGTGCAGGACGCCCTGGTCGTGGTCCATGTCCGACAGCGCGGTCCAGCCCTGGAAGGTCCGGAACGCGGAGCACATGGTCGAGCCAGGGTACTGCGGGCCGGCTGTGCGGTGGGCGGCGTCCCACGGGTCGTACTGCTCGACGGTGCCGTCGAACAGGTGGCGGAAGGCACGCTGGTAGGCCTGGGTCATCCACAGGTCCAGGGTGCCGGGATCCAGGTGGGTACCAAGCCCGGCGGAGTCCGCGCCCTTGGGGCGGCGGCGGATGCGGTCGGGGTAGAGCGAGTCCCGGGCGGGGTCGAACCACTGCACGCCGCCGGACTGGCTGGCCCACTGCGCGTTGAGGAACGCCTGGACCCTGGCCATCCTGGGGTTCTGGCGGGCCTGCATCTGCGGCGGCGACCAGTAGATCGGGTAGATCTCGGGCCGGGAGCCGACACTGCCGAAGAAGTCGTCGGCCGGTCCCCGGTAGGTCTCGAAGAACCGGTTCCGCTCGGCGTAGCCGACGATCTCCTGGTCCCATCCGAGCGCCTGGTCGCGGCTGAAGTGCCCGCGCACGACCAGGCAGCCGCGCCGCCGCAGCGCGGCGAGGTCTCCGGCAGTGACGGTGCCGGCCTCGATGTCGGCGTAGTCGATGACCGGCCAGGCCGTCGTCCCGGACGCCTTGTCGGCGGCGATCTCCTCCACGCGCGTGCACACCCGGGCCTCCATCACCCCGAATACCTCCCGCACGGTCCGGCCCGACGCTTCGATCCGGGCGCGCAGGGCGCCCTTGACCTGGCGGATGGCGGCGGGCAGGTCGTCCGGTACGGTTTCCCAGTGCGGCAGTTCCGGGCCGGCGGCCGCGGGCCCGCTTGACGCGGCGACAGTCATAACGGTTCCCTTGGGGAGGACTCCTTACTGGATTGTTATCCTATGACTGCCGGGCCTGTTTGGGCAAGACTCCTCGCTAGGATGGGCAAGTGACCGTGACGGGTGCTCAGCCTGAGGCAGCAGCCGGGTCAGTGGCGGCGGCCAAGCCGTCGCTGGAGCTGCTGCGCGAGCTCAGCGACGAGCACGTCCTGCGCGCGCTGATGACGCGAGACCGGATGACGCGGGCCGAACTGGCCGCCTACACGGGGATCTCGAAGCCGACGGTGGGCGAGAGCGTACGGCGGCTGGTCACGGCGGGGGTACTGGTCGATACCGGTGAGCGGACCAGCGGCCGCGGGCGGGTCGGCTCCTACTACGCGCTCGCCGATGATGTGGGGTGCGCTCTGGCGATGAGCGTGGCGCCGGAGGGGGTCGTCGCCGAGGTCGTTGACGCCCGGGGCCGGGTCCTGGCGCGGGGAGAGGCAGCTGTGACCCGCCCGGCCCGGCTGCGGCAGGTGGCGAGCGCGCTCCAACTGGTCGGCACCCAGGTCGCCGGGCAGGCGCCGTCGCCGGTCCGGCTGGCCATGGTCAGCGCGGCCGACCCGGTTGACCGGGCGACCGGGCGGCTGGTGCACCTGCGCGACGCGCCCTTCCTGCTGGGCGAGCTGTTCCCGGCCGACCTCCTGGCGGAGGCAGTGCGCGGGCCGGTCGTGGTGGATAACGACGTCAACTGGGCGGCGCGCGCCGAGCGCGATGCCGCGGGGCAGGCCTGGACAGACGTCTTCTACCTGTACCTCGGCGAGGGACTCGGCGGCGCGGTCATCAGCGACGGCGACGTGCGCCGGGGCCACAGCGGCATCGCCGGCGAGGTCGCGCACATGATCACCGCAGGGCCGGACGGCACGGCCATGCGGTTCATTGATGTGTTCGGAGCGCTCGGGCTGCGGTACTCCGAGTCGACCGCCATCGACGTCAGCGCGCTGGACACGGCGATCGGCGACAGCACCTCGGGGGGCAAGGTCCTCGGAGCGCTGGCCGAGGCCATAAGCGGCGTCCTGTCGAGCGTCATCGCACTGTGCGACCCGGAGCTCATCGTTCTGGGCGGCCCATGGGGAGGTCGGCCCGCCATCGTCGATGCCGTGCGCGCCGCCGCCGTCGGGCTCAGGCTGCCGGTCGAGGTGCGGGCCGCCGTCGTGACCGGGCACGCGCCGCTATCCGGCGCCCGCACGGCAGCGATCGGCGCGCTCGGGGACTCGATCGTCGACTACCGCCGCACGCTCGCGCCGGAAACTGGCTCCGGGCCTCAGCCCGTTGGTGCCCGGCCGCGTCACTTCGGTTACGGCGACGCTGCTGGCAACCCCAGGCCCTGGCCCATCTGACCAGCACGGCCCCCGGGCGCCAGGTCCGGGGCCGTGGGCCGTGCAGCCCATCGCGGGTAGGTCACCCGGACCGAGGGCAGCCGGGCACGACCCGGCCCGCCGTGCATAGCATGCCGTGGCCTAGCCCGGCAGCCAGGGCCCCGTGCGCCCATGCTCACCCGGGAGTGCGTGGATGAGCCCGGGGAGCGCACGGAGGAAGAGCCGGGTCGCGACCGAAAAGACAAGGAGTCTTAACCAAACAGGATCGCCGCCCAGCGTACCGTAAAGAGGACGACAGTGGCAGGGCAAGAATCGGCGGAGCCACACCATAGTCGGGACGCTTGGCCTGCTTCACCGTCCGCTGGGAAGGACTCCAACTCTCCGGAATCAATTTGGGAAGGACTCTTGACTATAAGCTTGGCCGGCTAGTGTTCTCTTGCATTGAGTGGATCGGTCAAGCGGATCCGGACGCGCCAGGAGTCTTCCGTTGGATCGATCGACGTCGCGTAAGGGCGGATCCCGGATCGTCGGCCAACATGGCGGCCCGGGACCTGCCGGGACAGCGCACCACGCGGTCCCGTCGCCCGGCAGTGGCATCAACTTGAGACGCATAGCGGACGGCGTGCGGGCCGCCGGGACGGTCGGTGTACCCGCCGGGTTTCCACGGACGGCCACGGACGGGCCGCGCAGGCGGCTTGTTCCGGCTTAACGCGCCGCCGAGTCGGGCGTGCACCCCCTGTGTCCGCCCGGCGGCCCCGGTGTTTTCCCGGAGCGCGGGCGGCCGGGAAGGCGGTGCGCTGATGACTGGGTAACGGTCTGGGAGACCGTGATACTTTGCGGCGGGCAGAGCGGGCGCGGCTGGCCCGAGCGTTCGTCGGCGGGGTTAGTCAGCCCTGGGCAGCCGTGCGGGGATGCCGCTGTCTTGCTCGAGCCGTTCGGCGTGACTTGGTTCGAGCTGTCGCAATGGCTGACATCGCCTAGGGCGATGTACCTGCCTCGTACCTGGCGTGTACCTCGCAGGCACGAAGGCACCGATGCCTGCCTGAGGTGCGGCGCAGGTCGTCGGGTTGGCTGCGAGGCCAGGTACATGAGGGGTCCATCGGAGGTCAATCTGCGACCACGGCAGGCGCATCCTGCCAGGTTGTCAGTCGCGTCGCGTACCGTCGGGCCAGATCACGCGTACCGGCCGTGCGGTGCTCGGCGGTCTCGGCGGGGAAACGACGGCGCGGCCAAGCCGACGAGCAGGCTCGCGCGCTTGGCCTGCTCGCGCCGTCCTCGCCCAGGCGCACCGCTGACCGGCGGGTGCTCGGGTTAGCGCCCGGTCAGATTCCCGCCGCCGCCCCGAGCACCGCCAGGCCGGCCCACCAGG
>JBEKEK010000301.1:0-4536 GCA_050013875.1 Trebonia sp. | reverse complement strand
GACGCTGGATTCGATACCGGGCTTGACCCTGCGGCCCAGTTGCTCGGTCTTCAGCCGCAGTGCATCGAAGACATAGACCGAGTCCGGCGCGGTGGTGCCACATGAGGATCCGGCCGGAACCGTAGGGCCTGCGAGGATGAGGCAGTACTCGAGCGCGTCATGGTCGGTCCTGTCGAGCAGTGGGCCGCCCCGGCAACTTTGGAGGCGCTTTCTTGCCGACATGATTAACTTACCAGGTTTCCCTGGTGCGAGTAGTAACTTTCCTCGAATTCCTCAGGCGGAACATAAGCGCAGGCAGAGTGCAGCCTTTCTCGGTTATACCAGGCAACCCATTCAAGAGTCGCCAGCATGACATCAGCCGCCCCGGCCCACGGACCCTCCCGGTCGATCAGCTCCTTCTTGTAAAGACTGTTGAGCGATTCCGCAGCGGCATTGTCATAAGAGTCCCCCTTGCGGCCGACGGAGCGGACCGCGCTTATCTCGCCGAGCCGCTCGGCGTACCGGATCGAAGTATATTGCACCCCGCGGTCGGAATGATGAACCAGGTTCCCCTCGATCTTGTCGCCACGCGACCAGATCGCCATTTCCAGTGCGTCAAGGGCGAGTTCCGCCCGGAGCGTATCCGAAACCTGCCAGCCGACGATCTTCCGCGAGAAAAGATCGAGAATGAACGAGGAATAAACGTAACTAAATAGGTCTCCTTGGCCTCTCCTCTCGCCACCTGCGCTTTGTTGTCGGTTCTCGGCTGGCCTGTCGGTTGCTCACGCGACCTGTCGGTGAAGATGTCGGTTTCTCATTGATCTGTCGGTAGCGGCGGTGGTTCGGATGCCCGGTATCCCGCTGCTGCACGACCGATTAGTTTTCCCCGGTTCGGCCGTTGTACTGGCAGAACCGGCAACGAAGGGACTGACCGTGTCTGAGCAGCAGCGCCGGGTCGTCACGTGGGTGACGATCTCGATGGACGGCTACACCAGCGGCCCGCAGGGCCCCGCGCACGACACCTGGCTGTATGAGCATGTGAGCCGGGAACCCTCGGCGGCGCACTTCGAGGGGATCTGGCGCGGCGCGTCCACGGTCGTGCTCGGCCGCACCAACTATGAGGGGTTCTGCTCGGTCTGGCCGGGGATCACCGCGGACCCGGGCACCGATCCGCGTACCCGCGACCTGGGCGTGTTCTTGAACACCGTGGAGAAGGTGGTGGCCTCCCGTACCCTCCGGGAGGCCGGATGGGGGAACTCGCGGATCGCCCGCGATCTGGAGTCCGAGGTCAAGGCCCTGCGGGAGGCTGCGGGCCGGGACATCCTGGTGATCAACAGCGCGAGCATCATCCAGGCGCTGCTGCGGGCCGGCCTGGTCGACGACCTGCGTTTCGCTGTGGTCCCGGTACTGCTGGGAGGCGGCCTGCGCCTGTTCGCCGAGGGACTGCCGAACTCGGCCTGGACCCTGATCCAGGCCACCGTCCTGGCCGATGGCGCGATCGGTCTTCACTACCGCCGGGCCTGACCGGTCCCCGCTCAGGCAGGGGAGCCCTCGCGGGTCCGGGGCCAAGGCCCCGGACCCGAAAACCGACACTCTAAATGAGAGGCAGTGACCGGTGACGCCACGCCAGCCAAGTGTCGGATCGCAGGTCAGCGGCACCACCGTCCGACAGATTCATTGAGAACTGACATTTGTCGCCTGCTGTTCCCGCTTCGATGCTCGCCTATTTGCGGGCTGGGGGGAGTCGTGGCAGCGTTCGTCCGTGCCCGAGACTCCCGGCGTTCCCGACAGCGGTGAGACCGGGCTTCGCGCTGCGAACACGCGGCTGCGGGAACTGCTGGCCGAGCGGGACGCCCGGATCGAGGAGCAGGCCGCGGAGATCGGGCTGCTGCGCGAGACGCTGGCCGGGCTGCAGTCCCAGGTTGCCGACTTGGCCGCCCAGGTGAAGACGAATTCCCGGAACTCATCGAAGCCGCCGTCGTCGGACGGGCTGGCCAAGCCGGCGCCGAAGTCACTGCGCGGCAAGTCAGGACGCAAGCCCGGCCGGCCGAAAGGCCAGCCCGGCGCCACGATGGAGCTCACGGAGCATCCGGACAAGAAGGTGCGGCACCGGCCGGCGAAGTGCGGCGGCTGCGGGAAGTCCCTGAAGAACGCGCCGGTCACCGTGGTTGAGCGGCGTCAGGTCATCGACATCCCGCCGGTGAAGGCGGTGACGACCGAGCACCAGATGCTGACGGTGAAGTGCGGGTGCGGCTGCGAGACGAAGGCGCAGGCCCCCGATGGGGTGACCGCGCCGGTGCAGTACGGGCCGCGGATCATGGGCACCGGGATCTACCTGTGGCACGGCCATTTCCTGTCGAGGGACCGCGCGTGCCAGGCGCTTGCGGAGATGTTCGGCTGCGCGCCGTCGGCCGGCGCGCTCGCCGCCGCCGCGCGCAAGACCGCCGGGTTCCTCGCGCCCGCGCTGGCCGCGATCACCCGGCACCCGATCAGCGCGGAAGTCGTCCACTTCGACGAGACCGGGTTCCGGACCGCCGGGACGCTCGCCTGGGTCCACTCCGCTTCGGCGGGGAAGTTCGCCCTGTTCACCGTGCATGCCAGGCGAGGGAAGGACGGCATGGAGGCCGCCGGGGTCCTGCCGCACTTCCGCGGGATCGCCGTCCACGACGCCTGGGCGCCGTATGACACCTTCGGCAACGTCGCCGGCCACGCGCTGTGCGGAGCCCACGTGCTCAGGGAGCTCGTCGCGGTCACCGAGACCGGCACCGATCTCGACAGGACCTGGGCGCAGCAGGCCATCGACGCGCTCCTCGCGCTGAACGAGGCCGCAGAAGCCGCCCGCGCCGCAGGCCAGGCCTCCATCGACAAGGAAACCCGCAGCAAGCACGAAGACTGGTACCGCAAGGCCGCCGAGACGGGGATCGCACTCAACGCCGCCCGGCAGGGCAAGCTCCAGCAGAAACGGCACGCCCTCGCCACCAGGATAAAGAACCGCGAGGCCGACTACCCGCGGTTCGCCCGCGACCTGCGCGTCCCGTTTACTAATAACCCTGCTGAGCAGGCGATTCGCATGAGCAAGCTCCGGATCAAGATCTCCGGCTGCATGCGTTCCATGGCCGGAGGCGAGGAATTCTGCGCGATCCGGTCCTACCTCGCCACCGCCGCCCGCCACGGCATCGGCGCACTCGACGCGCTCACCAGCGCGTTCCAGGGCCAGCCCTGGATTCCCGAAACCGGATAAGCAAGCCCGGCACCAAAGCGTCGGCCGCCCGAGCCAGAATCGCGGCCAACCTATCCAGTTACCTAGCGGGAAGGGGTGCGGTGTGATTTGCACGCCGTCGGACTTACGATCGTCATCGCGTCGAAGTACATCTCGAACTTGCGGCCAATACTTGTCTGACCTGCTGATATGCGGTCCGACCTGTGGTTTCACTGCTCGTTGGTTTGTATCGATTGCCGCTGCCACTCGACCTCCCTGACAGTCTGGAGCGACAAGGACGGTATGGGACTTTTGGCCCCATCTCACGCTGGTCTCGCCGCTGTGCCTCGGATCGGTGGGAGGCAGTGCGTTACAAGATCAGCCCTCGCGTGAAGTAACCGACTAACCTGGCCCTGTGCCCACCGGCCATCTTGGCTATGGGGGTGCTAGCAGAACTGGTGATAGTGGCTTCACAACGCGAGCGAGTTAATTACGGTGCTGATATCGATGGGTTCTGGTCTCAACGAGACGCTGTGGTTGCGGGCAGATTGCATGGAGTGGGTTATTTTCGCTGGCAGTGGTGTTAGCACTGACGGGCGCGGAGATCCTCTTGGCGTCCGAGCCGAAGCGTCATATTCCCATGCGTCGTACCGAATCGAACAGTGTGCAGCCCCATATGACAGGTCTGATGCCATTCTCGCTCTAAAAAGATCACTGAGGGCGCGGCTGGAGCATCTTGATTCCGTCCTTGGCTTGGCCACTATTCCTACTGGCGAAGGGGTCGATCCAAACGATTGGCTTGGAAAACTTGAAGCGCTGGGAATTATCAAAAAAGGAATGCTTCGTCGTCTAAATCGATTGCGCAACGCGATCGAGCATGATGGGGCCGAACCGCCCGATATTGACGAATGTAAAGATTATCAAGAAATGATGTGGTATTTCCTCAAGGTCACCACTCCTTATCTCAGGCCGCCCATGGATGAGGAATTGATGCCTGATGATAGCGATGATCCCCAAAACTTCACATGCTACATCAGCTATAAACCATTTGCCCTGACTGTACACGGCACTTTTGCCGAGGATTATCTTTCACCTGCGCGTGAGCAAGATTGGCTGGAGATTGTGGCCACTAGTATCAGCGCGGTCAAGAAATCGGACTCTGACTATTTGCGAATCATCGGATCAGTGCGAGATCCTCGTTCTCGATCCATTCTCCTTCGATCCCTCTTTGACAAATTTGTATAGACGATACTGAATATGTAAACGCGTCGTTCGCGTAGACTTATTTAGTGTCGATCAACGTTTGTGCATGTTCGAATATCTCGGATGGTATGTAGGATATCGGTACCTGCATAGGA
>JBEKEK010000300.1:0-4620 GCA_050013875.1 Trebonia sp. | reverse complement strand
AATACGGCGACCTCGCCAGCCGGATCCGGGAGGCCCTGGGCTGGCGGGTGTTGCAGCTTGAGCACGTGGGCTCTAACGCAGTCCCGGGGTTGGCGGCCAAGCCCATCATCGACTTCGACCTAACGGTCGCCGATCCTGTCGGGCTCGAATACACGATCGTGGCGGTGACCTGCGGCTTCGCGTGGCAGCATGGGGTCGTCAGGCGGCGATCTGGTACTCGTGCGTGAGCCCGTCAAGGACTTGTTTTCGGCGGATCCGATGCTCGGCGAGGTTGAGCTCCGGCGGCCGGGTGTGAGCTTGAGCGGGTGCGAGCTGCCCAAGGGAACGGTGCGGCCGCGCGGTGTTGTAGTGCCGCAGGTAGTCGGTCAGCACCCGGCGCAGATGGTGCTCATTGACGATCAGCAGCCGGTCGAAGAGTTCGCGGCGCAAGGTGCCGATGACCCTTTCGCAGATGGCGTTCGCCCGTGGCGTCTGCGGCGGGGTTTTTACGATTTTCAGGCCCTCGCTGGTGAAGATTTCGTCGAAGGCGGCCGTGAACTTGGCGTCGCGGTCCCGGATGAGGAAGCGGAAAGATCTGGCCCGGTCGCCGAGGTCCATGACCAGGTTGCGCGCCTGCTGAGCGGTCCAGGCGCCGCCGGGATGTTGGGTGACGCCGAGGACGTGGACGCGCCGGGTGGCCACTTCGATCACGAACAGGACGTACAGGCGGCGCAGGAAGATCGTGTCTACGGTGAAGAAGTCGCAGGCCAGAAGCCCGTGTGCCTGTGCGCGGAGGAAGGCTCGCCAGGAGGTGTCCTGCCTGCGGGGCGCTGGCCGGCGGGCAGCGCGGAGGATCCGGCGGACGGTCGCTGCGCTGAGGCGGTGACCGAGCCGGGAGAGTTCGCCGTGCACGCGGCGGTATCCCCAGGAGGGGTTCTCCCGGGCCAGCCGCAGGATCAGGTCGCGGATTTCGTTGCTGGCCTGCGGGCGGCCGGGCGTGCCCGGGCAGGTCCATTTGCGCTGGATGAGGCGGCGGTGCCAGGCCAGCAGTGTGCCCGGGGTGACCAGGCGGTGGCGGCGCAGCCCGGCCGGCAGGAGGCGGGCCAGCGCGGCCAGGACCGCCCGGTCGGCCCAGTCCAGCCGGGGACGGGCGACCTGGCGGCGCAGGACCGCCACCTCATGGCGCAGCACCATGATCCCGGCGTCCTTCGCCGCCTGGCCGCGGCTCAGCAGAAACAGCCAGCCAAAGACCCGGATCAGGGTGAGGTACAGAAGTCGAAGCGGGTCAGACCGCGATCTTTCCTCATCACTGTCGGCGGGCCAACCCGCAGGTCACAGATGCTGCTCGGAGTTTTGGAGCGGTACAGGGCGACGCGAGCGGGGCCGCTGAAGATAGGCCTGATCCTCGCCTGTCTAGTGAAGCCTCGGAGCGTAGGCCGTTGCAGTGCCTCGGGTCGCTTCGACCCGGCGTTGCGCGCTCGGATGCAGGGTGTCGCCGGGCAGGATCCCTCGCTTCTTCCACCCCCAGGCGAGTGCCCACGTGCCGGGGTTCCGGTGGATCTCACCCAACGCCAGGTCCGCAGGCAGAGCGGCGTCGAAGGACACCCCGAGCAGTCGCTTGTAGGCTTTCGCCTCCACGACGAGGCCGGCGGTCTCCGCCTCGCGCACCATCCAGTCGAACGCGAGGTCGGAGAGCTTGTGCTCCTCGAACTGGCCGCCGACGTCACTGTGGACTCCGGCGAACCACACCTCCTGCAATCTCCCTGCGGATGCGGCCACCAGGTCGGGGTCGAAGCGGTAGACGGGGAACGGGCGTCGTCGTTCGTCGATCGCCATCGCGTGGCGCGCCGTCGCCACGTTTGAGATCTTCGCGGTGAACGGCCAGCGCGCCTGCTCGAATCGGGCCTTCCAGTTCAGCCAGCCGACCGACTTGACGGTGTCCCACACCCCGAGGAAGTGCACCTGGTGCCTGCTCTTGTCGAACGGGTTGGGGAACGCCGGGTTGCCGAACTGGTTGGCGAACTCGCGGCGTACCCGCCAGAACTTCTGCTCCTCGGCCTCGGAAGGCTTCACGTCGCCCTTCTTGGCATAGAGCTTCAGGGCGTACGGCGTCAGATTGCCCGCGCCCGGGCGCAGCAGGCCGACAGTACGCAGCATCCCGGACAGTGCCCGAGCCGTGTAGGCCCCCCGGGAGAAGCCGAACAGGTAGATCCGGTCGCCGGGTTGCCAGTGGTCGGCGAGGAAGCCGTATGCCTCCTCGATGTTGTCCTTGATGCCGTACCCGACGACCAGGCCCGCGATCTGCGTCAGCCGGCGTGCCAGCGGCGTGATAGCAACCCGCGCACCCATCGTCCCGACCCCGGGGTCGTAGAAGACCAGCTGGTCGTCGGACTTGACCGCGACCTCGAATATGCGGGCCACGTTCGTCGTGCCCGTCTCCGGTGGCGCTGTTGCGTTGTGCCATCTCTGTAAACGCGAGGGCATGATCGGGACGCTTTTCTGGTTCAGAGGGTGAGTGCAAGGTCGTCGAAGGCGATGCGGAGCCGGTATTGGATCGGGATGTCGGTGGCGATGTCGTAGTGGCCGCGGCGGAGGTTCTGGACGAAGGCATGTCCGGCGGCAAGGATCCGCGCGGAGCGGTGGCGCTTTAGCCCGCGCATCGGCCGGAGCCGGGCTTTCAGCCGTCCATGGTCTGCCTCGATCGGGTTGTTTGCATACTGCTCGATGGTGTGCAGCGCCGAGGGGACCAGCTCATCGAGCACCCGCGGGTAGACAGGTGCGCGGTCGGTAGTGACCTCGGCCGGGACCGTGCCAGCACGCAGCGCCCGGGTGAAGAACCGCCGCGCCGCCGCCAGGTCCCGCCGCACGGACAACAAGACGTCGATGACCTGGCCATACTGATCGACAGCCCGGTACAGATAAGTCCAATGGCCGGCGACCTTCACATAGGTCTCATCGACGAACCACCGGTCACCGGGAGCGTGCCGGCATGGCCGGGCAGCCTCGATGAACTCCGGGGTAAACCGCTGCACCCAGCGGTAGACGGTGACGTGATCCACGGTGACGCCCCACTCGGCCAGCAAACTCCTCGACATCCCGGTAGGACAGGCCATACCGCCGGTACCGCCGCACCGCGACGGAGATCACCTCTCGCGGGAACCGGAAGCCAGCGAAGGCCGAGGTCGCGTGATGTGCAGTCACCAGACCAGTCTCCCGCCATCCGGGATCGATCAACGCAACAGCGGCATATGGGGGAGCAGGACCTCGACCGCCTGGTCTACGGGAAGACTGGCGACGTGCTCGGCCACGAGATGCTCACGAATCGACCGGTGGATGAAACGGCGGAGGCTTTCCCGGTGTCGACGTCGGCGGGTCGAGGAGCGTAGCGATGTGATCAAGTGCGTCTTCGTTGGCCTCGCCGAGTCGGCTTCGTTCGATAGGGATGTCGTCCGCCCGTCGCGGCCGTCGGCGCCTATGCAGACGTACCGCGCCGGCTTCGTAGAGCCGACGGCTCGATCAGCTAGATGCGGCCGCCATGACCCATGCCGGTGACGACGGGCCGCTTCGGTTTGGCGTTCGTCGCGCTCTCATATGCGAAGTGATGTCGACTGTGGCGGCCAGGGTTTGGGTCGCGGTCGCAGCCTTCGCCAGTCGTAGGGTGGGTGACCGAGTCGGGGATGCCGACGGTCGTAGAAGACAGTCAATACCCAGGCCGCGATGCACGCTGCGATGCCTGCCTTCGCCGCGACCTCGAGGGCTGCCGCCCTGCCGTCGGCCGATGCGAGCAGGCCGCTGACGCAGGCTACCCATGTCCAGTAGCCGAGTACCGGGTACACCACCAGCTGATGCCAGATCTTCGTCGGAGCGACGGCCTGGTCCCGGGTGTAGAAGCCCGTCCGGGTCTCGTCCCACCATTGCCACAACCCGAATCCGAGCCAGATGGCTAGGTTCACCATGCCGACCCGCGGGCTGGCGATGCCTGCGGGAGGCCGGCTGTGGAGTAGCCAGACGCCGAGCGCGATCGCGACCGCCAGCAGCGGATCGCCGCAACTGACCGCCACGAACTCCGAAGCCGGGCGCAGGATCCTGCGCTCGAGGACCAGCGCCACCAACGCGTAGCCGACCGGCGTCACGGCCAGCGACGCCAAGGCGGCGATCCACGGGCCATGCCGCAGCGCCGCCTCCAAGGCGAACGACTGGCTGCCGGGCATAAACTATCCACCCTTGACCCGGTTCCATGGTTTGGCGAAGTCGAGCACATCCTGCAGGTCAAGTGCGTTGAAGAACTTGTCGTTCGCGTCGGCGAATGCGACAAGAGGCGCTGCGAGTGCTGAGTTTCCCCGTTCGTAAGTCGTCGGCCGGGGCCCGTAGAAGGCCTCCTTGAATGCGGTCATGGCGGACGTGGCCTCCTCGCTGAACCTTCGCACTGAGTTGGGCGTGTTCCCGGGTGGTAGGCGATCGCTGACCGCCCTGATCGACCCGTTGTACTGGCGCCAGATCTGCCAGAGAGCGAGCCAGTTGTTCTTGGCGAAAAGGTGGTCGATCAGGTGGGCGTGCTGGCTGAGCTTGGTCTGCCAGGCCGACGTCATGGGGTTGGCTCCGTGCGGGCTGGTAGCAGCCCGGAGCGCGCGTTCATCCCAG
>JBEKEK010000299.1:0-9158 GCA_050013875.1 Trebonia sp. | reverse complement strand
GTCGCCTGCGCCCGGGTGCCGAAGTTCACCGTGGTCATCGGCGGCTCGTTCGGGGCCGGCAACTACGCGATGTGCGGCCGGGCGTACTCGCCCCGCTTCCTGTGGATGTGGCCGAACGCCCGCATCTCGGTGATGGGCGGCGAGCAGGCCGCCAGCGTGCTGGCGACGGTCCGCCGCGACCAACTCGAGGCACGAGGCCAATCGTGGCCGACGGGCGCTGAAGAGGAATTCAAAGTGCCCGTCAGGGAGCAGTACGAGCACCAAGGCAGCCCCTACTACTCCACCGCCCGGCTGTGGGACGACGGGATCATCGACCCGGCCGACACCAGGCGGGTCCTCGGCCTCGCGTTGTCTGTCGCGGCCAATGCCCCGCTCGACGACGTGCACTACGGCATCTTCCGGATGTGAGGGCCGTGTTCACCAAGGTTCTGGTCGCCAACCGCGGCGAGATCGCCGTCCGGATCACCCGGACGCTGCGCGAACTCGGTATTGCCAGCGTCGCTGTCTACAGCGACGCAGACGCGGGCGCCAGGCACGTCCGCGAAGCCGACGAGGCAATCTGGATCGGGCCGGCGCCGGCCGCCGACAGCTACCTGCGTGCCGACCGCATAGTAGCGGCGGCACGCCAGGCCGGAGCGCAGGCAGTGCACCCCGGCTACGGCTTCCTTTCCGAGAACGCTGCTTTCGCCCGCGCCTGCGCCGACACCGGCCTGACCTTCATCGGCCCCCCGCCGGGAGCGATCGACGCGATGGGCGACAAGATCGCCGCCAAGTCGACGGTCGGCGCCGCCGGGGTGCCGGTAGTGCCCGGAGCGGGCGCTGCCGGAATGCCGGATGAAGAGCTAATCAGCAGTCTGAACGAGAAGTGGTTTCCCGTCCTCATCAAGCCGTCCGCCGGCGGCGGCGGCAAAGGGATGCGGGTAGTCTCCTCGCCTGCCGAGCTGCCGGACGCGCTGGCGGCGGCGCGGCGGACAGCGGTGGCCGCGTTCGGCGACGGGACACTGCTCGTCGAGCGGTACGTGCCCCGCCCCCGGCACATTGAGATCCAGGTGCTCGCGGACTCCTTCGGTCACGTGATTCACCTCGGCGAGCGGGAGTGCTCGCTGCAGCGGCGGCACCAGAAGATCATCGAGGAGGCGCCGTCACCGCTGCTCACAGCCGCCCAGCGTGCCGTGATGGGTTCCGCTGCCGTGTCGGCGGCGGCTTCCGTGGGGTACGTGGGGGCAGGGACTGTGGAGTTCATCGTGGCCGGGGACGCGCCTGATGACTTCTTCTTCATGGAGATGAACACCCGGCTCCAGGTCGAGCACCCGGTAACCGAACTTGTCTACGGACTCGACCTGGTCGAATGGCAGCTGCGGGTGGCGGCCGGGGAGTCCTTGCTGTTTGACGTCGGCGCGCTTCCGATAAACGGTCATGCCGTTGAGGCGCGCTTGTACGCAGAAGACCCGTCCCAGGGGTTCCTGCCGACTGGCGGGACGGTGCTCGTGGCGAGGTCACCCGCCGGGGCCGGGGTTCGGGTTGACTCCGCCCTGGCCTCGGGCGTGACGGTGACCAGCGACTACGACCCGATGCTGGCGAAGGTTGCCGCGTGGGGGCCGGACCGGGCGACGGCGCTGCGCCGTCTGGACGCGGCACTGGCGGACACGGTCGTTCTCGGCCTCACCACCAACGTCTCGTTCCTGCGCGCCCTGCTGGCCGACCCCGACGTCCAGGCGGGCCGCCTCGACACCAGCCTGGCCGAACGCGTCGCCGATGCCGCCTACACCCCCGCCAGCCGATGCCGCCCGCCGGACGACGTGCTGGCCGCCGCGGCACTGGCGCGCCTACTCGAACGAGAGCATGACGGGCGGGCGGGGCCAGCCGAGACGGCCGACCCGTGGGACATCCCCGACGGCTGGCGGGCCGGCGGACCCGCCTGGACCAAGTTCCGCTTCAGCACTGGCCCGTCGCACCCGACGCCGGCCGAGGCACGGGTACGCGGGCTGGCGTCGGCGGGCGCCGAGGTTGTGGTCGGCGACGGCGACCCCGTGACGGCGCGCGGGGAGTTCAGCCCGCCCGGCCCGCACGGAGGCCCCGGCGTCGGCGAGCCCGGCACCGACCTGCTCATCACCACGGGCGGCCGCACGTTCAGGTTCGCCTACGCGACCAGCGGGATGACGACGTGGCTAGGACAAGGCGGCCATGCCTGGGCGCTGTCGGGGGAAGAAGCCGCCCCGACGCGCGGGGATCGGGCGGACAGCGTAGACGGCACCATCCGTTCTCCCATGCCGGGCACTGTGGTCTCGGTCGGCGTGGCCGAAGGCCAGACGGTGCGCCCCGGGCAGCCGCTGCTGGTCGTCGAGGCCATGAAGATGGAACACACCGTCACCGCGCAGCTAGGCGGCGTGGTGACTCGGCTAACGGCGAGGGCTGGGCAGCAAGTCACCCTTAATGAGGCGCTTGCCGTCATCGAACCACGGGAGTTGACCAATGATGCCCAGTTATCGCCTCGACGAGGAGCACGAGGAGCTGCGCGAGACCGTGCGGGATTTCGCGCGCCGCGTCGTCTCCCCGGTGATCGCCGATCTGTACGAGCGCGGCGAGTTCCCCTACGACATCGTCGCCCAGATGGGCCGGATGGGGTTGTTCGGCCTGCCGGTCGGCGGCGAATACGGCGGCATGGACGGCGACTATCTCGCCCTGTGCGTGGCCCTGGAGGAGCTGGCGCGGGTCGACTCCTCGGTCGCCATCACCCTGGAGGCCGGCGTCAGCCTGGGGATCATGCCCATCTACCGGTACGGCAGCCAGGCCCAGAAGCAGCAGTGGCTGCCCCGGCTGTGCTCCGGGGAGGCGCTCGGCGCGTTCGGCCTGACCGAGCCTGGCGGCGGCTCGGACGTGGCCGGCGCCATGCGGACCAGGGCCCGCCTCGAGGACGGCTCCTGGGTGATCGACGGCACCAAGGCGTTCATCACCAACTCCGGCACTTCGATCACCGCGGTCGTCGCCGTCGCGGCCGTCACCGGCACCCGCGAGAATGGCAAGCCGGAGATCTCCACCATTCTCGTCCCGTCTGGCACGCCCGGCTTCACCGTCTCGAAGAAGTACTCCAAGGTGGGCTGGGCGGCGTCCGACACCCGCGAGCTGTCCTTCGACGGCTGCCGCGTCCCCGAGGCCAACCTTCTCGGAGAGCGCGGCCGAGGCTACGCGCAGTTCCTGGCGACGCTGGACGAGGGCAGGGTCGCGATCGCGGCGCTGGCCACCGGACTTGCTAAAGGGTGCGTCGACGAGTCAGTCGCGTACGTTCAGGACAGAAGTGCTTTTGGCGGGCCCATCGCACGGTTCCAGTCGCTTCAGTTCAAGATCGCCGACATGGAGGCCCGCGCCCACACGGCGCGGCTGGCCTGGCACTGCGCGGCCGCACGGATGCTGGCCGGGGAGCCGTTCAAGAAGGAGGCCGCGATCGCCAAGCTGACCGCGTCCAACGCCGCCATGGACAATGCTCGGGACGCCACCCAGATCTTCGGCGGCTACGGGTTCATGAACGAATACGCTGTCGGCCGCTTCTACCGTGACGCGAAGATCCTCGAAATCGGTGAGGGCACCTCCGAGATCCAGCGGATGCTCATCGCCCGCGAACTCGGGCTGGACGGCTGAGGCTAAGGCGGACCGGACGGCTGCCGTCGGCGGCACTTGAGATTCCAATGGCGGGGACCATCGTGGCCGATCCGAGCACTTCACCTGAATCGAAATTGCCGCAATCCCAGGGACACTATGTCGGATTTCCGCATTGTGGCGGCCCTGGCTCGTATTGCTTATGCGTGGCGATAAATCTGATTGCGCGGGAAACGCCTTCACAGGATGGCGCGAAAGGAAGGAGCTCGCGTGAAAATGATTGTGTTCCTCGTCGTGCTGGCTAGCGCGGCGGTTATTGGCGCGGGCCGTTGGTGGCTGATAGTGGTCGTGGTCGCGGCGCTTGCTGCGGGCACCGCAGTGTCCCTGGCGGCTGTGCGCGGGGCCAGCGCGCTCCCCTCGTTGCTTGACCGTGGTGTTTACGGCTCGCGGTGGCAGTGGTGGCTGGCGGCTGCTGTCAATGCGCTTGCTCGACATCGGCTTGGGCCGGGGGCGGCCGTGCTCGTGGCGAGTTGCCTGAGGGTACTCGTCGCGGTCGGAGTCGTGGCAGCGGCACTCGCGATCGCCGGAATGCGCGTGCGCTGGCTCGGGCTGATATTGACGTTCGGGTTCGCGGAGGTACTACTCCGCAGCCCTCGCGACGCCGCGCCGACCAGTCGGCTGGACCCAGCCCCGATCATCAAGCCGGGGCGCCCAGGCAGCAGGGGTGCGTTCCAGCTGAAGTAAGGGCGAGGGGCATAACCGCACTATCCGCGCTCCTGAGTCGGGTGAGATCGCCGAGTGGCCAGGGCCAACCGTGGCGGATTTCCGTGATATTGGGCCCTGTATGTCGGACTACCAGTGATCAGGCGGGTCTGGCTGGCCTGATGGCCACGCGCCGCACAATGCTGATGGTTGCGATGACAAGCCGTCCCGGTCCCCGAGGTGGCAAACCGCCGTTGGCCTTCGCCGTCTCGGTCGGGCCCGGCGCAAGATCAGGAGTTCCGGGTGGACACCGACGAGCTGGACCGCAAGCTGCTGCAAGCGCTGCAGCTCGACGGGCGGGCGCCGTTCAGCCGCATCGCCGCGGTCCTCGGCGTCTCCGACCAGACCATCGCCCGCCGGTACAAGCGAATGCGAAGCTCCGGGAACCTGCGGGTCCTCGGGATGACCGACGAGAGCAGGCTGGGGCGCACCATATGGCTGATACGCCTGCACTGCACCCCGGACGGCGCCGAAAGACTCGCCGGAGCACTCGCCCGCCGCACCGACACCTCTTACGTCGCCCTCATCTCCGGTGGAACAGAAGTAACTTGCGCGATGCGGCCGCGCACCGACGCCGCCCGCAACGAGATGCTCCTCGACCGCCTGCAGCACACGCCCCGCGTCATCGGGGTCAGCGCCCATTGCGTGCTGCACTCCTTCTACGGCGGGCCGGTCGGCGGGCTGAACAAGATCAGCGCCCTGAGGGCCGAGGAGGAGGCCGCACTTCAGCTGCCGACCCCCCGGCCGACATGGGCGCGCGTGGCGGTGACCGACGAGGACGAGGCGCTGCTGTCGGTGCTCCAGCGTGACGGGCGGGCCGCCATGCCCGAACTGCAGACCGCTTCGGGCCTGTCCGAGGACGCGGTCCGCCGGCGCCTGATCCACCTGCGCGCCACTGGCATCCTCTACTTCGAGGTCCAGTACGCCCCGGAACTGCTCGGACAGCATGTCACCGCCATGCTGTGGCTGTCGGTGTCCCCCGCCGCGCTGTCCGCCGTCGGAACCGCGCTAGCCAAGCACGACGAGGTCAACTTCGCGGCGTCCGTCACCGGCCACGCCAACGTCTTCGCCGTCCTCGTCTGCCAGGACACCCGGCAGCTGTACACCTACCTCAGCGAGCAGATCGGGGCGCTCGACGGGGTCCGGTCAGTCGAAACGGCTCTAGTCCTGCGCCACATCAAGCGGCTCGCCCTCGAACCGAGCCGGTTACCAGACGCACCAGCAGATATCCGGGGACAAACGACAGGCGCCATAACGATCGCGCTCGTAGGCAATGCCACCTCGGACCTAAACCCTCGGAACCCGACCAGAACGCCATCTCATCAGGGAGGATGCCCATTGCCCATGGTTAATTTCCTTATATGCGCACCACAAGCATTAGGGGCCGCAATTTGTGCGAAGAGGCGACTATCGCAGCTGCCCTTGCACTAGGAGAATTAATTTGAGGAAAAGTAACAATGAGCCGGAGCCATGATCTGGCGGGTCCGGCCAAGGCCTAGGTGCCAGACCAAAGCCTGACACGTCAGGTCGGGATCCTTTCCTCGGCGCGCATCACGCGTTGCCATTCCCTTCAGGAGGACCACATGAAAACGATGTTTATGACCAGCTCCGCTATCCCCGTCACTCCCGAGGAGCGGCGCCGCCTCCGCCCGGTGTCGCGCGACAACGACGCCTTTCAGAGGATGCTGCGAGGCTTCGAGCAGCTCGCGATCTGGGCCGACGAACTCGGCTTGGACGCGTTCGGCAGCACCGAGCACCACTTCCAGTACGAGGGCGGCGAGTCGATCCCGAACAACCTGCTGCTGTACGCGAAGCTCGCCGCTCTGACCGAGCGCATCACGTTCGTCCCCATGTCGGTCGTCCTCACCACCCATGATCCGCTGCGGGTCGCGGAAGACCTGGCGCTGTTCAGCCACATGTTCCCCGGTCGCCTGGCCGTCGCGTTCGCGCGTGGCTTCATGACCCGCTGGGTGCAGACCCTGGGGCAGACGGAGCACGCCATCGCCGACAGTCCGGATTCCGACGCCGCCAACCGCGCGAAATTCGACGAGTACCTCTCCGTCATCCAGGAGGCCTGGACCCAGGACTCTATCCACCACGACGGACCCAGCTACCAGGTGCCGTTCCCCGCGACTGGTATCCCCAACTGGCCGCTGGCCGACTGGACCCGCGAGTACGGCGCCCCTGGGGACATCGACGAGAACGGGACGATCCACCGCATCGGCACCACCCCTCGCCCGCTGGCGATCCCGGAGATATTCATCCCGAGCACCCGGTCGGAGCAGACGATTATCGACTCCGGCACCCACGGCCGCAACCTCTTTGTGGCCGCCGGCGGCAAGGACCGGATCCTTGAGGTCGCACATCTCTACCAGGAGTCCGCGCAGAAGGCCGGGCATGACCTCAAGCTCGGCCAGAAGTTCGGCGTGGTCTCGAAGATCGTCCTCGGGGAGACCTTTGAGGAGGCCTTCGACTTGGCCGTGGAGACGGCGGGGTTCTGGTACCAGAACTTCTTCCAGAAGTTCTGGTTCAACGAGGGCTACCGCGTCGATACCGACCCGCCGGAGCGCCCGCTGCGATTCCCCGACGCTCGCGCCCTGACCCAGCGGATGCTTGACGCCGGCCAGCTGGCCTGCGGGACTGCCGCGCAGGTCCGCGAGCAGCTGCACGACACCGTGAGCCTCTATGGGGAGGGCCAACTCGACTGGCTCATCTGGGAGTCCTGGACCCAGTCCATGCCCTTTGACGACTGGGAGCACGTCCAGCGCTATCAGCTCGAAACCTACGCCAAGAACGTCATGCCCGAGTTCCAGTAGGCGATGCGCTGCGGGCCGGGCCAGTCACTCCGGCCCGCAGCGCAGCCGAGCCGAGCCCACGGTGAGACCCGCGGCTCGCCTGGAAATCCCGTCGGAGAGGGGACGCCAGAATGAAAGCCGAGCGATCCTTCACCCCTGAGGCTATGCGGACCGTCCTAGGCTCCTTCTGCTCCGGTGTGACGGTCGTGACCGCCCTCGGCGACGAGCCTCTCGGGTTCACCTGCCAGTCCTTCACCTCTCTGTCGCTGGATCCGCCGCTGGTGGTCCTCTGCCCGGCGGACATATCAACGACCTGGCCGCGCATCCGCGGCATTGGACGCTTCTGCGTCAACGTGCTGGCCGACGACCAGCAGCACATCAGCAGCAGATTCGCCCGATCAGGCGGCGGCAAGTACACCGGCCTCGGCTGGACGCCCGCGCCATCCGGGGCACCCGTGCTGGACGGCGCCATCGCGTGGATCGACTGCACGCTGTGGGCCGAGTACAGCGGCGGGGATCACACGGTCGTGGTTGGCGAAGTCCGCGACCTATCCGCATGCTCGGACCGTAATCCACTGCTGTTTTATCGCCGCGCCTACCGCCGCACCGGGCCAGAGATACCACGCACCGAACCCGCGCGATGGGCGCCACGAAAGGTCCAGGCCAGCGAACAGTAAACCCACCAAGCTGTACAACGGAGGAAACAATGTGTCAGCATCAGCCGCCGTGCCCGCAATGGCCGGCACCCGGTCACCTAGCCGCCCGGATAGTCGCCGATCACCCCGGGCAGGGCTGGAGCCTGCTGTGCGACGGCTTCATCGTGTTGGACGACGGTGGCGAACTGCTCCCTGATGGCCGCGCCGTCGCCCCCGACCGGCCCGCTCTGGCTGATACGGCAGTTGTAGATCGTTACCGTGGCACCTCGTCGGCGTAGGCGTGCCATCGCTGGTGGGCTTGCTGGGCGCCGTACTGGTGGCGGCGTCGCCACAGCGCCCAGGCATCACGGTGCGGCTTGTCGCGACGGGGCTCGGGGATGACGATGCCGCGGAGCTGTCTGAGCAGTTCAGGCACGGTGAAGGGGATCAGGTCGAGCACGCTCGCGCCGATGTCCGCGGCGCGCTGCCAGGCGGCGGCCACGGC
Source organism: Trebonia sp. (assembly GCA_050013875.1). Taxonomy (GTDB): domain Bacteria; phylum Actinomycetota; class Actinomycetes; order Streptosporangiales; family Streptosporangiaceae; genus Trebonia. The sequence continues at coordinate 867 of JBEKEK010000299.1, read as the reverse complement.
GAGGAACGCGCCGGCGAGCAGGCTGAGCGCGGTCCAGCGGTGCCAGGAGGTCCAGGTGGTGACCTGGCCGCTGTCCAGGCCGCTGACCTGCTTGTACAGCTGGTGATCTTCCTCGATTCTCCACCTGGTGACGGCTGCCTTGATCAGCTTCGCCAGCGGCACCGGGTTCGGTGTCCAGCACAGGTAGCTGCTGACGGTGCCGGTGTAACGGTGCCGGCGCAGGAGGAGGACAGCGTCTCCGTCGTCCTGTCCTTCGGGGGTGTCATTGGGCGTGATCTCGATCATGGCCCAGTGGTAGTCCTTGGCCCCCTTGGTAGCCGAGCCGGTGCGCATCCGCTGCCACATTCCTGGCTTGACCAGGAGAGATGCCTCTTTCACGGTGAGGCGGCGGCGGGAGGGCAGGGTCACCTGGTAGTTCGAGCGGACGGCCATGACGTAGCCGGTGCCACGCTCCCGGATGCTCTTGCGCAGGTCAAGGCCGCCGTAGACCTCGTCGCCGGCAGTGAACCCAGCGCGGATGCCCCGGTCGGCGGCGTGCTGCAGCAGATCGCCGGAGAGCTGCGGCTTGGTGGAGAACATGACCTCGTCCGGCACTCCGGCGAGCTCGCGGCGCTCCTCGTCGGCGGCCCAGTCCGCGGGCAGGTACAGGGCCCGGCCGATCGAAGGTCGACTGAGCGAAGAGTCCGGTATGGCCTCTCTCGCAGCGACACGCATGTTCCGCGGAGTCGGCGTAGGCCTCCCCGCTGGCGACGACGTCGGCGACAATGTGGTGGACCATTTCTTGGATCGTGCCCGCGAGGCCCGCGATACCGGGCTTCCGTCCGTCTGGTTCTCGCAACGTCTCGACCACGACGCGTTGTCGGTTGC
>JBEKEK010000298.1:0-4708 GCA_050013875.1 Trebonia sp. | reverse complement strand
GTCCTCGCCGACCTGGGCTCCGGCGTACACGTCGAACAGCCGCACGTCCTCGAGCAGGTCCTCGGGAGCCCCGGCCACCAGGGCCGCTTGCACCTCGGCGGCGGGCACGGCCGCGTCCACGACCAGCGCCACGTCCTGGGTGGCCAGCGGATAGCTCGAGAGCTGCGGCGCCTGCACGGCACCGTCCCCCTCGGCCGCCGCGAACACGACCGACAGGTCGAGCTCCATCGCGCAAGTCCGGTCCGGCAGGCCGAACGCCTTGACCACCCGCGGGTGCAGCTCACCCGCGTGTCCCGCCAGCCACTCCCGTTGCTGCTCGCCGTCCCCTCGGGCCACCCGCGCGTAGATGCCCGCGCAGCGTCCCGGATGCCACGGCGCGTAGGCGTCGGCGCGCACGTCGAGCGACACCCGGCAGATCCGCCCGATCGCGCGCGCCGCCTCGATCGCGTCTGCCCACGACGACTCACGACCCGGACCCCACCAGCCGTCGAGCTCGCGGGCGCCGACGAGTACCGTCCCCACCCGCAGGGGCTGGTCGGGCAGCGCGGCCTCGAGCGAGGCGAGTTCGGACACCGAAGGCCCGCGGTTGACGGGGAGGATGGGCGCCGAGGGCGCCGCCCCTGGCCGCGGCCGGAAGACCGGCCCGATCTCGAACAGCGCGGTGTCGGTGAAACCCCGTCCGACGTTCCTGGTCAGTACCCGGAACAACCCGGGCAGCAACGCGGTCCGCAGCAACGGCTCGTCCTCGCTGAGCGGGTTGGCCACCACCACCGCCGAACGGCGCATGTCCTCGGTCGGCAGCCCGAGCAGGTCCGCGTCGGACCGGGACGCGAACGGCGACGACAGCACCTCGACGTAGCCGGATTCGGCCAGCGTGCGGCCGACCGAACGGCGGAGCCGCTGGCGCGGCGTCAGCCCGCGCCCGGCCAGCGCGCGCGGCATCCGGGCGGGCACGCTCTCGTAGCCTTCGAGCCGGATTACCTCCTCGGCCAGGTCGGCGGGGTCGGTGAGGTCGGGACGCCAGGACGGCGGGGTCACCTCGAGCACGGATATCAGGGCGGTGCCCGGCGGTGCCAGGTCGGCGGGCCGGTCCGCCCGCCAGGGGGCGATGGTCGGCGCGGCCGCCGTCCGGGTCTCCCGCACCGTGCACCCCACCTCGCGCAGCCGCCGGACCACGATGTCCCGGCCGTACACCACGCCGGCCACCCGGTCCGGATAATCCGCCGCCATCGAGATCGTCACCGGCGGCACGTCGACGCAGGCGTGGGTGCAGCCCGGCAGCACCCGCCCGCCGCCCAGCGCGGACAGCAGGGCCACTGCCTTCGCGCTGGCCCGCAGCGGCAGCTCGCGATCCACGCCGCGCTCGAACCGGTAGGACGCCTCGCTGTGCAGCTTGTGCCGCCTGCTCATCTTGGCCACGGCGTCGGCGTCGAAATGCGCGGCCTCGATCACCAGGTCGGAGGAGTCCGAGTCGATCTCGGTGGACAGGCCGCCCATGGTCCCGGCCAGGGAAATCGGCCCGGACGCATCGGTGATCAAGATGTCGTCCGGATCGAGGGTGCGGACCACGTGGTCCAGCGTCTCGAGCTTCTCCCCCGGCTGCGCCCGCCTGATCACGATCTCACCGGTCAGCTTGGCCCGGTCGAAGGCGTGTAGTGGCTGCCCGAGCTCCAGCATCAGGTAGTTGGTCACGTCGACCGCCAGCGACACGGACCTGACCCCGCACCTGGCCAGCCGCACCCGCATCCACAACGGCGTTTGGGCCGCCGGGGAGAAGCCGCGCACCTCGCGCAGCACGAACCTGTCACATCCGGACGGGTCGCCGATGCGAGCCGGGTAGACCTCCGCGCCGACCTCATCGATGTCCCCGCCACCCGCGTCGGCGCCGGGCGCCTCCTCCGGGTTCTCCGGGGCTGGGCCGGCCGAGGCAGGATCGGTGAAGGGCACCCCAAACGCGGTCGCGAGCTCACGGGCGATCCCACGCACCGATACGGCGTAGCCACGGTCAGGCGTCACCGCGATCTCGAACACCTCGTCGCGCAGGCCCGCGTACGACACGAAATCGGCGCCGAGCGGGGCGTCGGCAGGCAGCACGACGATGCCGGAGTGATCGTCGCCGATGGCCAGCTCGCTGGCCGAGCAGATCATCCCTTCGGAGATGCGGCCGTAGGTCTTGCGCGCGCCTATCTCGAACCCGCCGGGCAGCACCGCGCCGGGCAGCGCGAACGCGACCCGGTCGCCGACCGCGAAGTTGACCGCGCCGCAGATCACCCCGGGCGCTTGGTCGGGCGGGCCCGCCAGCTGCTCCTGCGAAACCGCAACCCGGCAGTACCTGATCGGCTTCTTCAGGCCAGTGAGCTCCTCGATCGACAGCACCTGGGCGACCATGACGCCGCGGACGTCGTGCCCGACCGTCTCCAGCGACTCGACCTCGAGCCCAGCCGCGGTCAGCCTGCGCGCCACTTCGCTGGCGTCGGTAGGCTCCGGCAGCGGCGCGTAGGCGCGCAGCCAGGAAAGCGGCACTCGCATCTCAGATCTCCATCCCGAACGCCCGGCTGAACCGGACGTCGCCTTCGACCGCGTCCCTGATCTCGGTGAGCCCGTGCCCGATCATCAGGCTGCGCTCGATGCCGAGCCCGAACGCGAACCCGCTGTACCTGTCCGGGTCGATGCCACACGACACCAGCACCCGCGGGTTCACCATGCCGCAGCCCGCGATCTCGATCCAGCCTTGCGACTTGCACACCCGGCACGGCTCGCCGCCGGGTTTCGCCGACGCCCCGCGGCAGACGTGGCATTCCATCGACACGTCGCCTGACGGCTCGGTGAAGGGGAAGTAGTCGGGCCGGAAGCGGGTGCGCAGCCCGACGCCGAACATCGCGTCCACGAACGACTGGATCGCGCCGCGCAGGTCGGCCATGGTCAGGCCCTCATCGACCGCGAGCCCCTCGATCTGGTGGAACACCGGGCTGTGCGTGGCGTCGAGCGGGTCGTGCCGGTAGCAGCGGCCCGGGCTGACCACATACAGCGGCAGCGGGCGGGTGAGCATGGACCTGATCTGTACCGGCGAAGTCTGCGTCCGCAGTACGACGCCGGACTTGGCTTGCGGTCCGGCGGGGCTCTCGAGGAAGATCGTGTCCTGCATCTCCCGGGCCGGGTGGTCAGGCGGGATGTTCAGCGCGTCGAAGTTGTACCACTCGGCCTCGGCCTCTGGCCCCTCCGCTACTTCGTAACCCATCGCCACGAACACGTCGGACAGCCGGTCGGCCAGCATCGTCACCGGATGGCGTGCGCCGGGCGGGGTCCGGCCGCCGGGCAGCGTGACGTCGACCGCCTCGGTAATCAGCACGTTCCGGTCACGTTCGGCCTCGAGCTGGGCCTGGCGCTCCTGCAGCGCTTTGCGGAGCCGGCCCTTGGCCGCGCCTACCCGCCGCCCGGTCTCGGCCCGGGCCTCCGGAGGCAGCGCGCCGATCTCGGCGCTGGCCAGCGAGAGCGGCGCCCGGTCACCGTCGTGCGCAATCCGCGCCGCCTTCAGTTCATCGAGCGTCCCGGCGGCGGCGACGGCGGCGAGCGCCTCGTCAAGCACGCGCGCTATCTCGTCTGGCGCCAGCGAGGCCACCGTCCGTGGGTCGTAACTTTTGTTTGGTGCGGACATAGGGTCCTGCTTCCTGCGGGCCGTACGTAACTTACGGGTCTGCTGAGGTTCCGGCGGGCAATTCGCGGAACGGGCCGTGGTGACACGCCGTGCCCCAAGGCGCCGCGTCCCAAGGCGCCGTGCCCCAAGGCGCCGTGCCCCAAGGCGCCGTGCCCCAAGGCGCCGTGCCCCAAGGCGCCGTGCCCCAAGGCAACGAAGTTCCTCGAAGGCAAAGCGGGAATGGCCGGACATGTGCCTCGCGGTCTATCCGCAGAACATCAGCGGCCCGCCGATCGCTGTGCTGGAAGCCCGAAAGGACATTACCTTACCGAGCCGTCACGCGGTGCCGATAGACCGCGGGGGTCTTAGGCGGCGTTCTTAGCCGGCGGCAGTCCCCGCGGGCATGATAAATCGGAACTCGGCACCGCCACCGGGCGCGGGGCACACGCCGATCGTGCCGCCGTGGGCCTCGACGAGGCCCTTGACGATATAGAGACCGAGGCCGGTACCACCGCGGCGCTTGCCCCGCCAGAACTGGCGGAACACGCGGGGCGCTACCTCAGGCGAGATGCCCTCGCCTTGGTCACGCACCGAGACGGCGACCGCGGCGGGCAGGCCAGACGGCGTCTGCGCCGCTTCATCACCCAAGTGCGCTGGTTCCACCACGACTGTTACCATACCAGCCCCGTGCCGGACGGCGTTTTCCACCAGGTTGCCGAGGATCTGATCGATCTTGTCGGCGTCCAGCCAGGTCTCCGGCAGGCCGCTGCGGACCTCAAGTGCGAACCTGTCCTCGGGGTCGCCCGCCGCGACGCGTCCGGCGATGATCTTCCTCGCCCGGTCCGGCAGGTCAACCAGCTGCCGGTGAACTTCCATCCGGCCGGACTCGATCCTGGACACGTCGAGCAGCTCGGTAATGAGCCTGGTCACGCGGTCAGCGTCGGCGTTCACTGTCTCCAGCATCACACGCTTCTGGTCGTCGGTGAACCGGCCCCACTTGTTCAGCAGCGTGGCGGTGAAACCCTTGACGCTGGTGAGCGGGGAGCGCAGCTCGTGTGCGACGGTCGATACCAG
>JBEKEK010000297.1:0-4760 GCA_050013875.1 Trebonia sp. | reverse complement strand
CGGCGCCTCGATGCCCTGGACCCCGATCACGGGCACGTCGCCGACCTGCGCAGCGTGGCCGATCACCTGGTCCGGCGCAGCGTCTGGATCGTGGGCGGGGACGGCTGGGCCTACGACATCGGGTCCGGCGGGCTCGACCACGTCCTGGCCAGCGGCCGCAACGTCAACGTGCTGGTGCTCGACACCGAGGTCTACTCCAACACCGGCGGGCAGTCATCCAAGTCGACACCGCTCGGTGCCGTGGCCAAGTTCGCATCGGCCGGCAAGACCGTGCCGAAGAAGGACATCGCGCTGCAGGCCATCGCCTACGGTAACGTCTACGTGGCCCGGGTGGCGATGGGCGCCGACCCTCAGCAGACCCTGCGTGCCTTCCGCGAGGCGGAGGCGTACGAGGGGCCGTCGCTGGTCATCGCGTACAGCCACTGCATCGCCCACGGCATCGAGATGCGCGACGGGCTCGGCCAGCAGCACCGCGCCGTGGCCAGCGGCTACTGGCCGCTGGTCCGCTATGACCCGCTGCTGCGCAGCGCCGGAGGCAACCCGTTCCTGCTCGACTCGCCGCGGCCCCGCATTCCGCTGACCGACTACACCCAGCGGGAGCTGCGGTACCGCTCGCTCACCAACACCCACCCGGCCGAGGCCGAGCGGCTGGGAGCGCTGGCCCAGCAGGCGGTCGACCTGCGCTGGGACACCTACGAGGAGATGGCGAGCCGCGGCGCGCACCGGTTCCCCGCCGACGCGCGGAAGGACCAGGGGAAGGAGCACTGATGGACCTTTCGACCAGCTACCTGGGCCTGGCGCTGCGGAACCCCCTCGTCGCCTCGGCGTCCCCGCTCTCGAACACCCTGGACGGCGTCCGGCGGCTCGCCGACGCCGGAGTCGGCGCGGTCGTGCTCTACTCCTTGTTCGAGGAGCAGGTGCGCCAGGAGGCGGAGCGGAACGCGCGGCTCGCCGACGCGGGCACGAACAGCTTCGCCGAATCCCTGTCCTATTTCCCGGCGGACGCGGACGCCGATCCCGGCCCGCGCCGTTACCTCAGCCTGCTCGAGCGCGCGGTGCTGGCGGTGGACATCCCGGTGATCGGCAGCATCAACGGCGTGACGCCGGCCGGCTGGACCAGCTACGCGCGGGACATGCAGGATGCGGGCGCCGCGGCGATCGAGCTGAACATCTACTACATACCGGGCGACGCGCACATCACCGGCCGGGAGGTCGAGCAGCGGCACCTCGACATCTTGCGCCGGGTCAAAGCGGCGGTGAGCGTGCCCGTGGCGGTCAAGCTGAGCCCGCACTTCAGCTCCACCGGCGAGATGGCGCTACGGCTCGACGAGGCCGGCGCGGACGGCCTGGTGCTCTTCAACCGGTTCCTGCAGCCCGACATCGACCCGGAGACCCTGACCGTGGTGCCCGGGCTCGACCTGTCGAGCCCGGCCGAGGCCCGGCTGCCACGTACCTGGATCGCCATCTTGCACAGTCAGGTCAAGGCGTCCCTCGCGGCGACCACCGGCGTCGACGGGCCGACCGACGTGGTCACGTACCTGCTGGCAGGCGCCGACGTCGTGATGACCGCGTCCGCGCTGATCCGGCACGGACCCGGGCACGCGGCCGTGCTGCTCGACGGCCTGGCCCAGTGGATGGGTCGCAAGGGGTACAGCTGCGTGGACGACGTACGCGGGCTGCTGGCCGTGCCCGCCGATCCTGACCGGGCTGGATACCAGCGCGCGGGCTACGTCCGCACGATGCGCGCCGCCAACGTCGTCCCCCAGACCGCACTCGAGCCTGCCACGGAATGGTCCTCGGATTGACGGACTGAGGAAACCAGGGTTCGTTTGGACATGGTTAGATCTTCGCGGGTCGCTGGTGGAGTCCGAAGATGCTGGTGCGGATCTTTTTGATGATCTCATCGAGGGTGTCGACGTAGCCGTTAATCCGGTCCGCCGTAGCCGGGTCGGCGCGGGCGGCATGGCCCTGCAGCACCATGCCGAGAGCGAACAGTTCCTTGATGACATGGTCGTGCAGGTCTCCGGCGATCCGGTCGTGGTCTTCGACCTGGGCCAAGGTGAGCTGGTCGGTGCGGGCCCGGGCGAGTTCCATGGCCACGGCCGCGTGGTCGGCGAAGCTGACGGCCGCGACCAGGTCAGTCTCGGTGAAGCTCGGGCTGGTGGCCAGCCGGCCCAGCAGCAGCGCGCCGCGGACCTGCTGGCCGGCGGTCAGCGGCACGACCATCAGCGGGCCGGTCGCGGCACCGAGCGCGGCGGCGGCCGCGGCGCGGCGGTCGCCGGTGACCAGGCTGGGCTGGCCGGTGAGGATCGCCTGCCCGGTCAGCGAGCCGGCCAGCGGCGCCGTCCGGTTCGTCATTCCGGCGGTGAGCTCGCCGCTGACGCCGACGACAATGACCTGGACCGCGCCGTAGGGGACGGCCAGCGCGGCGAAGTCGCCCGTCGCGGCGGTCGCGGCGTGCTTGGCGATCAGCGCGTACGGCGGCCCGGCCTGGCTGGACAGCAGCAACGGCAGCAGCTCGCGGAAGGCGTCCAGCCACCGGCGACGCTGCCTGGATTCTGTGAATTCGCCGCCGCCTGGGGCAGGCGGCGCCGGGCCATGCCCAGCTGTCGTGGCGGCATCCGCCCGGACAACGTTTCGCGTGCTCATGGGCCTCTCTCGCACTCATAAGAAACAGCGGCGAGTGAAGGCGGGGTCCGGGCCGGTCAGGCCGCAGGTCCAGTTAACGGCATTAGCGGGTCCGGCACAAGCTCACGACCGCCGGCGGGGTCGGCGGCCGTGCGCCGGGCCGAAGCGGGCAGCGTGACGATCACGGTGCGGCCGCCGCCCGGGGTGCGCTCGCAGCGGAGCGTGTCGCCCATCGCCTCGGCCAGATCACGGGCGAGCCGCAGCGCGAGACTGGCCGTGCCGTTCTCCTGATCAGGGCCCTGGTCGCAGATGCGGATCTCGACCTGGCGGTCCAGGGCCACGGCCGCCAGGGCGGGCATCGGGCCCGCGGGGCAGCGCTGCCAGGCGTCGGCCAGCAGGCTGGTCAGGATCCGGGTGAGGAGCGCGGCATCGGCGATCACATCGGGCAGGTCTTCGGCCGTGCTGAGCGTGACGTGCTGGCGGCCGGGACCCAGGTCCTCGAGGGTATCGGCGACCACCTCGTCAAGATCGACAGGCCGGAGATAGGCCTCGACCGCTCCGGCGTGCAGCCGGCTGAGATCCCTGAGATCCTCGATGAGCCTGCGCACGTAGTCCACCGCGCGGCCCGCGTCGGCGAGCGCCGCCCGATCCTGCGGTGTGACGGCCAGGCCGCGATCCGCCAGCGCGGCCAGCGCGGTCCTGGCCTGATCGAGATGCTCCTGTGCGTTCTTGCCGGTGGCGGCGAGCAGCGTCATCCGGGAGCGCAGATCGGCGGCATGCCTGGTCGCCTCGGCTTCCTGCTCGTGCCGCTCGTGCCGGGGCCAGCCGTCGAGGCCGGCCACGATCTGGACCGCGCAGGAATGCAGCACCCGGGTGTCCATGCGGGTGGGCACCTGCCCGCGGCAGGCCAGCGTCATCGTCTGGCTTACCGGCAGTTCCAGGTCGGCTCCTGGTCCTTCCGGCGGCTGTTCGCCCGCGCTGGCCACGATGTAGCAGCCGGGGCCGGCTGGCTGCGGTTCGAGCAGGCTGACCGCGGCCAGGCCGAACATCTGGCGGACCTCCTCGAGCAGGGCGGGCGGGTCGCCGTGGCCGCGCAGCACGCAGGCCGCGAGCCTGGTCAGGGCGGCCGCCTCCGCGCTGGCCCAGGCGGCCTTGGCCCGGCGGGAGCCAAGCCCGGCCCGGGCCGCGCGGCCGCGGCCCTTGTCCTGGCGGCCCTTGTCCTGGCGGCCCTTGTCCTGGCGGCCCTTGTCCTGGCGGCCCTTGTCCTGGCGGCCCTTGTCCTGGCGGCTGACCACGTGGACGTCGATGTGCTCAGCCCGGCGGGCCACCCTCGTCGGGATGGATTTGCCGGTGAGCAGGGTGTGAAACCGGCCACGGCGGCTCGCGCCGAGCACCATCGCAGTGGCGTTCTGCGCTCGGGCGAACCGCAGCAGCGTCTCGGGCACATCCTCACCCGGTATCTGCCGCAAGCTCCCGCCGACCGAACAGATCAGGGCCCGCTGCGTCTCCAGCGTCCCGGCCGGGACGGCCGTCAGTCCGTCGTCCCTGCTCACGTGCACCGCGAGCAGGTCGCTGCCGGGAGTCCGCCCGGCGATCCTGGCCGCCCGCCTGATGACGGCCTCATCGCCTTTCTCCCCGCCGATGCCCACCACGATCCGCTCCCTGGTCTCCCAGGGTGTGGCGATGCCGTGCTCGGTCCGGTAACGCTGCAGTCCCTCCTCCACCCGGTCGGCGAGCCACAGCAGGGCCAGTTCGCGCAGCGCGGTGAGGTTCCCCGGCCGGAAGTAGTGGGTCAGCGCGGCCTCGATCCGGTTCGGCGGGTAGACGTTCCCGTGTACCATCCGGCGTCGCAGCGCCTCGGGGGTCATGTCGACCAGCTCGATCTGGTCGGCCCGGCGGGCGATCTCATCGGGCACGGTCTCGTGCTGCTCCACGCCGGTCACCTGATGCGCCACCGAACTGAGCGACTCCAGGTGCTGGATATTCAAGGTGGTGACGACATCGATGCCGGCGTCGAGCAGCTCGTCGACGTCCTGCCATCTCTTGGTGTTCCGGCAGCCGGGCACGTTGGTGTGCGCGAGCTCGTCCACCAGGGCCACCTGCGGGTGGCGGGCGAGCACCGCGTCGAGGTC
>JBEKEK010000296.1:0-4782 GCA_050013875.1 Trebonia sp. | reverse complement strand
TGCGCGTTCGTGCCCATCCAGGGCATGCCCGGCTGGCTGCAGCCGGTCGCGGAATGGAACCCGATGTCCGCGCTGGCCACCGCCTGCCGGCACCTGTTCGGCAACCCGAACCCCGCCGCGTCGATCCAGGCCTGGCCCATGCAGCATCCCGAGCTCGCCGTGGTCTGCTGGTCGGTGGGCATGCTGGTGGTGTTCGCGCCGCTGGCGGTGCACCTGTACCGGCGCAAGGCGCTCGGCTGACGCGCCCCTACCCGGCCGGGCGGGCCCGCTGCTACTACGAGATCGGCTGGAAGGACGGAGCCTGGCGGGACGGCGTGACTTGCAGCCTGCTGAGGACCGACCCGGTCGGTGACGCGGCCGGGGGGCTGGACCGCCGGCGGTCGCGTGCGTTATACATCGGATCTATGGAAGAGCAAACCGCTGAATTCGACGGGCTGACCGCGCTGGTCACCGGGGCCGCCTCGGGGATCGGCCTGGCCACCGCCCGGCTGCTGGCCGCGCGCGGCGCCCGGGTCGCCGCCGTGGACCGGGTCAAGGCCGACGCCGATCCCGCGGCCATCTACCCGCTCATCGCCGACGTGACCGACGACGACGACGTCCGGGCCGCCATCGGCGAAGTCCGCCGGACCCTAGGCCAGTTGGACATCGTGGTGAACAACGCCGGCATCGGCGCGGCCGGCACGGTGGCGGACAACGACGACGACGAGTGGCGCCGGGTCTTCGATGTGAATGTGCTCGGCATCGTGCGCACCACCAGGGCGGCCCTGCCGCTACTCCGCGAGGCGGCGCGCGATCGCGGCCAGGCGGCCATCGTCAACACCTGCTCGGTCGCGGCCATCGCGGGCTTGCCGCAGCGCGCGCTGTACTCCGCCAGCAAGGGCGCGGTCTACTCGCTCACCCTGGCCATGGCAGCCGACCACGTGACCGAGGGGATCAGGGTGAACTGCGTGACTCCAGGCACGGCCGACACCCCGTGGGTGGGCCGACTGCTCGACGCCGCACCCGATCCGGCCGCCGAACGTGCCGCGCTGAACGCGCGCCAGCCCATGGGCAGGCTGGTCACCGCGGAAGAGGTCGCCGCGGCCATCGCCTACCTCGCCAGCCCGCTCGCGGGCGCGACCACCGGCACGGCCCTGGCCGTGGACGGCGGCATGCAGGGCCTGCGGACCAGGCCGAGGACGAGCTGACCGCGGCCCAGTGACTTCCGAGCGAACCCCAGCCGACGGCAAGATCGGATGAGATCCACGTATCTGTGCAGGGCCCGCGTCATCGGCGGCGAGGCGGGCGCCGAATGACCAAGATCATCGGATTCCAGACATTCGACGTGCGGTTTCCCACGTCGCGGACGCTGGCCGGGTCCGACGCGATGAACCCGGCCCCCGACTACTCCGCCGCCTACGTCGTCATCAGGACCGACGCGCCGGATCCGGCGGTGTCCGGGCACGGCTTCGCGTTCACCATCGGCCGCGGCAACGACGTCCAGCTGGCCGCGATCCGCTTGCTTGAGCCGTTCCTGGCCGGCCGGGACCTGGACGAGGTGCTCGCCGACCTCGGCGGGCTCAGCCGCCGGCTGGTCCGGGACAGCCCGCTGCACTGGCTCGGGCCGGCCTCCGGCGTGGTGCACATGGCCACCGGCGCGGTGCTCAACGCGTGCTGGGACCTGGCCGCGCGCCAGGCCTCCAAGCCGCTGTGGCTGCTGCTCGCCGAGCTGACCCCCGAGGAGATCACCGGCCTGGTCGACTTCCGCTACCTGTCCGACGCGCTCACCCCGGACGAGGCCCTCGCGCTGCTCGAGCGCGGCGCCGCGACCCGGGCCGAGCGGATCGCGGCGCTGCGGCGAGACGGCTATCCGGCCTACTCCACCGGGCCGGGCTGGCTGGGCTATTCCGACAAGCGGCTGGCGGCGCTGTGCGCGGAAGCCGTCGGCGACGGCTTCACCCAGGTGAAGATCAAGGTCGGCGCCGTGCTCAACGACGACCTTCGCCGGTGCGCGATCGCGCGCGAGGTCGTGGGCGACGACATCGGCCTGGCCATCGACGCGAACCAGGTGTGGGACGTTACGGCCGCCATCGCCTGGATCAGGCAGCTCGCGCCGTTCCGGCCGGCCTGGGTGGAGGAGCCGACCGCCCCGGACGACATCCTCGGCACGGCGGCGATCCGCCGGGGCGTGGCGCCCGTCAAGATCGCCACCGGGGAGCACGTCGCCAACCGGGTGATGTTCAAGCAACTGCTGCAGGCGGACAGCATCGACATCATGCAGATCGACGCCTGCCGCGTCGCCGGGGTGAACGAGAACATCGCCAACCTGCTGCTGGCCGCCAAGTTCGGCGTGCCCGTGTGCCCGCACGCCGGCGGCGTCGGGCTGTGCGAGATCGTCCAGCACCTGTCGATGTTCGACTACGTGGCCCTGTCCGGCACGACGCAGGGCCGGCGGATCGAGTGGATCGATCACCTGCACGAGCATTTCGCCGCGCCGGCCACGGTCGTGAACGGCAACTACATCGCGCCGGAGACGCCCGGGGCGTCCACCGAGATCCTGCCGGAGTCGCTGGCCGAGTACTCCTTCCCGTCGGGCCCGGCGTGGCGCGACGGCGGATTGTCCTGAGCATGAACCTCTTGCCTGGCGGTTTGCCCTTGATATTCGGCGGCGCGCCCATCGGCGGGCTATACCAGCCGGTGAGCGACGAGGCGGCCAACCAGGCGCTGACTGCGGCCTGGGATGCCGGAATCCGGGCCTTCGACACCGCGCCGCACTACGGGGCCGGCCTTTCCGAGCGGCGGATCGGCGATTTCCTGGCCGGCCGCCGCCGGGACGAGTTCATCGTGAGCACCAAGGTCGGCCGGCTGCTGGTACCCGCCCGCGGCGACGTAGACGGGGCCGAGGAGTTTTACGGCACGCCGCCACTGACCCGGGTCCGGGACTACAGCCGGGACGGGGTGCTGCGCAGCCTGGAAGACAGCCTGATCCGGCTGGGTCTTGACCGGGTGGACATCGCGCTCATCCACGACCCCGACGACTTCATGGGCCCCGCGCTCGACGAGGCGTACCCGGCGCTGGCCGACCTGCGCGCGCAGGGAGTGGTCACGGCGATCGGCGCCGGCATGACTACGCCCCGGCCTCTCCGGCCGTGCTGGCCCGCGCGCGCCGTCTGCGGGATGACTGCGCCCGGTACGGCGTCCCGCTGGCCGCGGCGGCCCTGCAGTTCACCGTGCGCCACCCGGCGGTAACCGCCGCCGTAATAGAAGCCCGCACCCCCGGAGAAATCGCCACCGACGTATCCCTCCTGTCCCTCCCCATCCCCAGCGCCCTCTGGGAAGAGATTGCTCCATGATCACCAGCCTCCACAGTCTGTGCGAACTGCGAAGCCTTCGTGATCATCGATTAGCCTGTGCGCTCGATGGTGATGACGGCGGTGTAGGCGTCAGGAATGGGTTTGCGGATTTCCAGGCGGAGCCAAGCTAGGCGGTGGATGGTTAGGAGGCACTCGGCGACTCGCTCGGCGGCGGTTTCGATCAGCCGGAACTTGCCTTCGCGGACCACGGCGGCAATCGTGGCCGCCACCGCGGAGTAGTCCAGGGCGTCCGCGAGGTCGTCGCTCGCGGCGGGCGTCCGCACGTCGGCGCCCATATCCACGTTGAAGACCAGAGTCTGCTCGATGGCGCGCTCCCACTCGTGCACGCCGATCACCGCCCGGACGGACAGGTCCCGGACCGAAACAGTGTCCATCCCGCCTACGGTACGCAGGCCGGCGGCACCCCGGTGCGGCGGCTCACGGTACCGAGGCCAGCCACTGCTCGACGCCGGCGATGTGCACCGTCGCCCAGGACCTGGCCACCTCGGGCTCGTGCGCGGCCAGCGCGTCGAGGATGGCCCGGTGCTCGGTCAGCGTCCGCGCCCGGGCACCGGTCTGGGTGAGCCCGCGCCAGACCCGGGCCCTGGTGGCCGGCGCGGACAGCGACTCCAGCAGCGAGGACAGCACCGAGTTCCCAGAACAGGCCACGATCCGCCGGTGAAACTCCAGGTCGTTGGCGACCAGGTCGTCGGGGGCCGGATCCGGCCCGATGCTGTCGAGCAGCACGCGCAGGCCTTCGCTCTCCTCCGCGGTGATCCGCTCCGCCGCCATCGCGGTGGCGGCGGGTTCCAGGATGCGCCGCACCCGGAGGAACTCAAGCAGCGTGTCGTCACGGTGGAAGTCGACGATGAAGCTCAGCGCCTCGAGCAGCAGCCGTGGCTCCAGGCTGGTCACGTAGGTGCCGTCGCCGCGCCGTACGTCGAGGATGTTGACCAGGGACAGCGCCCGCACCGCCTCGCGCAGCGAGCTGCGCGACAGCCCGAGGTGAGCGGCGAGATCCGGCTCACGCGGCAGCCGGTCGCCCGCGCGCAGCGCACCGGACGTGATCATGGCCTTGATCTTCTCGATGGCCTCGTCGGTCACCGCCACGGTCCCCTCACCTCCCCATTCCCCTGAACCAGCGGCGGTCCCGCCATTGCCTGCCCGCAGAGATCCGATGTTTGTCCCGAGTATGACATACCGCCGATCCGGGCTGATTGACGGCGGCGGCTGGTACGAATTAAGGCATGGTCGATGCCGAGGCGGGGCTGCGGGACGAGGCGGAAAAATACCTGCGGGCGCTGGCAGGCGAGCAGGCGCGGCTGCGAGAGGACCAGTGGACCGCGATCAGCGCGCTGGTCGAACGCGGGCAGCGAGCGCTCGTGGTGCAGCGGACCGGGTGGGGCAAGTCGGCGGTCTACTTCATCGCCACCGCGCTGCTCCGGGCCCG
>JBEKEK010000295.1:0-4978 GCA_050013875.1 Trebonia sp. | reverse complement strand
AGACCGAAGACAGCTTCATCGCCGACCTCGCGGTCGGCACGGGCTGCGGGCACCTGAAGTCAGGCGCCCCCGCTCGCGGTGAGCGCACCGCGAAGTACAACCGGCTGCTGGAAATCGCCGCCGGATCCGAGCTGCGCTACGGCATGAGCTAACGGAAGGGATCGACATGACCGAAGTCCCGGAAGAATCGGGACTTCACTCCCTGTCCGCGAAGCCGCCCCGGAGAAAGACTTGGAATGTGCCGGAATAGAGGGGAGTGAGCGCAGATGCCACGTACCGATATTCACCTGGATGCGATGCTGCGCCACCTTGGGGCCGCGTATTACGAGTCGCTGCACGGGAGGGCTACTCACGCGGATGTAACGCGAGCGCTGGACACCGTGGAAGAGCACCTCAACGAACCCGGGGCCGGCGGTCAGCGAAGCGCCGGGCATCCCGATCGGGGACACCGGGCCGGCCACGAGGCGAACGCGGACCGTCATTCCCACGGCTGGTCGCGCCGGGTCAGCGACGTGATGACGCCGACGGTGATCACCGTGGACCGGATAACTCCGTACAAGGAGGTCGCCCGGCTGATGGCGGAGCACCGGATCAGCGGCCTGCCCGTGCTGAAGATGGGCCGTGAAGTGGTCGGCGTGGTCACGGAGGCAGATCTGCTTCGGGAGCAGGCCAGCACTGCGCGGCGGCTGCGGTCGTCGGCGCGCCGGACTTGGCGGCCGGGCGGCTTGCGGCCTCCGGCGCTGACCGCGGGCGAGCTGATGACGTCGCCCGCGATCGTGATTGGCCCGGATGCCACCGTTCCGGCGGCGGCGCGGCTGATGACCGCGCACCACGTACAGCGGCTGCCGGTTAACAACGAGAAAGGCAAGCTGGTGGGTATCGTCAGCCGGCGCGACCTGATCAGCGTGTTCCTGCGGCCGGATGCGGACATCGCTGCGGACATCCGCCGGGTACTCGACGACGTCGTGCTCGCCAGGCCGGGAGAGGCCAACGTGGCCGTCCACAACGGGATCGTGACGCTCACCGGGACGCTGGACCCAAAGGCAGGCGTGCACGGGGACCTTATCCCGGTCGCGCTCCGGCTGATGTGGGACGTCGACGGAGTCGTCGACGTCGTGGACCGGCTCGGCGAGGAGCAGGCGGCCCCGCCAGCGCAGGCCGTGCCGCCGGACGCCATCCCGGCCCAGGCCACCCGGCCACCGGAGAACCGGCCCGCGGACGCGGGCTAGCAGAAGAGGAAAGGGAGAACGAAATGAGCATTACCCTGCGCAAGGATCCCAGGACGATGTTCCCTGACTTCATCGAGTGGTTCGAGGAGCCCTTCCTGACATTGCGGCCCTACCTGGGCCAGCCCATCAGGATCGAGGACTACACCGAGGACGGGCACTACGTTGTCCGCGCCGAGATCGCCGGGATCGACCCGGAGGAGGACCTCGAGGTCACGGCCGGCGCCGGCTACCTCACCATCAGCGCACAGCGGTCAAGCAGCGTCGAGGACAAGCACCGTTCGGAGTTCCGGTACGGCTCGTTCAGCCGCACCATCGGGCTCCCCGCGGGTGCCAAGAGCGACGACGTGACCGCTGACTACGCCAAGGGCATCCTGACGGTCAAGGTCGGCCTGAAGAGCGAGGAGAAGGACGTCGCGAAGAAGATCCAGGTCACTGCCAAGAAGTGAGCTCCGAACCGGACGGGCCGCACTCTCATCGGGGGCGGCCCGGGCCGGGCACTACCGTCCCGGTGGCATGTGAAAGGAATCGGTCATGGGTGAGCGGGAACATCGGATCGTGGTCGGCGTCGATGGCTCGGAACCATCCATGGCCGCTCTGCGCTGGGCAATCCGGCAGGCCGCACTGACCGGTGCCTGCGTCGATGCGGTGGCCGTGTGGCGGTACCCAACCGGGTACGGCTGGGCGCCGTCCGTCACCGAAATCGACTTCGAGGGCGATGCGAAGAGGTCCCTGGCCGAGGCGCTCGGCGCCGTCGGCACGCTGGGACCAGAGGTCCGCGTCCGTCCCCTGGTGGCCGAGGGGCAAGCCGCCGAAGTGCTGCTGCGCGCGGCTACGGGCGCGGATCTCCTGGTAGTGGGCAGCCGGGGACATGGCGCGCTCACGTCGCCGCTGCTTGGGTCAGTCAGCCTGAACTGCGTGCTGCACGCGCATTGCCCGGTCCTGGTGCTGCGAGGTGGGCACGAGGGAAGCTGAGCGAGCGGGGAACTCAGCGGGGGAGGAGACGGCGCGCTGATGACGGTTCTGGTGCTGCTGCGTCACGGCCAAAGCTCATGGAACGCGCGGGACGTGTTCACCGGCTGGATCGACGTCGGCCTGAGCGAGCAGGGCAGACACCAGGCACAGCGGGCCGGGGTGATCCTCGCGGACCGCGGCTTCTTCCCTGACGTGGTCCACACGTCGGTTCAGCAGCGCGCCATCGTGACGGCGGACCTCGCGCTCGCCTCATGCGACCGGTCATGGGTCCCGGTGCGGCGGAGCTGGCGGCTCAACTCCAACCACTACGGGGCGCTGCAGGGCCGGTCCAAGGCCGAGGTCCGGGCCGAGGCAGGGGAGGAGCGGTTCACGGCCTGGCGTCGCGGCTTTCGCGTGCGCCCGCCGCTGGGCGAACCGGACGACGACCCGCGCTACGCCGCCCTGCCCCCGGACGCCAGGCCACGCGGCGAGTCGCTGCAAGACGTGACCGCGCGTCTCCTGCCTTACTGGAGCGACGCGGTCATGCCCGACCTGTACCGGCATGGCCGCGTGCTGGTGGTTTCGCACGGCAACACGCTGCGGGCGCTGGTCAAGCACCTGGAAGGGGTCAGCGATGATGCTTCATCGGGCCTCGAGGTACCGAACGCGGTTCCGGTGTGCTACCGGTTCGAGGAGGGACGCGCCACCCGCCTTATGTAGCGTCATGGAAAGGTCTCGAAGGGTCACCGCGTACCGACGGCTGGCCGCCAGGTACGGCGCCCGTCTTTGCCCCTTGACCTGGCCGCTCTCAGCGTGGCGGGTCGCCGCTTCGATCCGCCACGCTCTATGGTGCCCGTCACTCTGCCGTGCCGTCAGAGGAGGGCACGTCACCGGGTGTCGCTGCCGCCGCTGTTGACCGCCGCGCGGCCCGCCTCAAGGCGGGCGACCGGGACGCGGAACGGCGAGCAAGACACGTTGTCCAGGCCGGCCTCGTGGAAGAAGTGCACGGAATCCGGATCGCCGCCGTGCTCGCCGCAGACTCCGATCATGAGGCCCGGGCTGGCCGCCCGGCCCTTCCTGACCGCGAGCTCGATGAGTTGCCCGACGCCCTCGCGGTCGATCGTCTCGAACGGCGAGACGCTGAAGATGCCTAGCTGCAGGTACTTCGCGAAGAACGCGGCCTCCACGTCATCACGGGAGAAGCCCCAGGTCATCTGGGTCAGGTCGTTCGTGCCGAAGGAGAAGAAGTCGGCGCTGCGGGCGATCGAGCCCGCGGTCAGCGCACCCCTGGGCACCTCGATCATCGTGCCGATGGGAATGTCCAGGTGCGTACCCGTCTCCTCGTCGACCTCCCGCAGTACCCTATCGGTCAGCCTGCGGGCCACGTCCATCTCCTGGACGGCGGCGACGAGCGGGGTCTCGATCAGCGGGCGCGGATCCTTGCCTGCCCGCTTGAGTTGCGCGGCGGCATGGGCGATGGCGCGGACCTGCATGCTGAACAGGCCGGGGATGACCAGGTCGAGCCGGACGCCGCGCAAGCCGAGCATCGGGTTCTGCTCGTGCATCCGGCGGACCTCGGACAGCACCCGCTTCTCCTTATCGGTGGCCTTGTCGCCTTCCAAGGCGACCTTGACCGACAAGTCCGTAAGGTCGGGCAGGAACTCGTGCAGCGGCGGGTCGATCGTGCGGATCGTCACCGGCAGCCCGTCCATGGCCGTGAGAATCTCCACGAAGTCGTCGGTCTGCAGCGTCTCGAGGACGGCCAGCGCGCGCCGGCGGTCCTCGTCGGTCTCGGCGAGGATGAGATCCTCGACCAGTTGGCGGCGATCGCCAAGGAACATGTGCTCGGTACGGACCAGACCGACCCCCTCGGCGCCGAACCGGCGGGCGCGGGCGGCGTCCGGGCTGTTGTCCGCGTTGGCGAGCACACCAAGCCGGCGCCTGGCATCGGCATGGGTCATGATCCGGTGCACCGCGCGGATGAGCTCGTCGGCGTCGCTGGAGTCCGGGCTCAGCTCGCCCTCGAAGTAGCGCACGACCGGGGATGGGGCGACTGACACGTTGCCCAGGTAGATCTCACCGGTGGTGCCGTCGATGGAGATCGCGTCGCCATCGGCGATCGTGATGCCCCCCGGCGCGGTGAACTTCCTGGCAGCGGTGTCGACCTCGAGCTGCTCGGCGCCGCAGACGCACGGCTTGCCCATGCCGCGGGCGACCACGGCCGCGTGGCTGGTCTTGCCGCCACGGCTGGTCAGGACACCCTTGGCGGCGATCATGCCGTTCAGGTCATCCGGGTTGGTCTCGCGGCGGACCAGGATGACCGCCTCTCCCGCGGCCGCAAGTTCGACGGCGCGGGCGGAGTCGAAGACGGCCCGGCCGACAGCCGCGCCGGGCGATGCGCTCACGCCGGTGGCAATCCTGGTGACATTGGCACTGGTGTCGAACGTGGGGAACATCAGCCGGGCAAGCTCGGCGCCGGTGACTCGGGTAAGCGCCTCGTCCATGTCGATGAGACCCTGGTCCACCAACTGGGTCGCGATGCGGAATGACGCTGCTGCCGTCCGCTTGCCGACCCGCGTCTGCAGCATCCAGAGTTTGCCGTGCTCGACGGTGAACTCGATGTCGCACAGGTCGCGGTAGTGGTTCTCCAGCGTCACCATGATCGACATCAGCTCGTCGAAGGAGGCCTTGTCGATCCGCTCCAGGTCCTGCAGGGGTACGGTGTTGCGGATGCCGGCCACGACGTCCTCGCCCTGCGCGTTCTGCAGGTAGTCGCCGTAGACACCCTGCGCGCCGGT
>JBEKEK010000294.1:0-6529 GCA_050013875.1 Trebonia sp. | reverse complement strand
CCGTGATAGAAGGTCCGTTCTTCACCATGCGGGTCCCCGAGGGATGGCAGTTCGCCACCACCGCCGCGGGCGACCTGCGCCTGACCGACAGGGGCCAGTAAATGAGCACCGTCATGCGCATCCCCATGACCGAGTACCTCGAGATCGACCTGGGGACCGAGCGCTGGCTGTGCCGGCGCTGCGGCCACGACTTCGGGTCAGCCCGCGGGAACTACAAGGAAGGAACGCTGGTCTATGACCGGGACCCGCGCGAGATCCACCGGCCGCTGATCGACCCGGCCCGCTACGAGTTCACCTTCGCCCCCGACCCGGCCTGGTGCCGGATCCTGGAGTACTACTGCCCTGGCTGCGGAACCCAGATCGAGGCCGAATACCTGCCGCCCGGCCATCCGCCGACCTACGACATGGAAATCGACGTCGACACCCTCAGGACACAATGGGCGGCCCGCCCGCCCAGCACGGTGATCCCGCTCGGCCGCGACGTCACCGCCGAGCCGCTACGGGTGGAGGGGGGGAACCCCGCGTGAAACGCATATCCGTCGACATCGGCGGCACCTTCACCGACTGCTTCGTGGCGTGGGACGGCCGCTATGTCCAGGCGAAGGCGCTCACCACCCACCACAACCTGGCTCAGGGCTTCAACGAGGCGCTCGATCACGCCTGCCTCACCCTGGGCCTGCAACGCAACGACGTGCTGACGGAGGTTGACTCGGTACGGTACGCGACCACCCTGGGCACGAACGCGCTGATCGAGCGCCGGGGTCCGCAGGTGGGCGCCATCGTCACCGCCGGGTTCGAGGCCACGATCCCGTTGTCGCGCGGCCGGGGCTACGGCGAGGGCCTGGACGAGCTAGCCAGGAACGACATGTCCAGCGGTACCCGGCCGGATCCGCTTGTGCCCCAGACGCTGATCCGCTCGGTCGGCGAGCGGGTGGACTTCCGCGGCACCGTCCTGCTGGAGCTTGACCGCCAGGACGTCAGACGGGCGCTGCGGGAACTCGTCGACGCCGGTGCCGAGGCGCTGGTGGTCTGCCTCACCAACGCGGTCGAGAACCCGGTGCACGAACTCGCCGTCCAGGAGATCTTCCTATCCGAGTACCCGGCGCACCAGCTCGGGGCGATCCCGATGCTGCTCAGCCATCAGCTGTCCGGGCGTAAGGGCGAGTACGTGCGCGCTACCTCGGCAATCGTCGACGGCTTCCTGCACGCCACCATGTACCACGCGCTGTCGGAGCTTGAGCAGAACCTGCGCGAGCACGGCTACGCCCGGCCCATGCTGGTCATCCACAACTCCGGCGGGATGGCCCAGCTGAACTCGACCGACGCACTGCAGACCATCCACTCAGGGCCGGTGGCCGGCATCTCGGCCAGCGAGCACCTGGCCGGCCAGGCGGCGCTAGGGAACGTGGTGGCGACCGACATGGGCGGCACCAGCTTCGACATCGGCCTGGTCCCGGCGGACGGGGTGAAGCACTACGACTTCATGCCGGTCATCGGCCGCTGGCTGGTCAGCGTGCCGATGATCCACCTGGTCACGCTCGGCGCGGGCGGCGGATCGATCGCCAGCTACAACCGGCTGCACCAGTCCGTCTCGGTGGGCCCGCGCAGCGCTGGCTCCGACCCCGGGCCCGCGTGCTACGACCGAGGCGGCTTGCTGCCCACCGTCACCGACGCGGACCTCCTGCTCGGCTACCTGACCCCGGAGCGCTACGCCGGCGGCCAGATCAAGCTCAACCGCGCGAGGGCCGAGTTCGCGGTCGAGGAGGAGTTCGGCGACTGGATCGACGCCGAGCCGGTCGAGGTGGCCAGGCTGATCAGGGCCGAGGTCGACGAGCAGATGGCCAACGGGATGGCCAAGGAACTGCGCATCCGCGGCTACCTGCCGGAGGAGTTCACCATGCTGGCCTACGGCGGCAACGGCCCGCTGCACTGCTGCGGGATCGCCCGCCACCTCGGGATCGACAAGGTGCTCGCCCCCCCGTACAGCTCGGTGTTCTCCGCTCTCGGCGCCGGCAACATGCCCCAGCTGCACATCCACGAACGGTCGGTCCCGCTGGTCCTGTTCGACGCGACGACCAAGGCGATGTTCACCGACTTCCCGCGGTTCAACGGGATCGTCGCCGAACTCGAAGACAAGGGCCGGGCCGATCTGCGCCGCCAGGGACTGCCAGAAAGCGCGGTCCGCCACCGGCTCGAACTAGACATGCGTTACGGCAACCAGCTGGTCACGATGGCCGTCGTGGCCAAGAAACAACGGCTGGAGAGCGTCCGCGACGTGGTCGACCTGATGCGCCTATTCGCCGACGACTACGGCCGGCGGTTCGGCCAGGGCAGCCAGTCCCCGGAAGCCGGCATCCGGGTCACCACGATCCGCGTCGCGTCCTACGTCGAGGGCGAGACCGTCGAGTTCGACGCCACGCCGCTGGGCCGCACCACCGCCGCCACCCCGCAGGGATCCCGTCGCTGCGCCTTTGCCGGGATGACCGGATACGTGGACACCGGCGTCTACGACGAGAGTGCACTCGAGCCCGGCCTGGTCGTGCGCGGCCCGGCCATCGTCACCACGCCCGCCACCAGCTACCTAGTCGAACCCGGCTGGCGCATCGAGACCGGTGCGCACGGCGCGATCTGGTTCCTCAGGAACTGAACCCGAGGATGATGCGCAATGACTGACCAGAACCAGCAGGAGTTCACCGATCAGGAGTGGGTTGACCGGTTCCTCGCCGAGACAACGCTGTTCCTGGCACCCGATCCGGAGATCATGAACGACCACCGGATGGCACCGAGAACCGCGGAGGAGGACCGGCTGCTCTCCGGTCCGATTGACGCCAACGACCTGGACCGGGTCCGCAAACGGATCGTGGCCGGCCTGGACGAGGCGTTCGAGATGATGGAGCAGACCGGCGCCGCGCCCGGCGCGAAATGGGGTGACCTGACCAGCGCGGTGTACTCGGCGTCCGGCGACCTGATCCATATCAGCACCGGCGGAGTACTGGCCTTCGCCTCGGTGCTGCACTACCCGGTCCGCTTCATCAACAAGTACTGGGCCAGCGACCCGACCGTCGGCGTTCACGACGGCGACGCCTTCATCCATAACGACGCCAGGTACGGCAATATCCACAACACCGACCAGAGCATGATCCTGCCGGTCTTCTACTCCGGCGAGCTGATCGCGTGGGTGGCGACGATCATCCACGAGGGCGAGAACGGCGCCAAGGAACCCGGTGGGATGCCGTCCAGCTCCGAATCCGCCTACGACGACGGCATCAGGATGAGCCCGTTCAAGATCGTGGAACGCGGCGTGATCCGGCGCGACCTGCTGACGTTCCTGCAGAACTCCGTCCGCGAGCCGAAGTTGCAGTACCAGGACCTCAAGGTCAAGCTGTACTCCGCGCTGCGGATCAGGGACCGGCTGGCCGCCCTGATCGACGAGGTCGGCCGGGATACGTTCATCGCCTCGCTGCGCAAGTCGCTGGAGGACATCGAGGCCGAAGCGCGGCGGCGTATCTCGGTGCTGCCTGACGGCACGTTCCGAGTGAACTTCTTCTCAGACTCCACCCTGCGCGAGAACGTGCTGCTGAAGTACCCGTGCGCGATCACGGTCAAGGGCGACGAGATGACCATCGACTGGCGGGGCGCGGCCCCGCAGTTCCTGAACCGCGCCTTCAACGCCACCCTGGGCACCGCCAAATGCGGCCTGGGCCAGGCGCTGCTCGGGTTCTTCTGGCCGGATCTGCCCCGGGGGATCAGCGTGATGAACCCGATGGAAGTCCTGACCGATGAGGGCAGTTGCGTCAACCCGGGCCTGGACGCGCCGCTGGGGCAGAGCCTGCAGGGCGCGTTCAAGACGTTCGGGGTGGTGCAGTCGCTGTTCGCCAAGGTGCAGTACTCCTGCCCGGAGAAGTACGGGTCGGTGATCGCGCCCTGGTTCAACCAGATCAACACCTTCCTGTTCGGAGGCGTCACCCAGCACGGCGAGTTCGTCGGCAACGTCTGCGCTGATCTGAACGGCATGGGCGGGGGCGCCCGCGCGCACCGCGACGGCGAGCACTCCATGGCGCCGTTCTTCGCGGCCATGGCCGACCTAGGCGAGCAGGAGATCATCGAGGACGACGTTCCGTTCCTCCAGCTGATCTCCAAAAAGATCAAGCGCGACAACCAGGGCTTCGGCAAGCACCGCGGCGGCATGGGCTACGAGATCGCGGTCGCGGCGCGCGGCACCCCGCTGTGGGGATTCGCGACGGTGTCGAGCGGCTCGAAGTTCCCCGCGGTCCCCGGCCTGTTCGGCGGCTACGGCTGCCCCACCTATCCGCTGTCCAAGATCAAGGGCGTCAACGTCTTCCAGCAGATGCACGATGCGCCGCAGACCTGGTCGTTCGATTACGAGACGCTGATGAACAGCCAGCCGTTCGCCGGTGCGCGGTACTCCACCCACCATATGGGCATGCCCTTCGAACTCGCCGAAGAGGGCGAGGTGTACATGATCTGCCAGGGCAGCGGCGGCGGGTACGGCGACGTGCTGGAGCGTGACCCAGATGCGGTGATGGCGGACGTCGAGGCCGGGTACCTGTCGGGTGAGACGGCTCGCGAGATCTATTTCGTGGTCTACGATCCGGACACGCTCGCCGTGGACGCCGAGGCAACGCAAGCCGCGCGGGACGCCGAGCGCCAGGCTCGCCTCGGGCGAGGCCGGCCCTACCAGGACTTCGTGAGTCAGTGGGTGACCGAGGAGCCGCCCGCGCACCTGCCCTACTACGGTTCGTGGGGCGACGACAACGCCGTCATCCATGCCACCGCCTGGGCCGCGTCCGGGCCGGTGCGGGTGGCCGCGCCGATGGACCAGCTGCCGGGCCAAGCTTCTCGCCGGCGCGGCGGTGCCGTGGGGCTCCCCGGCCGAACTCACCTCGTTCGTCGCCAAGCTGCAGGGCATGTTCCGATCGGACGCGATCCTGGCCGACGTCGGGGAGGTGTTCGCGCAGCGCGCGGCCGGCGATGCGCAACTGAGGGCCGCGATGGCCGCGCGGACCAGGCCCGGCTACGCGCTGCGCACGCTGCTCGCTGACGAGCAGGCACGCGGAGCCGCTGGCGAGGCTGTCCGTGCCCTGGCCGCCACGACCGGCGGCGTCCCCCTCGTCCTGGCCGTGCCGGCGCCGGGCCGCTGGCTCGGCGCAGCGGCGGTGCAGGCGGGATCGGATCCGGGACCGCTCGATGCGGATCGTGCCGACACGGCCGCGATGTATGTCGCCGACATGCTGCGGACGTTCGGCAGCCTGGGGATCGACGGGCTGCTCCTGGACGAGGGGTCAGCCCACGAGAGCGGTCTGATCCACCCGGAGGCGTACCGGTCCGTGCTCAACGTCGCTGACCACTACGGGTGGCCGGTGCTGATCCGCACCGACGCCGCCGCGGCGTGGCCGCACGGGAGCATCCCGGGCCTCACGGCGTGGCTCGGGTCGGCGGCGGCCGATGTCACCACAGGTCGTTGGGGAGTCGTGGCGGGGGGCGGCTTCTGGGACGGCGGCAATCCGGCGCCGGACGCTGGCTTCGTGCTCGTGCCCGTCCCAGCGCAGGCTGATCCCGAAGCCGTGATGAAGCGGGTCCGCGCCCTGGCCTGACCAGTCGGGCCGTCACGGTAGGGGCGTCAGAGCCGGGAAGGACCGACGTGCCGCAGGACCGCCGAGCCTAGCCACTGGGCGGCGAGCAGCGCTAGTTCAACGTGCAGGCGGTCCTGGCCGACGGGCCGGCCGAGGCTCTCCTCGGCCTTGCCTATCCGGTACCGGACGGTGTTCTTGTGCAGGGTCAGCCGTTCGCCGGTGGCCACGAAGCTGCCGTTCTCCTGCAGGAAGACGCGGAGCGTATCGCGCAGCATGGCGTGGTGGCCGTCGTCGTCCGCGAGCGACCCGAGGGTCTCGATGACCCAGGCCCGGATGAGCTCGGTCGAGCCCGACATCAGGGCCAGCGGCGCGACATCGGCGAAACTGGTCATGGGCCGTCCCGACCCGCCTGCCGCCAGCGCGACGGCATGCGCGCCCAGGGCCTGCTCGTGGGTGCGGCGGAAGCCGGAGACGGCGGAGCCGGCCGAGCCGTGGGCGAACCGGATTCCAGATTCTGCCCCGACGTCGCGCACGCTGGGGAAGGCGTCTTTGGAGCCGAGCGGGAGCCAGGCCCACGCGCTTGATTCGTCTTGCGGCAGGAAGATCGGCCTGCCGTCAAGGCCCGCCTGGCGTGCCATCTCCGCGGTCGCCTTCTCCAGCCCGCCAAGAGCGTCACCGGCCGGCGTCGCTTTGTCACTCCAGCACACCACGCCGACGTGGTACTGCCTGAGCCGGTATCCCAGGATCGCCTCGGAGGAAGCCACGTCGACCCGCTCGCCTCTTAGCAACGCCTGGACCCGGGCGGCCCGGGCCACGCTGCGGTTACGCAGCCAGCCCTCCTTCTCGGCTTCGTAGAAGGACAGCAGCTCCTCTGACACCTTGTCGATGTACGCCGAGGTGATGTCGGCGATGCGCAGGGCGGCCGCGCTGACGAT
>JBEKEK010000293.1:0-5081 GCA_050013875.1 Trebonia sp. | reverse complement strand
GTGGGTCACTTGCGCATGGCCTCGATGACCGTTGGCGTAGCGACGGCCCGCGTGCCGAGGAAGGGCTCGCGGGACCCCTCCGAGCGCAGCCCAGGCAGCTCAAGCGCGACCGCGATCGCCGGGCTCGGCTTGGCTGCGGCGCACCTGTGGTTTAGCTGCTGAGGCCCGAGGCCAGGAAAAGCGCCGCGTCCGCGACCTCCTCGGCCGTGGCGTGGCGGGCCGGCGGAACAATGCCGCGCTGGTAGCTCTCCGACTCCTCGGCACCGTTGGGACCAGGGCTCAGGATGCCGGCGAGCGCGTTGATGCCGGGCGTCTGGGTGGCGTCAGGGCTGATCACGTTGACGCGGATCTTCCGCTCCCGCAGCTCGCCTGCCCAGGTGGGGGCCAATGACCGCAGCGCCGTCACGATCGCCGCGTACGCGCCGGTGCCGTCGGCGTTCCCGTCCGAGGAGTTCACGATGATTGACCCGCCGTCGTTCAGGAGCGGCACCGCCCTTCGCAGGTGCTCGTGCGTGACGTCGCCGATCCGCGCGACGTCGATGGCCGCCGCGTTGGCGAACAGGACGTCCAGGCGCCGGCCCGTTTCGGCCACCGCGGCGTAGAGCCGGTCGCGATCTCCTTGCTTGCTGCCATCACCCTGCACACCGGTGACGCTCTCGCCGATTTCCTCGACCGCCGCATCGAGTTCGGCCTGACTCCGTCCGTTGATGAAGACGTACGCGCCCTCCTCGACGAACCGCTTCGCGATGGCCAACCCGACGCCTGCCGAACCGCCGGTGATGACCGCGGTCTTGCCCTTGAGAAGTGCCATGATCAGATCACGCCTTTCACTAGTCCTGGATTTGCCGGGTCAAGACGCTTGCTGGGCGCCTTGCTATTCGCGCCCGGCCGAGACCATGGTCAGGTCGTGGGCGCGGTTCCCCGCGACCGCCGCGCCTGCCGCGTCCAGGGCGGTGAGCTGGGCGGGGGTCAGGGTGACCGGCAGCGAGCGGAGGTTCTCCTCGACGCGCGCCGCCCGCCGGGTGCCGGGAATCGGCACCGAGGCCACGCCGAGGGCCTCCGCGCGGTACCGCAGCCATGCCAGCGCGACCTGCGCGGGCGTCGCCTGCTGTTCCCCGGCGACGGACCTGACCACGTCGACGACCGCGAGGTTGGCTGCCAGCGCGGCGTCGGCGAAGCGGGGCATGGCGCGGCGGGCGTCGCCGGGCGATGGCAGGTCGGTGGCCGAGCGGATGGTCCCGGTCAGGAAGCCGCGGCCCAGCGGCGAGTACGGCACGAAGCCCACCCCGAGCTCGGCGGCGGCCGGCACCACCTGGCGCTCGACGTCGCGGCTCCAGATCGACCACTCGCTTTGCACGACCGCGATCGGGTGCACCGCCGCGGCGGCGCGCAGCTCGCCGGCGGTCACCTCCGAGAGCCCGAGGTGGCGGACCTTGCCCGCACGGACCAGTTCGGCCATCGCGCCGACGGTTTCCTCGATCGGCACGGTCACGTCGCGCCGGTGCATGTAGTAGAGGTCAACGACGTCGGTCTGCAACCGGGCAAGGCTTTCGTCGATGCACTGGCGCACATAGGCGGCGTCGCCGCGGACGGGCGGTCGGCCAGCGGCGCGGTCTGCCGGGTTGCCGGCGACGCCGAATTTCGTCGCCAGCGTGACCTCGTCCCGGCGGCCGGCGAGCAGCCTGGCGATGAGCCGCTCGTTGCCGCCGCCGCCGTAGACGTCGGCGGTGTCGATAAAAGTCACGCCGAGGTCCAGGCAGCGATTGAGCGTGGCGAGCGATTCGGCGTCATCGACGTCACCGTAGATCGATGCCACCGCCCCCGCGCCGAATCCTAGTGCGCTGACCGTGAGGTCGTCGCCGAGCTTGGTGGTGGGACGGGCAGTTGTCATCGGGCAGGCTCCTTAGCGGGTGAGGGCGCCGGTTATCAGTTGAGGTGGGCGGCGAAGAACGCTTCGATCCGGCCCCAGGCGTCCTTGGCCGACTCGGGCTCCGGGCCGATGCCGGCGACCCGCAGCAAGGGGCGCAGTGCCCGGGGGCCGGCCTCGGCGTCGTTGAGGAAGGCGTGGCCGGCCGCGGGGTACTCCTTGACGTCGTGGGTTACCCCCGCCTTCTCGAGTGCAGCGTCGAGCTTGCCGGCGGCGCCCCGAAGCGTCCGGTCGCGGCCGCCGTAGCTGCCCACGATCGGGCAGGCGCCGGCCAGCGCCTCGTCGAGGTCACGCGGAAGCTGACCGTAGTTGACGGCGGCGGCCTCGTAACCGTCGCCGGCGCTGAGCAGGGCGAAGCCGCCGCCCATGCAGAACCCGATGACGCCGATCTTGCCGGTGCAGTCGCCAGAGCCGGCCAGGTAATCCCGGGCGGCGGAGATGTCGGCGAATGCGCGGCCGTGCCCGCGGATCATGGTGCGCATGGTCGACACCAGGCAGCGGCGGGCGCCGCCCGCGCTGAACAGGTCCACCGCCAGGGTGAGGTAGCCAAAGCCGGCCAGCCGGTCGGCGTGGCGGCGCATGACGTCGTCGAGGCCGAAGATCTCGTGGATCATCACCACGGCGGGCCACGGACCGGTGCCGGCCGGGCTGGCCAGGTAGCCGCGAAGCGGCGGGGAGCCGCCACGGCCGGCGGCTAGGTCGGACAGGTCGATGTCGGTCATGGTTGGGCCTCCTGCGGTCGTGTGGCGGGCAATGTGTCGGGGCCGACTGCCGTGCGCTGCCTACCAATGCGCCATGTACACCGGATTTTCTCCCCTTATGCTGCAACCTACCACGCATTTTGATTGATTGTAAACCGAACGGTGTGCATTTGCCCGCACGCAAGACCGGGTCAGCGCGCGGGGGAACAACGACGGCCGCACCCCAGTCGGCCGGCCGCGACTGGCGCTGAGCACGCGCCCGGACCCAGGCCGCCGCGACATCCCCCGCGTCGCCGCGACCGAATCGCCCCTCACCGGGGTGGGGTGGCTAATCAAACACGCCAGCGCGCGGAAACGCGCGCTGTACTCGCACTTCCCCGGATGTCAACTGGCCAGGTATCCGCCTGGAGAGTGCGCGCAATCAGGCAGCAGCCGGCGGCTGCGGGCGTCCTTCGGCGAGTTCGACGAGGGCGTGGAGAATGTGGCGCCCACCGCGCAGCCGCGCACTTGCCCTCGATAGCACACCGGGCGGCCATCTCCGCGGCCTTCCCTTTCACAACGCCGCCGTCCAGGCGGGGCGAAATGTAAAACACTCGGTATACTTGCTGCCATGAGTGGAACAAGGACGGCCACGGCCCCGCCGGCTGGTCGGGGTGGTCGCGGAGCGCGCGAGCGGATCCTCACCGCCGCGACAACCCTCTTCTGGCGCGAGGGGATCCACGCCACCGGGGTGGAGCGGCTGACCGAGCACGCCCACGTGTCGAGACGCACGTTCTACCAGCACTTCTCCAGCAAGAACGAGCTCGTGGAGGAGTACCTGCGCCGCATCCACGAGGCCGGCGGGGCACCCAGCGAGCAGGCCATCGACGCCACCGACGCCGCGCCCCGCGCCCGCCTGCTGGCCGTCTTCGACAGCGCGCCGGGCGACCGTTTCCGCGGCTGCCCGTTCCACAACGCGGCAGTCGAGGCGGCGGACGCGATGCCCGGGGTCGAGCACATCGTGCACGAGCACAAACTGGAATTCATCGCCCGTCTCATCCGCACCGCAACCGAAGCCGGCGCCCGCGATCCCTACCGGCTCGGCAACCAGCTCGCCGTGCTCTTCGAGGGCGCCAGAGCGCTGGCGACCTCGCTCAACGACACCTCCCCCCTGCTGCACGCGCGATCGGCCGCAGAAACGCTCATCGACGCCGCCACCACCGACTCAGGGAAATCACGAGGCGGGAGCACCCCTTGACCTCATGCAAAGCCTCGTCGGCGCCGCGACTGACCATGGCTCTGGTCTGATGGACCTCCCGCCACAGCACCCTGGCGATCGCGGCCGCGACACCTATCGCGCGCAGCGTGCTCGCAGTGAGCGGCCCGCGAATCGCGGCAGTCGACAACGGCAGGACCCCATCGCGGACGCGCTTGACATCATCGGAGAACGGTGGACCCTGCGCGTGCTCTGCGAGCTGGGTTCCGGAGTGACACGGTTCGAGGAAATCCAGGTCAACACCGGCGCTCCGCGCTCGACTCTGTCCCTGCGGCTGCGCAAGCTCGAGGAGTACAGGCTCGTTGAGCGCCGCCGGTACCGCGAGCACCCGCCGCGCGACGAATATGCCCTCACGCCGGCAGGCCAGGACCTCCGGCCTGTGCTCCGCTCACTGCGGCAGTGGGGAGAGCGCTACGCCACCCCCAACCGCTCTTAGCCCGAATCCACCGGCCAATGCGGGATGCGGTGTTAGCGCGCTTTCCGATTGCTGGCTCTGGATTTAGGCGTGGTGTTCCGCCGCTTACCTGTCTTGCGGCGTGCCTCAGGGGAAGGGGACTGCCGCGTCGAGGAAGCGCCCGACGTCGGCGACGAACAGCTCTGGGTACTGGAACAGCGATCCGTGGCCGGAGTCGGGGTAGATGATGAGCTGCGCGGCGGGGATGTGCTGGGCCAGGTAGTAGGAGTTGATCGTGGGGACCATGACGTCGCGATGGCCGTTGACCACCAGGGTCGGCTGGGTGATCGTTCTCAGGTCGGCGAAGGGCTCGCCGTGCGGGAGCTTCCAGTCGACGATCGCGGCTGCCTGTGCCTGCATGGTCTGCCTGGACGTCGGCGGGTCCACGTCGATGACGCGCTGGTGGCGGCGCTCCCAGAACCTTTCGCCGGCGGCCTGGCTGGCCGCCGAGGGCGCGAAGAACAGGAACCGGAGGTCCTCCAGGGTCAGCACTTCATGCCTGGTGGCCACGGTGTTCACGTCGGGGTGCCGGTCGGTGTCGTCGCCCGCGCGGGGCTTGGTGCCGGCCAGGACGAGCCTGCGCACCAGGTCGCGGTGGCGCAGCGTGAGGGCCTGCGCGACATAGCCGCCGATCGAGAACCCGAGGGCGTCGACGTGCGTCAGGCCCAGCGCGCTGATGAATGCGGCCGCGTCATCGGCCTGCGCCTCGACCGTGTCCGGGGTCTGGCCGCCGGAGCTGGCCAC
>JBEKEK010000292.1:0-5190 GCA_050013875.1 Trebonia sp. | reverse complement strand
CGAGTCTCCGATGAGGATGACCGGCTTGCCGCTGGTGTGGGCGAGGAACCATTGCCAGGCGGGAAGCACGCTGTCGTAGGCGACGGCGGAGGTCGATCGCAGCAGCGCCTGGTCGCCGGCAATCCCCTTCGCCACGGTTGGAAGGGTCGCCGAGCGGTAGGAAGGTGCCCACACTTGACAGACCTGAGAGAAAGGAGCGCCTTGTTCTTCCGCCACGCTTATGTCCACCGTGGTCACCGCCAAGCTGGTGTTGCCGATCCCGGTGAGCCCGTCCGACCCGTGGACGTAGAAGCAGGCGAACTTCGATGCCGTCGCCGACTGCGGCCAGGACGCCGGCTGAAGGGTGCCGCCCGCGGTGACTGTGGTGGCGGCGAGATTGGCGGCGCAGGGGTTCGCTGCCTGGCCAGGACGGCAGACCCAGACAGGTCCCGTGGCCGCACCCGGCGTGCCGGCCGGCGCACCCGCGTGCGGGCTGGCCGAAGAGCAGCCCGTTGTCATTAGCGCGATGGTAAGGGCGCTGCAGACAGCTCCGGCCAGCAGCCGGCGAGGTGGCCGGGCTGCGCCTCGGGTACCGGTGCGGGCGAGCTGGCTGTACCGGGTCATCATGGCACCTGCTCTCACAAGCCGCGCGTGCCCGGACAGGCCCGCGCCAAAAAACTGATATCATAACGATATATCTCTCATATCAGCTTCGTCGACCCCAAGGCGGCACACCGTGGGTCGCTGACGGCAACCAGGCTCAGTCGCGCGACCGCAAGTCCAGATCGTTCGTTCGGGCGCGGCTTGTGCGCCACCCCGCTGCGGTGTCTGGCGTCGCTGTCTTGGTGCCGGCGCGGAATAATCCGTCTGCGCAGTCCCCGTCCGCGGCGGCTGCCGCAGGGTCATGACTGTGCCGTGCGGGGATGGTGCAGCGGCGACTGCCGGAGCCGGGCGTTCTCCAGTTCGGTGATCTCGCGGTCGCGGTTGGCGCCGAGCCTGGTGTGGTGGATCTGGTCGTGCAGCTTGAGGATCGCGTCCATCACCATCTCCGGGCGCGGCGGGCAGCCGGGCAGGTAGATGTCGACGGGCACGATGTGGTCCACGCCCTGCACGACGGCGTAATTGTTGAACATGCCGCCAGAAGAAGCGCACACGCCCATCGCGATCACCCATTTCGGGTCAGGCATCTGATCGTAGATCTGCCGCAGCACCGGCCCCATCTTCTGGCTTACCCGCCCGGCGACGATCATCAGGTCGGCCTGCCGCGGCGTGACCCCTGTCTTCTCCATGCCGAACCTGGCCAGGTCATGCCGCGGGCCGCCGGTCTGCATCATCTCGATAGCGCAGCAGGCCAGGCCGAAGAACGCCGGCCACATAGACCGGGAACGAGCGTATCCGGCCACCTTCTCCACCGTGGTCAGCAAGAACCCGGCCGGCAGGTGCTCTTCCAGGCCCATCGGCATCGCTCCTTCCCTGCACTGGCGGTTCCGCCACGATGTGCCGCCCGCTGCCTCCGGGCGCGGGCGCCTCTCGGAATCAAGCGTTCCGTCAGGCAGGCCGGCGATCTACGGCGATCTGCGCAACAATTGATGTCATCAGGACATGAAACGAGGTCACGGCCGTGGACTTGACGCAAGTGCGGGCATTCCTGGTGCTGGCTGACGAGCTGCACTTCGGCCGGGCCGCCGAGCGGACGGGATTGTCGCAGCCGCGGGTGAGTCGGCTGATATCGGCACTGGAGCGGGAAGCCGGCGGCGCGCTGTTCGACCGGACCACCCGCCGGGTCCGGCTCACCCCGCTCGGCGCGCAGCTGCGCGACGGGTGGCGGTCGGCCTACGGCCAGCTGCTGGCCGCCCTGGATGAGGCCCGTACCGCCGCGCGGCAGCCCGCGGGGGCACTGCGCGTCGGCTTCACGCTGACCACGGGCGGGACCGCGCTGACCCGCCTGGTCCGCGCGTTCACCGCGGCCTATCCCGGCTGTGACGTCCAGCTGCGGGAAACCGACCCGCGGGACCTGTACGGGCCGCTGCGCCGCGATGACATCGACGTCCTGGTCAGCTGGCTCGCCGTCGACGAGCCCGACCTGACCGCCGGGCCCGCCATCGAGCACAGGGCCCGCGTCCTCGCCGTCAGCCGCGATCACCCGCTGACGGCCCGCGGATCGGCATCGGCCGAGGACCTGGCCGACTACGAGACGGCCTGGGTCCCGCCTGGCGCCCTGTACGACGTGTACGACGCAATCATCCCGCCGCGCACCCCGTCCGGCCGGCCCGTCCGCCGCACCCGCGCCGTCGGCGGCCTGCATGAGAGCCTCGCGCTGGTGGCCAGCGGCCAGATCGTCCACCCCACCGTCGCCGGCCTGCCCCTGGCACAGCGCAGCGACATCACCCTCCTCCCGCTCGCCGGCCTGCCTCCCATGAGGCTCGGCCCGATCTGGTGCACCGCCCACGAGAACGCCCGCATCAGGGCACTCGCCGCCATCGCCGCCACCCTCACGCGCACCTATCGCGAACTTGAAGGTTCTGGAGCCGACCGGGCAGGCGCCCCCGAAACCGGGGGCTAGAACAGGTCGGCGTCGACCCGGCGCTAAAGAACGCCGCGCTGTCACCGATCCCAGGCCCGTGGGCATGGCGGGCACGGCTCGACAGGCACCAGGAAGGCGTGGCAACGTGACAGGACGGTCGCGCCGGGCCTGGCATCCGGCGGACGCGGCGCTCGTCCGGTGTCGTCATCCCTGTCCGCTGGCCCTCGCCCCGGCGCCTACGACAAGGTGACCTAAGCGCACTCGATTCAAGGGTGCGCGAGCCGTCATGTCATGCCTCGTGTAGTACCTCGACGGTGCCGTTGCTGCCGTCGACCCTGACCCGGTCGCCGCTGTGCAGGAGCATGGTGGCGTTGCCGCATCCGACGACGGCGGGGATGCCGAGTTCGCGGGCTACGATCGCGGCGTGGGAGAGTGGCGCGCCGACGTCGGTGACGACCGCGGCGGCGCGGGGGAAGACCGGCGTCCAGCCGATGTTGGTGACCGTGGTGACGGGGATCTCGCCCTCGCTGAGCTGGGCGGCCTCCTCTGGCGTGCGGAGGACCCGCGCGATTCCTTGGACCACTCCTGCGGCGCCGGGGAATCCTGTGATCGTGTCGTCTGGCTTGGTCGTCTGGGCGCGCCCGTCGTAGTAGTCGCTGCGCCGGTTCGGATCGGCTGCCCAGTGGACAGGGTCGAAGTGGCCGCGGATCAGGGCAGGATAGGGCGGCAGAGCGCAGTAGGTTTCGTAGGCGGCCCGGCGGGCGGGCACCTTCGCGAGGGGCGCTGCGGCGCCGTGGAGCAGGTCAAAGGTCTCCGGCAGCTCGAGGAAGAACAGGGCATCGCCGTGACCGGTGAGCTCCCCGGCCCGCTGGACCCAGGTACGTGCTTGGCGGCGGTGTCGCGGTCCAGCTGAAGATTTACGCGCACTGCATCGACGGGCAGGCCGATGCCGCGAACAAGCGGATCATCGACGCCCTCGGCGCCCAGGACACCCAGCCGGGGTCCGAGCATGGCGATGAGGGAGATGACGACAGTGCGCAGGCATCCTGAAGTGCCAGGTCAGAGGCACAAAGCCGCGCGGACGGTCAGCGTAACCGCTCCCATCGGGCCTGTCCGTGGGTTTTTCCGCCCCCGTCCGTGGACCAAGCCCGACGCTCACGGACGCATAGCGGACGGCAGCGGCCCGGAATCGCACCTCGTGACACATATGTGCTGGTCAGCGGCCTGGGCCTCGGATAGGAGCGACGGGCTGTAAAACCGTCGGCTCAGCCTACGTTGGTTCGAACCCAACACCTGCCACCACCAGCGAAAACGGCCCGTTTGCTGCGGAAACGTGGCCCCGCGGGCCGTTTTCTTCTTGTCACGCCGTGTATCACGACGCGTCACTATGGGTCGATGCATGGCAGTGTGCGCGTACATATGGTGTACAGCGTCCGGGCAAAACTAGCGGTCCGTATAACCGCTCGCTTTGCCGGTCCGCGTCCGTTTTATCCCGTTTCCCGTGCGCCGGACCGCCGCGCATACCGATTGGCCGGTTCTTCGCCGTGCCGCTCGTGCCAGGCGGCGGGCTGGCCTTGTTCGTACCCGCTGCCGGAGTGGGCAGGCTGCTGGATCGGCCCGCGCCATCTCATCCAGGCTCGGCTGAGGGGAGCGGGTGTGCCTCCGCTACCCGCACCCTCGACATGCTCCTGCGGCTCGCCCGGGACTACCGACCTCACCCGCCAGACGCTCGCGGACCGGCCTCGCGCACGAGCCGCAGTCGGCCCGCCGCTAGATCCCGCGCGGGCCATGCCCGCAAACCCGGTGCACCGGCAGGGAGCGATCACCCCTGGCTCCCTCACCGATGGCGAGGAGAGAGAGGGGCTGCTCCATGGTCGGCCGCGACTCCGGGACCTGCGCGGCGCGGGTGGCTGCCGCGATCCGTAACGCACCGGTCCTGCCGGGCGTGGCTGCTTCGTGCGTGGCTACCTCGCACATGTCGATCAGACGTGCCAGGACGCTGAGCGCGGCGAGCTGCTCCAGTCCTTCCTGCGGTGGCCATTCTGAAGTCACGTGGGTGGCGGGGTTGCGGATGACCCAGAAGCAGCCGACGCCGAACTGCGGCGCACCCCGCTGGCGGCTGGCGACTGTCGGGTTGCGGAGGTCGCCGTGGATCCGCAGGCGCGGCTTGCCGGGTTCAGGGGGAATGGTGCTGAAGGCTTCCTGGAGGAGCTTGTCGTCGGCGAGGTCATGACGGCCGAGCTTGTCCTGCAGGCGCTCATTTATCGCGGTTGCTGCTGCCTGGACGGCGGGGCGGCGGTGCCCTGAATCCCATAGCTTGCCCGCCGCGTCCCATACCCAGGGGTGGAGGGACTCCGGGACGATACCCGGCGCCTGGCCCGTGGCGTGCGGGTCGCCGGTCACCAGCGACCCGTCGCGCACTTGCCAGCCCTGGCGGGCGAGCTGCGCGAGCAAGGAGCGGCGCAGCTCGTCACTGGGGCCGGTGTGGAGCTGGTTGCTGAGCCAGCGTCCGAGAAACCTGCGTAGGACACGTCGGCCGTCTGATCCGGCCCATCGTTCGAGGGCGATCAGAACGTCGGCGACGCCTTGCGGTTGGACGTCCGGCGGTGCCCGGATGCGGTCCAGGTCGATGCCGGATTCCTCCAGGAACACCACGGCCTGCTCGCGAGAGTACTGCTGCTCGACTG
>JBEKEK010000291.1:0-7153 GCA_050013875.1 Trebonia sp. | reverse complement strand
CTGCTCGCGGGCTTCGAGCACGGCGGGGTGTGGGACGCCGCGGCGCCGTCGGCGGGGCTCGCGACCGCGCTGGCGGCCGCCGCCGGGCCGCAGGGCCTGTACGAGGGGGCGGACGCCGGCGCCTTGGTGGGGATTGTCCGGCAGTGGGCGGCCATCGAGTCGTGGGCGGCGGCCGGGATGCTCGCCGCGCTGCGGGCCATGACACGGGAGGACGGCCAGGGCAGGCCGCTAACGCGCCGCCGGAGCGACCTGCCTGAGGGGTGGAGCGATTCCCTCAACTACGAGATCGCCGCCGCCCTGGCCATGGGGCCGGTCTCGGCCGGGAACCTCGCGGGCCTGGCCTGGACCCTGGGCACGCGACTGCCCGGCATCGGCCGGCTGCTCGCCGACGGCACCCTCACCAAGGCGAAAGCCAAGCTCATCGCCGCGACCTTCGAGCCGCTCGACGAGGGGGAAGCGGCCCGCGCCGAGGCGCTGATCCTGGGCGAGCTGGCGGGCAAGACCTGGTTCCAGGTGGAACGGCTGGCCTGGCGGGCCGCCCTGGCCGTCGCCCCCGACGTAGCCGAACGACGGCGGACCAACGCCGAGCGCAAGCAAGCACGGGTCACGGTATTCCGCGAGGAATCGGGGGCGGCCGGCCTGTCCGGCCGCGACCTGCCCACCGCGCAGGCCCTGTCCGGCCACGCCAACATCCTCGCCCGCGCTGGGCAGTACGAGGCATCGGGCGCCTTCCCCGACCACAACGCCGGCAGCCTGCAGGCCCTGGCCTACCTCCACCTCCTCAACGACGTCACCGCCCAGGACGCCATCGCGTTCGCCCGCACCGGCGCCGCTGAACCACCCAACGGCACCGCGCAGGACCAGGACGACGAGGACTCCGGCGAGGACCCGGGCGGCGTGCACTCCGGCGGCGACGCCGGCAACGGCACCGACGCACCCGACAACAGCCACAGTCACGGTGACGGTGACGGTGACGGTGATCGCGGACCCGACGGCGGCGATGATCCAGACGACGATCCGGACGGCGACGATCCGGGCAGCGATCCAGGCGACGGCGGCCCGGCGCCGGGCGGCGGCGATGGCGGTCAAAGCGGCGGCGGCGATGGCGAGGCCGGGGGCCGCCCGGTGCTGCCCGAAGTACCGGTGCTGCCCGAAGTAATAGTCCCGCTGGCCACCCTCCAAGGACGAGCCGACCGGCCCGGCGACAACCGGCTGCTCGGCCCCCTCGACCCCGCCCTGACCCGCGACCTGGCCGCAGCCGCCGCCCGCTCCCCGTACACACGCTGGGAAATCACCATCGTCGACGACCAGGGCTACGCCATCGGACACGGCATCGCACGCCCCTCACGCGGCAGACGCCAGCAGCCGCAGCCGCAGCCGCCGGGCCCGGGCCTCTGCGCACTGCCCGCACGGGTGAACATCACCGTAACCGACACCCTCCTGCACCAAATAGCAGCACAGGGAGCACAGCCGCGTCCCGGTGCGCCGCCGGGTAACTGGGAGTTCGGCCCGCGGACAGCCAAGGCCGCCGCGGACGGCACCTGGGCACTGACCCTGCCCGGCGGCCGGGAACTAACCGTGCGGTTCGACGTCGTGCCTACCCGCGACTGCGACCACAGGCATCAGGTCGGCACCTACCAGCCAAGCGAAAAGCTCCGCCGCCTGGTCCAAGTCCGCGACCACGACGCCCGGCTGGAAGGTCACCCAGCCGAAGCCGGGCTGGCACGTATGGACGACACCAACCGGCCGAAGCTACACCCAGGAACCCTGGCGGTACATCGCCTAACGACCCGAGCCCGTCGAAGCATAACGACGTGTGCCCTTCGAACCGGCTCTTGCCGCAGTCCGTTGCCAATGGTGATGGCCGACATTGCCAATGGCGCCGGCCATCACAAGGTGCCGACGACGGCGGGTGGTGGTGAGCAGCGCCCATCGATTCCGACGCCGACACGCCCGACCCCGACACGCCCGACCGCGTCCGCGAGACGCCCGCCGTGCCTGATAGGCAAGGCAGCCCGGACGCCGAGGCCAGCCCGGAAACACCGGGCGGCCGGGAACCTCATGGCGGGCCGGAAGCCGCGGCCTTCCGGCAGCAGCAGATCGCGGAGCACGTCCGCTACCAGCGCGCCGCCGATGCCGCCTACCAGAGCGCCGCCAGGCAGACATGGGCCAAGGCGGTCCCGGACCTGCGAACTGCCTGGGAAGAGCACACAGCGAAATTCCCAGACCGGACCCGGCCAACTCCGCTCACCGGGCCTGATGGCGGCTGGGTAGCAGACGGCAACCGCAGGCTCACCCCCGAACAGAACGCCGAAGCCACCAAGGCATGCGCCGACCTCCGCGACGAGGCCGACCAGGCCGTTCTCCCGGCGGTACGCCGGGTAGAGGCAGCCAGCCCAGGCAGTCACCTGGTAGGCCTCGAAAACATGATTAAGGGCGAAGACCGCCTGAAGGAAAAGATCGCGGACTACCTGCGAACACCTGGCGTCACGGTCAAAGGAGCTCTGGATAAAGTGCCTGATGCAGTCCGATACACGCTCACCTACGACGACGCGGGACGTTACGCTGACGGTGTCCTCACCGACGTCGACGGGATCAAGGCTGAAGGGTTCGAGCTGATAAAGCTGAAGAATCTCTGGCACGCCGACCAGTACAAGGGGATCAACAGTCAATGGCGCAGACCGGACACGGGGCTGCGCTTCGAGATGCAATTCCATACGCCCGAGAGCCACGAAGCCAAGGAACTCACGCATCAGGCGTACGAGCGAATCCGAAGCAACACCGCCTCACCTGCCGAGGAACGAGAGCTTGAGGGATTCCAGCGACGAGTGAGCTCGCGTCTCGCCACTCCCCCAGGCACTGATCGGATCAAGGACTTCCCGGAGTAGAACGATGACAGACAAGATCACCTACTACGCGATGATCGACGAAGACACCAGCCGGGACAGGCCAAGGACCGTGCTCCGGCGCGTCGAGACCGACGAGGGCCAGATCGACGAGCTGTTCTCACGCGACTTGACATGGGAGCGCTCGCCGCTTCTGCACGCGGCCAACCGAGGCGACACCATGTTCGACTTCACCGAGATCACTCAGGAAGAAGCCGATCAGATCGTGGCCAGGATCCGCGCTCAAGGCAGCGACGGCGAGTAAGCCTCCCGCTGCCCACCGGTCAGGAGCGTCGCGGTGGACCCGGTCACCGACACCGTGTACGCCGTGAGCATGGGCACTCGCGCGATCTACGTCATCGACGGCGCCACCAGCACTCCGGTTCACCCTCAAGCTGAGCTGAACGTCGCTGGTTGCGCCGCAGCCCCGCCACGCCCGAGCGGCTTACAACTCCGCCTCGTCCGCCCGCGACAGGCAAGCAGCGCTGAGCATCACCCCACCCTCGCGCCGCCCCGTTCAGGTTCCTGCCTCACGATGTCATCGGTGGATGAACCGGCGAACGACGGGGTAATCCCATCCCGGGTCGTTCTTCTTACATAGATACGCATGGTAAGAAGTCACCCAGTACGTTCAACGGAGAAAGGCGCACATAGTGGCCATGCCCAAGTCCACGGGTCTGCTCGAAGGGCACGGCCGCCAGCCCGACACCCTCTGGTACACGGCGAAGACGAAGCTTCTCGGGCCGCCACTCGTTAACGAGCAGCTTGGCGAGCAGCGGCTGTCCAAGCCGCTCGCGCTCGGCGTCCTTTCGCCCGACGGCATCTCCTCCTCGGCCTACGGCACCGAGGAGATCCTGATCGCGCTGCTGCCGATAGCCGGCCTGGCGGCGTTCACCCTGATCCTGCCGCTGACCCTGGTCATCCTGCTGGTGATGACGCTCGTGGTGCTGTCGTACCGCGAGGTCGTGATGGTCTACATCAAGCCGGGCGGCTCCTACGTGGTCGCCAGGGAGAACTTCGGGCCGCGCGTCGCCCAGGTCTGCGCGGTGGCACTGCTGATCGACTACGTAGTCACCGTCGCGGTCCAGATAGCGGCGGGCACCGCGGCGGTGGCGTCCGCGTTCCCGGGCATCGGCCCGTACAAGCTGGAGATCTGCGTCGGCGTCGTGTTGCTGATGTGCTTCGGCAACCTGCGCGGTATCAAGGAGGCGGGCAAGGCGTTCGCGGTGCCCACCTACTTGTTCGCCGGGTCGGTGATCCTGATGATCGCGGTCGGCCTGATCCGCGAGATCTTCGGCCACCTGCCGCTGTACGACCCGACGACAATGCACGGCACGTACACGCTCGGCACCGGCTCCGAGGGGCTTATCAGCGGCGTGATGATCTTCACCCTGCTGCGCGCGTTCG
Source organism: Trebonia sp. (assembly GCA_050013875.1). GTDB lineage: Bacteria > Actinomycetota > Actinomycetes > Streptosporangiales > Streptosporangiaceae > Trebonia. The sequence continues at coordinate 2,861 of JBEKEK010000291.1, read as the reverse complement.
CCAACGGCGGCGCTTCGCTGACCGGCATCGAGGCGGTGAGCGACGCGGTGGGCGCGTTCAACCCGCCGGAGGGCAGGAACGCCCGCAAGGTCCTCATCGCCGAAGGCATCATCCTCGGCGTCCTGGTGGCGGGCATCGGCTGGCTTGCGCACGCCACCCGCGCGACCCCTTTCGTGGTCGGCTACCCGACGGTGCTCGCCCAGGAAGCGAAGATCGTGTTCGGGCACACCTTCATCGGGCAGGCACTGTTCCTGCTGGTCCAGGCGGCGACCATGCTGATCCTCTACACCGGCGGCAACACCAGCTTCAACGGCTTCCCATTCCTGACCAGCTATGTCGCCGGCGACTCGTTCCTGCCCCGGTGGCTGCTCAAGCGCGGGCACCGGCTGGTGTTCTCCAACGCGATCATCCTGCTCACCGTCACGTCGATCGCGCTCCTCATCATCAAGGACGCGGACGTCAACAGCCTGGTTCCGCTCTACGCGATCGGCGTGTTCACCGCGTTCACGATGGCCGGCTTCGGCATGGCCAAGTACCACCACACCCGTCGCGAGCCGGGCTGGCGGGGCAAGTTCGTCATCAACTTCTCGGCCGGGGCGCTCTCGCTCATCGTCGTCATCATCTTCGCGGTGGTGAAGTTCACCGAGGGCGCCTGGGTGGTGCTGGTGCTCTTCGCGATCCTCGTCCCCGCGCTGATCCGGATGAACACCGAGTACCGGGCCGAGGCCGAGGTGCTCGAGACGGTGACCGGGGAGATGGCAGGAGACCAGCCGCCGTCGGCCCCGCACTACTCCAGGCGGGTGGTCTTCGTCCTGGTCGACAGCTTCGACCTGGCGACGCTGGCCGCCCTCCGCTACGCCCGCTCGCTGCGGCCCACCCAGATCCGCGCGGTGCACTTCGTCATCGACAGCGTGCGCGCCGAGAAGCTGCGGGACAAGTGGATCCGCGCCGACCGCGGGGTGGCGCTCGACTTCATCGACTGCCCCGACCGGCGGCTGGTCAAGGCGGCCACCGAACTGGCCGAGCGCGAGGTCGAGGACCCGGGCACGCACGTCACCGTGATCCTGCCCCGGCGCAGCTACTCGGCGCTGCTCGGCCGCCTGCTGCACGACCGCACGGCGGACAAGATGGCGGCCGCGATCAGCCGCATCCCCCGCTCGGCGGCGACGATCGTCCCCTACGACGTGCCCAGCCGGGTGGCCGTGCTGCAGGCCCGCCAGGCGGCCAAGGCGAACGCGGCCAACGCCGCCGCCCGGGCCGCGAAGGCCGGCCGGCCGCGCGGCGGGCCGGGCAAGCTCAGCCCCGTCGTCGATACGCTGGCGGAGACCGGGGAGCTGACGGTGGCCGAGGAAGCGGCCACCGCGCAGGAACTGGCCAGGGAGTCGGATGTGGCGGCCGTACACGGGCTGTTCAAGAAGCCGCGCGCGGTCACCGCGCCCGGTGTCACCCCGATCGGCGCCATCACCGGTGGCAAGGTCACGGTGGAAGGCAAGATCCGCGTCGTGGAGATCCGGCCGGTCGAGCGGAACTCGGTGCTCGCCGTGGAGATCAACGACTCCACCGGCAACCTCACCGCGATGTTCTACGGCAGGTCGCACATCCCCGGCCTGATCTGCGGCGGGAAGGTCAGGTTCAGCGGCTCGGTGGGCCTCAAGGGCGGCCAGCCGGTGATGATCAACCCCGCCTACGAGCTGGTCTCACTGGGCGGGGAGGCGTAGCCCGCGGCGGCGCGGGCCCTCATCCCTCATCCTTCGCCAGCAGCTCATACGCCGGGTTGATCATGGCCGGGCCGCCTGCGCGCATGGACACCTTGCCAGCCAGCCGGATCCGCGCGCCCGGCTCCAGCCCCGGAATGTGCGTCCGGCCGTAGAACATGACCGTCAGCGACCCGGTGCTGTCGGCGATGGTGGCCTCGAACACGCAGCTGTTCTCGACCGGGCGGATCTCCACCGCCCGGACCCGGCCCTCCACCGCCGCCTTCCGCGTCGCGCCGAGCGCGCCGATGGGAGTCACGCCGTTGGGGGCGGCTCCGTTGGGGACGACGGCGATGGGGGGCAGGGCAGGCAGCCCGCCAGTCCCGTTTCCCGGCCCGGCTCCGGTCGCGGCCAGCTGATCGTGCTCTGTCGTCGTAACGGTCGCGTGTTCCACCTTGTCAGCCACACCGTCCTCGGCCGCGAGGCGGGCGGCATTCCTGGCGTGCAGCAGGTGGACGCGGCTCTCCACGTCGAAGGGGATGATCGTGGCGGCCGAGTCGGGCACCTGGCTGACCACCGAGGCGATCTTGTCCGCCGTGCGGTCGTGCAGCAGGCGGCCGAGCAGCGGCGCGTAGCCGCGGCGCGGCAGCACCACGGTGACCTGCGTGCCCGCCGGCTGGGCCTCCCGGCTGACCAGCTCGAGTGAGGCTCGGGTCAGCCGGCGGTCCGGGGTGTCGATCATCTCAAGCGGGATGTCCTGGTGGTACCTGACCCACTGCTCCCGCAGCGACTCCGCCTGGGCGCTGTCGATGACGAAGTGCACCGCGCGCATCGTGGTGGGCCGCAGGCCACGGGCGTACCTGATGGCCGCGAAGGTGGCGAGGTCCACGTCGTCGACGAAGATCAGCACGACCCGGCGGCGGTAGTTCGGCTGCCTGGGCGGAATGCCGGCGTCCCGCCGGTCCCCGATGTTCTCCAGGATCTCGGCTTCCAGCCGGTACTCCCGGTTGAGCCTGATCAGCAGGTAGACAAGCACCGGGAAGACGATGACGATCAGCCAGGCGCCCTCGGTGAACTTCACCACCGCGAAGATGACCACGACCAGCGCGGTGTAGATGGCGGCGGTGGTGTTGATGATCCGGCGGCGGCGCCAGCCCCGCTCCTTCA
>JBEKEK010000290.1:0-5495 GCA_050013875.1 Trebonia sp. | reverse complement strand
TGTGCACCGCCTTGGGATGCACCCCGAATGACCTGTTCGACGTGGACACCACGCCCGTCGAGCAGCCGGCCCGGCCGGTCGCGCCGGTCGCCGATCAGCCCAGGGCCGCCTCGGCCCGGGGCCGGTCCATGCCGCCCCTGTGAACATCGCGGGCGGTGCCGGTGGGTAAGCGGCAGCGGGACTGCGCGGACTGCGGCGCCTCGGTCGGCTTCCTGGACAGGCAGCTGTGCTGCCGGTGCATGCGGCGCCTCGCCGAGGACACGGCGAGGGCGCCGTGCCCGGGCTGCGGGAAGCGGCGGGTCCTTCAGGACGGCACCGGCAGGTGCGTCGCCTGCTCGCGGGCCTGCACTGGCTGCGGGCACCCGGTCCGGTCGGAGGGCACGGTCCTGTGCCGGGACTGCCGGCGCGGAGTGCGCCAGCGGGCGGCCCGGCAGGACTGCCCGAAGTGCGGCCGGCCCGGGCTGCTGCGCGAGGCCACCGGATGGTGCGGGCACTGCTCGCGCCCCCGCCAGGGCAGGCAGCCGCCCCGCGTCTGCACCGGCTGCGGCGAACTGCGGCGCCATTCGGGACTGGGCCTGTGCTCGCCGTGCTGGCAGCGTCACCCGGACCGTCCGTTCGTGCAGGGATCGAACCTCGCCGCCCGGCTGCCGGACCCGCCGGACTGGCTGGGCGGCTTCATCGCCCATCTTGCGGCGCGGCACGGCCCCGCCCGCGCCTGCACCATGATCACCGTGCTGGGCCGGCTGCTGGAAGACGGGCATCCCGGCCACCCGCAGGCCGTCCTGGAGCGTGCCCGCCGCCCCGGGCGGTCGATGGGCTCCCTCGCCCGGGCCCTGGAGGGCTTCTTCACCGCCCGCGGGCTGGCGCTGGCGACCGACCAGGACGAGCGGCTCGCCGCCGGGCGGCGCCGGCGGCGCATCGATGCCGTCCCTGGGCCGTTGCGCCCTGCCGCCGAGTCTTTCGCCGCGTTCATGCTCCGGGCCCGGGAACGGGCTCTGCGGGCAGGCACCGTGCCCCGGGAAGACGAGACGATCGAGACCGCGCTGGCGACCGTCCGCGACCTCGCCCGGTTCATGGACCACTATCTCGGCAAGCGCGACTGGGCGCTAGCCGACGTGCATGACATCGAGGCGTTCCTGGCCACCCTGCCCAAGGGCCGCAAGCGCCGGCTGACGGTGCTCCGCCAGTTCTTCCGCTTCGCCCGGGCCCAGAAGATCGTGCTCACCGACCCGACCCGCGGGCTGTCCGCCAGGCAGCCCGCCGGGTTCACCGGGCAGACCCTCCTGCTAGCCAGGCAGCGCGAGCTTTTCCGCCGCTGGACAGCAGGCACGGACGCCCATCCGCACGAAGCCCTGCTCGGGATCCTCGCCCTGGTGCACGGAACGTCCAGCCTCGAGGTCCGCGGCCTGCGCACGGACGACATCGACCACGGTGCGAGAGCCGTCCGGCTGGGCAAGAGACCCCTCCCCGTGCCGCTCGACCCCGCCAGCTGGGATGTCCTGCAGCGCTGCCTCGTCCACCGCGACGCCCAGGCCACCGAGAACCCCCACGTGATGGTCACCCGCGGGACCCGCGCCAGGACGTGCGCGGCCTCGGCCGCCTATGTGAGCCATTTGCTCGACCCATGCGGCGTCACGCCCCGGATGCTCCGCAGCACCCGGCTGATCGACCTGGTCAACACAATGGACCCCAAGCTCGTGGCCGCCGTGTTCGGCATGGACGCCGAGAGCGTCATGATCTACCTCGCCGACCGCATCGACCCGGACCGTGAGACCGCCTTGCCGCGGTCCTGCGCCTGACGTTCACTGGTGACCTGGCTTCTATCAGGTTAGTTGGCACCACCTGGCTGCTTGATGAGTCCGGGGGCTTCGCACAGATCAGGCGGTGTCGGATCCGACAGTGAGGGTCCGCCGTCCGGCGCGGACCTGGATTGCGCGGCTCTGGCGGCCGGTCCCGCTGCGACGCGCCGGGCAGAGCGTTCCGCGCATGTCCGGCTTAGTCCGGCGCAGACTGGCACGCCCGCTTAGAGTTGGTCGCCGTGGCTGACATTTCAGAGACGGAAACCCGGTCCGAGCGCCGTGCGGCGATGCTGCTGATCGTGACCGACGGCGGGCTGCTCATGCATCACCGTGACGACAAGCCCGGAATAGCGAACCCAGGCTGCTGGGCGGGTTTCGGTGGTGCTGTCGAGGACGGCGAGACCGTGGAAGAGGCGCTGCTCCGGGAAGTGCTGGAAGAAACCGGCCTTGTTCCCAAGGATCCGATATTTCTCACCGATGCCGTGGACCGCGAAGGAGACGGAAGGCTCGTCTCCCTGTTCTACGTTATGGGTGACTACCGGCCAGAGGACATCGACCTGCGCGAAGGGGCCGGTGTCGCGATCCAGGCCATAGCGGATCTGCCCAGCCTGAAGGTCACGCCGTTCGTCCGGCGCGCCATAGAGTCCCATCTGCTCCCGGTTCTCGCGGATCGTCTCTAGCCGGCTTAGTGCGCAAATCCGCCGTTCCTGGCTGCGAACCTGCAGCTCAAAACGCCATCGCTGAGCGAATCCCGCTCCAGCGGTAGAAGTCAGGTCATGATCTACCTCGCCGACCATCTCGACCCGGACCGTGAGACCGCCTTGCCGCGGTCCCGCGCCTGATGTTCACTGCTGACGCGCCGCTGCTGCTCCTCGATCTCGACAACACGCTGATCGACCGGGACGGCGCCTTCCGTGTCGCGGTAACAGGCTTCCTCCAGGACCACGAGCTGCCCGCAGCCGACACCGGATGGCTGATGAGACTCGATGCCAGCGGATACACGCCCCGCACCGAGGTCGCCCGCGCGATTAGCCGCCGCTACGGCCCGGCCGTAAGCCAGCACACGGTCTCGGCGCTCCTCGACCGCGGAGGGGCCGATCACGTCGTGCTCGGCGAGGCCGCCCGCCACGCGCTGCATGCCGCAGCCGCCGCCGGCTGGGTCGCGGTGGCGGTGACCAACGGCACCAGGGCCCAGCAGGAAGCCAAGCTGCGCATCAGCGGCCTCGACCGGATTCTCCGCGGCTGGGTCATCTCTGAGACAGCCGGCCACCGCAAGCCCGACCCGGCGATCTTCGCCGCCGCCGCCGAGACGGCGGGATGTTCCCTGAACGGCGCCTGGATGATCGGCGACTCACCGCAAGCCGACATCGGCGGTGCCAGCGCGGCAGGCATCTCCAGCGCCTGGATATCCGCCGGCCGCCCGTGGCCTGCGCTGCCTTACCGGCCTACGCACATCGCGGCCGATATCACCGCAGCCGTCGATCACGTACTGAAGACCGGCCCCTCGTCGTTCTCGTCCCGGTGATCGCCTGCAGCCCGAGGCAACCCGTGCGGATTCAGCCGTCACCTCACACACGTTCGCCCGAACATATGCGCTTTTCCGAACGGCTTGTTGCTGGTGACGATGAGGCTGGCTCTTTCGTAGCGGCCGGAGACGAGCTGGAAGAACAGGTTGGCGGCCTCGGGCTCGAACGGGATGTAGCCGACTTCGTCGATGACCAGCAGCGGGTAGCGGGCCAGCCGGGCGAGCTCGGCCTGCAGCGTGCCGGCGGTGTGGGCGGCGGCTAGGCGGTCGACCCATTGGGACGCGGTGGCGAACTGGACGCGGTGCCCGGCCTGGCAGGCCCTGATGGCGATGCCGGTGGCGAGGTGGGTCTTGCCGGTGCCGGGCGGGCCGAGGAACACGATGTTGCCTTTCTCGGCGATGAAGTCCAGGGTGCCGAGGTGGGCGATGGTGTCGCGCTTGAGGCCGCGGGCGTGGTCGTAGTCGAACTCCTCCAGGCTCTTGCGGGCGGGGAAGCGGGCTGCCCGGATGCGGCCCTCGCCGCCGTGGGAGTCGCGGGCGGCGACCTCTCTTTGCAGGCAGGCGACGAGGAACTCCTCGTGGGACCAGGTCTCGGCGCGGGCCCGCTCGGCGAGCCGTTCCACGGACTCCCGCAGCGTGGGCGCCTTCAGGGCCCGGGTCAGGAACGCGATCTCGGCCTCCAGGTCACGGGCCTTCTTCGCGGCGGGCATCAGGCTGCCCCCTCGCCGTCGCCGCCGGCCAGCGCGTCGTAGACGGCCAGGCTGCGCTGCTCGACCTCCGGCTCCGGCCCGACCGGGCGCAGCATCCCGACCCGCTGCCGGCGCAGCCCGGCGGCGGCGGCCCTGTGCGCCGGGTCGGTGATGACCTGGTGCCAGGCCCAGGACCGCTCGTGGTCGGCGACCATCTGGCCGGCGCACCAGGCCCGGACCCGGTCCAGGCCGGCAACGACCTCGACCCGCCGGCCGATCACGGCCGGGTGGACGGAGTAGTCGTTGGCGTCCAGGCGGACGTAATGATCGCGGGGCAGCCGCAGCGAGGACCGCCACCCGGTCTCCGGCGCCACCGGCGGCAGGGAAAGCATCGCCTGCCGGTCGGCGGCGATCCGGTCGGCCGGCGCGCAGCCCAGCGCCCGGCGCACCCGCGTGTTGACCAGTGCAGTCCACTCCGCGAGCTGCGCGTTGAAGTCGGCCGGGGAGGCGAACTCGCGGCCGGGCAGGAACGAGGTCTCCAGGTACCCGTTGGCCCGCTCGACCAGCCCCTTGGACTCCGGGTCAGCCGGACGGCAGACGATCACCTTCGCGCCCAGCGTCCCGCGGAACGCCTGGCACTCCGCCGTCAGCTCAGGCTTCCCGGCCCGCCACCGGCCGATCGCCCCTTCCCCGTCCCAGACCAGGGCCCGCGGGACCGCGCCCAGGGCGGCGATCAGCTGCCACCAGCCCGCGAACAGGTCCTGCGCATGACGGGACGGCACCAGCACCGCCGACAGCCACCGCGAATAGCCGCTGACCATCGTCAGCACCGGCAGCCGCGCCGCACCGCGCTCCTGCCCGGGCCCGGCCGGCACCGTGACCGGCGGGAACCAGAAATCGCACTGCGCCAGCTCGCCCGGATCGTAAGCAGTGCGGCTGGCCGGGTCCGGCGGCAGGTAAGCCGGGCGCAGCTCCCGCACCCGGTCCTTCAGCACCGTCAGCCCCCGCCCCCAGCCGACCCGCTCCGCGATCACCGTCGCCGGCATCGTCGGATACGCCTGCAGCAGCTCCCGGATCCGCGGCTCGAACGCATCCACCGACGACCCCGCCGGCTCCCTCTGGTACTTCGGCGGCCCGTCGCTCGCAAGCGCCGCCCGCACCGTGTTCCTCGAGACCCCCAGCGTCCGCACGATCGCCTTGATCGGCATCTTCTCCGCCCGGTAAAGCCTCCGGATCTCAGCCCAATCCTCCACAGTGAGCACCCTCTCTCCCCCCGGCTCACACCGCCGAGCCGGAAGATCCCCAGAGGGGGTCAGATTTCAACCGCCGATAGAGGGTCAGTTTTCACCCGTCGCCGACACAAGCGGTTAGCCACCTCCGCCGCCAACCGTCTGACCCGCGCCCGCACAGGGCGCTCATATGGTTCCAGCAGGTATGCCAGGTTAACTGAGAACCGAAACTTTGCCTGTCTCAGTTAACCTG
>JBEKEK010000289.1:0-5556 GCA_050013875.1 Trebonia sp. | reverse complement strand
GATGATCCGGACCCGGCCGAACAGCGCGTAGACGCTGAGCACGACGTGCCGGTCCTGCAGCAGCGCCTCGCGCAGGTCGAGCACCACCTCGCCGAACGCGGCGACGCAGGTCATGGTGGCGGGGACAACCCACCGGCCGCTCCGCTCGGCCGTGGTGAACAGCGCCGCGACCGGGTGGCCGCCGTCCACCTGCACCGGCTGGTGCTCGGGGGCGGCCAAATCCGTGGTCAGCCGGGCGAGATCGCCCAGGGTGCGGGCCGACAGCGCGGCTGACATCCGCTCGCCGTGCTCCTCATGGGAGATGCGGCCGTCGGCGAGCGCCTCGCCGAGCATGGCCACGACTCGTTCACGGTCGGCGTCGGAGGCGCGAAGATCGCGCGGCGCTGGGCGCGGGGGCATGAGCACAAACTACCTGCTCTCCCACTCGCTTCCGGGCGCTCGGAGCGCCCGTTAGCGCGCGGGTTGGCCTCCCGCTTGCGGGTTACGTCGACGGGGGCCCGTCAGATCCGTCGGCCCGGAAGATGGCCCGGGACGGTTTGGCGATGACGGACAGCGGCGTGGCCACGTCCTCGAGGGACTTGCCCTCCGCGTCAACCGCGAAGAAGACCGCGGTCAGGCCGCCGAGGATCATCGCGACGGCGCCGACGACGTAGCCGGCGAACAGCGTGTTGCGGTCCTGCCCGGTGCCGATCAGGTGGCCGTACCAGGCCGAGCCGAAGGCGCCGAAGCACTGCGCGATCGCGAAGAACACCGCGATGGCCTTCGCCCGGACCTCAAGCGGGAAGACCTCGCTGGCGGTCAGGTAACCGGCGCTGGCGCCCGCCGAGGCGAAGAAGAAGATGACCGCCCAGCACAGCGTCTGCGTGGTCGCGTTGAGCGAGCCGTTCTTGAACAGGAAGGAGACGATCAGCAGCAAGATCCCGGACAGCAGGTAGGTGCCAGAGATCATCTTCCTGCGGCCGATCGTGTCGAACAGCCGGCCGATGGTCAGCGGCCCGAGCAGGTTGCCCGCCGCGAACGCGAAGAAGTAGTAGGCGGTGTCGGTCGGCTTAACGTGGAAGAAGTACTCGAGCACCAGTCCGTAGGTGAAGAAGATCGCGTTGTAGAGGAAGGACTGGGTCGACATGAGCATGAAGACCAGGAACGACCGCGACGGGTACGTCCGGAACAGCGTGATCAGCAGGCGGAGGTAGCCGATCTGAGCGGTCGGCGTGATCTCCAGTTCCTTGCTCTCGTCCACTGGCGGCAGCGACCCCTTGGTCGCGGCCACATGGTCTTCGATTTCCTTGATCGACGCCTCAGCCTCGGCCTGCCGGCCGTGCATGATCTGCCAGCGCGGCGACTCCGGCAGATTGCGCCGCACGAAGATGATGACGAGCGCGAGCACCGGTCCGACCAGGTAGGCGATCCGCCAGCCCCAGTCGGCGGTCACGTGGTTGAGCACCCAGAGGGTGACGGCCGTGCCGATGAGCGCGCCCGCCCAGTAGGTGCCGTTGACCGCGAGGTCGATCCGGCCCCGGTACCTGGCCGGGATCATCTCGTCGATCGCCGAGTTGATAGCGGCGTACTCGCCGCCGATGCCCATGCCGGCGATGATCCGGGTGGCGTAAAGGAACCAGATCCAGCCGCCGCCGCCCGGGGTGGCCGCGGTGAGGCCACTGCCGATCAGGTACACGCCGAGCGTGATCACGAAGAGGTTCTTGCGGCCGAGCTTGTCGGACAGCCGACCGAAGAACAGGGCCCCGATTACCTCGCCGATCAGGTACCACCAGGCGATGTCGGCGACCGCGCCCGCGCCCAGGTTCAGCGTGCTGTGCAGGGTCAGGTCAGGTCCGACGTTGGCGGCGATGGTGATCTCGAGGCCGTCGAGGATCCAGGCGATGCCCAGTGCTATGACCAGCCTGGTGAAGAACGGCGACCACGGCAGCCGGTCGATCCTGGCCGGGATCAGGCTGCGGATATTCGGACTGTTTGTTGTCGTCTCGGCGGATTGAGTGGTCATGCGAGCCCCCCTGACGTCCCCCGCCCCGCGTTCCCGTTACTCATCGCGCACCCTTTCCTTCGTGTTAATCCGGTGTTTCAGGCGCTAGCGAGCCCCGCTACCCGGGCGATTTTGAAACATGCAGGCGCAACAGCACTTGGCGTGCGACAATCCAGTCCCTACAGTTAGCTCTGTGAACGATGTATACGGGGCCGGCAACCCGGCCAACTCGGAGGCGGCCAAGGCCGAGGCGGCCGCGCTGCTGGCGGCCGTTGGCGCGCTGCGCCGGGTGGCCCGGCGCGCGGTGCGCGGCTCGGCCTCGGCCGGGGCGCTTCCCCCGGCCCGCTCCGAGCTGCTCCGGCTGGCCGCGCGGCGGCCAGGCATCGGCGTCGCGGAGGCCGCGCAGGAGCTGCGCCTGGCCCCCAACAGCGTCAGCACGATGGTCAGCCAGCTCGCGGCGGCCGGCCTGATCAACCGCGGCCGCACCGAGGAAGACGGGCGCTCGATCCGCCTCACCGTGACCCAGGCGGGGGCCGCACGAGTCGAGCAGTGGCGGGACATGCGGGCCGAACTGGCGGGCCGCGCGCTCGACCGGCTGTCGTCGGCCGACCGCAAGGCGATCCGTGCCGCCGTGCCCGCGCTGAGCCGACTGGCCGAGCAGATGGAGGAGCTCTTAATCTCGGCGAAACACGGTGCGAGGACGATAGGCAGATGACGGATCGACGGCGCCTCAGCATCGGATGCATGTTCACGTACGTGGCAGAGATTCCGACCCCGACTGTGTTCATGGTGCGCCCGGCGATCTCGCCCGCGATCAGCACCGAGGGCGATCAGTGGCTCAGCGATCCGCCCGCCCAGGTGCACGGGTACGCCGACATCTACGGCAACGACTGCGCTCGGACCGTGCTGCCCGCCGGCCGGTCGCAGTTCGGATTCTCGGCGGTGGCGGATGTGCCCGATGCGACCGAGGACGCCGATCCCGACGCGCCCGAGGTCCCGACCAATGAGCTGCCTGATCACACGCTGATCTACACCCTGCCGAGCCGGTACTGCCTGCCCGACCTGCTGGCGGCCGAGGCGTGGCAGCGCTTCGGCGGGCTTGCCCCCGGCTACCGGCGAGTCCAGGCGATCTGCGATCACGTCAACGGGCACCTCACGTTCCAGTACGGCAGCTCGACCGCGACGTCGACAGCGGTGGACGTCAACAATTCGCGGTACGGGGTCTGCCGGGACTTCACCCACCTGGCGATCTCGTTCTGCCGGGCGCTGAACATCCCCGCCCGCTACACGTTCGGCTACCTGCCGGACCTGGATGTCCCGGCCGACCCGGCGCCGATGGACTTCGCGGCCTGGATGGAGGTGTGGCTCGGCGATCGCTGGTGGACCTTTGACCCGCGCAACAACGCCCGCCGCAAGGGCCGGGTGGTGATCGGCCGCGGCCGAGATGCCACCGATGTCGCGGTGGCGACCACCTTCGGCGGCCCGTTGCTCGAGTCCATGACCGTCCAGGCCGAGGAGCTACGCTGAGCGCTGCCCGATCGTCGACACGCTCCCTGACTCCTCGGTGATCCACGCGTCAAGCCGCTCCCACCAGTCAAAGAGCCAGTTGACCTGGGTCTCGTGATCGGCACTGCGGGGCAGCTCGGCAGCCGGGACCCGCCACCAGCGGGCGCGCACGGTCACGTCGGTCCGAAGGCTCTGCCACACGTCGCGGACGCTGACCAGCTTGTCCAGCCCGGTGTGGGCCACGAAGATCACGTCGGCGGACGGGCAGGCGCCGATGGCGGCAAAGGCCCCGCCGGTGCGGGGCGGGAGCAGGTTAGGCATCGCCGCCGCCCGTTCGGCCAGATTGGCGTAGCCTCCGCGCCGTAGACGGTCGATACCCCGACGCCAGCGCTGCGGCGTCCAGTTCCCGCCCTCGGGGAACAGCAGCAGCGCGTCGCGCCCGCCGAGGCCGGCCGCCAACCGTCTGACCTGCCTGATCTGGTCGGCTTGGGGCCTGCCGCCAGTGGCGTAGCTGCCCGCTGGGGCAGGCGAGCGGTGGTGCAGAAAGGCGTTGGGCACCCGGTTGGCCACGACGTCCAGGCTCGGGTCCAGCTGGAGGGTTGCCTTCATGACCACCCGGGGACGCCGGCCGCAGACCGTGAGCAGGTGGTGGACGACGAGCAGCGAGTCGCCGGGGCCGGCGTGCCGACTCAGCACGATGACCGGGCGGTCGTCGGTCAGGGCCTGGTCGGGCGACCCGGCCACCTCTACCCGGAGCCCGCAGGCGCGCTCGGCCGCCCGGTAGATCTGGCTGAGGAACCGCCCCATCACCGCATAGTGGCGAGTCCGGTAGGGCTCGGTGTCCAGCCGCCCGCCGAACCCGCTCACAATCCACAGGCAGAGCAGCACGGCGAGCGCCGCCATCTCGCCGACCGACCAGGTGAGCGCCAGCCACGCCACCCGCAGCGGCCGGGACCGGTGCCCGTGGCCTGTCCACCGTCTGACCAGCGCCGAGGCCATGCTCGCGAGGGCTACCAGCGGGGTCAGGGCGACCAGGCAGGCCGCGATCACGACGACGAGCGGCACTAGCGCAAAACGGCGTACCAACGTCGGCGGAAGCATCGGCGTCTCCTGGGGTCGGTCAGCGACGGGCGTCCTGCTGGGCCAGGTAGCTCGCTGAGGCCGCGTACGAGCGGTCGATGCTGTTACTTACCTTAATTCTGCTTCGATAACGGAACTGGCCCAGTCCGGGCTGAAGCTGGTCGCCGCCCGACGGGAGCACGTGCACGCGAACGCCCGGCGGAATCGCCGCCATCTCCTCGTGGAACCGGTGCCTGCGCGCGATCTCGAACGCGACCAGACCCACCTCCCACGGCCGCGTCGGCACCGGCAGCTGGCTCTCGATCCGCCCCACGTGCAGCACGTAGACGGTGGTGGCGCCGAGCGCGATCGCCCGCCCGACCGGGATCGAGTGGACAAGCCCGCCATCGAAGTAATGTCGCCCGTCAATCTCGACCGGAGGAAGCAGCCCCGGCACCGCGCACGACGCCATCACCGCGGGCACCAGCGGCCCGGATGTGAACCAATGGGCGGTCGCGTCCTCGATGCTGGCGGCAACGCAGTGGAACGGCACGGAAAGATCGGCGAAGTCCTCGACCGGAAGCGTCTCCGCCAGCATCCTCCGCAGTGGCTCGATCGCATGCAGGTGAGTGCCAGACTGCACCAGTCGCACGGCCCGTCCCAGCACGTTCTCGCTAAATACAAACCGCAGAGACTCCCCCTGCCACAGCTCGCTCAGCCGCGCCGCCGCCCCGTCCGGATCGGCCGCCACGAACGCCCCGTTGACCGCCCCGATGGACGTCCCCACGACCATGTCGGCCCGCACCCCAGCCTCACCAAGCGCCCGCAGCATGCCCACCTCATGCGCCCCAAGCAACCCCCCGCCGCCCAACACAAAAGCAGTACTCACCCTTGCCAAGCTATCCCCCGAACCACCAAGCAAACCCGTCCCCCGCCGCGTGCTCCCCCAACCGGCTCCCACTCCCCATCACTTCGGCACTTCCCATCAGTTCGGCTTGCACAAATCATCC
>JBEKEK010000288.1:0-5694 GCA_050013875.1 Trebonia sp. | reverse complement strand
GTGGTGAACGCCTCGTGCACGGTGTCGCCCGGGTCGTCCTCGTTCATCGCGATCTCTTCGAGCACCACGTTCCGCTCGGCGTCCACGTCCTTCGGCTCGATCAGCGAGTCGGTGACCATGTCAGAAAGCACGTCGATCGCCAGCGGCAGGTCGGCGTCGAGCACCCGCGCGTAGTAGCAGGTGTACTCCTTGGCGGTGAACGCGTTCAGCTCGCCGCCGACCGCGTCCATCGCCGCCGAGATGTCGAGCGCGGTGCGCTTGCGCGTCCCCTTGAACAGCAGGTGCTCAAGGTAGTGGGTCGCGCCCGCGTGATTCTCGTCCTCGTCCCTGGAGCCAACGCCAACCCAGATGCCGAGCGCCACCGACCGGACGGCCGGGAGGAACTCGGTGACCACGCGCAGGCCGCCCGGGAGGACGGTCCTGCGCACGGTCGAGTCCGCTGAGGTCAGCGGCGAACCAATGGTCCGTTCCTCGCTCATCTAGTCGCGCTGCCCGCCACGAGAGCGCTGCCGGGGCCGACGGTCGCCGCCACCCTCGCCGCCACTGCGCTCGCGGTGCGGCCGGTCACGCTCACTGCGCTCGCTGCGGATACCCGGACGGTCCTCGTTCGACTCGCCGCCGCCGAGGTCCTCTCCGGCGGCCTCCCGCTCGATCACCTCGACCGGGACCAGCGACAGCTTGCCGCGGTCGTCGATCTCGCGGATCTCGACCTGGATCTTGTCGCCGATGTGGATAACCTCGTCGACGTTCTCGATCCGGCGGCCGCCGTGCAGCTTGCGGATCTGCGTGACGTGCAGCAGGCCGTCCTTGCCGGGCAGCAGCGAGACGAACGCGCCGAACGTCGTCGTCTTCACCACAGTGCCGAGGAACCGCTCGCCCACCTCGGGCATGTGCGGGTTGGCGATCGCGTTGATCACGTCCCGCGCCGCGTCGGCCGACGGGCCGTCGGTCGCGCCGACGTAGATCGTGCCGTCGTCCTCGATGGTGATCTCGGCGCCGGTGTCGTCCTGGATCGAGTTGATCATCTTCCCCTTCGGGCCGATGACCTCGCCGATCTTGTCCACCGGGATATGGAGCGTGATGATCCGGGGCGCGTAAGGCGACATCTCGCCCGGGGCGGAGATCGCCTCGCGCATTACCCCCAGGATCGTCATCCGCGCGCCGCGGGCCTGCTTCAGCGCGGCGCCGAGCACCGACGCGGGGATGCCGTCGAGCTTGGTGTCGAGCTGCAGCGCGGTGATCACCTGTTCGGTGCCTGCCACCTTGAAGTCCATGTCGCCGAACGCGTCCTCGGCGCCCAGGATGTCGGTGAGCGTGACGTAGGTGCCGCCCTCGTAGATCAGGCCCATCGCGATGCCGGAGACCATGCCCTTGAGCGGCACGCCCGCGTTGAGCAGCGCCATCGTCGAGGCGCAGACCGAGCCCATCGAGGTCGAGCCGTTGGAGCTGATCGCCTCGGAGACCTGGCGGATCGCGTAGGGGAACTCATCGCGGGCGGGCAGCACCGGGACCAGCGCCCGCTCGGCAAGCGCGCCGTGGCCGATTTCGCGGCGCTTGGGCGAGCCCACCCGGCCGGTCTCACCGGTCGAGTACGGCGGCATGTTGTAGTTGTGCATGTAGCGCTTGGTGCGCTCTGGGTTAAGCGTGTCGATCATCTGCTCCATCCGGAGCATGTTCAGCGTGGTGACGCCCAGGATCTGGGTCTCGCCGCGCTCGAACAGCGCCGAGCCGTGCACCCGGGGCAGCACGCCGACCTCGGCCGCGAGCGGCCGGATGTCGGTGAGGCCGCGGCCGTCGATGCGGAGCCCGTCGTTGACGACCCGCTGGCGGACCAGCTTCTTGGTCAGCGACCGGATGGCGGCGCTGATCTCCTTCTCGCGGCCCTCGAACTTCTCCGCCAGCCGCTCCTGCGCCAGGGCCTTGACCCGGTCCTCCTCGGCCGCCCGCTCCCGCTTGCCGGCGATGGTCAGCGCCTTGGCGAGCTCGTCGGAGACCGAGCCGGCGACCGCCTCGAAGACGTCGTCGCCGTAGTCGGCGAAGATCGGGAACTCGGACGTGCTGGCCGGGGCCAGTCCGGCCTCGACCGCCGCGGCCGCCAGGATCTTCTGCGCCTGGCAGAGCGCGGCGATGAACGGCTTGGCGGCCTCGAGGCCCTCGGCCACGGTCTCCTCGTCCGGCGCGACGGCGCCGGTGGTCTCCGCGTTGGCCAGCAGCTTCAGCGTCTGCGGGGTGGACTCGGCCTCGACCATCATGATCGCGACGTCGCCGTCGTCGAGCATCCGGCCGGCCACGACCATGTCGAACGTGGCCAGCTCAAGCTGCGGGTGCGTCGGGAACGCGACCCACTGGTCCCTGATCAGCGCGACCCGGACGCCGCCGATCGGGCCGGCGAACGGCAGCCCGGCAAGCTGGGTCGACATCGAGGCGGCGTTGATCGCCACCACGTCGTACAGGGCCTCGGGGTTGAGCGCGAGGATCGTCTCGACGATCTGGATCTCGTTGCGCAGGCCCTTGACGAAGGACGGCCGCAGCGGCCGGTCAATCAGGCGGCAGGTGAGGATCGCGTCCTCGGACGGCCGGCCCTCACGGCGGAAGAACGAACCGGGGATGCGCCCGGCTGCGTACATCCGCTCCTCGACGTCCACCGTCAGCGGGAAGAAGTCGAGGTTCTCCTTCGGGTGCTTGGACGCGGAGGTCGCGGAGAGGACGACGGTGTCGTCGTCAAGCACGACGAGCGCGGATCCGGACGCCTGGCGGGCCAGGCGGCCGGTCTCAAATCTGATTTTGCGTACGCCAAACTCGCCGTTATCGATAACGGCTTCGGCGCTTTTCACACCCTTCATACGGGTGAGACCTCCTTGCGGTAGATCCCGCACCCACCCGCCGCCGTGCCATGGTCGGCTCTGGCGTACACGCTTGCCTTCAAGCGGGGCAGCCGGCCGGTCTTCGATCGAAGTCCTCGGGGAGCTTTAGCTTTAACCCGGGAACCACTACCGAGGACCGGCCCAGGCGCTCGGGCCGGGGGCTACGGGATGTGTCGTTCTGCTTTTTTTCTGTTATCGCGCGGGCCGGAGGCCAACGTTACCGGCCCGGTGTCACCGGGTCCAGTCTCCGGCCCGGCGGACGACGGGCCTTGCTAGCGGCGCAGGCCAAGGCGTTCTATCAGCGTGCGGTACCGGGTGATGTCGGTGTTCCGCAGGTAGGTCAGCAGGCGGCGGCGGCGGCCGACAAGCAGCAGCAGGCCGCGGCGGCTGTGATGATCGTGCTGATGCACCTTGAGGTGCTCGTTCAGGTCGTTGATCCTGCGGGTCATCAGCGCGATCTGGACCTCCGGCGAACCGGTGTCACCCTCACTGGTCGCGTACTCCGCAAAGATCTGCTTCTTAACTTCGGCTTCGAGCGGCACGTGGCTCCCTAATGATTAAAGATTTGAGTCCCCGTACGGCGGCCGCCATGAGGGTGCAGCACGCCTGGGCTGAGACCGGTACTTCACCGGTAACGTTTCACAATACCACGCGCGGCGGGGTTCCCGGCCCGGTCAGGTATCCTGCCCACGCCACCCGCAGCGGCCCCGTTACCAGTCGCTGAACTGGCCTTGGCTGGCCCACAGGGTGGCCAGGGAGGCCGCGATCGCCGTGGCCGCGAGCACGGCAAGCAGGCGGCGGGCGGGGCGGCCGGCGCACCAGCGCAGTCCGATGGCGGCGGCCCGCCGCGCCAGTCCGGCCATGATGCAGAGGGACCCGGCGGCCGTCAGCGCGGCCAGCGCGACCCCGATCGCGTCAATCGCGGCCGCCGCGTAGTGCTGGGCGGCGAGCGCCGCGGACGCCTGGCGGGCGCCCAGGTCGGTGGAGCGCCAGAGCGCCCGGTCGATCTGGGGCAGGCACAGCAGCAGATACCCGATGCCGAGCGTGAGCAGCGGGATCACGCAGATTACCCAGCCGGTCACCGTGATCCGCGCGCCGCGGCGCAGGCCCGCGACCCGCGGGTCGCGGCGGCCGCTGGCCAGGACGCTGTTCAGGATGGGGGCGGCGCGTGCGAACAGGTCAGGGACGCCGACCAGATCGCTGAGGATGAAGTAGCCGTCGAAGCGGACGAACGGGAGCAGCTGCTGCAGCATCTCCAGGTGCGTGACGGCGATGACGAGGAGGAGGACCTCGGCCGAGGTCGCCTCGTAGAGTCCGGCCATGGCCAGGATGAAGATGAGGTTGAAGTACAGGCCGCCGAGGTCGGTGCGGATGCGGGCGGCACGGCCGAGCCGGTAGGAGTCGGTGACGTTGGTGAAGAACGACGGCCAGACCAGGTAGATGCCGGCCCCGATCGCGCCTGGCCGCGCACCACCGTAACGGCAGGCGGTCGCATGCCCGCACTCGTGGAACGCCGCCGAGGCCACCGACAGGGCAAACACGATGAGCAGGCTGGCCGGGTCCCGCAGCACCTGCCCCAGCCCGGCGGCCGGCCCGCGGGTGGCGAACAGCCAGTAGTCCACCGCGGCGACGCTGACCACGACCGCCAGCACGGCGGGCCACCGGAACAGCGGCCGCAGGAGTACCGCGATGGCATTGGCGGCGCGTTCCGGGAGGAACGTGCCGCGCGCCCGCAGGGCCAGTAGCGGGGTGGACTTGGGCGGGGCGGCGGGAGCACCGGGCCCGGCGATGAGGCCGAGTGGCAGCAGTTTGGCGGTGATGAGGTAGCGGACCTGCTCGGCACCGAGGGTCCGCCCGAGGTCCTCGCTGACCTGTCTGGCGATGGCGTTCGCGTTGCGGATGCCGTCGATCTCGGCGGCCACCAGGTACAGCAGCCGCGACATCTGGATGACCTGCCCGTCGGGCCGTCGCGCCAGGAACGGTGGCGGGCTGTAGCCGGAGTCCTTGAACTCGCCGAGCAGTTCGACCCCCAGAGCCAGCCGGGGAACGTCAGCCGCCGGGAGCAAGGAAGGCACCGTCGAAAGAGAAGAGGACCGTCCGGCGGCGGAGCCGGACGGCCCTTCTCCTGCGCCACCCCGCAGGTTCTCACGCATAGCAGTTCAGTGGCACCAGTCGGGTCTACAGGATGTTGCCGGACCCGAGGCTGAGAATATTGTCGAGGCTGCCGTTCGCGACGGAGACATTGACGAGCCCGGACTGGGCGGTGTTGCCGTACCCGACCTGGGCGAAGCTGTTGCCTGGGTGGTAGTTGCCACCGCAGCACAGCGTCTCGCGGTCCGGGAGCAGCTCGGCGCGCTCGAGTTCGAGTTCCTCCATCGTCACGGTTGATGCGGACATTGGAGCCTCCTTGAAAGATCCGGGTTACCGGAATCTGCTGTGGAATCTTGTGTACGCTTTTCAACGTACGGAGTGTACGGTTATAACCGTACAGCGGGACCGCAGATCGGTCAAGGCACACGATCACGGCCGATCCTCCGGACGGCGTCTGATCTCTTCGGGCTAGGACGCGTTAGGTTGGTGGGCATGAGGGCGCACGCGGCGGCGGATGACGGGGCCGGCCTCCCCCGCGACCGCCCGGCCGGCGCCGAGACAGCGGACGACAGGTACGCCCTCCCCGGGGACCGCCCGGCCGGCCCGGCGGCGGCGCCGGCGCAGGCGGTGAACCCGCTGCAGCGGCTGATCGCGGGGCGGCTGCGGGAGCGGGGATGGTCCTACGGCGAGGTCGCCCGCCGGGGCGGGCTGCCCCGCTCGACCGTCTACACCCTGGCGA
>JBEKEK010000287.1:0-7480 GCA_050013875.1 Trebonia sp. | reverse complement strand
CAAGCGGTTAGCCACCTCCGCCGCCAACCGTCTGACCCGCGCCCGCACAGGGCGCTCATATGGTTCCAGCAGGTATGCCAGGTTAACTGAGAACCGAAACTTTGCCTGTCTCAGTTAACCTGGCCCTTCCTGGCTGCACGGCCGTGGTCGCCTTCACCGGCGAAAGGCCCGCCTCATGCCCCGGGCGGCGTCAGCGCGGCGGCGGCGTCAGCTCGATGTTATGCGCCACCGCCGTCTCGAACACCATGTCGCGCGGGCAGCTCAGCACGATCTCGCGCTGATCTGGCGTCTCATCCGGATTCAAGCCGAGCGCCCTGGCCAGCACGAGGCGGACGCGCCCAGGATCCGCGGGATCAGGGCCGGCGCTCATGACATACCCGTCCACCGTCACGATCTGGCCGGAGGCTAGGCGGTCCGCTGTCAGGTTCTTGTCAGACACCAGCCCACGCGGCTCCCTCCTGGCGCTGGCCAGCCGCATGTCGCCAGGGCACACGACCAGGAACTCGTCCCAGTTCTCGGCGCGCAGCGCGAACCGCACGCGCTCGCCGTGGTCCCCCTCAGAGTGCGGCGACGTCACGGTCCCGGCGCTCAGAATGATCCGGCCGGGCCTGACCCGCTCGACCGCGATCACGCCCTCGACTGCGAAGCGGTCGGGCCCGCCGGTCAGCCCCGGGCCGTCCGGCTGCTCGCCGGCGGGCAGCCGCCGGGCTGTCCGCACCCGCGCGTCGCCCCGGCAGCTGACCACGATCTCGCGCTGATCCGGCGCCTCGCCGGGATCCGCCCCCATCACGGGCACGACCGTCAGCCGCACCCGGCTGCCGTCCTCCGCGTCGGAGACGATACTGGTTACCCGGCCGACAAGGACGACCGTCTTCCCGTCGTCCAGGGCGCTGGCCGCGACCGCCTGCCGGGGCGAAAGACCGGAAAGCACGGGCCGCCGGCGAGCTTCCAAGTGCTCCATTAGCCGCGGCCAGCTCGCGAATCCGTGCTCGCGCGCCACGACCAGCTGTGCCGCGGACAAGCTGACCGTGGCGGGGTTGGCATCGACTTGGTCTCGCAGCCGCTGGACTGCGCCGGGATCTCCGGCACGCGCGGCAGTTCGCAGTTCCTTCGCCATCCGGCGAAGCTGGCCTGCATCCGGATGCGCCGGCAGAGCCTGATCGGACATGTCATCCTCTTTGCTCGCGCTCCCGGCCCGCACCTGGAGGCATGAAGAAGATGACATGGCGATGGGCCATCGAGAGGCGGACTCAGTCCTTCCCGCGGGCCCGGGCGCGGCCTCCCCCCGCAGCGCTGACGTGATCACGCGGCCTAGCTGGAGACCAGCGGCTGCCGACTCGCACGCCACAGCCTTCACCATGATCACTGAGACAGGCCAGGTCACGGACGAACCCGAGCAAGGCTTACGGCAAGCCCGGCGCCGACTGAGCCGGCGACGCTAACAAGCGGTATCAGCGAGCCAGCCGCGCCGGCACCTTCCGCGGCGGCTCAGCCCGGGTCAGCGCCTCCCGCACCAGCCGCGGCGCGCCCCGTAGTTGGCGCCAGCGCTCGCACCGCCAAGCCCCCGTGCCACGAATCACGCCTGACCTGCTCGAACAACTCGACCTTGGTGGCTGATGTACCCTCTCAGGCCCACATGCACCACGAACATCCCGCGTCAAGCCCCCAGGCGGGGCAGCTCAAGCCGACACGACCATGCCGCCACCAACCACAGCCGGCGGACGATAGGTGGTCCCAGCGGGTCAATGGCGTAGGCGACAGGGTGGGCGGCGCCGCCCGGCGCGGCGGGATGGTCAGCGGGGGCGCTGAGTCGACTGGCGGATGACCAGCTCCGGCTCGAAGATCACCTGGCGGTGGCGGTGCGTCTCGTCGCCGGCCGCCTCATCGAGCAGCAGCCGGGCGGCCGTGCGGCCGAGCTCCTGGCGGGGCTGGCGGACGGAGGTCAGCGGCACGGCCGCGGCCGCCGCGAAGTCGATGTCGTCGTAGCCGATGATCGAGATGTCCTCGGGGACCGCGATGTGGTTGCGGGTCATCTCCTGCAGCACGCCCAGTGCCATCAGGTCGTTGGCGCAGAACACCGCGGTCGGCCGGGACTTGGCCGGCATCGCCGCGATCGTGGCGCCGGCCCGCTGGCCGGCGAAGACGTGCAGCGAGTCAGCCTGGACGACCATCAGGTCGTCGGCCGCCAGGCCTGCCTGGCGAAGGGCGCGCAGCGCGCCCTCGTGCCGGTCCGCCACCTGCCGGATGCTGGCCGGCCCGGCGATGTAGGCGATGCGCTCGTGCCCGGCCGCGAGCAGGTGCGACATCGCCAGGTCGCCGCCCATCACGTCGTCGACCGCGACCGAGCACTGGCCGCGGGAGGAGGCCCGGCTGTCGACCAGCACCACCGGGGTGCCGCGCCGCTGCAGGCTCGCCAGCCGGGTGCTCGCGCCAGCGACCGGCGTGATCAGCACGCCGTGAACCCGGTGCTCCTCCAGCACGTCCAGGTAGCGGTTCTCCTTGCGCGCCTGGTCGTCGCTGTTGCAGAGGATGACGGCAAGCCCGGCCTTGTTGGCCTCGTCCTCGACGCCCCGCGCCACGTCGGTGAAGAAGGGGTTGGCGACGTCGAGCACCACCAGACCGATCGTCCGGCTGCGCCCCGCCCGGAGCTGGCGCGCCGACTCGTTCCTGACAAAGCCAAGCTCCGTGATCGCGGCCTGCACCCGGTCGCGGGTCTGCTGCGCGACGATCTCGGGCCGGTTGATCACGTTGGAGACCGTGGCGACGGAGACCCCGGCGTGGGCCGCGACCTCCCTAATGCTGACAGGCACCTTCACCAGCTTCTCGTGTCGTTTGCACACAGTCTCCGGTCTGGGATTGGAACGTGTCAAACCAGGCGCGCGGGGCGGCGCTCTGCCAGGCGCGGTCGGCGCGGCTGTCAGCTGCCTGCGAGGTCGCTCGCGAGGCCAGGCAGAAGGGGCTGCCTGAGCTCCCGGCGGCCATCGTGACGGTTTGTGGCCGGTGTCGGACACAACCATTGCCGGCCCCTTCCCGGACGGCAACACTCGTCGGTAGTTGCCCTGATATGGAGGGACATGCCTGGCATGAATATCCCCGGAAGCCAGGCTGCCGGCCCGCAGAGGCGGCGGCGCCTCGCGCTGGCGGGTGCTGCGACTGCCGTGGCGGCAGCGATCCTGGTGGTTCCTATTCCGGCAGGGGCGACCGCAAGGGCGGGTGCAGGTCCCGCGCTGCCGGCTTGGCCGGCAGCGGCCGACTGGGAGCAGTACGTCGAGGCGCCTGCCGCACAGAACCTCTCTCCGGTCAGTGTCGTCAGCGTGAGCGGGACCGTCACCAACCCAGGCGGCATCGTGGCCGGAGGTCATGGCGACACCATCCTGACGCGCTCGGCCACTGACACCGGCCGGACCGACATCGTGCTCGACTACGGGCGCGACATCGGGGGCATCCCGTCATTCACGGTGGCGGCGGCCGCGGGCTCGCCGACCATGGAGGCCGGCTACAGCGAAGCCGGGCAGTACATCGCGGCCGACGGTGACGGCGGTGTGCCGAGCATCGGGGCGAACGGCGATCCGAGCCGCTCTGATAGCTACACCGTGCCCGGGCCGGGCGTCATTACCAACCGCTATATCCAGGGCGGGCAGCGGTACCAGGAGATTTCGCTGACCTCGCCCGGCAGCGTGACCCTTTCCGCGGTCGGGATCCGCTACACCGCCTACGACGGCACGCCCAGCACCTTCAAGGGCTATTTCCTCTCCAGTGATGCCACCCTCAACAAGGAGTGGTACGACGGCGCCTACACGCTCAACCTGACCCAGGACGCGGCGGGCACGCAGAGCGGCCAGTGGGCGATCGAAAACGGCGCCATGAACCTGACCGCCCGCAGCGGCTTCATCGGCTCACCGACCAACGACGGGGTCCTGAAGTGGGGCGACGGCTGGCGGAACTACACCAGCGACTTCACCGCCGACATCATCAGCGGGCAGGTGTCGTGGTCGGTCCGGGCTCAGGATGACCTGGACCAGTACGCCGTCACCCTGAACTCGGCCACGGCCGCCAGTTCGCCCGGCACCGTCATCATCACCAAGGTAAGCCACGGCGTCCCGACGATCCTGGGCACCTTCACGACCCCCTTGACGGTCAACGAGAACCAGGCCTACCAGATCTCGACGAAGGTGGCTGGCCCGACGATCACGGTTTCGGTCGGCGGCGCGGTCGTCGGCTCGGTCACGGACGCCACCTTCGGCACCGGCACGGTCGGCTTCGGCGAGACCGGCAGCGGCACCGCCAACGTCAGCGACCTGACCGTGACCACCAAGGACGGCCAGCGGCTGTACGCGAGCAAGCTCGACTCGGCCGCCGCGCTGGCCGACTTCGAAACTCCGGGCACACCGGGCGTGGACGTGATCCTGGATGGCGCCAAGCGGGACCGCGCGACCTTCACCGGCGATCTCAGCGTCGCCGCCCAGACCCTGTACGACACCAACGACGACACCTCCTACGTCAAGGGATCGCTGGAGCTGCAGGGCAGCACCCAGCTGACGAGCGGCTACGTCTCACCGTTCGAGGAGCCTGGCACCCCCAACACGGGCGGCCTCATCCCCGGGGAGATCTCCGTGCCGCTCGGCATCTACTCGCTCTATTTCCTGAGCGACGTCGGCGACTACTACAAGTACACCGGCGACAAGTCGTTCGCGGCGCGGGAGTGGCCCACCGTTCAGCGCGAGATGGACTGGGAGCTCGCGCAGGCCAACTCCGACGGCCTGTTCGTGACGACGGCGGCGGATGACCTCAACTGGAACATCGAGGCTCATCCGGGCGTGGTCACCTTCTACAACGCGCTCTACTACAAGACACTGGTCAACGCGGCGCAGCTGGCCGCCGCACTCGGGCACCGGGCGATCGCCGCCAGCTACGGGCAGGACGCGGCGAACGTCAAGGCCCAGATCAACGCGCAGCTCTATGACCCTTCAACGGGTGCCTACGACATCAGTACCACCGATCGCGGCTCGGTCGCCCAGGACGCGAACTCGGCGGTCATCCTCTACGGCATCGCACCTGCCTCCCGGCAGGCCGGCATCGTGGCGGCGATGACCAGGGCGCTGAGCACCCCGGCCGGGGACCTGAGCGTATCCTCCCCCGACCCCGCCAGCTCGACCCAGATCATCAGCCCGTTCATCGGCTCTTCCGACGTCGACGCCAGGTTCCTGGCCGGCGACACCGCGGGCGCCCTGCAGCTGCTGACCGATGAGTGGGGACCGATGACCACCGGGCCCGACGGCGGCAGCACGTGGGAGAAGCTGGCGGCCGACGGGACCATCGAGGGCGGCGGCACCAGCCTCGCGCACGCCTGGTCCTCCGGCCCCACCTCGGCCCTCACCGCCTACGTGCTCGGCGTGACCCCCACCAGCGCCGGCTACGCGACGTGGCAGGTCGCCCCCCAACCAGGCAACCTCAGCTGGGTCGAGGGCGCCGTCCCGACCCCGCACGGCAACCTAACCGTCAAGTGGGCCAGCAGCCGGACCGGCTTCAGGATCGCGATCCAGACCCCCGACCGCACCACAGGAACCGTCGTCCTGCCGGCCGGCCCGACCCGCTACTCCCTGACCGTCAACGGGCGGGCGATCCCGGTCAGCCCAGGCCAGACAGTCATCAGCATGCGGTAGCTCAGCCAACGGTCGGGGGGCTGTTGCCGAATGGCTTGGGCGGCTGGGTGCGGCGGGGGCTTGCTTGGGTGGCGGGGGGTGGTTGCGGCGGTGCCCGGTGCCTGGCGGGACCGGCTGGCCCCGGTGGGGGGCTAGGCGGGGAGGGCGGCGAGGGCCTGGGCGGTGAGGTGGCCGCTGGTGATGGCCTTGCGGAGGTTGCGGACGGCGACCGCGAAGGTCCATTCCCCGGATGCCCTGGGGAGGCCGCGGACGGTGAGGCGGCGGATGCCCTGGTTGTGCTTGAGGTCGCCGTGGAAGGTCTCGCCGATGTGTCCGCGCCTGCGGTAGGCGGCGATCCCGTCGGGGGTGGCGAGGCGGGCGGCCATCGCGGCGGCGGGCGCCTGCCCCCCGGCCGCCCCGGCTGGCTCGGGCCGGGCGGCGCGGGCCGCCTTGTCCAGGTCGCGGCGTTTGCCGGTGGCGATCAGCCGGTCCGGTCCGGGGCAGGTCAGGTTGGCTGCCGACAGGTAGCCGGCGTCGGCCAGGGCCAGGCCGATCCGCCCGGTCCCGGGGCCGCCGGCCGCGGCCATCGTCGCGGCGGCGTCCTGCGCCTCGGCGATCATCGGCTCGTACCACTGCACGTCGCCGGGGCTGTTGGTGAGCATGGTCGCGATGACCAGGTCGTCCTCGCTGGTGACGTTCTGCGGGTTGTAGCCCTGCAGGAACCCGCCGCCGCGCACCGGCATCAGCCGCGAGTCCGGGTCGGTGACGTTCCGCTGGGCCCGCTCCCGCCGCTTCTCCTTCTTGCTCTTCGCGTCCCCGCCGGCCTGCGCGCGGGCGGCGTCGCGGGCCCTGGCCCGCTCGAGCGCGTCGCGGGCCTCGCGGACCCGGCAGTACTCCTGCGCCGGGACCGGCGGCCCGCCGCCGCGCGGCCGGCCGGCCGCGGCGGCGGCCTCCCGGGCCGCGACCTTGGCCTGGTAGGCGGCGGTCTCCCGGGCGACCCGCTCCTCGGCCAGGGCGACCCCGGCGCCGGCCGGCGGGCGGCCGTTCCTCGGGGTCCCGGCCCGGGCCCGCTCCAGGCTCTCGGCCGTCGCGGCGCGCTCCGCGGCCTCCCGCGCCTCCCGCTCGGCCTCCAGGTCCGCCAGCGCCGCGGCGACCCGCTCCTGGCGGGTATGCGGGTCGCCGGGGTCGTCGTCGCCGCGCCTGCCCTCCCCGAACAGGGCGTCCTCCCGCTTGTCGGCGTCGGCGTGGCGGGCCGCCATCTCCGCCGCGAGCTTCCGCAGCCCGTCCTCGGTCCGGTTCGCGTCCTTCGACGCGCTCGCGGCGATCTTCGTCCCGTCGATCGCCACCGTGCCGACCCGCCCCATGCCCAGCCGGGCGCACAGCAGCAGGACCTGCGCGAACAGCGGCGCGGCGGTCTCGGCGAACTGCTGCCGGAACCGCGCCACCGTCACGTGGTCCGGCGCCCGCCCCGCGCAGATCACCATGAACGCCAGGTCCTGCTGGCACAGCCGCTCGATCCGCCGCGACGACGTGACCCCGTTCGCGTACGCCCAGACCAGCAGCGTCAGCAGCATGTCCGGGTCGAAGCCCGCCGCCCCCGCCCCGCCGGTGCGGCGCCGCGCGTGGAACGCCGCGGTGTCCATCAGCCGTACCGCGTCGATGATGAGCCACACCGGATGCCCCTCCGGCAGCCAGTCCCGCATGTCCGGCGGCAGCAGGAACGCCTGATCACGATCGACCGGAAGGTAGTCCTTCGCCATAACCCGATTCTATCGAACACCCTGCCGGCAGGCCCGGGAACGCGTCACCCCAAGCCAGCCAATTCTGCAACAGCCCCC
>JBEKEK010000286.1:0-6141 GCA_050013875.1 Trebonia sp. | reverse complement strand
TGCGGCGGAACGCCTACCATCCGCGCGATCGCGCGGATGGGCACCTTGACGGAAATCTCGGCCGCCACGTTGAACAGCCGCGGGTTCTCGATCTCATCGAAGACGCCCGCGACCGCTTCCCTTATGCCGGCCTCGATCTGGTCCATCACGCGGCGGGAGAACGCGGGCGCGGTAAGCCGCCGCAGCCGCATATGCTGCTCGGGCCCGACGTTGACCATCGTGATCTCCTGCAGCCTGTCCCATAGCGTCCATTCATCCGCCGGCCTCGGCGGCGGGGCGTCCTTCCAGTCGGCCGGCCGCGTGCTGAACCGGGGACTGCGCAGCACTTCCGCGGCGAGTTCGTGCGGCGAGACGAACCAGGCGCTGATGTCCCTATGGAAGGCGACAGGAAACTCGTTGAGCATGCGCTCGAGCACCGGGAACGGGTTCTCGAGGAAGTCCATGGCGAACGGGTCATAGACCGAGAAGTCGATCTCGGCCCGGCCCGGCACTGCGGCTTTGGCAGGCATGTCACTCCCTGATGACTTGTCCGCCCCCCTTGAATTGCCGGTAGTTGCCATTCCCGGTCAGCCACGCGGAAAACCGGCCCAGTGCGCAAGCCGCCAACTCCCACGGGACAACCGGATAAAGCCATCGCTGGTTACCCCGCTCAGCTCCGCGCGACCCCCAGATCGAGCCCCGCGAGCGGGGCGCACGGTCACCCGAGTGAGCACCCACCCCCGCCGACGCTGCACCCGATCCGCCAGCGCTCCCCCACCAGGTTCATGCGGTCCTGGCACGGGTGGCCGGCCGCGGACGGCTGCCTAGCGTCGGCTGCCGAGTCACCCGTGGTGGGCGGCCTGAGCTGCCGTTCCCGGACCAGCCGGCTACCGGTCTCGACCCGGAGGCGCGGGAGGCTGAGCATCGACGGTCCCTTGCCGGGCGGTGATCCTGCCCGATCAGCACAGCCGTTCGTCCGGTGCTCCCGGCGCGTACCGGTGCCTGGTGGACTACGCCGCCATCGGGCGGATCGGGGGGTTATCCCCCCGCCCGGACGGCGGGTCAACCTGGGGGCCCGGGCGCCAGCTGGCCACATTTCCCTTACGCCGCGACCTTTCTAGCGTGGATGGCACAGGGCACGCGACGGGCGTGCCCGGCCAGGGAGGCTCCATGATCGAGACCATCGGCCTCAGCAAGAGGTACGGCCCGGTGCGGGCCGTCGACAACCTCAGCTTTACCGTGGAGCCAGGCTCGGTGACCGGGTTCCTCGGTCCGAACGGCTCGGGCAAATCCACAACGATGCGGATGATCCTGGGCCTAGACCGCCCGGACGCCGGCCGGGCCACGATCGGCGGGCGGGCTTACCACGATCTCGCCTGGCCGCTGCGGGAAGTGGGCGCGCAACTCGAGGCCCGCGCGTTTCATCCGGCCCGCTCGGCGCGCTCGCATCTGCGGGCGTTCGCGGCGGCAGGCAATATCCCGGACTCCCGGGTCGATGAAGTCCTGGACGCGGTCGGCCTGTCCGATGCGGGACGCCGCCGCGCGGGCAAGTTCTCGCTCGGCATGTCCCAGCGACTGAGTATCGCCTCCGCCCTACTCGGCGACCCAGGCGTGCTGATCCTGGATGAGCCGGTGAACGGCCTGGACCCCGAGGGCGTCCGCTGGATCCGCACCTTGCTGCGCAGCCTGGCGGCGCAGGGCAGGACCGTGCTGGTGTCCAGCCACCTGATCAGCGAGATCGCGTTGGTGGCCGACCACCTGATCGTCATCGGCGGCGGCCGCCTGCTGGCCGACACGACAGTCACCGACCTTTCTGCCCGCTCGGGATCCCTCGAGGATGCCTTTCTCACCCTGACGTCCGGAGGTGCAGCATGACCACCATCTCGCACGCAACCAGGCGCCCGGCCACCCGCAGATCCGCTGTTGGGTTCCGGCAGGCCGCTCAGATGGAGTGGATCAAGTTCCGTACGCTGCGCTCACCCTGGGTGACGCTGCTGATCACCGTGGCCGGCGTGGTCGGCCTGGCCACCGCGGTCGGCCTCAACTCCAAAGACACTCACGGCGACATCACCAGCAACGTCCTTGCGGGAGTCGCACCTGGCCTGCTCGCCTGCGGGGTGCTCGGTGTGCTGGTAGTGACCAACGAGTACTCCTCCGGCCTGATCCAGGCGACGCTGGCCGCAGTGCCACACCGGGGGACGGTGCTGGCGGCGAAGACAGCGGTGTTCGGGGCCGTTGCGCTGGTTGTTGGTGAACTCGCCACGTTCGCCGCGTTCTTCGCCGGGACGGCGGCCCTGCCTCCAGGGTTCCACACGCCGTCGCTGAGCGACCCGGCAGTGCTGCGCGCGGTGCTGATGGTCGGGGCGGCCTACCCCCTCATCGGGCTGCTTGGTCTGGGCATCGGCACGATCGTGCGGCACGGGGCCGCGGCCACTGGGGTGGTCATCGGCGTGGTGTTCGTCGGCGCGCAGGCGCTCGGGGCCCTGACCCACTCGCTCGGCGCCTACGCTCCGATCGCTATCGTCTCTGACTCGCTATCGGTCACCAAGGCCGGGACGGCGCATGCGGCGGGCTACCCTGCGCTCGGGCCCTGGGCCGGCCTGGGGGTGCTCGCGCTCTACGCGGCGGCGGCGGTGGCAGCCGGGGCGGTGCTTCTCGCCCAGCGCGACGCCTAGCAGGGGACACTGGACTCATGAGCAGCAAGGCGGGGCCGCGGGCCAGGGGGGCTGGCCCGCGGTCGTCCGCCGACGGCCGGCGACGCCTGACCGGCGGCACCGTGCGCACCTTGCTCGGCGCGCCGTTCAACCGGCGGGCCTGGCGGGAGCTGCTGTACGCGGTGGCCGGGGTACCGCTGGGCGTGGCAGGGTTCGCGCTCACCGTTGCGTTTCTCGCGCCAGCGACCGTTCTGACGATCTCCCTTCTGGGCACTGTCCTCGGCCTGGTGCTGCTCATGGCCGGGCTGCGTGTTGCGCGCGCGGTGAGCGCGGTGCAACGAGTGCTGGCCGGCGGCTTGCTCGGCGAGCGACTGCCACAGCTCCCTCCGTACCGGCCGGCGCACGGGGTACTCCGCCGCGTCGATGCCCGGCTGCGGGACGGCGCGGGATGGCGGGCCGTGGCCGCCGCCATCGCGGGCTTGCCGATCGCGGTCGCCAAGTACATCGCGGTCGTCTGGTGGGCATACGGGGTGTTCAGCGTGACCTCTCCCGTGTGGTGGCTGATGTTCCGCAACCATCGGGCCGGCACGCACCTGAGCCCGGTCCATTTGGGCGGCCTTGCGATATGGACCTGGGCGGGGACCTGGCTGGCGGCCGTCGAAGGTGGCGCGATACTGCTGGTAGCGCCGTGGCTGGTCCGAGGAATCGTTGCGGCGGAACTGGGGTTGTTGCGCCGGATTCTTGGGCCGGGCGAAATGGCAACGCGGGTCGCCACTCTCGAGCGGTCCCGTTCGGAGGTGGTCAACGAGGCGGCGGCGCTTGTGCGCCAGATAGAACGGAACCTGCACGACGGCGCCCAGACCCGGCTGGCGACCCTCGCACTGCACCTAGGGATGGCGCGGGACAAGCTCGCCGCAGGGAGTCCGGACGAGGTAGCGGCGGCGCGAGAGCTCGTGGAGGCGGCGCTCGCGGGGGCGAAGGAGGCGCTCGTGGAGTTGCGGGACCTCTCCAGCGGCATCCATCCGCCCGTGCTCGACAACGGCCTCGGGCCGGCCCTGGAGAACCTCGCGGCCGGCAGCGCGATCCCGGTCCGGGTGACCGCGCAGCTGACGGAGCGACCGTCGCCTGCGATCGAGACGATCGCTTACTTCAGCGCGGCCGAGCTCCTGGCGAATGCCGTCAAGCACAGCAGCGCCAACGTGATCGAGGTCGCCGCCACCTCACCGCCGGGCGGGCCGTTCGTGCTGACCGTCAGCGACGACGGTCGGGGCGGCGCCGACGAAGCGGACGGCTCGGGGCTTTCCGGCCTGCGCCACCGGGCGCGAACCGTTGACGGCACCTTCACCGTCACCAGCCCGCCCGGCGGGCCCACCACCGTCAGCGTGGAGCTTCCCCTGCAGCCCTGAAGCGACGTGGCCTCGCGGCTGCCCATCCTCGGCCCCGCCCTCTGCCGCTCGCCGCGACCCCCAGCCGCCGCCCGACCGTGGGACTATGGCTGGCATGCGAGTGGTAATCGCGGAGGACTCCGCGCTGCTGCGGGAAGGCCTCGTGCGGCTGCTTGAGGACCGTGGGTACGAGGTGACCGCGGCGGTCGCGGATGCCAGCTCGCTGCTCACCGCGGTCGCTGAGCACCATCCGGACGTGGTGGTGACCGACATCCGGATGCCGCCCACGCACACCGACGAGGGCCTGCGGGCCGCGGCGGAGCTGCGAAGGCAACACCCAGAGATCGGGATTCTCGTGCTGTCCCAGTACATCGAGACCACCTATGCGACCGTGCTGCTCGCCGGGAACGCCGGAGGCGTCGGCTATCTGCTGAAGGACCGGGTCGCGGACGCGGCGGAGTTTGCCGGCGCACTCGAGCGGGTCGCCGCCGGCGGGACCGCGCTCGACCCTGAGGTGGTCACGAAACTGATGCGGGCTAGCCGGCAGGTCGGCGGGCTCGGCGGGCTCACTCCGCGGGAGCGGGAGGTCCTCGAGCTCATGGCCGAGGGGCGCTCCAATGCAGCGATCGCCGAGGCGATGGTGATCTCATCCGGAGCTGTGGAGAAACATGTCGCATCCATCTTCGGCAAGCTGCGGCTGCCGTCGTCCGATGCCGACAACCGGCGGGTACTCGCAGTGCTGCAGTACCTGCGGGCCTGACCCCGGTCAGGCCTCGCGCCCCTGCACAGCTCATAAGTGGCTGTGATACGGATCGGGAATGTCCGCGGTCAAGGTGAGCTGCCTGATGCCGTCGGGCTCGGCAAACTCTGGACGGGGCGGCAGGCCGGGCCCGAACGTCAGCGACATGACCCCTGCTCGCTTGCTGCCGAGCACCGGCTGCGCATGGTCGGGCAGCACGGCCCAGGTCGTGGGTACCCACACGTGATCGACGCCGCCAAGACTGAGCTGGCGAGACTGGTGAACGTGGCCGCTGACGACCAGCGCAGGCGGGTCGACCCCGAACAGGCCAGCAAGTCGATCCCGCGCTGCGGGCGGCCAGAACCGGTATGCCGGCGCGGCGGCGAGTTCCGCCTCGGCCACGGCAAGCGGCTTATGCGACAGCAGCACGATCCGCAGGCCCTCACCCGCCTGCGCGATCTGCTCGCCAAGCCAGGACCACTGGCTAGCCTCCGCTGCGAGCCCGGAACCGACAAGTTGCGCGTTAACGCCAAGCAGCAGCCAGCCGCTGACCCGTACCCACCACCAGTCCGGGCCCACGACATCGAGCCATCGCTCCCGGCGGGCGTCATTCACGGCGAGGCTGTCCGGCCTGCCAGGCAGCGGATTGTCACCGACATCGTGGTTACCGGGAACAGCGCGCCAGGGCACCGGAAGCAGCTCAAGCTGGCTTCGCGCATGTTCCAGGTCCGCCGGGTTGCGCGCCGTCCAAACTGAGATCACCGAGGTGGACGACCAGGTCGGGCTTCACAGCAGCGATGTAGCCGACGACAGCGGCCCAATTGGCCTGCGCTTCGGGCGCATCCGGCGACAGATGGGTATCCGATACGAAAATCACGCGCGTGGCCACAGTTGCACGCTACGGAGCCGGCGTGTCGTTCCGGCCGCGGCCAACTTGCCGTTCGGTGACAGCTAGCCCAACCCCAGCGAAGCAGTCGCACGGTACTTGGCTGGAGCCTGAGCACATGCCGCCGTCCTAGGCCGCGCCTCCCCCAACCGACGAAGCGGAAGGCGCGGTCGGCCAGCGGGCTAGCGGCGGTCACCAAGGAAAGTCGGGGCTCCACAGAATGTCAGCCAGGCAGCGTCGTTGGCGCACCAGGCCGCGACGAATGCCGTACGGTAACCCGTTCAGCTTCGGCGCCAGATGATGTGGCCGCCATGACGACGAGCGCATATCGTCTACATCGGCGCGCCGACGGCCACTGGGAGTCCATCGCCGTGAGCCGGGCGAGTCGGCGGGGGGAATCTCACCCCCCGCCGCTCTCAGGACCGGACGTGACAGTCTCCCGTCATCCGGCCCCCACAGTCCGGCTTGCGGTGAACGCGATTAGCCCCCAGTGGGCGA
>JBEKEK010000285.1:0-6145 GCA_050013875.1 Trebonia sp. | reverse complement strand
GCGCGGCGGCGATCACTCCGTCATCCCGGATGGAGCCGCCCGGCTCGGCCACCGCGCGGACTCCCGCCTCCGCGAGTATCTCGAACCCGTCGGGAAACGGGAAGAACGCGTCCGACGCGGCCGCAGAGCCGGCCGCCCGATTTCCGGCTCTGGCCACAGCCAGCCGGGCCGAGTCGACCCGGTTCACCTGTCCCATGCCCACGCCGACCGACGCGCCGTCCGCCGCGAGCAGGATCGCGTTCGACTTCACGGCCCGGCACGCCCGCCAGGCGAACGCGAGATCGGCCAGCGTCGCGGCGTCGGCCGCCGCCCCCGCCTTCAGATCCCAGGTGCCGGGGTCGTCTCCTGGCGCGTCGATCAGGTCCCAGGTCTGCGCGAGCAGCCCGCCGCTGACTGGCCTGAGGTCAAAAGTCGAAGGGATGGAACGGACCGTGGTTCCACCCGGTCCCTCCGTTGCCCCCCACGGCGGTGCTGCCCAAGGCGGCGCGACGCAGCGCAGCAGCCGGATGTTCTTCCACCGGGCGGTCAGGATCTGCACCGCCGCCGGGTCGAAGTCCGGCGCGATCACGACCTCGGCGAACCCCTCGGTGATTTGCTGGGCCATCGCGTCGGTGACCGGGCTGTTGGCCGCGACCACCCCGCCGTAGGCGGAGAGCGGGTCGCAGGCGAGCGCCTTGGCGTGCGCGGCGGCGATGTTGGCGCCGATCGCGATCCCGCACGGGTTGGAGTGCTTGATGATCGCCACGCAGGGCTGGGCGAAGTCGTAGGCGGCCCGGCGCGCGGAGTCGGCGTCCACGTAGTTGTTGTAAGACATCGCCTTGCCGTGCAGCACCTCGGCGCTGGCTATCCCGGGGTCGGCGCCATCGGCGGACCGCCCTCCCGCCCCCTCCCGCTTCCCGGCCTTGTAGATCGCCGCCTTCTGGTGCGGGTTCTCGCCGTAGCGGAGGGCGTCGGCGCGGGTCCAGACCTGGGCGATGAGGCTCGGCCAGCCGGTCTCGGCCGCGACCTCGTCGGGCGCGTAGCTGGCGGCGAACCACGAGGCGACGGCCGCGTCGTAGGCGGCGGTGTGCGCGTACGCGGCGGCGGCCAGGCGGCGGCGCTCAGGCTCGGTGAACCCGCCCGCCGCCAGCGCCTTGATCACGTCGGCGTACTGGTCGGGGCTGGTCACGACGGCGACGCTGCCGTGGTTCTTGGCCGCGGCGCGGACCATCGCCGGGCCGCCGATGTCGATCTGCTCGATGATCTCCGCCGGCGCCTCGCCGGACGCCACCGTCTGCTCGAACGGGTAAAGGTTGGAGACCAGCAGCTGGAACGGCTCGATGCCGAGGTCCCGCAGCTGCGTGTTGTGATCGGGGTTGCCGGTGTCCGCCAGCAGGCCCGCGTGCACGCGCGGGTGCAGCGTCTTGACCCGGCCGCCCAGGCACTCGGGGAAGCCGGTGAGGTCCTCCACCTTGGTGACCGGGAGGCCCGCCTGCTCGATGGTCTTAGCGGTGGTACCGGTGGAGACCAGCTCGGCGCCGGCCGCGTGCAGGGCCGCGGCCAGTTCGGCCAGGGCCGCCTTGTCGTAGACGGACAGCAGCGCCCGCTTGATCGGAATCCGTGTCTCTGAAGCCGATGTCACTTGCCGATCCTTACCTTCCTGTCGCCATCGACGGACCACCCCTCGCGGGCCATCCGGCCGACCGTGTCCACCAGCAGCGCGCGTTCGGCCACCTTGATCCGCTCGTGCAGGCTCGGCCCGTCGTCATCGTCGTGGACCGGCACTGCCGCCTGCGCGAGCACCGGGCCGGCGTCGACGCCCTCGTCGACCAGGAACACCGTGCAGCCGGACACCTTGACGCCGTACGCCAGGGCGTCCCTTACCCCATGCATGCCGGGGAACGACGGTAGCAAGGCGGGATGCGTGTTCAGGCAGCGGCCGCTGAACTTGGCCAGGAACGCCCGGCCGACGAGCTTCATGAAGCCGGCGCAGACGATCAGGTCGGGCTGGTGCTGCTCACAGGCGGCGGCCAGCGCCTGATCCCAGTCGTCGCGGGTGGCGAAATCTTTGACCTTAAGTACAAACGTCGGGATATCCGCGTCTGCTGCCCGGTCGAGCGCGACGATGGAATCCCGGTCGGCGCCGACGGCGACGACCGTCGCGCCGTAGCCGGGGTCGGCGCAGGCATCGAGGAGAGCCTGCAGGTTCGTCCCTGCCCCGGAGACGAGCACGACAAGCCTGGCGTTCATGGCAGACACCCTAACCGGTACGGCAGAATGGATCTGCGATGGCCAGACTCACCGATCCCACTCAACCGCCGCCGCGGTCGCCGTTCCTCGCACCGCCGCCGCGACCGCAGCTTCCGCCCGCCTCGCCCGCGCTCCAGCAGCGCGGCTGGGCGGCTCTTACGCTGTCCGTGCTCAGCCTGCTGGCGATGACGGCGATCGGTAACATCCAGCGCGGCGTCTACGTGGTCGCGGTCGCGCTTGCCGTCGCCATCGCCGGGCTCGTCCTCGCGTTCACGACCATGTCGGCCGCCCGGCGGGCGGGGACGCGGCGGCCGCGCGGCGTGCTCGCGGGCGCCGTGCTCGGCGTGATCGGGGCCGTGATCTGCGGCTTTGTGCTGGCCGGGTTCCTGATCTTCTGGACCCAGCTGCACCAGTACGCCAACTGCATGAACGCCGCCAACACGACCTCCACCCAGACGGCCTGCCAGAACGGGCTCAACAACGCGGTCACCAACAAGATCCGCAACCTCGGCGGCGGCTAGGATTCGTGGTCGGCGGCCCACGGGTCCACGTAGATATGGTGCCCGCCGGCGCTGTCGGTCTGGTCGACGACCAGCCGCGGCAGCGGGCCGCTTACCCGGTCCAAGGGGCTGCCGACGTGGTCAGGGGGCGGCGCGGCGGCCTGCAGGCGGCGGATGTGGGTGCGCAGGATCAGCCAGTTGGCGGCGCCCGCCACCAGCGCCGCGGTCACGCCGATCTCGAGTACGGCCACCAGGCCGATCTCCGGGCCGGCGGGGCCGACCACCACCAGCCGGCCCGCGCCGAGCGGGCCGCCGGAGAGCTTCGCCGCGAACCCGATGACCACGGCGGTGAGCACACCGGTGAGCAGCCCCCAGAGCGGGGCCGCCTCAAGCTGCGGGGTGGGGGCGATCCGCACCGTCATCAGCCCGGCCAGCGCGCCCGCCAGGTACGGCAGGAGGAGAACGAAGAAGCCGAGCCACGGGGGGAACGCAGCCCTGACGCCATCGGGCAGCGCGGCCAGCATGGGGAAGGCGGGCAGCGCGCCGAGCGCCGAGCCCGACGGCGAAACCGCGGTGCCGACACCGAAGGCGAACCCGGGACCGAGCATGTACGCGATCGCCCAGACGACGGAGTTGGGCAGGTAGACCAGGCCGGCCAGCAGCAGCAGGGCGGACCCGCCGAAGCCCGGGTTGAGCGCGTCCACCGCGGTCTTGTAGGAGTTCAGGTGGATCGCAAGCGACGCGGCGGCGAGCACCGCACCGAAGACCACCAGCATCGCCAGCGCGGCCGCCATGCCGAGGATGACCGAGCGCGGGCGCGGCGGCACCCGCGCCGCGAGCTTGCGCCATGACGCCAGGCCGCGGGCCGCGCCGAACCCGCCCGCCAGCAGCGCGATGCCGAACCCGGCGCTGACCGCCTGCCAGAGCGACGGCGCCGCCTGCGTGGTCCTGCTCGCCACCGCGACGGCACCGGTGAACAGCGCGTAGGGAAAAGCGATCGAGGCCGCCGCCAGGCCGACGTCCCTGAGCCTGGTGACGTGCCCCTCGTGCACCATCCAGCGGCCGGCCCGCTCGATCAGCGCGGCGGGCAGCAGCACCAGGCCGAGCGGGAGCAGGCCGATCCGGCCGACGCCGTGCACGGTGACCTCAACATGGTGGGCAACCAGCCAGAGCAGCCCGGCCGAGCGGAGCACGCCGGCCAGTCCGCCGCCCAGGCCGACGTGCGGCGCGGTGATCCAGCCGATGAGGGTGAGGGTGACCAGCACCGCGAGCCCGCCGCCGGCCGCCGCCAGCGCGGCGGTGGCACCCGCCATGAGCATGGGCCGGTTCGGCAGCAGCGGATCCGGCCCAGACCCCAGCCGCGACTCGTCCCGTCCGACCCGCAGATCGCTCACATCGCCATCCTTGCAACGGAACGGGCAAACGGCACGCCGCCACGCCGCTGATCGCGTGATCCTGGGGCCCGGCGACGCTTGCCGCCATCGGTGGTACTGAGTACCATATCGATAACACTTAGTCCCGTAGCTGCACGCGGGGCGCCATGTTGAGAGGACGCTCACATAGGCGTCCTGAGCAGCACTCGCGGCGTCGCAACGACTACGCTTCAGGTGAAAGCCGCTCGTCGAAGCGGCGTAGGACGTAAGACGTAAGCAACCGACCGAGATCGGACCCCCAGTGGACCTGTTCGAGTATCAGGCTAAGGAACTCTTCGCCGAGTACGGCGTTCCTGTGCTGAAAGACAAGGTCGCCGACACTGCCGAGGAGGCGCGGGAGATCACCGCCGCCTTTGCGGCCGACGGCATCCCCCAAGTTGTGGTGAAGGCGCAGGTGAAGACCGGCGGCCGCGGCAAGGCCGGCGGCGTGAAACTGGCCGAGAGCCCTGATGAAGCCTTCGAAAAGGCCGAGGCCATCCTCGGTATGGACATCAAGGGCCACATTGCGCACAAGGTCCTGATCGCCGAGGCTTCGGACATCAAGTCCGAGTACTACCTGTCTTTTCTCCTGGACCGCGCGAACCGGACGTTCACGTCCATCTGCACCGTCGATGGCGGCATGGAGATCGAGGAGATCGCGCACACCAATCCGGACGCGATCGCGCGTATCCCGGTCTCGCCGCTGACCGGGGTGGACCACGCCAAGGCGCTGGAGATCATCAGGGCGGGCCGGATCCCGGCCGAGGCGGCCGAGCAGGCGGCCGTGCTCGCGGAGCGGCTGTGGGCCATGTTCACCGACGAGGACGCGACGCTGGTCGAGGTGAACCCGATGGTACTCACTCCCGACGGGAGGGTGCTGGCCCTTGACGGCAAGGTGACGCTGGACGACAACGCCTTCTTCCGCCAGCCGGACCAGGCCAAGTTCGCCGACCTCGAGTCCACTGATCCGCTCGAGCTGCGGGCCAAGGAGAAGCACCTCAACTACGTCAAGCTCGACGGCGAGATCGGCATCATCGGCAACGGCGCGGGCCTGGTCATGTCCACGCTGGACGTGGTCGCTTACGCCGGCGAGGCTCATCGCGGGGTCACGGCGGCCAACTTCCTCGACATCGGCGGCGGCGCGTCGGCCGAGGTGATGGCCAACAGCCTGGAGATCGTGCTGTCCGACCCGTCCGTCAAGTCGGTGTTGGTCAACGTCTTCGGCGGCATCACCTCAGGCGATGCGGTCGCCAACGGCATCGTGTCCGCGTTCGCGCTGCTGGCCGAGCGCGGCGAGACGGTCACCAAGCCGATCGTCGTCCGGCTGGACGGCAACAAGGCCGAGGAGGGCAGGCAGATCCTGATCGACGCCGCCCTGCCGGGCCTCGAGCAGGTCGACACGATGGACGGCGCGGCTAAGCGCGCCGCCGAGCTCGCCGCGAAGGGAGCATGAGCGATGGCTATCTTCCTCACGGCTGACAGCAGGATCCTCATTCAGGGCATTACCGGCGGCGAGGGCCGCAAGCACGGCGCCCGCATGCTCGCCGCGGGCGCGAAGGTGGTCGGCG
Organism: Trebonia sp.; assembly: GCA_050013875.1. Taxonomy (GTDB): domain Bacteria; phylum Actinomycetota; class Actinomycetes; order Streptosporangiales; family Streptosporangiaceae; genus Trebonia. The sequence continues at coordinate 436 of JBEKEK010000285.1, read as the reverse complement.
GCACCAACCCGAAGAAGGCCGGCACCACCGTCGAGCTGAACGGGGTGCAGGTCCCGGTGTTCGCGGGAGTCAAGGAGACCATGGCGGCGACCGGGGCGGACGTGTCGGTGATCTTCGTCCCGGCGGCCGGCACCAAGGCCGCGGTGCTCGAGGCGATCGACGCGGAGATCCCGCTTGCGATCGTCATCACCGAGGGCGTCCCGGTGCACGACACCGCCGAGTTCTGGGCCTACGCGATCGAGAAGGGCAACAAGACCCGCATCGTCGGGCCGAACTGCCCCGGCATCGCGTCCCCCGGCAAGTCGAACGCCGGGATCATCCCGGCCGACATCACGTCGGAGGGCAAGATCGGCCTGGTGTCGAAGTCCGGCACGCTGACCTACCAGATGATGTACGAGCTGCGCGACATCGGCTTCACCACCGCGGTCGGCATCGG
>JBEKEK010000284.1:0-10596 GCA_050013875.1 Trebonia sp. | reverse complement strand
GGCAACAGGTACTGCCTCGCATTCGGTTGAGGCCGGTCGCTGGGCTCAAGGGCTGATGGCCAAATCTGGGCGCCGGACATTAGAACTTTAGCGTTGCTAACGATATTTCTGGGAGCCAAACTTGTCCCGTCTCACCAGACCTTGCCGGCAGACAGCTGGGCGGATGCAATCTCGGGTGAGACAGGTTCGGGCCAGATTCTCAAAGCAGATTGCCGGTGATCTTGATTTGTCTCAGTTGATCTTGCCGGTACCGGTGTCCGGGACAGAGTTCCGGCTGCAGAACGTAGTGCGCCTGCACGATACGTCGTTGTCGCCGGGTCATCCGCGGCAATCGAGGGTGTCCGCGGATGGAATCTGCTTGATGATGCGCGAGTGGCCGGGGTTGAGTATCGCTGCGGCGAGGGCGATGGCGTCGGGGTAGATCGCTGCGTTCGTGTAGATCTCGGGGTCGGTCGGGATGTCACGGCTGTGGTTGGTGGTCTGGAGGATCAGGAGCCGGTGTCTCCAGTGGAGCGGGATGGCGTCCGGGGACGCCGGCCATGGGGGGATGGTGCTGGTCGCGGCCACGAGAGCGAGCGTCAGCTGGTGGGATGTGCAGCGGCGCAGCAGCCGCCTGGCCCGGTACTGAGCGGTGATGATCTCGGGGCATGCGGTCACGTCGAGGTGGGGTAGTCCGGGATCGCCGAGCCAGACGCCGTGCCGCGTGCATACCTTGTGGTGAACGGGCAGGTGCACGGGGATGGGCTCGTGCACGCCGCGGCGAGCGGTGCATTTTCGGCAGGCGATGGTGGCCCGGAGCGGGTTGTCCGTATCGGCGGCGCCGAAGGCGGGCAGCGCGTGGGCGAGGCCGGCGGGAGTCGCGCCGGCGAGGCGGGCAAGCGAGTTCATGGCTTCGGAGGTTGCCGGGGCGAGCATGTGGTGCCGGGCACGATCGTCTGGATTGCTGGTCTTTGTGGTGAACCAGGAAGGCAAGACGGCGAGCACCTCGGCCAGGGTGAGGCGGTTGGCGTCGGCCAGGCGGGTCAGGTAGGAAACCAGGGTCTCCCCGGTGATGGGGGCGGCCGGGCGGGGCAGCGCCGACGAGCGGTCGGGCCTGACGGCAAGCCTGGTCACGGCCTCGGGAAGGTTATCCCGCGTATCGGATTGCCGGTCCTGGGGTGGCGCCAGCTGGCGCTGGGTCAGTTCACGGTAGAAGGTCGAGCGGCTTCCCCGGAAGCCGAGCTCGGTCAGCTCCTTGAATAGGCTGGCCGGCCGCAGCTGGGGGTCCTCGGCGAAGCGCCGGCGGCAGTAGCTGGCCAGAGGGCCGGTGAGCAGGCTTGGTCTCGGGGCCCGGACCCCGGGGGTCCTGTCCCCGCTGAGGTAGTCCCGGATGGTTTGCGGGGCGTGGCCGAGTTGGCCGGCGATGTCTCTCACCGGCCATCCGGCCTGGCTCAGCGTGATGATCTTCTGGGCTCGGTCACGGGGCAGCATCGGCGTCGGTCATGCGCGGGAGCGGTGTCTTGCGGGAGCCTCATGGTCTTCACGCGGCGGCGGTGCCGGCTTGCTCGGCCGGCCCGGCTCCGTCGACCTGGGAGTTGTGGTCGACGGGGATGGTCGCGAGCAGCTTGCGGGTGATCTGTTCGGTGCCGTCGGCGATTGCGCTGATCGCGGCGGCGCGGACCAGGTGTGACAGGCTGCTGATGCTTCCGCCGGTGCGCTGGTAGAGGTACCGGGCCTGTTTGGCGAGCATGCCCGGCTCGTGGCGGTGCAGCCGCAGCGCGGATTCCATCGAGGCGATGATGGATCGCCATTCGGACTGGTAGGGGAAGTTCCCGGTGTGCATCATCACGCACCGTGAGGCGATCTGCTTGCCGCGCACTCCGGTGAACAATCCTTCACGTTCGACGTTGATGCCCGTGTAGACGAACGTTGCCGGGATGTTCTCGGTGAAGTATTTCAGGTGGTCGGATAGGTCTTTGCCCGCGGATGTCGCGAGATTGATGTTGTGGATTTCGTCGACGAGTACGAGCTCGCAGCCGGCCTCGGTGAGGATGTCGCAGACCGCGTCGGCGATGTCCATCTCGTTATGGCGGTTCTTCAGCGGCAGCCCGAGGAAATGGGCGAAGCGGGTGGCCAGCTTGCGCGGTGATCCGTTGGGTGGTGCGGACACGTAGACGACCGGGATGCGGTCCTGGCCGGGAAAGCGCTGACGCACCCTGAGTTCGTAGGACCGGCCGAGCTGCTTGATCGCGGTGGACTTGCCGGTTGCCCACGGCCCGGACACGATCAGGCCCCTGCGGGCGCTGATCTCGCGGCGGTTGACCAAGGTCAGCAGCCTGCCCTGATGCAGGATCTCGCGGATCGCCGGCGTCTCGACGATGACCAGCTCGGAGTGGTAGGTCACCCGCGCTTCGTCGTAGCGGTCACGTTCGGCGTCGTCCAGGGCGAGCCAGACTTCGTAAGGCAGCAGCACGAACTCGAGCGGGTCGTCGACGACGAAACGGCGCCACGCCTGCAGAGTGGTGGTCGGCATGCGCCGCTCTTCGAAGATGGTGAAGGCGTCCGGGTCTACCACCATTTCCTTTTCGCCTCCTCGCGGGCGTCGAAGATCCTCAACGGGACCGCCTCGGCGATCTCCTCGTTCTCGTCTTCGTCGCTGACGGTCTGACCGCCGGTTGCCGCCGGGCGGGATTGCGTGGTCTCCGGCGGTTCGGGCCGGGGCCAGGAAGACCCGGCGGCGGCCTTGGTGCGCGCGGCCACTCGTGCCTCGCGCTTGGACCGCTTCGTGGCAGCCGCCGCTGTCGGTTGCGGGCCGGCGGGCGGGTTGCCGGCACGGGTCAGCAGATCGTCCACGGCTGCGGCGATGCTGTCCTCGGTGACCTGGTCTCCGCTTTCGCGCAGATCGCGTGCCGCGTGGTCCCAGGCGAGTTCGCCGAACGGTGTGGCGGTCCTGGACAGCAGCCGCCACGGCACCGTGATCCATGCGCCGTGGTGGTGGTTGCGCAGCCAGACCAGCCGGATGTCGTATGGGTCGCAGCGGATCTCCCAGCGATCCTTGTGCCGCTTGATGCCGGACTTCTGGCGTCGGAGAGGGTTGAGTTCGTCGCAGTCGTAGATGCGGTGGCTGATTTTGATGCCGTAGGAGTTGACCGCCTGCCATCGGGCCGGCAGCAGTTCCAGGTAGTCCTCCGCGGACAAGGGCAGCGGCAGGTAGCCGGCGGTCTCGACCAGCGCGGCGTATTTCTCGTTCGGCGTGAACGCCTTCGACGGGGCCAGCGGGTCGCGCAGACCGTCGTGCGGCCGGTTCTGCCAGCAGCTGATCCACTCCTCCAGCAGGCTTTGAAGCTGCGGCAATGTCCACAGGGGTCCGGCTTCGACGTCTGTTCCCCGGTATTCGGTCGAGCGTCCGGTGTATCCGGCGACGTACTGGGCGAACAGCGAGGCCGCCGATTCCAGGGTCCGCTCGATGTGAGGCTTCTGCGTCGGGGTCCTCGGCGGGGCGTGGATTATCTCGACTCCGAGGAAGTCGCAGGCCGTGGAGAAGTTGTCCGAGACGAACGCGGCCCCGCCGTCGATGACGACCGTCTCCGGGATGATGACCGGGACCGCTGCCGCGTGCCGCAGCCGGTCGTCGATTGCCAGCAGTCTGCGGTAGGGCAGCGCCGAGTACTCCATCCGCAGCGCGTCCGGCCAGCCCGGGCGCATCGGCTCCGGCGTGATGGTGCGCGCCAGCAGCAACGCGGCGTCTACCGACTTGGTGGACGGGCGCAGCACCACCGCCGTGATCGAACGAGTCGCGAGGTCGATCAGGCCGGTCATCTCCGCTCGCCCGGCCACGCCGTCGTCCAGGCGGACCATGACGTCGAACGGCGTGGAATCGATCTCCATCAGCTCGCCCGGGCGAGTGACCGTGACCTGCTCGAACACGCCCTCAGGGCGGTTGGCAAGCGAACGCCGGGTGCGCGCCGATCCGGTGGTGTGCTCTCCGGCCTCCAACTTCGCGAACAGCCGGTAGAACGTGGCTCGCGAGGGAAGCTTCACCATTCCGGGTCCGTACTGCTCACGCAGTACCGCGCCGAGGCGGACGTAGAAGTAGCCGGCGGTGTGCGTCGAGTCGTTGGTCGCCTGTCTGATCAGGGTTCGCAAGATTTCGGCCACGCGCGGGTCGACCTGGCCCGTGGCGGGTTTCCGGGGCGCCAGCCGTCCGTCGACCATGCCGAGCACGCCGTTGCGCTGGTAGCGGCGTCGCCGCCAGCGGATCGTGTCCGGGCTGACCGACAGCTCGCTCGCCTTGACGGCCTCACGTTCGGTCAGCGTCGTCGTCGCCGGGTCGTACTCCGGTCGCGGTTGCGCGCCTGAGGGCGCATCGGGTGGCAGCCCGGTCAGCAGCTCGGTCATGTGGCGGTGCCAGCACAAGGCTTTGTCCGCGGCGGGTTTCGGCAGCCCGTCGAGCAGGCCCGCAGGCAGTCTGCGGGGCGCGAGCGAGCCGATCACTTCGAAGCCGGGCGCGCTCACCAGCGTCGCAAGGTGCATCGCCGCCGTCCCGCCCAACTCGTCGGACAGCCGCACCAGCGTGCCGGACATGCCGACCACAGTATGGATCGTGCCCTCGTATCGCACCCGGCAGCCCGGGCGCACCACCACAGGGCTCTGCATCACGGCCCACCGGACAGGCTCGGCGTGCTCACGACGCTATCCGGCCCCAGACGCACCCTCGCCACGTCAACGCGGAGCTTCTGAAGCCACAGCAGGTGATACAGGACAGGAAGAACCCTGATACCGTCGCCAACGGCGTACGCGCCGTCGAACAACGTCCTGGGCTGCGCGAACGCGGCCATCAAAGAGCCCGCGATCTCGCCGTCGCAGAAGCGGGCGCGCCGGTAGCCGGCGAGCCATTTGACGTTCTCCAGTAATACCGGTTCGATCGTTCCGACTCTGCGGAACGCCCAGCCTGCCAGCTCGCAGGCTCGGGCCGTCGCCGCGAAAGCCTCCGCGTCCCCGAGTTCGATCAGCTCGCCGGGCCGGACGTCGACCACCACGGCCTGGCCGTCATGGCGGCGAACGAAAAGGTCCGGCACATGCCCCTGCCGACCCCGGCGTCCCGGCCAGAACAGCCGGAACGGCTGGCCGGCCAGCCCGGCCACCTGCGGATCGAAGTCCAGCAGCATCGCGTGATGTCGTTCCAGATGAGATTCGCAGGCCAGCCGGGCTCTGGTTGTCGCCACCCAGTAGTCGCGGGTGATCGACCGCTGGCCGGGATACGGCCTGATCTTCCGGACAGGGGAAAGCCGCTCGAAGCGTTCCGACCAGCAGGCCGTCAGCGGCTCACGGCGCCGGATCAGGTCGCGGTCGACGTACTCGACGTCGAAAACGGTAATGTCACTCTTTAATACACCCACGATCACAGAACGTACAGCAGAACTCGAAGACAAGTCCCCAAGACCGGAAAAATCGCCGTGAGACAAATCAGGATCAGCGGCAACCCCGGATCGGGCAAACCTTGATCACCGGCAAGGTCAAGTGAGACAGGCACACAGACACCAGCAATATCTGGTGCGACCAACCGCACAACAGCCAAGCTCACATGAGACAACAGGCCGACTGGTTGAGACGGGACACCTATAGCAGAGCCCGATCGCGTGTCGAATGGTGGCTTATTGTCCGATCTCAGGGATCGCTGTCCGGTGCAACGCGCTGACCTGGGCCGGGCAATCTTCATTGAGACGCGGACAGTGGCGCGCTGCCTGTTCTGGAGTCTCCTGGTGCTGGCTGACGGGCGGTTGTCTCAGCCATTCTTGCCCGGCAAATCGCCCGCGGCCCAGGTCAGCCGTGCCGGACAGCAATCTTCGCGGAGACGAACGGTTCTCACGGACAACGTTCCTGGAGATCGGGCACGGTTCCGTGAGATCGGACACTTATTCCTTACCCGCTGCGGGTTGAGCTCGACGGGTTGGCTCCCCATTTGGCCCCCCAGTCGCAGAAATAGAGTGAGTATTCCCACGCTGAGCTGAGCACCGAGTAGAACTCGAGCCTACGGCCTACTGCTTAGGAGGACACAGGCGGCTAGGCGCAGACCTGCTTGTGCGCAGGGCGGCTAGGCGCAGACCTGCTTGTGCGCAGGTCAGCGGACAGGTTGAAGTGTCCGCGAGTGACCGCGAGTTCCCGCCGTTGACTGGTCGATCGGGCACGCAGCGGGCACGCCGTCCGGGGTCGCGCACGACGGCTGGCACCTCGGCGGCCTGGTCCTCGTCACCATCCAGCGGCCTGCACGTTACGAGGGTGTTCTCGTGCGGTGCTTGCGGATTCAAAGCCCGCGCTAGCTTCATGTTCGCAGGTTGCTGCTGGCGGCGGCCGTTGGGTGTTGATGGCGGTTCGGGGCATCTCGGGGGCACGAGGTCGCGCCCCGTGTACCGCATCGGGTCCGAGGGTGTCAGTCGAGTGGTGAGTGCACGGTGGGTGTGAGCAGGGTCGCCAGCTGAGCGACGTCATCGAGAGTGTCGATGCCGAGGACGGCTTTCTCGATCGCGGCCTGGCGTTCGGCGGCGATGATGCGGTGGGTCAGCTTGGCGTACTTGTCGCGGATGTCGGCGTTGGTCAGGTTCCGGTCGCCGGTGCCGCGCGGGTGGACGACCTTGGCGGTGCCGGTGCTGCCGTCGGTGAGGGTCAGGCGCACCTGGGTCGTGAGCTGCTCGTCGATCGGGAGGTTGTCGTAGGCCTTTTCGTGGTGCGTCCGTGTCTTGTCGATCAGCCCCCAGACGTCGTCGCGGTTGATCCGGTCCTGGCGGAACTGGTCGATGAGCACGTCGCCATCCAGGAGGGCCACAGCGACGGCGTAGGCGACGTTCATCTGAGCGCCGATCACCTGCAGCGGGCGCTCGGCCTGCCACCCGCCATGGGAGTAGGCGGCTTCGCCCATGTCGATGTCGATCCGCTGGATCTGGCTGACGTTGACCTTCGGCCGCAGCTCAAGGGCGGCGTCGACCGCGGCGTGCAGCAATCCCATGCACGCGTACGGCTTCACCGCGATCCGTTCGGTCTCCCACAGGACGCCCAGGCCCTTGTAGATGTCTTCGGGGTAGGTACGGTGGCCCTCACCGAAGACGGCCAGCCAGCCACCGTACGGGCGCTCGAACACCCGCTTGATACCGACGTAGCCCGCGGCCGCGAGCGCGGCGGCGGTCAGCCCGTTGCGCGAGGCGAAGCCGTGCTGCATCCGCTTGACCATCGATTCGAACATCGCCGACATGAGCCCGCACGACTGGGTCGCCGCCATCCCGAAGGCGTCCTCAAACCCGGCGGCATCCAGCCCGTACAGTGTTCCCGCGGCCGCGGCCGCGGCGAGAGGGCCGAAGACCACGCCCGAATGCCACCCCCGGGACAGCATGTCCAGGCCGCCGAGCGCCTCCCCGACCCGCGGGCCGGTCTCGTACCCCAAGATGGCGCCGAGAAGGAAGCGCTCGCCTGAGACACGGCCCACGCGCGGGGCGGCGGCGAGCATCGCCGGAAGTACCAGCGAGTTGCTGTGCAGCGGCGCCAGCGGATGGTAGTCATCCAGCTCGAACCCCTGGATGAAGCTGGAGTTCACCATCGCCGCCGACGTGGCGCTGGTGGCCTTGCCGCCCCAGCCGATCAGTGCGGAATCCCCGGCGTCATCGAGCGCTGTTACCCCCTCGACGCCAATACGGGACCAGGGCAGCTGCGCACCTACCAGGGCACAGCCGATTCCGTCTAGCACCAGGTGCTTGGCCCGGTCGCGGACGGAGGCGGGAACGTCGTCGAGCGTTGTTTTCGCGACCCAGGTAGCAAGCCGGCCGGTCGGACCGGCAGGGTCGGTGGCAGGACGGCCGGTCGCGGTCTTTGCCGCGGGAGTGCTGGGAGTCATCTTGGGTTCTCCTCTATCGTTCCTGGCGGACGGGCGGTGGCGCCGCTAACACTGAACGGCACTTAGGCTGGCTGACTTCGCGGGTCGGGTTCCATGCGTTCGCGGACGATCAGGTCAGAGGTTGTCCCCGCGCCGATCATCACGCGGCCGGGACCTCTGCCCAGGGGATAATGACCGCACGAGCGAGGAGATGGCCGCTGATGTTGATGCTGAAGCCGAGCCAGGCTGGAGTCGAGTCGGCCTGCACCCGAAGCTGAAGCTGTCCGACCTTCTCGATGCCCAGGGCCTGCACCACGATGACGTAGCGGTGACGCCCGTCCCCGGGCGGCGGCCCAGCGCCGATGAAGCGAGCCCAGCGCGCGTCGTTGGGGAGCTGGACCGCTCCGGCGGGGAGGTGCTCGCCGGTAACGTCTCCCGCTCCGGTCGGGAGTCCGGTTACCGAGTTGGGGATATCGGCGACGGCCCAGTGCCAAAAGCCTGACCCGCTGGGCACGTCGGGGTCGTACATGGTCACGGTGTAACTCCTGGTCTCCGCAGGAGCGCCGGACCACGACAGCTGGGGCGACAGGTCCTTGCCGCCCGGAACCTCGAAGATGCCAGACATCTGTGCCGGAGGCAGCGGCTGGCCATCGGTGACGTCGGTGCTGGTCACACTAAAGCTCGGCACCACCGGCAAGCGCGCGAACGGATCGTTCATGGCTGTCTGCCCTCCAAAGTGGTGCCATCTGGTACAAGGCAATCATCGACCCGAGGGAGCGCGATGACCAGCGAGGACGATCGGCGCAGGTCATGCGACGAGATCGCGACCATGTGCCCTGCGGAGTTGACGACCCTTGGAGATTGCTGGTGACCGCCTGCACCGGGCAGGGAATGGCCCGCGTCCGGTCCGGGCAGGCTCGGCCTGGCCCTTGGTTTCTGCCCCGGAGTGTCCGTAGAGACATCCCTGGACCTTGATAGTCAAGCAACTTGGCAAAGCTCCCCCGACAAGCCGGCCACGGCCTCCGAAGAGCTGACACCCATCAAGCGCCCCCACTCGAGACGATAAGTATCCTTGCCCGGATGGGCGACTTGCGGCCCGCCATCCTCGAAAAAGCAGCCAGCGAGACCGCGAGAGCATCGCGCTCATAACAGCTAATCTGCGCACCTCCGCGACCAGGATCCGCCGGCTGACCCCCGCAAATAATCGATCTGAAATTGTTCGAGCCAAAGACAATGTGGCTGCTTATGGCGGCGCGTGACCGGCAGGAGCACTAGCCGGGCCTGGTTTAGCCATGTGGATCGATGTAGATGTGACCTGCCGGTTACAAGACGGCATGTACGCCTGAGACCCTAGCGCCGGGAAGTCGTTAAGACGGGACAGGCCGCGAGCGTCGCGTGCCGCCATTGCCACGCAGACAGGCCTCTTCTGAGCCCCCTGATCCCCGGCTGCCCCGTCACCGGGGATCAGGATCCTTCCAGGTTCCTGATTCGGGGCCCGATGCCGCGCAGGTGTCTGGAATGTGAGCTCGCCGCACCGAGGCGGAGATCTTCCGCGCTGCGCCCTCAGGGAAGACGGATGCTGGCGACGGATGGCTGCGCGTCCAGCTCGAGCAACCCGGCGTGCTGCTTCTGCGACGTCTGGGCCCCGGCAGGCCGAGGTGAGTGGCGGTCGCCATGTTCGGACCCACTGGTTTGGGCATGCTCATCTGGCTCCGAAATGAGTGTGTTTGCTGTGGCGGTATGGCGGCGGACTGGTCATTAGTAACGGAATCCCGCGGCAGTGTCGGCTGCGGTGATCTGGTCCTGCGGTGGCCTGGGTGCCGTCGGCGATGCGCACCGTGGGCCCGGCCGCGACGACGCCGAGGCGGATCATGACCGATCTCGGTCAGGCCCGGCAGTTCGGCCAGACCATGACCTGGCTCCGCGAAGCTCGCTGCGTCCGCGCCGCGGCCCTGATCGCCGCTATGGGCACGCCGCTCGGCCGGGGCGGCTGCATGTGTGGCGCCGACGGCTACCTGCTGGCTAAGCTGGTCAGAAGCTGTTCCTGCCCGCTGACAAGCAGGTCTTGGAGGCGTCCGTGGAGATGGCCGGGAAGCTCGCGGCGGGTCGGCAGTCAGCTTGCGGGATCAACGCGGGTGCAGGCCCGAGCGGCGGGATGTCCCTGCGTTGTCCGGCTGGCCGGGGCGCCATCGCCATGGACGCTGGGTAGTACCGGGCCGATGGGCGAAGATTCGCGGCGGCGGGGTCGCGCGAGCGGGCTGACGGACCGGCATGCCGAACGCGGAGTGCTTGATCGGCTCATTAGCACTGTGCGGGCGGGCGGGAGCCGGGTGCTGGTGGTGCACGGTGAGCCGGGGGTGGGCAAGTCCGCGCTGCTGGAGTACCTGGCCGGGCGGGCGGCGGGGTGCCGGGTGGCGCGGACGGCGGGGGTGGAGTCGGAGATGGAGCTCGCGTTCGCGGGGCTGCATCAGCTGCTGGCGCCGGCGCTGGACCGCATTGACCGGCTGCCGGAGCCGCAGCGCGACGCGCTGCGGACTGCGTTCGGCCTCAGCGCAGGCCCGGCACCGGACCGGTTCCTGGTGGGGCTGGCGGTGCTGGGGCTGGTGTCGGAGGTCGCCGGCGAGCAGCCGCTGATCTGCGTGGTCGATGACGAGCAGTGGCTGGACCGGGCCTCGGTGCAGGCGCTGGGGTTCGCGGCGCGGCGGCTGGCCGCCGATCCGGTGGGCCTGGTGTTCGCGGCCCGGGTGACGGGCGCG
>JBEKEK010000283.1:0-6171 GCA_050013875.1 Trebonia sp. | reverse complement strand
GCGGGGTCGGCGGCGGCGAGCGCGTCCCGGTGATCGTCCGGGCCGAGCACGGCGATCGTCGAGCTTGTCTCCGTCAGCCCGTAGGCGTTGGTGAAGCCGACGCCGGGCATGCAGGTCAGCGCCTTCTCGAGGACGGGGCGGGGCGTCCGGGCACCGCCGTAGGCGACCGACCGCAGCGAGGGCACGTCGGCCGTGCCGCCGTCGAGATGGTCGACAAGCCGCGACAGCATGGTCGGCACCAGCATCGCCTGGCTGATCCCTTCATCGCGGACGGTCGCCAGCCACTCCGGGGCGGTGAAGTTCGGCAGGTACATCATCCGGCGGCCGGCGAAGGTGTTGGTGAGCACGGTGCCCACGCCCGCGATGTGATAGGGCGGGACGCTGATGAGCGCGGCGTCGCTCTCGCCAGCGGCCGCGAACTCGACCGTCTGGAGCACGTAGGAGACCAGGTGCGAGTGGCGGAGCACCGCGCCCTTCGGCTTGGACGTGGTTCCGCTGGTGTACAGCACGACCGCGGGGAGCTCGTCGTCAACGTCCGCGCCCGGCCCGGGGCCGGCCGCCCGCGCCGCGGCCAGCCATTCACCGGTGCTGAGGATGGAGGCGGGCACGCCGTTGACCGCGCCGGCGTACTGCTCGTCGACGATCAGGATGGGCCGCTCGCCGAGGCCGGCGGCCAGCCCGGCGAGCTGCCCGGCCGCCAGCCGGTAGTTCAGCGGCGTGAACGGCACCCCGGCCAGGCCGGCGGCGAAGAGGCTGACAGGGAACGCCGGGCCGCCGGTGCCGATGAACCCGACCGCGTCGGCCCCGGCGTCCCTGAGCACCGTGGCGCCGCCGCCGGCCAGCTCGAGCAGGCCGCCGGCCGACAGTGCGTCGGCCCGCGCGCCGACCAGCGGCCGCTCGGGCATGGCGGATGCGATCGACTCCAGCAGCATCGCGATACCCATGGAACCTCCGTTACGAGCCGAACTGCTCACCAAATTGGGGTAGCCCCCGCGGATAAGTCCTAGCGGGCGGCCATGCGCTGCGCGCCGTCCAGCCGGATCGTCTCGCCGTTGATGTAGGCGTTCTCGAGGATGTGCTGGGCCAGTGCCGCGTACTCCTCGGGGCGGCCGAGGCGCCTCGGGTTCGGGATGTTGGCGGCGAACTTGGCGAGCGCCTCGTCCCCTACCCGCTCCATGATCGGCGTCCGCATGGTGCCGGGCGCGATCGTGACTACCCGGATGCCGATCGACCCGAGGTCGCGCGCGGCGACCAGGGTCAGGCCGATTACGCCGGCCTTGGCCGCCGCGTAGGCGGACTGGCCGATCTGCCCTTCCAGGCCGGCGATGGAGGCGGTCATCACCACCGCGCCCCGCTGGCCGTCGGCGTCGGGATCGCGGGAGGCGATCGCCGCCGCCGCGAGCCGCAGCACGTTGTACGTGCCGACCAGGTACAGGTCGATTGTCTTGCTGAACCCCGCGAGCGTCGCCGGGCTGCCGTCCTTCTGGACGACCTTCTCCGCGATGCCCCAGCCGCCGTGCGCCACCACGGCGAACCGGAAGGGGGCCAGCTTCTCCGCTTCCCCGATCGCGGCGAGCACGCTGGCCTCATCGGTGACGTCGGTGTGCACGTAGGCGGCCTTGGGGCCGAGCTCATCGGCCAGCTTGCCGGCCCGGTCGGCCGAGACGTCGCCGATCACCACCGACGCGCCAGCGGTGATGAGCCGGCGAACCGTGGCCTCGCCGAGCCCGCCGGCGCCGCCGGTCACCAAGACCGAGCTGCCGTTTACGTCCACCATTGCAAGTCCTCCAGTCTCCGGGCGCGGGCGCGCTGTCGGCTTTAGAGCAGTTCGAGAATCGTCGCGTTGGCCTGACCGCCGCCCTCGCACATGGTCTGCAGGCCGTAGCGGATGCCGTTGTCACGCATGTGGTGCACGAGGGTGGTCATCAGCCGGGCGCCGCTGCCGCCCAGCGGGTGGCCGATCGCGATCGCGCCTCCGTTGGCGTTCAGCGCCTTGGCGTCGGCGCCGAACTCGGCCAGCCAGGCCAGCGGCACCGGCGCGAACGCCTCGTTGACCTCGAACGCGCCGATCTCATCAATCCGCAGCCCGCTCTTGGTCAGCGCCTTCGCGGTCGCCGGGATGGGCGCGGTGAGCATGATGACCGGGTCGTCGGCCGCGAGCACGGCGGTGTGCACCCGGGCGATCGGGGTGAGGCCGAGTTCAGCCGCCTTCTCGCTGGTGGTCATCAGCAGCGCGGCGGAACCGTCGCTGATCTGCGAGCTGTTGCCGGCGTGGATCACGCCGTCTTCCTTGAAGACCGTCTTGAGCTTGGCCAGCGACTCGAGTGAGCCGCCCCGGCGCACCCCCTCGTCGGCGCTGACGACGGTGCCATCGTCGAGCGTGACCGCCGCGATCTGGCTGGCGAACCGGCCCGCGTCCTGGGCGGCCGCGGCCTTCTCGTGCGAGGCCAGCGAGAACTCGTCGAGCTGGGTGCGGGAAAGACCCCAGCGCTCGGCGATGGTCTCGGCGCCGATCCCCTGGTTCGGCGCCACCCCGCCGAGCCGCGAGTCGAGCGCGGGCCCGAAGGGATTGGACTCCCCCACGACGGCCATCATCGGCACCCGGCTCATCGACTCGACGCCGCCGGCCACCACCACGTCGTACTGGCCGGCGATCAGCCCGGCGGCGGCGAAGTGCACCGACTGCTGCGAGGACCCGCACTGCCGGTCCACCGTCGTGCCGGGCACGCTCAGCGGCCAGCCGGCGGACAGCACCGCGTTGCGCGCGATGTCCATGGTCTGCTCGCCCGCCTGGGCCACGCAGCCCCAGACCACGTCGTCGACCAGCACCGGGTCGATGGCGTTGCGCTCGGCCAGCGCGGCCAGCACCAGGGCGGACAGGGCAGCCGGGTGCAGGCCCGACAGCGCCCCCTTGCGCTTGCCGACCGGGGTCCGCACCGCGTCTACGATCACCGCGTCACGCATGGCGTGCTCCTCTTCTGTTCGAAATGATGGCCACCGGCCGCTCCCAGCGCCCGCAGGTCTCTGCTTGGCCGCGGCGGGTCATCCGGCGGCCGGGTAACGAAGCACGCCGCGGAGGAACCGCCCGCTGCGCATGTCGGCGTAGCCTTCGTTGATCGCCTCGAGCGGGTAGGTGTTCGACACCACCGCGTCGAGGTCGACCTGGCCGGAGGCGGCGAGCTCCAGCAGCTTCGGTATGTCGGCGCGCGGGTTGGCGGAGCCGTAGAGGGTGCCGACGATCTGCTTCTGGTTGAGCGTCAGGTCCATCAGGCTGAGGCTCACCGAGTTCTCGGCCATCGGGTGGATGTTGGTGACGACGAGCCGGCCCATCTTCGCGGTCATCGCCAGTGCCTTGGAGATCAGCGCCCCGTCGCCGACGCCCATGGTGGCGATGAACCGGTCGACGCCGCGGTTCCAGGTGGCCTCCTTGATGACCGACGGGGCTTCCTCCCAGGAGGAAGCCACGTGCGTCGCCCCGAGGGCGAGCGCCTGGTCCTTCTTCTCCGCGGCCGGGTCGATCGCGACGATCGCCCGCGCCCCGGCGATCTTCGCGCCCTGGATGGCCGCCGCGCCGATGCCGCCGATGCCCGCTATGGCCACCGTGTGACCGGGGCGGATGCCGGCGGCGTAGACGGCCGAACCCCAGCCGGTCACGAAGCCGCAGCCGAGCAGGCAGGCGCGGTCAAGCGGCACCGACGGGTCGATCTTCACGACGCTGGCCTCGTGCGAGACCGTGTGGTAGGCGAAGGAACCGATCAGGCAGGCGGCGGACAGGTCCTGGCCGCGCGCGTGGTGCCGGGCAGTCCCGTCCGCAATCTGACGCCCTGAGTACAGCCGGGCACCGAGGTCGCAGAGGCTCTGGTGGCCGGTCGAACAGGCCGGGCAACGTCCACACGAGGGCATGAAGCTGAACACGACATGGTCTCCGGGCACGACCGAGGTCACCTGGGAGCCGACCTCGAGCACTACACCCGCACCCTCGTGCCCTCCGACGCAGGGCAGCCGGAACGGCATATCACCAGTGACGATGTGCTCATCAGAGTGGCACAGGCCGGACGCGTGCAGTTCGACGAGCACCTCTTGCGGCCCAGGCGGATCGAGTTCGATCGGCTCGACCGACCATTGCCCTTTACGCTCCCATAGCACTGCCGCTAGTGTCTCCACGAGCAGTCCGTCCTGCGCACCGCGGCTCCTTCGCTGCGTTCGTGATTCATCGCCATTCTGACAGTAACGTCACTTTTTTGCAATGCGTCACCCAGCCGGTTCCGAAGCCAGGACGGCCGCCAGGCTGTCGCGGCTTGAGCCGAAGAAGTGGTCAAGCACGTGCGCCCGCTTCAGGTACAGGTGCGCGTTGTGCTCGTCGGTATAGCCCATGCCGCCGTGCACCTGAATGCAGTGCGCCGCGTTGCCGATGGCCGCCCGGCCGCTCACCACCCTTGCCGCCATCACCTGGAACTCAGCGTCGGCGCGGCCGGAGCGCAGGCTGATCGCGGCGAACAGGGTCTGCTGGAGGGCGGCCTCGGCCGCCACCGCCATGTCCACGCAGGCGTGCTTGATCGCCTGGTTCACGCCGATCGGGCGGCCGAACTGCACGCGGTTCTTCGCGTGCTCAACCGACAGGTCGGTGACCGCCTGGGAGATGCCCACCAGCATGGCCGACGCCAGCGCGAGCCCGCGCAGCCGCAGCGGCTCCACCCCGGCGGGTAGCCAGCACGCCACCGGGACGCCGTCTGCTCGCACCGAGGCCAGCCTGGTTCCCGGGTCGATGCAGTCGGCGGGCTCGATGTCGCCGACCGCTGCCGTCTCCAGCAGGGCCGCGCCGGACGGCTCGACCAGCAGCAGGTAGTCGCTGTCGGTGGCGTCAAACAGATCGAATTGCCCGGTCAGCAGCCCGCCGGTGGCGAGTTCAGGACCTGAGCGGCGCTCCGCGAGGCCGACGATCGCGTCACCTGCCACGATCTTGCGGGCAAGACCGGCATCGCCGGCCAGCGCGGCCAGGCGCGCGCCGAGCACCGAGGCGATGAACGGCCCAGGCACCAGCTGGCGGCCCAGCTCACGGAAGAGCAGAGCCTCGTCGTCAAGGCCGAGACCGAGGCCACCGATGTCCTCGGGCGCGCTGACTCCGAGCAGTCCGAGCTCGGCCGCCGCGGCCCAGGTCTCGCGGGTGATCGCGGCCGGCTCGGCCCGCCGCTGCCTGATCAGGCTGATCGGGAGCTGGTCGGCGAAGAACTCCGCCGCGAGCCCCGCGAGTTCGAGTTGTTCCTGAGAGGGGAGAAGATCCACCGATGCCTCCGACTACCGCGGGAGACCGAGAACCCGGTCACCGATGATGTTGCGCTGGATTTCCGACGTGCCTCCGCCGATGGAGGTCGAGAAGGAGTAGAGGTAGTTGCCGGTCCAGCCGAACGGGCGGTCCCAGCGGCTGGTCGTGCGCAGGCTGTCGGGGCCGAGGATGTCCATCGCCAGCCGGGCCACCCGCTTGGCGATGTCGGCGAAGTAGAGCTTGAGCATCGAGCCTTCGGGACCAGGGGTGTCCGAGCGCAGGTTCCGGCAGATGCCCGCGTAGGTCATCGCGCGCAGCGCGGCCACTTCGGCGCGCGCGGTGGCCAGCCGGACCGCGATCTCCTCGTCGGCGATGGCCGGCCGGCGGCGATCGGGCCCGGTCCGCTCCTTCGCCAGCTCGATTAGGCTCTCTACGACCTCGGACAGGCGGACCTGGCTGGCTGTGTACCCGGTGCCGCGCTCGAATGAGAGCGTGGACATCGCGACCTTCCAGCCGCCGTCCTGCTCGCCGACGATGTTCGCCCGCGGGATGCGGACCTCGTCGTAGAAGCACTCGCAGAACTCAGCGCCGCCCTCGATCGTCTCGATCGGGCGTACCTCGATGCCCGGGGTGCGCATGTCGCAGATCAGCCAGGTGATGCCATGGTGCCTGGTACCGCCGCGATCGGTGCGGACCAGCAGTTCCTGGTAGTCGGCGAGCATCGCGAAGCTGGTCCAGATCTTCTGACCGGTGACCACGATGTGATCACCGTCGACCTCGGCCCGGGTGGACAGCGCCGCCAGGTCGGACCCGGCGCCCGGCTCGGAGAAGCCCTGGCACCAGATGTCCTCGCCGCGCAGGATGCGGGGCAGGTGGAAAGCCTTCTGATCCTCGCCGGCGCGGGCGAT
>JBEKEK010000282.1:0-6325 GCA_050013875.1 Trebonia sp. | reverse complement strand
CTCGCTCGACGGGTAGACGAATCCACGTCGCTTGCTGAGGTTGACAATGGCGTCAAGACGGTCGCTGCGTAGGGCCATGTCAAGTGAGCTTATGAGTCGGCGGCGGTTCGCGCGAACCGGTTAACCTGTTCGCGCGAACCGCCGCCGCAATGCCGCGCCATTGCGGCATCGCCGCGTGAGTACCGCGTCATTGCGGCGTCACCGCGCCAGTGGGCCGCCCACCACGTCGAGGTCGATGCTCAGCGTGATCCCGCCGACGGTCCCGTAGGTGTTGCCCCAGTACTGCTTGGACCGTTCGTCGAGCGGCCAGTCCAGGGTCCCGTCGTTCAGCGTGGCGACATCATTCCAGAACGCGATCCAGATCGCGTCAGGAGCGGTGAACCAGGCAGTCTTCGCCGCGACGGTGGCCTGCAGGTCCTCGATGCCGGAGTCCTGACTCGAGTACACCCCGGTCAGGTAGCCCGCCCCGGCGACCGTGCGGTCCCAGGCGCTGATGAACGTCAGCACCGCGAGCTCGCAGCTCGCGCCGGCGCCGTAGGCCTCCATGTCGTAGTAGATCGGCGAGCCGGCCGCCAGCCCGAAGAGCTTGGCGTCCTCGACCGCGTATTCCCCGGCCGTATCGCCTTCCGCCGCGGCCTGGCTTGGCACGATTCTGACCCCAGGGCCCGACCATGACCAGCAGGGCGCCTGCGGGCCGACAAACGTCGGCAGCATCCCCCAGCCCATGCCCGCCGCCGAACTGATCCACGAGGCCGAAAGGTTGCCGTAGGAGCAAGCGTCGTTGACGCCGCCGATGTATACGCCGATCGCGGCGTACTGCTGCCGCCAGACCCGCATCGTCGCCAGCGACGGGGCAGTGCAGGAGTCGAAGCCGTTCACCGGGTGGACCACCGGCGTCGGCGGCGGCAGCACGATCTGCACGGGCCAGTTGGGCGGAACGCCCCGCCAGCTGGTGGTCGTCGGCTGCGCGGCCCGCGACTTCGTGGCCGGCGTCTTTTTCTTGGCTGGTGTCTTTTTCTGGGCGGGCGACGTCTTCTTGCCCGCCGCTGCCTGCGCGGGGGCCGGTTCGCGGGTCGCCGCGGCGGCACGGGAGCTCATGGCCGCGCGCTCGGCCGTTGGCTGCGAGAGCGCCTGTGACGGTGCGGTCTGCGCGGTCTCCGGCGCCCGCGCCGGAGCGGCCCGGAGGGTGCCGAGCACCTGCTCGGCGACCGCCGGGTCGGTGTTGTAGGTGGCGACAACGGTGGCACCGGCCGAGGCCGCGCCGAGCGCGACCCGCAGCTCATGCTGGCTGGTGTTCAGGGTCACCGCCCCGTCCACCGCGGGCAGCGACGGCAGTTCGGTGCCGCCAACGCCGTCCGGCTGCTCGCGCTGGTCGGTGACCTCGGATCCGGCTCCGGCGGCGACGGTGGTGCTCGGGATGACGCTCACCGTCTCGGTACGTCCGACCAGTCCGGACGGGCACCGCATGCTCACGCCCGGCGTGCCCAGGTACACGGCGTGCACGTCATAGCGGACGCAGGTGGCCGGGTGCTGGTCAAGGCGGTAAACCGGCCAGCTCGCCGGGACCTGGAATTCGTAGCCGTGGTAGACCACCGTCTTCATGGCGGCGTTGCCGGCAACCGCGCTGGCGGCCGTCTTGGTCTTGGCGGGTGTCTTGGCGGGTGTCTTGGCGGTTGACTTGGCGGTCGTTTTTGCGGCCGTGGCGGCCGTGGCCGATGTGGCTGTGACTCCTCCGAGCACCAGCCCGCCCACAACTGCAGCTGCCATCGCGCGACGCATCTAACCCCCCGGTTTCGCGCAGCGTCGTGTGGTTCCGTTCTGCGCAGCGCTGCGTTTTTTGCGGGGACTGGGTAACGTAACAGCCTGGATTAGCCGAGTATCCCAGCGCATCCCGGAGTGCTTGTTCCCGGGAATACGCACCGTTACTCTCTAGTTACGGAGCGGCGCTGATGCTGGGTGCCGCATTCGGCAGCGCACCGCCGAATCGGCGGTCCCTCGACGCGTAAATTTCGCACGCATGCCAGAGATGCCTGCGGTCGAAATCGGGCCAGAGCGTATCGAGAAAGACAAGCTCGGCATAGGCCGACTGCCAGAGCAGAAAGTTAGAGAGGCGCTGCTCGCCGGACGAGCGAATCCACAGGTCAACTTCCGGAATATCCGGCTCGTCGAGGTAACGGGCGAAAAGATCCTCATCGATCTTATCCGCGCGGACTTTTCCGGCGGCCACGTCGCGCGCGAGCGCGGCCGCGGCGTCCGAGATCTCCGCGCGGCTGCCGTAATTGCAGCAGAACTGCAGCGTGAGGACGGTGTTCTCCTCGCTGAGCTGCTCGGCGTCCTCAAGCTCCCTGATAACGCTGCGCCACAGCCGGGGCCTGCGGCCCGCCCACCGGATGCGAACGCCCCGTTCCGCCAGTTCCTCGCGGCGGCGGTGGATCACGTCCCGGTTGAAGCTCATCAGGAACGCGACTTCATCGGGGTGACGCCGCCAGTTCTCGGTCGAGAACGCGTAGGAGGAGACGTACTTGACACCAAGCTCGATGGCGCCCATGAGCACGTCCATCAGCGCGGCCTCGCCGACCTTGTGCCCCTCGGTGCGCGGCAGCCCGCGCTCCTTGGCCCAGCGGCCGTCGCCGTCCATCACGATCGCGACGTGCCGCGGAACCAGCTCAGCGGGCAGGACCGGCGGGCGGACCCCGCTCGGGTGCGGGTATGGCGGCTTAATCAGGCGGGGCTCACGGGGCTCTTTCAGCTCCCGGCGGGACTTGCTCAAGCGCGCTCCACATGCCGCAGCGACCGGATCGAATGCTCTAGGTGCCACTGCAAGTAGGCGGCGACCAGGCCACTGCACTCTACCCGGTGCCTGCGCTCGCTCCGCATCGCCAGCTCCCAGTCGCCGCGGACCAGCGCGCGCATCAGCGCGACGGTCTGCGGGGCGGGCGACGCGGCTCCCGGCGGCCGGCAGTTCGCGCACACCATGCCGCCCGCGGCGACCGCGAACGCCACCAGCGGGGTATCGGCCGTGCCGCAGCGGGCGCACTCCTGCAGCGCGGGCGCGTAGCCCTCGATGGCGAGCGAGCGGAGCAGGTACGAGTCGAGGACGAGGCGCGGTTCCCGCTGCTCACCGGCCACCACCGCGGCCCCGGCGCTATCACCGGCGGCGGGTTCGGCCTCGTCGGCCTTGTCCAGCCCGGCCGGCTGACCGGCGTCATCGGGTCCGTCTGCTTCCAGCGTCTCGCCGAGTCCGCCCGGCTGATCACGGTCTTCGGGTTCCAGCGCCTCGCCGAGCGCGCGCAGGCCGCCGATGAGCAGCAGGAACTGGCGGATCGCGGGCTCCTTCTCCACCGGCGTCAGCCGCTCGGCGGTCTCGAGCATGGCGGTGCCGGCCGTGTACCTGGGGTAGTCAGTCGCCAGCGGCTTGCCGTAGGCCCGGATCACCTCGGCCTGCATGATGATGTCGAGCGATCGCCCGGGGTGGATGAGGACGTCCACGTGCGTGAACGGCTCCAGCCGCCCGCCGAACCGGGACTTGGTCCGCCGCACGCCCTTGGCGACCGCCCGGACCCGCCCGTTCTGCCTGGTGAGAATGGTAATGATGCGGTCCGCTTCGCCCAGCTTCTGCGTCCGCAGCACGACCCCGTCATCCCGGTACCCCTGCACGCCTCTATTGTCCCCTACGTCACCGCGCGGTCGGGCCCGGCGACATTACATAGCTCCCGGACAGAATAAAACGTTTCAGTAGACCAGAAAATGTCCGGGAGCTATGCAAAGTGGAAGCAAGAAGCGAGGGGGAAGGCCTGGAAGACCAGATCATCCCGGGCGTTGCAACAGACTCTGGGGACGAAGGGTCTTCTGGGGCTAACGGGAAAAGGAAATAGGTCCCCGGTCGTCGGGAAGGCGGTGTCCGCGAAGGCGGTGTCCGGGAGGCGGTGTCCGGGAGGCGGTGTCCGGGAGGCGGTGTCCGGGAGGCGGTGTCCGGGAGGCGGTGTCCGGGAGGCGGTGTCGGGGAGGCGGTGTCCGGGGTAACCGGCAGAAGTGGTTTAATTCCGGGATGCCGGGTGCGGTTGTGGCACCCGGCATCCCGGCAGCGCGACGCTGCCCCGCCACCAGAGCCATGTTTCGGATGAGGCGGAGGCACGCGACCATTCGGGCAACGCCACCCCGCCGCCAGAGCAATATGCCTGTTAGGCGGAGCCACGCGACCGTTCGGGCGGCTGGTTTGAATTTGCCTTGTGAGCTGGCCGCGGCTTGAGCTACGGGCGGCGGGAGCGGTTGACCGCGGAGACAATCGCGCGCATCGAGGCCGTCGCGGTGTTGGTGTCGATGCCCACGCCCCACAGGACCTGGCCGTCGACCGCGACCTCGACGTAGGCCGCGGCCTGCGCGTCGGTGCCCTCGGTGAGGGCGTGCTCGGCGTAGTCGAGGACGCGGGCGTCGATGCCGACCGAGGCGAGCGCGGAGCAGAACGCGGAGATCGGGCCGTTGCCGGCCCCCTCCACCTCCTGGACCGCACCGTCGACCGAGACCGCGGCGACGAGCGTGTGCTTGCCGTCGACGACCGAGGAGGACTGGTGGTCAAGCAGCGCCACCGGGCCCGGAGCCAGGTACTGGGCGCTGAAGGTGTCCCAGATCTCGGCCGGGGTAACCTCGCCGCCCTCTTCGTCGGTGCGGACCTGGATGAACTTGGAGAACTCGATCTGCAGACGGCGGGGCAGGTCAAGCGAGTGGCCGGTCTTCATCACGTAGGCCACGCCGCCCTTGCCGGACTGCGAGTTGACCCGGATGACGGCCTCGTAGGAGCGGCCGACGTCGTGCGGGTCGATCGCGAGGTACGGAACGTCCCACTTGAGCTGCTCGAAGGGGACGCCGGACTGCTCCGCCTCGGCCTCCAGCGCCTCGAACCCCTTCTTGATCGCGTCCTGGTGGGAACCGGAGAACGCGGTGTAGACGAGCTCGCCCGCGTACGGGTGGCGGGGGTGAACGGGCAGCTGGTTCACGTACTCGACGGTGCGGCGGATCTCGTCGATGTCGGAGAAGTTGATCATCGGGTCGATGCCCTGGCTGAACAGGTTCAGGCCCAGGGTGACCAGGCAGACGTTGCCGGTCCGCTCGCCGTTGCCGAACAGGCAGCCCTCGATACGGTCGGCGCCGGCCAGCACCGCCAGCTCGGCGTCGGCGACGGCGGTACCCCGGTCGTTGTGGGTGTGCACCGAGACGCAGACGTGCTCGCGCCGCGACAGATGGCGGGACATCCACTCGATCTGGTCGGCGTACACGTTCGGGGTGGAGCGCTCGACCGTGCAGGGCAGGTTGAGGATGATCTCGCGGCCCGGCCCCGGCTGCCAGACGTCCATGACGGCCTCGCAGGTCTCCAGGGCGAAGTCCAGCTCGGTGTCCATGAAGATCTCGGGCGAGTATTCGTAGCCGAAATCGGTGCCCTCAAGGTACCTTTCCGCGTACTTCATCACGTGCTCGGTGCCGGCCACCGCGAGCTGCTTGCACTCCTCGCGGCCGATGCGGAACACCACCTTGCGGAACGTCGGCGCGGTCGCGTTGTACAGGTGCACGGTCGCCTGCTGGGCGCCGATCAGGGACTGGACCGAGCGGTCTATCAGGTCCTCGCGCGCCTGGGTCAGCACCGAGATCCGCACGTCGGCCGGGATCCGGTCGGCCTCGATCAGCTCGCGCACGAAATCGAAGTCGGTCTGGCTGGCCGAGGGGAACCCGACCTCGATCTCCTTGTAGCCCATCTTGACCAGCAGGTCGAACATGGCCCGCTTGCGGGTGGGGGACATCGGGTCGATCAGCGCCTGGTTGCCATCGCGCAGGTCGGTCGAGAGCCAGCGCGGTGCGCGGGTGATGGTCTTGGCCGGCCAGCTGCGGTCGGGGAGATCGACCGGCTTGAACGGCACGTACCGATGGCACGGCATGCCGCTCGGCTGCTGACGGACGGGCGATACCGAGGGATATGCGCTATTGCTTGACATCGTTGCTTGCTTCCTTCGCGGAGTGTCTGCTCTGGGCTTTGATGGCGGCCAGCGGACATGCTTAGGACCCGCGACGAGGGAGCCAGCCTTTAGAGGCCCCCGCCGCGGCCGCTAAGGAGGAGCAGCGCCTGCAACATAGTGAGTAAGAGCATAGCAGCCCGAACGGTCCCGTGTTTCACGCTCGAGGTCACGTGACGCGGTCACCGCGGGCCGGCGTCCCCCTAATAAGTCTCGGGTGCCCGGTGGACGCCGTGTCGGCGTGAAAATTCCGGGTCACTGCGGGTTTGCTGTGGCTGGGGTCGCTGGCGCTCGGTGGCTCGCGTGGCGGGCTTGTGCGGGTT
>JBEKEK010000281.1:0-6326 GCA_050013875.1 Trebonia sp. | reverse complement strand
ATGACGGTGCCGGTGACGACGCCGTCCTCCTCCTTGATCCGCTCGATGGTGCCCCACGCGCGCTCGTACTGCGCCCGCTTCTTGGACAGGATGAGGCGGCCTTCCTTGTCCTCCTTCTGGAGGACCAGGGCCTCGATCTGCTCGCCGGTCTTGACGACGTCGTGCGGGTCGACATCGTGCTTGATCGACAGTTCGCGGGACGGGATGACTCCCTCGGTCTTGTAACCGATATCGAGCAAAACCTCGTCCCGGTCGACCTTGACGACGGTCCCCTCGACAATGTCACCGTCGTTGAAGTACTTGATGGTCAGGTCGATCGCGGCGAGGAATTCCTCCTCGGACCCGATGTCGTTAACCGCTACCTTGGGCGTCGAGGTGGCTTGCGTGCTGCTCGTCATGAGTTGGTGGGCTCCGGATGCGGACAGGAATGAATGTTGCGCGCTACGTACCATGCGGTGAACGCGCGGGACTTGCCTGACCGGTTGGCGGCCACGGCACGCCCCGGCGGCCTGCCTGTAGTGGTCAAACAGCTCTAAGAGCCACCTGGCCGCGACGGGCCGCACGAGGACACAGCGCAGCGTTCAGCTTATGAAGTTATTGCTGGCAGGTCAATTGAACCAGGCTACGACTCGGCCTCAGTATCTGCCGGAGGGAGTCAATGGGCCGCTTCGGCCCAGCTGCGGCCGGTGCCGGTGGAGACCGCCAGCGGGACGCGGAGGGTCGTGGCGGCGCCCATCTCGGCCGTCACCAGGGCCGTCAGGTCGTCCAGCTCACCCGGCGCGACCTCGAAGATTAGCTCGTCGTGGACCTGCAGGAGCATCCGCGACGCCAGCCCGGCGGCGGCCAGCGCCGCCCGTACCCGGAGCATCGCCACCTTGATCACGTCGGCGGCGGAGCCCTGGATCGGGGCGTTGAGCGCCATCCGCTCGGCCATCTCGCGGCGCTGCCGGTTGTCGGCGGTGAGGTCGGGCAGGTAGCGGCGGCGGCCCATGATGGTGGAGGTGTAGCCGTCAAGGCGAGCCTGGGCGACGATGGACTGCAGGTAGTCGCGGACCCCGCCGAACTCGGCGAAGTAGTCCTCCATCAGGCCGCGCGCCTCCTCCACGGAGACTCGCAGCTGACCAGAAAGGCCGAAGGCGGACAGGCCGTAGGCGAGGCCGTAGTTCATCGCCTTGATCTTCGCCCGCTGCTCCGGGTTCACCTCGAGTGGCTGCACGCCGAACACCCGGGAGGCGGTCGCGGCGTGGAAGTCGTGGCCCGATTCGAAGGCGGCCAGCAGCGCCTCGTCGCGCGACAGGTCGGCCATGATGCGCAGCTCGATCTGGCTGTAGTCGGCGGTCAGCAGCGTCTCGTAGCCGGGGCCGACGACGAAGCCCTCGCGGATGCGGCGGCCGAGCTCGGTGCGGATCGGGATGTTCTGCAGGTTGGGGTCGGTCGAGGAGAGCCGCCCGGTCGCCGCGACCAGCTGGTTGAACGTGGTGTGGATGCGCCCGTCATCGCCGGTCGCCAGGCTCAGGATGTCCACGAAGGACTTGAGCTTGGAGACGTCTCTGTGGTGCATGATGTGCTCGAGTACCGGGTGCCCGGTGCTGGCGAGCAGGTTGGTGAGCGCGTCGGAGTCGGTGGTGTAGCCGGTCTTGATCCTCTTCGTCTTCGGCAGCCCGAGCTCGGTGAACAGCACCTCCTGGAGCTGCTTGGGCGAGCCGAGGTTGAACTCGTGGCCGACGACCGCGTAGGCAGCCTGCTCGGCCCCCTTCACCTCGCCGTAGAGCGTCGCCGACATCTCCGCGAAGTGGTCGGTGTCGGCGGCGATGCCGATCGTCTCCATCTCGGCCAGGACGCCGACCAGCGGCAGCTCGATCTCGCGCAGCAGCCGGGTCGCGCCGCGCGCCTCCAGGTCGGCGTCGAGCGCGGCGGCCAGGTCGAGGGTGGCCCGCGCCCGCATGACGAGCGCCAGCGCCGACTCCTGCTCCCCGGACCCGTCCAGGGTGAGCTGGGTGTCGCCGACCGCGCCGTCGCGCAGCTCCTTGCCCAGGTACCTGAGGGCAAGATCGGCCAGGTCGAAGGTGCGCTGTCCGGGCAGCGCGAGGTAGGCGGCCAGTGCCGTGTCGGAAGTCACATCATTCAGAACGTACCCGTGCGCTGCCAGTGCGTGCATGGGTCCCTTGGCATCGTGCAGCGCCTTCGGGTGCTGCTGCGATGCCAGCCACCCGCCCAGGGCGCGGTCGTCGTCCGGGGTGAGCGTGGTTGGGTCGATGAACGCGCCAGCGCCATCGGGGGTGGCGAGCGCGATGGCGTCGACCCGCCCGGTGCCACGGCCCCAGGTGCCTGAGACAGCAACCCCGGACCGTTCCACCGACTGATGCTTGCCCAGCCACGCGGCGACCTGGCCGGGGGCGAGGACGGAGGCGTCGACCTCGAAGCCCTGCACTTCCTGACGGGCGGCGCCGCCCGCGGTGGCGTCGGCTCCGGCCACGGCTGAGCCGGGGGCACAGCCGGGCAGGCCGTCGGGGAAGGTCGAGTAGAGGCGGTCGCGCAGCACCCGGAACTGCAGGGTGTCGAAGAGCTGGTGGATCGTGTTGCGGTCCCAGCGGACCGGGGTCAGGTCGGACGGGACGGCGCCGACCGTGTCCGGCGGCAGGTCGCGGAGGAGCGCGGTGAGCTGGCGGTTGCGCAGCACGCTGCCCAGGTTGGCGCGGAGCGCGTCGCCGGCCTTGCCCTTAACTTCATCGACCCGGTTCACCAGGTTCTCGAGCGAGCCGAACTCCACGATCCACTTGGTCGCGGTCTTCTCCCCCACGCCGGGGATGGAGGGCAGGTTGTCGCTTGGGTCACCGCGCAGCGCGGCGAAGTCCGGGTACTGGTCCGGGGTCAGCCCGTACTTCTCCTGCAGGGAGGCGGGGTCGTAGCGCTTCATGTCGGACACGCCACGGCTGTTGTAGAGCACCGTCACGTGGTCGTCGATGAGCTGGAAGGTGTCGCGGTCGCCGGTGACGATGAGAACGTCGCTGCCCTCGGCGCTTGCCTGCGTGGCGAGAGTGGCGATGATGTCGTCGGCCTCGTAGCCGGCGGCGGACAGGTGACGGATGCCGAGCGCGTCCAGAACCTCGAAGATGAGGCTGATCTGGCTGCGGAACTCATCCGGCGCCCTGGTCCGGCCGGCCTTGTACTCGACGTACTGCTCGTGCCTGAACGTCGGCTCGCTGCGGTCGAATGCCACCGCCACCCGCGTCGGCTTCTCGTCCCGCAGGACGTTGATCAGCATCGCGGTGAAGCCGTAGACGGCATTCGTGGGCTGGCCGGTCGTGGTCGCGAAGTTCTCCACCGGGAGCGCGAAGAACGCCCGGTAAGCCAGCGAATGCCCATCGAGCAGCAGGAGCCTGTCAGTCACGCACCCGATCCTACGACTCGAGCTGGTCATCCCGCTCGCTGCCGCGCACCTCCCCGCGAGCCAAAGGGCCGCCCCGCCGTCTTGTACTGAGGAGCGAGGCGGTTTTGGCCTCGCGAAGAGGGAAAGACGGCGGACTCCGGCGGCCCGGCGGCGAGTGGGGAAACACGGCGCCCGGCGGCCCTTGTGAGACCGCCGGGCGCCGGGGGGCGGTTACGAGGAGAACGCGAAGATTGTCGTGGAGCTGAAGGTGTGGTCGGGGGCGAGGACGGTGGACGGGAAGGCCGGCTGGTTGGGCGAGTCCGGGTAGTGCTGGGTCTCGAACGTGTAGCCCGCGCCCTGCCGGTAGGTGTGGCCGCTGATGCCGGTCAGCGTGCCGGTGAGGAAGTTGCCGCTGTAGAACTGGACGCCCGGCTGGTCGGTCCAGACGGTCAGCTCACGACCGCTTGCCTTGTCCCAGGCCCGGGCCGCCAGGTTGAGGCCCTCTGGTCCGGTGGTCGAGGGCTTCTGGGCGTTCAGGATCCAGTTGTGGTCGTAGCCCTGGGCGATCGTCAGCTGGCTCTCGCCGCCGGTCAGCGCGTGGTCGGCTGCCGGGACGTTGTCCGGCGCGCTCACGTCGTCGATCCGCGACCCGATGGTGTGCGGCGCGCGGAAGTCGAACGGCGTGCCCTTCACCGAGACGCCGTTGGCCAGCGGCAGCGGGATCTGCGTGTTGTCGGTCGGCGAGTACCTGTTCGCGTTGATCTGCACGTACTGGCCGTAGGCGGAGCCGGCCGTGGAGCCCTCCCCGGCCAGGTTGAAGTAGCTGTGGTTGGTCAGGTTCACGACCGTGCTCAGCGAGGACGAGTCGTTGTGGGCCGAGTAGTGGATGCGGTACTGGCCGGCCTTGTTCAGCGTGAACGTCACGTCCACGGTGAGCTTGGCCGGGTAGCCGGTGCACCCCTTGGGGCAGCCGGGGCTGCCGGCAGCGCCGCTCGAGTCGCCGTTCGGGCTCACCAGCTGGAGCGTCACACCGACCTGGCTGCTGGTGTGGATGAGCGCGACCTGGGACCAGACGTGGTCACCGAAGCCGACGAGGCCGCCGTGCAGCGCGTTCACCCCGTTGTTGATGGGGAGCGTGTAGGTCGTCCCGTTCAGTTTGAAGGTGCCCTTGGCGATCCGGTTGGCGTACCGGCCGACGGTCTCGCCGAAGTACGGCCCGCCGTTCGCGGTCACCGGCGGGCTGGCCTCGGTGACGTAGTCCTTGAGCGTCTTGAACCCGAGCACCACGTCCGCGGTCTTGCCGAAGCGGCCGGGCGCGTTGATCTCCTGGGTGATGGCGCCGTAGGACAGCAGGTCGACGCTCATGCCTCGGCCGTTGCTCAGGGTGTACCGGTAGGTGCGGGTCACCTTGCCGGTGTACGGCTCGACGGTGCTGCCGAAGTACTGCTTGCTGATGCTCAGGCCGTGCGAAGCGGGCGCTTGCGCCGACGCGCTGGCCGAGGGCGCGCCGACGGCCGCGGCGGTGCCGAGCGCCGCGACGGCGACCCCGAGCGCCGCGGCTACCGCGGGCCTGGTCGCTATCCACTTCTTACGCCTGTGCTTGCTCTCTGTGCGCATTACGGCTTCCCTTCGTTGGGTCCCGTCGGTCGGCTTTATCGGGCCCGGAAGCCGACCGGCATGCGCATGCCTATCCAAGATTGTGACCGGTAACAGCCCAATTGTCACGTCCCATCCGACAGAAAACGCCAACTTCTCCGGCACCACCCGTTAGACGGACGGGGTGGACGGGGCTTAACCCCGGCGGACGGACAGCGTGTCCCGCCCCCACCGGAAGCGCGACACGCCGACGCTATGAGATTGTTATCAATTCCGGGCCGACCACGCTCCGCTGCTAAACGCGCTGCTAGCGTCGGCGCTGCGTAACTCGGCGGGCAGAGAATTGCCCTGTTCGCAGCCGCTATGGACCGCCCGGGTCGGCACACCCTCGGCGAACCACCGCAAACTAGGACCGACCCGGGTAAACACACCGGAATCACCGGGCAACGATTCGCAGTCCGACAGTCGAACTCCGCTTTGCCGATGGGACTCCGGATCGCTAACGTAACGACGGCGGACCCGGGGGCCCCAGTAGAGAACGTGTCTGCCCGGGGAAGGTGGGCACGGTACCAACGGGTCCCCGGGTCCCCTCTTGCTTGTTGTTCGGCTATTACTCTGAGTAGGGGCTCTGAGTAGGGGCTCTGAGTAGGGGCTCTGAGTAGGGGCTCTGAGTAGGGGCTCTCGGTTACGGGCCGGGGACGGGCGGTTACTCGGGCTTGCTGTCGGCTGGCGCGTCCTCGGCGGCGGGCGCGGTCGCCCCGGCCGGCTTGGCGGATGCGCTGAGGGTGCCCTCGATCACGGCCTCCGCGACCTTCCGCATGGTCAGGCGGCGGTCCATCGAGGTCTTCTGGATCCAGCGGAACGCCTGCGGCTCGGACAGGCCGTGCTCGGACTGCAGGAGCCCCTTGGCCCGGTCGAGCAGCTTGCGGACCTCGAGGCGGTCCTTCAGGGTGTTGACCTCTTCATCGAGCGCCTTGATCTCGGTGTAGCGGCTGACCGCCATCTCGATCGCGGGCACCAGGTCCGCCTTGGTGAATGGCTTCACCAGGTACGCCATCGCGCCCGCGTCGCGCGCCCGCTCCACCAGTTCACGCTGCGAGAAGGCGGTGAGGATCACCACCGGGGCGATCCGCTCGGCGGCGATCCGCTCGGCGGCGGAGATCCCGTCGAGCACCGGCATCTTGACGTCGAAGATGGCGAGGTCGGGCCGCAGCTCGGTCACCTTCTCGATGGCGGTCTCGCCGTCGGCCGCCTCGGCGACCACCGAATAGCCTTCCTCTTCGAGCATCTCCTTGAGATCGAGGCGGATCAGCGCCTCATCTTCCGCAATAACGACACGCAACGCATTCTGGCTCACGCC
>JBEKEK010000280.1:0-12433 GCA_050013875.1 Trebonia sp. | reverse complement strand
GGGGCCGCGTCGAGCGGGTACGCCTTGGTGTGCAGGGTGACCTTGCCCGCCTGGGCGAGGGCCATCAGCTCGGCGAGCTCGTTGTAGGTGCCGACGATGTTGCCGATGATGTTCCGCTCGGTGGAGATGATGTCCAGGGTCGGGATGGTGATCGTGCCGCCGTACCCGATGACGAAGTACGAGCCGCCAGGCGCGGTCATGTTCCAGCCGTCCATCTCGGCGCCCTGCTCGGCCACGAAGTCGAGCACGACGTGCGCGCCGTTGCCGTTGGTGAGGTCTTTCACCGCGTCGACCTGCTTGCCGTCGCCGACCACGGTGTGGTCCGCGCCGAGCTGCCCGGCCAGCTTGAGTGCGTCGGGGTTGCGGTCCACCACGACGATGTTCGTCGCCGACAGCGCGGCCAGGCACTGGATGCCGATGTGGCCGAGGCCGCCCGCGCCGATGACCACGCAGGTGGTGCCGGGATAGAGCAGCGGCAGCGCCTTGCGGACCGCGTGGTAGGCGGTGATGCCGGCGTCGGCCAGGGCGGCGACGTCCTTCGGCTGCGTCCTTGGGTCGAGCTTGACACAGGCACGGGCCGAGGTCAGCAGGTACTCGGCCATGCCGCCGTCGGTGGACAGGCCGGGGAAGCTCGAGTTCTCGCAGTGCATGTCGTCGCCCGCCCGGCAGGCGTGGCACAGCCCGCAGGTGGGAGTCGGGTGCAGGATCACCGTGTCGCCGACGGCGACGTTGGTGACCGCGGAGCCGATCTCGTGCACCCAGCCGGCGTTCTCGTGGCCGAGGATGTACGGCAGCGGGGTGCCCATCGCGGCGTCCCACTGGCCCTCGATGATGTGCAGGTCGGTGCGGCACACGCCGGCCCCGCCGATCTTCACGATCACATCAAGCGGCCCGGTGATCTTCGGCTCCGGGACCTCGTCGATGACTGGTGTTTCATGGAATTTGTGGATTCTTACTGCCTTCACTGGTGCGGTTCCTTCCCGATCAAAACCTTGGAACTGCGGGGGCGGGATCGCCGGGGAGGTAAATTTCCGCGGACGCTCCTTCGGAAGGTCCGCGGAGAATTTCCTCCTCGGCTCACCCGCTCGTTTACGGCGCCCAGCCCGTTGGATAGCGGGCTTTGAACATGCCGGAGCAGATGCTGGTGTTCGCCTCGATGCTGGCCTGGGTGACTCTGGCCCTGCGCAGGTGGAGGGGCACGCCGGCCTCGGGGATGCGTTCGCCGGTGGCCGGGTCTAGCAGCAGCGGCGCGTCGTCCCTGTCGGGCAGGCCAAGTTCGGCCCGGCGCTGGCGCAGCCGGATCAGCTCCGGCGACGCGGGGACAGCGCCCAGAGTGAGCGCCACTAGGTCGGCCGGGGTGGCGCCGGCGTCGACTAGGGGCCGGCAGACCTGGCTGGTGCCGGCCATGACGGCCTTGCGAAGGAACTGGGCACGCAGGTCACCCAGCTCGCTGACCGCCTCGCCGTCGAAGGAGGCGACGAAGCCGGCCTGCGCGGCCACGCCCGCGTTGATCTCGTCGGCGGCGAAGTGATCCTCGAGGAGGACCTCGGCCTCGGTGATGCCGGGCACGCTCATGACCGCGTCGTAGGCGTCGGCCGCCATCAGGTAGGAGAAGTTCGGCGCGCAGTAGAAAGTCGGCAGGCGGAGCCGGACCGCCGCCCGCCCCGCACCGGACACCACACACGACGCGACGAACCCCAGGGTGGTGATGGGTTCGTCGAGCTCCGGGTCGCGCACCGTGGTGAGCGCCGCCAGGGCGGCGCTTGCCAGCCCCGGCGGGCTCACCATGGCGGTGTCCGTGTTCGTGACCGTCATGACTCCGTGACCAGCTGGGCGTCATCCTGCGCGCCAGGTGTCCCGGCACCGTCCGGTAGCTGGTACTCCTTCGGCACCTCGATGCCGTAGAGCTTGGCCGCGTTGAGACCGAGGATCTTCTTCTTGGTGGCGGTGGTCAGCTTCGCGTAGTCCGAGAGCTCGTCGTCATCGGGCATCTGCCAGTCGACGAACCCCTCGATCTGCCACTTGGGCTCCCAGATGCCGTAGTCGCTGCCGAAGGTCATCTTGTCCTCGCCGACCCAGAACATCAGCTCGCCGATGACCTTGGCGAAGAACTTCGGCCTGGCGTGCATCAGGCCGCCGATGACCACCGACAGGCCCGCGTACACGTTGGGCTCCTGCGTCGCCATGAAGCAGAAGTCCTCGATCCGCGGCAGGCCCACGTGCTCGACGATGAAGTTGAGCTCAGGGAAGTCGGTCGCGGCGTGGTCGACGTCGGACACGTCGAACGCGTCCTTGTCCAGCGGCCAGATCGTCGGGCCCTTGTGCACGTGGACGTTCTTGATGCCGAGCTCCTGGGCTCGCTCGAGGAAGCGGTAGCAGGAGGGGTCGCTCAGCTTGTAGCCGCGCGAGCCGTTGTTCCACTCGGCGGTGTAGAGCTTGAGGCCCTTCGAGCCGTAGCGCTCGACGTCACGCTGCAGCTGCTTGAGACCCTCGTCGCCGTCGCGGGGGTCGAACCGGGTGTTGGCGATGAACTTGCCTGGGTGCTTCTCCCCCAGCGCGGCGTTCCGCTCGGTGGTGTTGAACCCCTCGGAGTACCACTCTTTGAGGTAGGTGGGCTGGAAGATCGCGATGTCCACGTAGCCGTCCTCGAAGACGTCCTTCATCAGGTCGTCCTCGGTGTAGGACTCGAACTTCTCGATCGGCCAGTGGGTCTCCTTCGGGCCAAGGCTCTGGTAGGCGTGGAAACATTCGATCCAGCCCTTGGCGTAGTTTTCCGCCCCCTTCACCCAGTTGTCCGGTCCCGCGCTCCAGTAGTGCATGTGCGAATCGACGATGAAGTACTTCTCGCCGTCCTTGGCGTACACGTCAAACGCCTCCTCTGCTTTTCCCGCGCTCGCCCCAAAACGCGGCTCGCGCTCGGGATTCCCGATCTTTTGATGTGTTATACCCAGCGTGCCCGCGCTCCTACTCTCGGTGCGCGGGCGGTGGGTGTTCAGGCGGACGTGGGGGTGAGGTCGAAGCCGATGTACTCGGCGGCTTCCTCGGGGTTGGCGAACATGATCGTCCGGTCGTCGAGATGGACCATGCGGCCGTAGTGGGTCGACATGTTCTCCTCGAACTCGGCGGCGTCGAAGAAGCCCTCGTCCTCGCCAAGCGCCTCGGAGATCTCGTCGTACACGAAGTCCATCCGGCCGATCGCGTCGACCCGGATCATCGACGGCAGGTGCCGGACCGACACGTTCGGCTTGGTCGCCATGACCTGCGCGACGACCGCCCCGACCTGGTTGTTCATCAGGGTGACGCCGCACTGGTTGGAGGCCGTGTTGTCCGACTTGTAGGGCGATTCGGCGGTCTTGAACCTGGGCGTGGTCACTGGGCAAGCTCCTTCGGCACGTCGAGGTGGAGATCGGTCAGGATGCCGGCGAACCGGCTCTTGGCGGCGTCGAGACTGTCTTCGAACCGCGGCGGCTTCGCGTCCGTCTGCGACCACAGCGGCTGCAGCCTGCGGGCCGCGCCGATGGCCTCGGGCACCCAGTTCGCCAGCCAGCCGTCGATCGTCGACTTGTTGTGATCGGCGAACTCCTTGTCGGTGGTGAGCAGGCCGAACATCGCCGCGGTGTAGCGCAGGTCGCGCTCGGCGAAGTCGTACTCGGCGGCGCCGATGACCGTCGGGGTGATGAAGTCGCCGTTGCGCGGCGCGATCTGCTGCACCAGGTGGCTGCGGAACAGTTCGCCGACCAGCGGCTCGAACACCACGTTGGCGGCGAAGATCGCCTCGGCCCAGTCCCAGATCCCGGTGAGCTTCTCGGCCGTCTCCCGCACGCCCTGCCAGGCCGGGTCGGAGTTCCACGTCTCGATGTGCGCCGCGCCGTCGAAGCCGTCGATCTCCTCGGTCAGCGTCAGGTTGTACAGCGCGAGGTCCTGGGCGGCCCGGATGCGGTGCATCGAGTTGACCGAGATCGCGTTGTTGTGCATGTTGGTGGGGGCCCGGCGCTGCGCGTTGGCGTACAAGTACAGGCCGAGGCCGTGGTCCACGTGCATCCAGGCGCCGATGTTCCGCTCGACGAAGTGGATCCAGTTCGGGTTCCACTGCTCGAACGCCTTGGCCTGCCGGGCGTTCTCGATGTTCTGGTTTACCTGGCGCACCGCGTTGGAGTTGTAGCGGTACATGGTGAGTTCCCACTCTTCGTTGGGGTCGCGGAACTCGTGCCAGCCGTGCGCGGGCCACTCGTACCCCTTGCCGCCCGAGCCGGGGTACCGCTCGGGCACCGGGCGGTCGGATCCCCAGGCCTTGAGCGCCGTCCAGTCGAGCGGGTAGCCGCCGGTGCCGTCGGCGAACCCGTACAGCCAGCCCTGTGACAGGTAGTGCCGCGGGTCGGGCTGGACCTCGACGGTCACGTCCTCGTAGTGCGACTGCTTGCGCTTCGCGGGCTTGAAGTAGTTGTAGTGGCGGACGGTCGAGTCGGGGAACTCCTTCGCGCCCGCTTCCGCGTCGGTGAAGACCGGCTTGGGAACGCTGCGTTCGTGCGTCTCTGCTGTCATTGGGGCTCTCCCGTGGTCGTGAACTTGTCGTAATAGACACGCTTTTCAGGGACGCCGAGCGTCTCTAGCAGCGGGATCGCGGCCTCCACCATGGGCGGGGGCCCGCAGACATAGGCGTGCGCCGCGGCGAGTTTCCCCGTCAGGCGCTTGACGACATCGGTGATCATGCCGTTCTCGCCGTCCCAGTCCTCGTCAGAGAGGGCGGGGACATAGCTGAAATTGGTTAGTCTCCCGGCGATCGACCGCAGTTCCTCGGTGAAACAGAGGTCCCGCCGCGTGCGGGCGCCGTAGAAGAAGGTGGCCTGACGCTGGATGCCGCGATCGGCCATGGAGCGGAGCAGGGACAGGATCGGGGCCATCCCCGCTCCGCCGCCCACGAAGACCAGTTCCGCGTCTGAGTCGCGCAAGGTGAACACGCCGAACGGGCCGGTCAGCTCCAGACGGTCGCCGACCGCCAGCTCCTTGTCGAGGAACTCGGAGAACAGCCCGTCCGGGTATACCTTGATCACGAACTCAAGCAGCCCGTCCCTGCTCGAGGTGTTGGCCATCGAGAACGAGCGGACCTGGTCGGTGCCGGGCACGGTGATGTCCATGTACTGGCCGGGGAAGAACTTGATCTCTTCCGGTTCGACCAGCCGGAGCACCAGGTGGCGCATGTCGTGCGTCACCGGGTCCTTGGACACCACCTCGGCGACGGCCTGCTGGATCGGCAGGCCGGAGCGGATCATCTCCTCGTCGTAGTTGAGCAGCTCGATCGTGAGGTCCTCGTACGCGTGCGCCCGGCACAGCAGCGTGTAACCCTCATCCTTCTCGTAGTCGGGCAGGGCGAACGTGGAGTACTTGTCGTGCTCGATGTCCTCGCCGTCGAGCACGAAGGACTTGCACGCGGCGCACTGGCCTTCCTTGCAGCCGTGCATGAGCATGATCCCCTGCTCGGCCGCGGCCCGCAGGATCGTCTGGTCCTCGCCGACGTCGATCTCGATGCCGACAGGTTCGAAGCGCACCTTGTGCTTCACTGTTCCTCCCCCGGGGGGACGACCCCCCCGGTGACCCCCCCGATTGTGGGGGGACTGCCCGTCCCCCCACACCCCCTTGGGCGCCCCCCGTCGCAAAAGGCGCTCCGGGGGGCACACGCGGGTTCTGTTAGAGCCACGGGGTTCTGTTAGAGCCACGGGGTTCTGTTAGAGCCACGGGGTTCTGTTAGAGCCACGGGGTTCTGTTAGAGCTGCGGGGTTCTGTTAGAGCTGCGGGGGTTCTGGTCTTCTAGCTGGCGGCTGTGTTAGCTAGTCGAGGCGGCGGGACGGCCGGCCGGACCCTGCCGGTTGTAGTCGGCCTGGAACGCCGCGCGCTGCTCGTCGGTCATCTCGTTGAGCAGGACGTTGGGCGACAGGATCTCCGGCATCCGGCGCAGGTGGTCCAGCGTCCACATCTTCGACGGGTCGAGGTTGAGGTGCGGCTGGGCGACCAGGGTCTTGCCGTCATCCCGGACGTAGCCCATGTCAGAGACGGCATCGTCTCGCGGCCCTGGTACGTCGGCCGGAAGGCGGTCGCGTCGGTCCAGTGGCACGGCTCCGAGCAGTAGGTGCGCCACTGCCCGTCGACCTGGTCGGTGACCATGTCCTCACGGATGAGGCACGGCACCATGCAGGTCCAGCAGCGGTGCGGGTAGACGTAGTCGACGTCTTCCGCGACGATCGCGTGGTGCCCGTTCGGCATGGACAGGCGGTTGTAGTTCTCCCACCACGCACCGTACTTGTCGTACCAGCCCGGGTACTTGTACTCGAACCACTCGAAGTCCTTGTCCGTCATCGGGTCGATGCGCCAGTAGTTGGCGACCCAGCCGGTGGCGAAGAACTGCGCGACCTCGTGCACGTAGCCCTTGTTCCAGATGCGGTCCCACGCCTGCTCGATGAGGTCGTGCGGGATGACCAGGCCGTACTTCTCCAGCGGTACGAGGTACGAGCGGTAGTAGTCGTCGTAGATCCAGCGGCGCCACATCTCGGCGTAGGACTCGCGGTCCTTGCGCCGGTCCTTGGTCCCGTACTCGATGAACGTGCCGATCGCCGCGTCCACCACCGCGTGGTTGTTCCACCAGGCGTAGCGCAGGTCGCGCTCGAGCAGCTGGTGGTTCTGCTCGTCCGACAGCGCCATGAGAAGCGTGGCGTAGCCGTTGGAGATGTGCCGCGACTCGTCCGACTGGACGCTGTGGAACACCGTCGGCAGCAGGTAGTCGCCGTTGGCGGCGGCCTCGGCGGGCATGGCCACGAACAGCGTGTTGGTGAACGCCGTCTCCGCCACGATCGTCAGGTAGATGCTGGCCGCGGTGATGGCGTCACCGGTGATGAAGCCTTCCGCGAACTGACGGCCGATCGTGCCGCAGTAGTCGTTCTGGAAGTTCCGCAGGCTCGAGTTGAAGCCCGCCGGGTCGATGTAGTTGTTCATGTACAGGCGCTTGAGGTTCTGCTGGATCGTCGAGTGCCGTACCTCGTCGATCATCTGGATCGCCTGGCCGTTGTGCAGCTCCGGGTTGGGGACCGTGCGGAACAGCAGCGGCATCGCCCGGGCGGCGGAGATCTCCGGTAGCGGGATGATGGACAGGAACAGCTTCTGCCATTCCAGCCAGCGCTCCTGCACCTGGCGGAACATGTTGCCGCGGATGGCGCCGTCCTGCGCGCCGTAGACCCGGTTGTCCTTCTCTTCCTGCATCGGGAAGTAGGACCTGAGCACCTGCTTGAGCGGGTCCTTCTTCTGCGCCTTGCGGAACGTGTAGTCCGTACCGTAGTGGCTGACCGGCGTGTGGTACTGGGGTTCCCAGGACAGTTCCTGGATCTTCTGATGGGCCTTCGCCACGCTTTGGCGGCTCATCGGCATCCTCCCTCGGTGGGAAAGTCCTTGTGTGCTGGATCACACCTCGGATTGACGGGGGCTGTGCTCTCAACCTGAGACACGGGGGTTCACCGGCCGTTCTCTGGGCCGGCTTCAAAGGCCGCCCGGAGCTGCGCGAGCTGGTCGCTGACGCCGGTAAGCACGTGCGGCCGGGACTCGAAGGCGGGCGTGATGCCGAGCGCGCGCAGCAACTCGGCGGCCGGCTTGCCTGGATCACCGGATTCGCCAAGGACCGGGTGCAGGCCCTCGTCCGCCAGGTGCCGGAAGACGAGGTTGACGATGCTCCAGGGATTGAAGGTCTCTTCCGGTGCGTGTTCGGAGTCGGCGCGGGTGTCCATGCTGCCGAGCAGACGCCGAAGGGATTGCACGCGGCATCTCAAGTTGAGACAGTGCAGAGAAGCAGCGGGCTTATGTTTTGTGCAACGCGGAGGCAGGGAGCGCTGCGCAAGGGATGTGAGACCCTCCGACCGGACTCGCAGGTAGGGAGGCGACATGGGACGTGCATCAACGAGGCTGCACGGTTCGACGCGGAAACCGGTGCCAGGGAACATCGAGCGGGATCCGCTGGCCGAGGCCAGGGACCGGTTCCTCGCCGCCGATCCGGTCGACGCGGCCGCGGTCCGCGAGCCGATCCTGGCCTCCTGGTGGCGGTCGCGGGAGTGGAACGTCGCGGCCGACCGGCTCGACCTGAACTACCTGGGCGAGCCCGACCTCGACTCGACGCTCGCGCGTGCGGCCGAGCCGGTCCTCAGGCACCTGCACGAGCAGCTCGAGGGCCAGCCGATCAGCATCGTGCTGACCGACGCGAGCGGGCTCGTCCTGCTGCGGTACACCGGCGACCACGACCTGGAACGGCAGCTTGACACGATCAGGCTCGCGCCGGGCTTCTCCTACGCCGAGGACGTCGTCGGCACCAACGGCATCGGGACCGCGCTGGAGTCCGGCGGCCCGGCCCACGTGTTCGGGCACGAGCACTACGCGGAACGGCTCGAGGGGCTGGCCTGCGCCGGGGTGCCCGTCCGTGACCCGACGTCGGGCAAGACGGTCGGCGTGCTCGACCTCACCTGCTGGCGCAAGCACGCCGACCCGCTGATGCTCTCGCTCGTCAGGTCGACCGCCGACCAGCTCAACCAGGCACTGTCGGAGATGGGCAACAGCCGGGACCTGCGGCTGCTCCAGGAGTACTCGCGGGCCTGCCGCCACACCGGCGGCATCGTGCTCGCGCTCGGCAACGACGTGGTCATGCTGAACGACCACGCCCGGCAGGCCCTGTCCCCCACCGACCAGGCCGTGCTGATCTCGCAGGCCGCCGATGCGCTCAGACGGCAGGCGTCCGGCGGGGTCACCGTGGACCTGCCCAGTGGCGTGGTGGCCAGGATGTTCTGCCGCCCGGTGTGGCTCGCGGACGGCGTGGTGCACGTCAAGCTGGCCGCGCCCGCCAGCGCGCCGTCCGAGGCGCAGCCGGTCCGCGCGTCGATGTCGCTGCCCGGCCTGGTCGGCTCGGGCCCGACCTGGCGGCGCGCCTGCCGGGCGGCGGAGGCGGCCTACGATCGCGGCGAGTGGCTGACGCTCGAGGGCGAGTCCGGCACCGGCAAGCTCGCGCTTGTCCGCGCCGTCCATCAGCGGCGCAACCCGGCGGCGCCATGCCACGTCCTCGACGCGGAAGAGGCCGGACGCGACCATGACTGGGTGGCGCGGGCCCGCGAAGAGCTGCTCACCGGTACCGGCCTGCTGACCATCAGGCACGTGCACTCGCTGAACACCCGCCAGGTCCGGGCGTTCGCCGACATCCTCGGCGAGGCGAAGGCGGCGGGCAAGGAGGCGACGCTGCGGGTGGCCATCACCCTCGACCGCGGGGCCGCGCGAGCCGACCTGACCAGCCTGCTGCGGCTGTTCCCTGGCACCGTGACCGTGCCGCCGCTGCGGCATCATAGCGAGGACCTGCGCGAGCTCATCCCGTTCTTTCTCGGCAAGCTCAGTCAGCAGGGGCGCGTCTCCTGCTCGACCGCCGCGATGCAGCTGCTGCTGCGGCACACCTGGCCGGGGAACGCGGCCCAGCTCTGGCAGGTGCTCAAGCAGGTGGTGCAGCGCCGCCGAACCGGCCAGATCTTGCCGGCTGACCTGCCGCCCGAGTGCTGGACGGTGAGCAGGCGAGTGCTCAGCCCGCTCGAGTCAATCGAACGGGACGCGATCGTGCAGAGCCTGCTCGACCACAGCGGCAACAAGATCCGGGCCGCCCGTGCGCTCGGCATGTCCCGGGCAACGATTTACCGGCGCATCCACGAATACGGAATCGTCACCCCGCCGACCGGCTAACGGTGCGGGCGTGGCCCCCGGGGAAACTGGCCACTGGGGAGCGGAAATGGGGGGGTGGGGCGGAGCCACGCGTGCGTTCCTCCTGATCGAATGTGATCTTTCTCTGGGGGTAGGGAAAGTGAACAATCAACACGGCGTCTGACTCGCCGGGGCCAGGTCTTCCCTTGGCCCTCTCCGGCGGTGCAGCATTGCCTCAGATCACATCGGGAGGGGCAAAAATGGCAGACCCGCGAGTCCTCGGGATTGTGCTGGCCGGCGGGGCCGGAACCCGGCTGGCGCCGCTGACGGATGACCGGGCCAAGCCGGCGGTGCCGTTCGGGGGCGTGTACCGGCTGGTGGACTTCGCGCTCTCCAACCTGGCCAACAGCGGCATCAGGAAGATCTGCGTGCTCACCCAGTACAAGAGCCACAGCCTGGACCGGCACATCTCGACCACCTGGCGGATGAGCGACCTGCTCGGCAACTACGTGACCCCGGTGCCCGCCCAGCAGCGGCTTGGGCCGCACTGGTACACCGGCTCGGCGGACGCCATCCACCAGTCGATGAACCTCATCAACGACGAGAACCCGGAGCTCGTGGTCGTCTTCGGCGCCGACCACGTGTACCGGATGGACCCGCGGCAGATGATCGCACAGCACCTGGAGTACGGCGCGGGCGTGACCGTGGCCGCGATCCCGGTGGCGCGGCAGGACGCGAAGGACTTCGGCATCCTGGCGGTGGCCAAGGACGGGCGGACGATCGAGCGGTTCCTTGAGAAGCCGGCCAACCCGCCGCCGATGCCGGGCTCCCCCGACGAGTCTTACGCGTCGATGGGCATCTACGTTTTCGGCCGCAAGGAGCTCGTCGACGCGCTTGACCGGGACGCGGCCGACGACCAGAGCCGTCACGACATCGGCGGGAACATCGTCCCGATGATGGTGGGCGACGGCAGCGCGCACGCGTACGACTTCCTCACCAACGACGTGCCCGGCGCGACCGAACGGGACGCGGGTTACTGGCGTGACGTCGGGACGATCGACGCGTACTTCGACTCGCACATGGACCTGCGCACGGTCGAGCCGATGTTCAACCTCTACAACGACGAGTGGCCGATCCTGACCCACATGGACCCGCTGCCGCCGGCCAAGTTCGTGCACGACAACGGCGACCGGGTCGGCCGCGCGATCGACTCGCTGGTCTCCAACGGGGTGATCGTCTCCGGCGGCCTGGTCCGCGGCTCGGTGCTTTCGCCCGGCGTGCGCGTCAACAGCTGGTCGACCGTGGACCGCGCGGTGCTGCTGCACAACGTCGTGGTGGGCCGGCACGCCGAGATCCGCAACGCGATCATCGACAAGAACGTCATCGTGCCCGAGGGGGCGAAGATCGGCGTGGACAAGGAGCACGACCGGGCCCGCGGGTTCCTGGTCTCGGCCGGCGGGATCACCGTGGTGGGGAAGGGGCAGGTCGTAGAGCCGTGAAGGTCTCCCTGCTGACGCGCGAGTACCCGCCCGATATCTACGGCGGGGCGGGGGTGCACGTGGAGTACCTGGCGCGGGCGCTGGCGCCGCTGGTCGAGCTGACCGTGCACTGCCAGGGCGCGGATCGCGCCGGGGCGGTGGCGCATCAGTCGTGGGACGTGCTGTCGGACGCGGTGCTGCGGGTGTTCTCGGCGGACCTTTCGATGGCGGACGCGGTGTCCGACGCGGAGCTGGTGCATTCGCACACCTGGTACGCCAACCTGGCCGGCCAGCTGGCCGCGCTCCGCTACGGGATCCCGCACGTCGCCACGGTGCACTCGCTTGAGCCGCTGCGGCCGTGGAAGGCGGAGCAGCTTGGCGGCGGGTACGCGCTGTCGTCGTGGGCGGAGCGGATCTCGCTGGCGTCGGCGGCCGCGGTGGTGGCGGTCTCCAACGGGATGCGCGCGGACGTGCTTGAGGCGTACCCGGAGATACCGCCGGAGCGTATCCGGGTGATTCGGAACGGCATCGACACCGCGGAGTACGCGCCCGACTTCGGGACCGAGGTGCTGCTTAAGCACGGGATTGACCTGTCCCGGCCGTACGTCATCTTCGTGGGGCGTATCACCCGGCAGAAGGGCGTGCCGGTGCTGCTGCGGGCGGCGGCCGCGCTCGACCCGTCGGCCCAGCTGGTGCTCTGCGCGGGGGCGGCGGACACCGCTGAGCTCGGCGCCGAGGTGTCGTCGCTGGTGGCCGGGCTGCAGGAGTCCCGGTCAGGTGTCATCTGGATTCCGGAGATGCTGCCCAAGCCGGAGATCATCCAGCTGCTCACGCACGCGCTGATCTTCGTCTGCCCCTCGGTGTACGAGCCGCTTGGCATCGTGAACCTGGAGGCGATGGCGTGCGAGACGGCGGTGGTGGCATCGCGGGTAGGTGGCATTCCGGAAGTGGTTGAGGGCTCGGTGACCGGGCTGCTGGTGCCGCCCGACGATCCGGCTTCGCTGGCTGATGCGCTGAACCTGCTGCTGCGGGATCCCGGCCGTGCGGAGGCGATGGGGCTGGCCGGGCGGGAGCGGGCGGTTCGCGAGTTCAGCTGGGACGCGGTGGGCGCGCAGACCGCGGAGCTGTACGCGGAGCTCGTTCGCTGAGGGGTCACGGCCCGGGATCCTTACCAGAACTAAGTATTTTCCATACATTTCCCATAGAAGTTGGTAGCATCGGCCGTCTCCGGGGACCTGGCACCGGAGACCCCC
>JBEKEK010000279.1:0-6395 GCA_050013875.1 Trebonia sp. | reverse complement strand
CACTGCCCGGCCGCGGTCCAGCCCAGGTCGTAGCCGCCGCCGGTATCGGTGGTGGCCTCCAGGTCGACCCCGTCGGAGCGGTAGCTGTTGGCGGAGCCGTTGACCGAGGTGACGTTGTAGGCGGTGCCCTGCCCGCCGGTGTCGTAGTTCTCCGCCTGCACGGTGCCGGGCACCGCCGCCGCGGTCCCGCCGTACGGGGCCTCCCCGCCGCCGCCCGAGCTGTTCAAGCCGAAGGCGAGGAAGTTGATGTTCCAGCCGGCGTTATCCTGATCCACGGTCAGGGTCTGGGTGCCGGCCGGCAGGGTGACGGTCGCGACGACGGTGGCCCAGGTCTGCCAGCCGCCGGTCGCCGGGACGTTCACGTTCCCGCTCAGGTTCGTCCCGGCGCTGTTGTCGATGTGCAGGCCGTCGGTGACCCCGCTGGGCGACGCCAGCCGCAGCCCGACGGTGTAGGTGCCGGCGGTGGCGACGTTGATGGTGTACTTGAACCACTGACCGGCCGCGGTCCAGCCCAGGTCGTTCGCGGGGCCGCCGGGGTCGGTGGTGGTCTCCAGGTCCACCCCGTCGGAACGGTAGCCGTTGTCGGAGCCGTTGACCGAGGTGACGTTGTAGGCCACGCCCTGCCCGCCGGTGTCGTAATTCTCCGCGTACACGGTGCCGGGCACCCCCGCCGCGGTCCCGCCGTAGGGGCCCTCGGTGGCGGCGCGGGCCACCGAGCCCGCCGCGTTCGCGCCCGTCAGCGCCAGGGCGAACAACGCCGCCACCGCGATGGCCACGCCGACTTTGGGACGGGGACGGGACCGCGACCGGGATCGACCGGGCCAGCCGCGCA
Organism: Trebonia sp.; assembly: GCA_050013875.1. Classification (GTDB taxonomy): domain Bacteria; phylum Actinomycetota; class Actinomycetes; order Streptosporangiales; family Streptosporangiaceae; genus Trebonia. Next base: position 5,563 of record JBEKEK010000279.1, on the reverse strand, counting down.
CCAGCGCGGGCAGCCGCAGACCGGGCAGGTGTCTCATCATGGTCTCCTTTGACTGAAGTTCTTCCTCCGGTAGCCGGCCGGCTTGCCGGCTTACTTCCGGACCAGGCTGAGTACCTGGGCCGAGGTGCCGTTGCCGGTGCACTGCCGCAACGGCTCGCCGCTCGCAGTCCGGGCACCGGGGATACCCGCGCGCAGGCTTGAGCTCTGCCGCGGCGCACCCGCGACGTCCTAATGTCAGCGGTTACATAACCTTTCTGTCGCGGACGCTAGATAGGTATGTAACCGCTGTCAATAGATCATCTCGGGTGTCATCCCGCCGTAATCAATACCTGGCGCGGGCGGCGCGTCTGCGCTGCCCGCCCTAGTCCTCCCGGGGCGGGCAGCCGCAGGAGATGCGGATGACGATCTTGGTCGGCAGGACCTCGGCCCGCGGGGCTAGGCCCGGGTTGGCGATCCTGGCCATGAGCCGGTGGGTCGCGCGGCTGCCGAGCTCGTGGATCGGCTGGCTGACCGTCGTCAGTGGCGGGTCGATGATCCGGCTCGGGTACAGGTCGTCGAACCCGGTCACCGCCACGTCGGCCGGGACCCGGACGCCCGCCCGCTGCAGCTCGCGCAGCACGCCGATCGCCATCTGGTCGTTCGCGCACGCCACCGCCTGCGGCAGGGCCGTGCGGCCGAGCAGGACCCGGGCGGCCGCGACGCCGCTGTCCTCAGAGAAGTCACCGGAGATGACCTGGTCGATGCCGCTGTCCGGGGTGGCCGCGACGGCCTGCTCGAACGCCGACTGCCGGGCCACGGCGTCCGGCGCGTCCTTCGGGCCGGCGACGAAGCAGAGCCGGCGGTACCGGTGCTGCCCGGTCAGGTGCGCGGCCAGCGCCGTCATCCCGCTGGCGTTGTCGCTGAGGTAGCCATCGGCCACCGCCTGGCCGGGGCTTCCGGCGATGACGACCACCGGCACCAGCGCGGTCAGGGACCGCAGCTCTCTCGGATCCAGGATTCCCTCGGCCAGGAGCAGCCCGTCGGCCTTGGCGGCGAGGGCGCGGATGCGCTTGTCGAACTGTTCGCCGCGGGTGCCGAACGTCAGCAGCAGGGAGTACTCGGTCCCGCGCAGCACCTGCTCGGCCGCGTGCACGATGTGGTCGATGAACATCAGGCTGCTGCGCTCGATATCGATCTCGTCGTTACCGCGGTGCAGGCCCACCAGGGCGATGATGTCCTTCCGCCCCCAGCTAAGGCCGCGCGCCGAGGCATCGGGGATGAAGCCGAGCACCTCGATGACGCCCAGCACCCGCTGGCGCGTATCGGCGCGCACGAGGTCGGAGCCGCGCAGCACGCGGGACACAGTGGCGGTCGAGACGCCGGCCACGCGGGCGACATCATAGATAGTTGTCACGGATGTCCCCATGTCAGCGGTTACATAGTCTCGACAATGCCCGAAAACGACGGCCCCGTCCACCGTAAGCCACGCAACCCGCAAATCTCCGCCGCCTGGCCGCGCGAGCAGCCCGGCGGCCTTGGAGGCCGATGACCGGCCCGGCAACACCGGCCAGCAGCGTCCAGGCGGCACGAGCAACCTCATCCGCGAAGGAGCCGTCTTAGCGGTGGTTCCGAGGAACGGGAGGTTACATGGATAAACGGCAGACGCGACGCAGGTGGCAGCCAGGCAACTCCGCCTGCACCGCCGCCGGGTGGCGTCACTCACCGCCGCCGGTGCCGCCGTCGCCACGGCGGCCGGCGTCATCGCCGCCGTTCCCTGGCACCCGTCGCGCGCGCCCGGAATCTCGCGGCCCGCGACAAGCATGCCGGTCAAGACCACCAGGCAGCCACCGCTCACGCTGACGGCCGAGCAGCGCAAGCTCTACAAGCTAAGCTCCGTCGCCGCCAGCCAGCCGCCGGGGCAGGGCCGCTACGCGGTGATGATGACGGCAGGGACGGACGTCAAGGACACCTCGGTCATCGACAGCCGCACCGGCGACATGTGGTCCTACCAGCAGGGCACCGACGGAACTCCGTCCGGGACGGGACCGGTCACCAGGCACTATTCGCCGACCGCCGCGCAGTTCGCCGCCATGCCGACCGACCCGACGGCCCTGCGCGCCGCGCTCATCGCCCAGTGGGACGCGCAGAACAAGCCGGGGCCGAACCCGAGCCACCTGCCCACCCACCCGATCCCGTTCAACGACAACGACCGGGTGTTCCAGCAGGCGACCTTCCTGCTATGGAACCCGCTCGTCGGCCCGGACCTGCGGTCGGCGCTCTACAAGGTGCTCGCGACCGTGCCGGGGGTCAAGGTCGATTCCTCGGCGCGCGACGGCGACGGCCGGCGGGCGGTTGAGATCAGCCGGACCGACGCGGGCGGGCTACCTGGAAAATCGTCGGGCCCTAATGCCTACGCGACCTTCCGGTCGGACCACATCACCTACGCGACCTACGAAAACCCCGCCACCGGCGCTCTCCTCGAAACGGCCATCACCTATCCGCCGGAGTCCATAGCTACCCCCCAGGATCCGAACGGAAGCCCCACCCCCTACGTCGATGTCACGACGTACGTGTCCATCACCTGGTCAAGCACCGTCCCGGCCAACCCCTACGGGGGCTGATAGCCGTCTTGGTCATAGCCACCGTCCGTTCAGAAGAAGGGATTCGAATTCTTCTTTTGAACGGACCGTGGCGATTGTCCCCCGTGAAGGTTCTCCGCTGCTGCCGGCGACGGACGCCGTGCGGGAACTGTGCCAGAGATCCGCATGATATGGCGAAACCCGCGGGGGGATCGGCTCCCGGCTTACGACCGCGCCCGGTGGGCGGCCTCCGCTGGGTCCGGTGGCGTGGTCGGGTAGACATCGACGTCGAAGAACCGGGCGAAAGGCAGAGTGGCCAGCGTCTCCCCGGCCTGCTTCTCATCGGCGGCGATGACCTCGATGAACGTTGCCCGCCGGGCCGGGGAAACGTAGTGAGCGCCGATCCTCCCGGCCGAGCGCAGCACCTCAAGCTGCTTCTGCTCGTCATCTCTCAGCGCGGCGAATTCCGCGAAGTTCGTGTCGTCGCGGATGGTCGCGACCACCATGAACGTCTGCGCTTGGGCGGGATTCTGGGTCGTTGACATGGTCTGTCCTTTCGGTGGGCGGTTGACGGTGTCATCACGCGGGCCGGGCCGCCGGAAACGGCGGACGGCAAGGCCCGGAATGCGGCGGCCGGGACGTGCGCGCCGTTTGAGACCGCCCGGGAGTCGATGAGAAAGTCGGAGACATCCGCTTCCCTGAGCCTGACCGCCATCTGCAGTCCGCTCCAGCCACCCCCGAGACCGGCACAAACAGAAACCGCCCGGCCATCTCTCCCGGCGTTATGATGTCTCATAGTGACATCATAACGATAAGTGATGTCTCATGGTGTCGTCAACTGCGAGCCGCCGGCGGCGGTTCCGGCGGGGGATGATGTATGCGGACTTGAGCGGCGGGATCCTGCCGGTCTCAGGGCACCAGGAGTCGGCCAGCGACGTCACCGGCAACCACGGACTGCAGGGTGGCGACCACGTCCGCGATGATCTGCCCCATGTCCGCGTGATCGTCGCTGGCGGCAAGCCAGCGCCCGTACGCCGTGCGAAGGACGGCGATCCCCGCGTCCGCGGCAAGGCGGGCGGCGGAGGCATCTACCCCTCGCTGCCGCAACGCGTCGGCGAACGCAACCGCGACGGCCTCGTACTTGATCAGTTCGCGCTCCATGAGCCCCGGGTTCGCCGTGAGCACAGCCTGCCGCTGCCGCTGCCGCGCCCGGGGCGCGAATCCATCCCAGTCATAGGCGGCGATGGCGGCCGCGATCATCTGGAGGGGAATCAACGCCTTGTCCGCCTCCGCGATCCCCGCGACCAGCGCCGTTTCCGGAGCGTCAGTGACGGATCCCGCAAAGAGGACCTCACGCTTGTCCGGGAAATGACGAAAGAAGGTACGTCTCGTCACACCAGCCCGCGCGGCGATCTCCTCCACCGTCGTCGCCTCGAAACCCTGCTCGGCGAAAAGCTCCAGAGCGGCGACCTGCAGGCGCTCCGTGCTGCCTGGTTCCCAACGGGGCATAACCAGAAGATACCCAGCAGCAACGCCGCCTGAGCCGCTCGGGCCCACGGCCGGGCCATACCGCGGCCCGCGCCAGCTTGCGGTTACCGCGTTGCGGTGGCCAGTGCCGCGCGGATGGCGTCCTCGCCGGCCGGCTGGCCCTTCTCGTTCGAGTACGGCCCGTACGGGGTCCCCCACACCGGCGTGCCCGTCGCCTGCCGCCAGCTGTCGGCCAGCGGTCCCGCGTCCACCACGCTGTACCCGAGGGAGTCGATGAATTCGGTCGTTGATCGGGTCCCTGCCGTCAGCTGCCGGGGAAGTAGTGGCCATTGTCCAAATCGGCGAGCAGGCTGGGCTGAGCGGGTTCCCAGCCGAGGGTCCGGCGGGTGATGAGGTTGGACGCCGGGTAGCTCTGCGTGACTATGTTCGCGAGGAACCCGAAGTATCCCGGCACCATCAGTTCGTCGACGGGAATGCTCACGGCAGGCAGGCCCAGGCGGCTGCCGATGGCCTCGGCGATCGCGCGGAACGGGATCCCCCCGTCCTCAACCGCGTGCCAGAATTTGCCAGCTTGGCCCTTCTCCAGCGCCAGGCGGAACAAGAAGGCGGCATCGCGGACGTGCACGGCGTTCCACAGATTGGCGCCGTCTCCGGGGTAGCCCGCGAAGCCCTTCTCCTTCGCGAGCGCGATCAGCATGGGGAGGAAGCCGGCATCGGTCGTGCTGTGCATGATGTTGGCAATCCGCACGACCGAAGACCGCACTCCCCGCTCGGCGAGATCGATGACGGCGGTTTCCACGACATTGCGGACCCGGAGGGTGCCTTTGTGCTCATCGCCGACGGGAAGGGCCGGGTCCTCCTCGGTGGCCGGCCGGCCCAGCTTCCCGGACGAGCCAATGCTCCCGGCCGCGACCAGCGGCTTTCCGGTTCCCGCGAGTGCCTCGCCGTACGCGAGCATGATCGGGAGCTCCGCGGCGGACACGGCGTCCATCCCGCCAAACGGAAGCAGGTCTTGCCTGTGCGCGACGTGGATGACGCCGTCGGAGTCGGCGGCTGCCTCCATGAGCCCGTCGAGGTCCTGCAGGTCGCCGCGGCGCACCTTCGCGCCGAGCGCGGACACTGCCGCCGCGGCCGTGTCCGACCGGGCCAGGCCGGTGACCTCGTGCCCGGCGGCGATGAGCTCGGGGATGATGTGGGAACCGGAATGGCCGGTCCCGCCAGTGACGAAAACGCGCATGCTGCTGCTCCTTGTGAGTGACGTGGCGTGAGAAGTGGGGGTGCGGGTGCGGGTGCGCTCAGCCAGAGACGTTGACGCCGAGGTCGATGTTGAACCCTGCGCCGTGGCCGGCCAGGCCCATCAGCAGCGGGCCCACTCCCTCCAGCCAGTGCGCCATTGCCAGGTCTCCCGTGTCCAGCGGGCGCAGCCCGAGGCTCTCGATGAACGCCGACACGCTCGCCTTGGCCCGCGCGTCGTCGCCGGCGATGAGCACGTCCAGCGGGCGGCCCTGGGCCAGGAC
>JBEKEK010000278.1:0-6419 GCA_050013875.1 Trebonia sp. | reverse complement strand
GCCTGGCGGGCCGCCCTGGCCGTCGCCCCCGACGTAGCCGAGCGGCGGCGGTCCCAGGCGGAGAAGCGAGCGCGGGTCACCATGTTCCGGGAGGAATCGGGGGCGGCCGGCCTGTCCGGCCGGGACCTGCCCACCGCGCAGGCCCTGTCCGGCCACGCCAACATCCTCGCCCGCGCCGGGCAGTACGAGGCGTCCGGCGCGTTCCCCGGCCAGAACCTCGGCAGCCTGCAGGCCCTGGCCTACCTCCACCTCCTCAACGCCGTCACCGCCGAGGACGCGATCGCATTCGCCCGCACCGCCACCGCCGAACCACCCGGCCGCACCGCCACCGCCGAACCATCTGACCGCACCGCCACCGCCGAACCACCCGGCCGCACCGGCACCGCCGAACCACCTGACCGCACCGCGCAGGGCGAGGACGACGAGAACCCGGACGATGAGGACCCAGACGATGAGGACTCGTCCGCCGAGGCCGGCGGCGGCGGTGACGCCCCCGGCAACGGCCACAGCCACGGCGACAAAGGACCCGACGGCGATGACAGCAATCCCGGCGATCCAGGCGACGACCGGGATCCAGGCGACGACGGGCATCCCAACGATGACGGCGATGACGGTCCCGGCGGGGGCGGGGGCGGGGAACGAGGCGATGGCCGCGGTCCGGGCGGCGACTCGGGGGCGAGCAGCGGACTGGGGCCGGGCGACGGCGATGACGCCCCGGGCGAAGCAGGGGGACGGGCGGTCCTGCCCGAGGTGACCGCCCCGCTGGCCACCCTGCAACGACGAGCCGAGCGGCCAGGCGACAACCGGCTGCTCGGCCCCCTCGACCCGGCCCTGACCCGCGACCTCGCCGCCGCCGCCGTCCGCTCTCCCAACACCCGCTGGGAAATCACCATCGTCGACGACACGGGCTACGCCACCGGCCACGGCACCGCCCGACCCCGCCGCGGCCGACGCCAGCAGCCGCAGCCGCCGGGCCCGGGCCTCTGCGCGCTGGCCGCACGGGTGAACATCACCGTCACCGAGACACTCCTGAGCCAACTGGCGGCACAGCCGCGCTCGGGCGCGCCGCCCGGCGACTGGGAACTCGCCCCCCGGACGCTCAACGCCGGGGACGGCACCTGGATACTGACCCTACCCGGCGGCAGGGAACTGACCGTCCGGTTCGACATCGTGCCCACCCACGCCTGCGACCACCGCTACCAAGTCAACGCCTACCAGCCGAGCGAACGGCTCCGCCGCCTGGTCCGGGTCCGCGACCACGAGTGTACCTTCCCGCCCTGCTCCCGGCCCGCCCACGAATCAGACTTCGAACACGCCATCCCCTACCACAAAGGCGGAAGGACCGACGCCTGCAACGCGGGCGCCCGCAGCCGCCGATGCCACCAGGTAAAGCAGATGTCAGGGTGGAGCGTCCGGCAGCCGCGGCCGGGATGGCATGTATGGACCACCCCCACAGGCCGCACCTATGTCCAGGAACCCTGGCGGTACACCGCATAACGACGCGCGCCCCGGTCGAACCGGTTGTCGCTGTCGTCCGTTGCCGCGCGACCCGTCACAGGATGAAGGGAACCGTAATCCATTCAGCCACGCTGGGCGTCTAGGTGAGGAATGCTGCCGGACGGCAGTAGCCCCCGCTGACCTGGCAACGTGACGGGCGACCAAAACAGTGCCCGGACCAAGCCCAGATGTCTGCGTGGCGCGCGAGGAGTCGAGGCGACTGTGGCGAACAGGCTGAGTTGGCGGGTCCTGGCGGGTGCCGCCCTGCTGCTGGTGACGGGGGCGGCAGCGGCGGTCCCGGCGTCGGCCGCACCGCGAGACGGCACCGTAACGTGCCCGACGGTCAACCCGAAGACCGGCACTGTCACGCCCGCGCCGGCTCCCTCCGTGGACTGGAGCGGCTGCGACCTGACCGGGGCGAACCTGACGGGCGCGAGCCTGCTTCTCGCCGACCTTGCGGGCGCCAACCTCACCGAGGCCAACCTCACCAATGCCAGCTTCGACTCCGCCGACCTCTCGGGCGCTAACCTCACCAAGGCCAACCTCTCGGACGTCTGGCTTGGGAGCACTAACAGCACCGGGGCCAACTTCACGGGCGCATCCGGGGTTGGCGCCTACTTCACTTCCGCCGACCTCACCGGAGCTGACTTCAGCGGGGATACGCTGCCCCGCGTGGTCATGGTTTTCGCGACGCTCACGTCCGCGAAGTTCGCCCACGCCGATCTGGAGGGCGCGGATCTCACCGGCGTCTCCGCCGCCAAGGCCGACCTGGCCGGCGTGAACCTCAGCTACGGATCCATCGCCAGCAGCGCCCCGGGCGTCACGGGCAACCCGTCCTACGGCATGTTCGACGGAGCGGACCTGGAGGGCGCGAACCTCGCCCACGTGACGGTGACCGGGACCGGACTGGCCGGCTCCAACCTGGCCGGGGTCACGTCCGGTGGCCTGGTGGGCGTCCCGGCGTCGCTGCCCGCGAACTTCAGCGAGATTGGCGGGTATCTCGTCGGCCCGTACGCGGACCTGGCCGGCGCGGACCTGGCCGGCGCGTTCGCCGTCAACGGCAGCTTCGCCCACGTGAACCTGACCAAGGCCAGGCTCGCCAACTCGGACCTGGCCAGCGCCGACTTCGACGGAGCCAACCTGACCGGCGTCAGCCTCAAGGGCGCAGACCTGACCGGGGCGGAGCTGACCGCGACGAACGCGACGCTGCGGAACGTGGCCTGGTCGGCCGCTACCACCTGCCCGGACGGTGGCAAGGCGAGCGCGAAGACCGGCTGCTTCGCCAAGCCTGCGGTGGCCCGCCCGCCGGTCATCGAGGTAAGCGTCCGCCGCGGCGCTCCCGGCGCTGCGCTGACGTTGACAGGCGGCGGGTTCGCCGGCAACGAGCCGCTGACGGTCAGCCTCGGCCTGGCCAAGTGGACGACGGTTATCACGAGCAAGACGGGCGTGGTCGGCCCGCTGGCGCTGACCGTCCCGGCCTCGGCGCAGCCGGGTCTGCACCCGGTAACGGCAACCGGCAAATCCAGGCGCCAGACCGCCGCCGCCTGGTTCACCGTGGCGACGAGCTGGGACCAGGAACGTTACGACTCGGGCCTGACCAGCGATAACACGGTCGAGAACACGCTTTCCGCGGTGAAGGCGCCAAAGCTGGCGAAGAGGTTCGTGTTCAACCCGGGCGCGGGCACGGCCGGGTCGTTCCCCGCCTCGGTCGATGACGGTGCGGCGTTCGTGGCATCCGCCGACGGCCCGCTGACCGCGATCAGCGCCACCACCGGCAAGACGATGTGGACCTGGCAGGAGCCCGCGAGCTGGGGATCCGCCAAAACCGGCCCTCGTGACCTGCTGAGCCAGCCCGTCGTGGTCGGCGGCACGGCTTACCTGAGCGTCGCGGGCCAGGGCGTCGTCGCGGTCAGCGCCGGCCAGATGCTGTGGCAGAACAGCGTTGAGCCGCTCGACGAATACGATAACGCCCTCAACCTGTCGCAGCCGACCCTCGCCAACGACGTGCTGTACGTCGTGGAGGACAACCTCGTCTACGCCCTGGACGCCACGTCCGGCCTCCAGCTATGGATCGCGGTGCTCGGGCAGGCCACTTCGTCGACCTGCGGCCAGCCCGCCGTCGCAGCCGGCGTCGTCTACCTGCGCTGCAACACCGGGTACCTGGACGCGCTCGACGCGACCAGCGGCGCGAACCTGTGGTCGTACGCCATCCCCGGTAACCCGGAGATCGGCAGCACGGCGGTCAGCGGCGGCACCGTTTATGTGACGACGGACTCTGCCAGCGCGCACGGGCTCATCGCGATCAGCACCAGCACTCACACGCAGGAGTGGTCGTTCAAGGCCGCCGCCGCGGTCAATGCCCCCGCTATCGCGGACAATGTGGTCTACGCGGTGACCCAGGACGGCATCCTTTACGCGCTGAACGCGACGACCGGAGCCCGGCTGTGGTCCAAGCAGCTGCATGACGGCACCGGAGCGCATGACACGCACGGTGTCTCGATCGCCGACGGCGTGGCCGACACGCTGAGCGCCAACGGGGCCGCATACGCCTTCAACGCGAGCACCGGCATGCAGCTGTGGAGCTACCGGGCAGGAAACACCCTGCAGGCCACCCCGGTCATCGCCAACGGCATCGTGTACATCGGCACCCGTTCCGGCGGCATGGAGGCATTCGCGGCCAGGTAAGCAGCGACTCACCTTCAGCCGAACCGGGCGACACCGACCTGATTGATCGGTACCTTCCCCGTACTCGCCGTCGATGAGCAGCGTCGCGTAGCCGTGCGCGCTCGCCTTGACCGCGTCGGCTAGCGCATCGGCTAGCGCATCGGCCGCGGCCGCGTCGGCTTCGCACACCTCGAGGACGACGGCGAGCAGCGTATCCACTGGCTCCCAGGCGCGCTGCAGTTCGGGCTAGCGGCTCTTGTCCATCAGGACTCCTCTGGCACCATCGCGATCGCTCCGCAGGGGCATTCGGCGGCGCAGATGCCGCAGCCCTTGCAGTAGTCGTGGTCGATGGCGTACTGGCCCGTGTCGAGCTTGATGACGGCGTTGTCTGGGCAGGCGCCGTAGCAGTTGCCGCAGCCGAAGCAGTTGCCGCAGGACAGGCACCGGCGGGCTTCGAACAACGCGGTGGACGCGTCAAGGCCGCCGGTCACCTCATCGAACGTGCCGGTCCGGCGGGCGGCCGCAAGCTTCGGCCGGACCGCGGCCGGGGCGTCGGCGTAGTACCAGGTGTTGAGCCTGTCGTAGGTGGCGAGGTCAGGCCGCTGCCGCTCCTCCCGGCCGGTTCCGCGCAGCCAGGCGTCGATGGCGCGGGCCGCCTTCTTGCCGTGGCCGATGGCAACCGTCACGGTCCGTTCGGCGGGCACCATGTCGCCGCCGGCGAAGATGCCCGGGTGCCCGGTCATCAGGTCCTGGCCCACGTCGACGGTACCGCCGGAGAACGCGACGCCGGGCACGCCGTCAAGCACGGCCAGGTCGGTGTCCTGGCCAAGCGCGAGCACCAGGCAGTCGGCCGACAGTTCCTCGAATTCGCCGGTCGGCTGGGGGAACCCGCTCTCGTCGAGCCGCATCTTCTCGATCGTCAGCGAGCCCGCTTCGGCGGCGGCGACCGTGGACAGCCAGCGCACCGTGACGCCCTCCTCGAGCGCCTCTTCAACCTCGGTGTCGCGGGCGGGCATGCGGTCCCTGGTGCGGCGGTACACCACGACGGCCTCGGCCGCGCCGGGCCTGCGCGCGTGGCAGCCGGTATTTCGGTATGCCGTAGCGCATCATGCCGCCCGGCTGGCTGCCCGCGTCCTTGATGGTCACCGAGTGGCCGATCCGGGTGAGATGGTAGGCGGCCGCCAGGCCGGACGGCCCGGCCCCCACCACCAGCACCCGCTTACCCGTTGGGGCGGCCGCGACGGGCAACCTCCAGCCTTGGCGGATGGCCTGATCGCCGAGGTACCGTTCGACCGAGTTGACGCCCACGGGATTATCCAGCTGTGCCCGGTTGCGGGCGGTCTCGCACGGCCGGTAGCAGACCCGGCCCATGATCGCCGGGAACGGGTTGTCGGCCATGATCTGCCGCCAGGCGGCCTCGTAGGCTCCCCCTTTTTCCGGGGGGGTTGGGGGGGTCCTCCCCCCGGGTCAGCAGAGCCGCCCTCCTCGGCGTAGTAGAGCCGATGCTGGATGTTCTCGCCCGCCGGGCACGCGTCGTCGCACGGCGGCAGCCCGGAGGTGTAAACGGGGCGCTCGGTGCGCCAGGCGCCGGTGTGGTTGGCCCGGCTGGAACCGGGATCGAGAGTGATCGCGAAGGGCTTGTCCATGGAAGGTCACCACCGTGGTTCGGAGTCGCGGACGCGGACTTGAGCAAGCCGCGTGCGTTCGGGATGATCTGTCTTTTGATCTTCGAGCAGGCCGAAGCGCTCGATGTTGCGGTCGGCGGAGGCCTGCAGCCGCTCAATCACGTCGGTCCGCTCCCGCGGGCGGAACTGATGCGCGTAGCGAGCCTGCAGCCGCAGGTAGTCGGTGACCGGAACCTGGTGGCGGATCCGGGCCGAGTTGACGACCTGTCCGTCTTCCGCCTCGAAGCTGGTAATGCCGAGTGCACCGACCGGTATCCCGTCGTCCCGGAGCTCGTCGATCGGCTCGGCAGCGGACGACCCCCGGTCGGCGCCTTGGCCGACGCTGATCGGGGGTCGTTCCGTGTACTCTTCGTTCTCTTGGTGTGGGTTGCCGTTACCGGTCACGTGCTGCTTACGCGGTCGTGGTCGGGGTGATGGTCTCGTGCCCTTCCGGCTGCGCCACCCGGCCGATGCCCCTGGGCCGACGGCCGAAGGTGAACAGGTAGGCCGAGGCGAGGGCCGCCGCGGTGCCGAGGCCGAACAGGACCAGCGAGACGATGTAGACGATCTGGGAGACCTTCCACCAGCCGTAGG
>JBEKEK010000277.1:0-6576 GCA_050013875.1 Trebonia sp. | reverse complement strand
GCCAGGAGCGAGGTAACCCAGGACGACAGCGGCTGCGGCGACCGGAAACGGACCAGCCGCAGGTACGTGGTGTGGCTCTCCCCGACGTCGGCCGCCCAGCGTTCCCACTCGCCGTAGAGGCCAGGCATCGTGTCCAGGGTCGACATGCCCGAGCCGAGCCCGTAGTGGGTGCGCGCGAGCAGTTCCGGGCCCCAGGCCGGGAAGCCGCCCCGCGCGTTCAGCAGCGCCACCGCGGTTTCCCTGCGGTTGAAGGCCGCGTACAGGGTCGGCAGGTAGGCGATCTGCAGCGCGACGATGACCAGGCCGGTCGCTGCGGCCAGGAACACGATCACGGCCGGCGCCGTCCCTGCGGGCACGGCGAACCCCAGGGTGAACAGCGAGGACCCGGCGTCGACGAAGGCGGACAGCACCCCCCGGATCGCGAACGGCCACAACAGCAGGGCGTACCCGACATACGCGACGACGAGCCACGCCGCCAGCTGGCCCAGCAAGATCGCCGCCGCCTCGGTCGCCAGCAGCTGGTCACGCCGCCGGGAATCGGCCGAGCGCGCCACCACCAGCTGGTAAGCCCGGTCAACGGTCCGGTCCACCCACCGCGTCAGGCGGCTGCCGACCGAGCGGGTGACGACCAGGGTGCCGATGACGCTGGAGGCCGAGGTGAGCACCAGCAGTCCGCCGATCACCGCGGCCACCACCCGGCCCGCCAAAGGCATCACCATCGGGCCTGCCCCACCTCCCCGGCGATGCGAACCACTATCCCGTCCCGGCCGAGCGCACGGCGGGAGCATTTCACACTGGCGGACGGCGCCGATCCTGTCGTCACCTGTTCAAGGTGATCCCCGGGCCTGCGCCCATCATCCCGGCGGCGTGCCCTTGAGGAACGCGATGATCACCAGGACGACCGCAATCGCCGCGGCGGCCAGGATCTGGCCCGCCTGAGCCAGATAGGCGGCGCCGGCGATGACCATCACCGCCACACCATGGCTCAGGGGCGAGGCGGGAGGGTGGTTGTACTCCGCCAGCATGGGGCCATACCATCCGCTGCTTCCCGCCGACGGGCTTGGCCGCATGGCCACCGGCTCGGGCGATCGCTTCCGCAGACGTTGCGCCAGCAGGTAAACGACGCCCCCGACGGGGCTGGCGCCCACGATGACAACGGCCCAGGCGAACCTGGGGACCAAATGCCCGGTATCGGCTGTCCCCAGACGCAGCAGGCAGAAGACGTCGAAGGCGACCACGAGGAGGAGGCAGAGCAAGATCGCAATCAGCACGACCGATGCCGAAAGTCCTTCCATATCCCGAACGTTACACCCAGCTCGGCGGCCGCGCCCGAATCCTCTCCTCGGCGGCAAAACCCGAGACCGCTGGGGGGTTGACCGACGCCCCGATCAATGTCATCTTACGTAGACATAGATCGTAGACATCAACTGTGGACAACGTGGTTATCGGAAGTAATTCCGTTACCGGCGTCGGCTGAGGACTGAAAGCCCCGCCGCGTCGATTTCACCCCGCATTTATCCCCCCAAGGAGTCGCCATGTCCGCTGACCCCGTCATCCGGCCCCCCGTGCGGCAAAGCCCCTGGCTCAAGCTGGCCGTGCTCGCACTCGGATTCGCCGCGATGAGCCTCAACTGGTTCGATATGCCTGCCGCCTTCCCCGGTATCCGCAAGGACCTGCACGCCTCCGTTCCCGAAGTGGCGTTGCTGGTCTCGGCCTTCGTCATTGGCTACGGGGTGATGCACATCCCGGCCGGCTTCCTGGCCGCGCGCTACGGGCTCCGGGCCACCCTGACGGCCGGCCTGGTCCTCGAAGGGCTGCTCGGCGCGGCGTCCGGGCTGGCAGGCAACTACCCGACGATGATCGTGCTGCGGATCGCCTGCGGCCTGGCCGCGTCCAACTACGCCGGCGTCGGCATCGCCGCGGTCAGCGTCTGGTTCCGCGGTACCCGCGGGCACGCGTTCGCGATGGGCGTCGTGTCGGCGTCGTTCGCCCTCGGCGTCACCATCGGCCTGTCGGCCTGGGTGGCGGTGGTCGAGGCGACCACGTGGCGGGTGGCGCTCATCATCGCCGGCGGCATCGCCGTCGCCGGCGGCGTCCTGATCGTCTCGGTCTACCGGATTCCCGCGAACGCGGCCGCCCTGCGGGGCGGTCCGCTGACCCGCGACGAGGTCCGCCGAGTGCTGCGCAGCCGGGTGCTTTGGCGGTACGGGCTGGCCTTCTTCGGCGGCTACGGGGCCTACTTCACCGCCACCCAGTTGCTCCGTGAATATGCCACCGCCATTCACCGGTCGTCGGCGTCGATCACCGTGGCGGTGGTGCTCATCGGGGTGGCCGGCATTCCGGGGAGCGTGCTGGCCGGCTGGCTGTCCGATCGCGCGGGCAGTCGTCGTCCTTACGTGGTCGGGTTCCTGCTGATCCAGGGGCTCGGCCTGGTCCTGATCCCGGCCTGCGGCGGCTTCCTGTGGCTGCCCGCGGTCATCGTCGGGTTCGGCTTCAATGGCTGCTTCGCCGTGTTCCAGAGCACGGCGGCCGAGGATCCGGACGTCAGCATCGAGCACATCGGCACCGCGATCGGGCTCATGCTGACCATCGCCGCGATCGGCGGATTCATCGTGCCCGCGGCGTTCGGCAGGCTCTCGGTATCGGCTGGCTACCCGGCCGCCTGGATTTTCGCGGCCGTCGTCTGCTGCGCGTTTGCCCTGCTGGCCCCGGCCAGAGCCAAGACAACCGCCGTGCGGCAGCCGACGACGCCGGTCATCGGCGACGGACTGGAGCCGCTCAACGGCTGACGAGCACGAGCACCCCCAGAGGCCCGGGCGGGCCGTCCTCGCCGGACGGCCCGCACCGTCGTGCCACCGCAGCGGGAGACGGCGGGTTCTAGTAGCCTGCGAGAGATAATCTCACCCCACCGGGTACTGAGGACCTGACATGGCCGAGGCGCCGTCCCCCCGCCGCCGCGACGCGGCGGCCAGCCGTGACCGGCTCCTGACGGCCGCGAGCGAGCTGTTCGCCGATCGCGGGTACGACCAGGCCACGGCGCGTGACATCGGGGAACGGGCCGGGGTCGATCCGACGATGATCGCCAGGTACTTCGGCGGCAAGGCGCAGTTGTTCATCGCCGTCCTGCGCGCACAGGAGCTCCCGGACCAGCCTCTCGACCTGCTCGCGCCGGATCGGCTCAGGTCGCTGATCGAGCGCACCGGCGCCCGTGGTCCAGGCCCTGTCCTGCAGGCCGCGCTCAAGCCCTACGACAACCCCGAGGCCCAGGACGCCGCGCTCGCCGAGCTGGATCATCGTGTCCTCGCCCCACTGCGGGAGGCGTTGGCCCGCGAGGGCGACGACCAGCCCGAATTGCGCGCCGATGTGCTCACCGCGGCCGTCATCGGCGTCATTCTCGGCCGCCACGCAGGCACGTTCGATCACCTGTCCAAGGCCAGCACCGAGCAGTTGGTCACCGTACTGCAGGACTTGCTCGGTGTTCGGTCAACGGGCCAGAACCAAAGTTCAAATTCAACTTCAGGATTTTCCCGAACGGACCCGTAACTCCGCGTTCTCCCCCCATGGCAGTCTCTCGCCGGTCACCTGGTCACCGATCGTGTCCCGTTCCGCCCGGCCGCGCGGGCCCGGGACGTCGCCCGGGGACGTTGCCCTGGCCGGCGCCTACGGGGAGCAGAACGTGACCTCGGGATAGCGTGCAGACGGGCGGTCGAGCAGGGCTTGCGGCTCACCACGCAGGTGCTGGTCGAAGAAGGCCCGCACGTAGGCGCGGGTGATGGCCAGGGACCGGGCTCCGGACCGGGCGGCGCCGATGTCGATGCCGAGCTGATCGGCCAGCAGCCCAAGGTCGGTGAAGGAGGCGTGCACCGCGCCGGCCACCACGAGCCACCGCTTCCAGCCGCGCAGGAGCTCCCAGTCCCGCTCCCAGGTGCTCACGGCGCCGCGCAGAAGTTTCCACTCCCGCGTCCCCGGGGGCACGGCGCCCCCGCTTCCGGGGGTGTAGTTGGATTGCTTGCCCAGGAACAGGAATGGCCGGGACAGGCCGAGGTCTGGGATCCGGGCGACAGTGGAGCCGTCCATGTCGATGCCGGCCCGGACGCGGGCGTCCGCCAGCATGGCCGCGATGACGGCGGCGCCGCCGATGGAGTGGCCGGCCATCGCCATCCGGGAGGGGTCGATCAGCCCGGCCCCCGGCCAGGCCGGGTGGGTGCCGGTCAGCTCGCTGAGCACGAAGGACACATCGGCCGCCCGGCCTGCCGCCACCTTCTCCCAGAACCCGCCGCCGGGCCGGCGTGCCTCGCGGGAGAGGCACGTGGTGACCCGCCCGTCAGGAAAGGCCGTCGCGTGACTCTCGTAGGTGTGATCAATCCCCGCCACGACGCAACCGTGGCTGGCCAGGTCCTCGGCCAGGGCGGTGAGCGTGCTGCGGGGGCTGGTGTAGCCGGGCGAGAGCACGACCAGGGGCAGGCTGCGCGGCCGCCCGGCCGGCGCGGCGTCGCTGACCGCGTTGGTCTCAACCGTGCTCAGCGACTCCAGCGGGACGCCGGTGATCCCCCTGCTGGCAAGCTGGAGTTCCGACTCCGCTGGCGTCATGTACGGGGCCGGCCGCCCGCCCGGCTTCGCCGCCGCCGGATACCACAGGGAGACCATCAGCTCTCGTGCCACTGCCCCGGCCGCCCACGGATCGCGGCGGGAGCCGTCGGTCAGCCACAAGGACGTCGTGCCGGCCGGGCACGGTCCGGTCGGCTCAGGCAGGCGCAGCGCCGGTACCTGCCCGGCCGGCCCATCAGCGGCGTCCGCGAAAGCTCCCATGCCGCCCATCATCACCGGCCGCCCTCGCGTTCCCCAAATGACCAGGCCAACGTGAACTAGTTTGATGGCCAGTGCACGAGCGGGCGGTACCCGGCCCGGATCGACGCCACGGTCGCGCGGGGCGTCAGCACCGCGGCCGGCCCGTCGAACTGGTCGATCCGGTCGGTGTACCCGGCCGGGGTCCAGCGGTGCAGGCCGCCGCCATGGGCCAGCCAGAACTCGCCGTCGTGGACGATGAAGACGCCGTCCGGCAGCTCGCTCAGCAGCGCCGGGTAGGTGACGCGGGCCCCGTCCACGAGGCGGCGCTGCCGGTGCAGCACCCGGTCGATGTCGTCCGCCGCGGGTTTCGCGGGCAGGGCGCGGGCCGCCGTCCAGGCCGTTCGGAACGACTGGTACGCGGCGTGGCGGCATTCCGCGCAGGGCCGGTGCCCGGCCGCCAGCGCGACCGCCTCGTCGAGGAAGAACAGCTCGGTGTAGCGGCGGGGCCGCAGGATGGGCCGCCGGCGGCCGCGAAACTCGAGCACGCACACCAGCCACCGGCGGACCTGGTAGCGCCGGACCAGGGCCAGGTCCTCGTTGTGGAGCACGCCCCGGTTGCCGTACATGGTCCCGCGGTGCTCGGTCGCGATCAGCTCGCCCGCGGGCGTCACCCGGTTCCGCAGCGGGCGGTCCAGGCCAGCGAGCCGGTCCTCGGTCATGGTTCCAGTGCACCACCAGGCGGCCGGGCCGTCTGGCGGTTTTCCGACGGGATCGTCTCATGGCGGTCGGCGACCGGGTCAGGCCGCCGGGAGCGCTTCGCGGACGGCCGTCACCAGCGCGTTGACCCCGGCCGGGAGGGTCGGGTGGATCAGCGGCGCGAACCCGGCCTGTGGTTGCCGGCAGACCCGTCCGCGCGTCGGTCGCGACAACGTCGCTGGCGTACTCAAGGCCGGTCTCCTCGCGCATCGGCAGCGCGTCCACGTCGGCGCGGACCAGCGCCGCTGTGCAAGCGTCATATCGGCATTATCCGCGAGCGGATGCGAGTACGCTGCCGATGTGCCCGATTCAGTTGCAACCAACATAATCGTCTTCGGGCGCGGGTTGATTCGCCATAATGTCGGCTATCGACTGGCCGACGCGAGCGCGGCACGCGTTGATGCGCTATTGAATTATATAGATCAGAATAAGCAGATATTCGCTGATCGGCGCGGCACGGTTGTCTTCAGCGGCGGCTGGGCGGGAGCCGGGCAAAACCTGGAGAAGCCACCCAAACAGTTCCGCGAGGGGTCGCTTATGCTCAATCGGGCCATGGCCGCGAATATCGCCGGAGGTGGACTATCGGAATATGCGGAGACATTTGCCGAGATTGAATCTGATAGCACACTGGAGAACCTGCTGCGCATAGTCGAGGCCGATTATTTTCGTGACATCACCTTCACCGCACGCAATCCTCTTGGGCTCGTTGCCCATAAGGAGCACCTGAATCGTATCGACTACCTGGCTCGCAAGGTATTCAACCTGCCTCGTCGCGTCGTTGTCCAGATCGTCGCGCCGGGCATCGACAAGACCAGCAGCGGGATTCCTGAAAGCCTGATCCTGCCGGTCACGCGCCTGGCATTCGCCGGGACCAGCGGTGCGGACTCCCTCCGTCGTCGACAGCGCCTTCTTATCGCTCTCCACCGGACGCTGCCTCGAAGGACGCGCCAGCCCTCCTCGCTGACCACGCACTGAATCGGTGGTTTCGTAAGCTGGCAGGCGTGGACCCGGTGCAGGCGTTGCGGCAGATCG
>JBEKEK010000276.1:0-11480 GCA_050013875.1 Trebonia sp. | reverse complement strand
CAGCTCGCCGCGCTAGCGAACGGGCAGCGGCTACCGGTACACCCCGTATTGGCCGGTGAGCGAAGCAACAGCGAACACCCGGACCGACCAGCAGCCGACCGGGATCCTCCGCAGCCGTACGGTGAACAGCTCCGCTCAGGCGTCGATGACCCTGGTCATCACGGTCTTGACCGCGTCGGCGCCGTAGCGGGCGATCAGCGCCTCGATCTTGTCCGCGGTGACGGTGTTGGCCGAGATCGCCGCGCGCAGGTCCATCTGCACCACGCCGGGCAGCCGGGACTGGCGCAGGAACAACTGCTCCAGGTCGGACCGGACCCGGCCGCCCTCGACGATCTTGAACGGCGGGAACGCGGGCGGGTCGGTGAAGATGTCGGCCGCGTCGACGCAGAAGCTGCCCACCACCGAGCCGCCGATGTCGGAGTGGTGCAGCACGTTGGCGACCCAGCAGAACAGCTGCCCGGCGGCGAATACGGGCGCCGCCACGATGGTGTCGGGCTGGTGCGGGGTGCCCACGTACGGGTCGTTGGACAGGAACATGTCGCCGGGCCCGATGCCCGGATCCGTGCTGCGGTTCTCCAGGATCCACCGGATCGTCAGGGCCTGCGCGTTGGAGAAGTACTGCAGGTAGGGGCCGAGGAAGACCAGCTCGCCGCGCTGGGTCAGGATCGACGGCTGGAAGTCGCGGGTCAGCATCGTGACCGGCGAGACGCACAGCCGCTGGAGCGTCTGGCCGTGCTCGGCGTTGGCGTTGAGCAGCGCGTACCTGATGACCTCGAACGTCACCGGGTCGACCTCAGCGGCTGAGGTTTCGTGCAGCGGCAGGCGGGGGTCGGCGGACAGCGTGGCCGGCGGGACGTATCCGCGGGCCACGCCGTCCCAGGCGATGTCACTCATGACTCGGCTCCTTCACGGACGGCGGGGCGGATGGCAGCTTCAGGCGGAAGTGCCCGCCGGCTGCGGTGAGCGAGGCACCCGGCGGCACCGCGATCGTGGTGTGGGACAGCTCGACCAGGGCGGGGCCGGTGATCTGGGTGCCGTCCGCTAGCTGGTTCCCGTCGTGCACGGCGGTGCCGAGGCGCTGCCCCGCGCCCGGCCAGTAGACCGGCATCGTAGGGCTGGCGGGCGCCGCGCCGCTCCTGGTCGCCGTACCGGTCACCACGCCTGTAACTGGGCCGATCGCGGCCGGTACCCGGGCCAGGACGCGCAGCGCGAAGACCTCGGCCGCCTGGAACGCCGACGCCGCGGCGGCGCCGTAGCGCCGCGCGTACTCGGCGGTGAAGTCGCCGGCCAGGCGGCTGCCCCGGCTGTCCGACGGGTCGACGAGCACCTCCAGGCCGTGCATCAGCTGCTCGGCGTAGCGCATCAGCGCCCAGACCTCGAGTTGCGGCTCGGCGCTGGCGCCCGCCGCCACCATGGCCTCGCGGGCCTGGCTGACGGCCCGGTCGATCTCACCGGCCAGCGCCGTGTCCTCGAACGGCGCCCGCAAGGCCGTCTCGACCTCGGTGAACCTGGTCACGTCGCCAGCCGCGATGCCGTAGGCGGACAGCGTGGACGCGCCGTTGCCGAGCGGGATGAGCACCTCCCGCACGCCGATCTCGGCCGCGTACCCGAACGCATGCACCGGGCCCGCCCCGCCGTAGGAGTACAGGACGAAATCGCGCGGGTCCAGGCCGCGCTCCAGGGTCTGCTGCCGGATCAGGGTCGCCGCCCGCAGGTTGTTCACGGTGACGATGCCGGCCGCGGTCTCCTCCAGGCCCAGGCCCAGCTCACCGGCCAGCCTGCCGACCGCCGCCCGGGACGCCTGCTCGTCCAGCGGCATCCGGCCGCCCAGGAAGCTGCCCGGCCGCAGCAGGCCGAGCACCACGTCGGCGTCGGTGACGGTGGCCAGCGTCCCGCCGCGGCGGTAGCAGGCCGGCCCCGGCTGGGACCCGGCGCTGTCCGGCCCCACCCGCAGCGCCCCGGTCCGCGGGTCACGCCGGGCGATGGTGCCGCCTCCGCACGCGGTCGCCCGGATGTCCAGGTGCGGCATGCGGTAGGTGTACTGGTCGATGACCGACTCGTCCGCCACCGCCGGCCGCCCGTCCACGACCAGCCCGATGTCGAAGGAGGTGCCGCCCATGTCCGTGGCCACCACGTTCCGGTCCCCGCTGGCCGCCGCCAGCGCGGCCACCCCGGTCAGCCCGGCCGTGGGTCCGGAGTCCAGCGTGCCCAGCGCCACCTCGGCCGCGACCGCGGCCGGCACCACCCCGCCGCTGGACTGCATCACCAGCAGCGGTGCTCGCAGGCCCGCGGCCGCCAGCCGGCCGCCCATCGAGCCCAGGTAGCGGGTGCAGGCCGGGCCCACGTACCCGTTGAGCACCGTGGCCACGGTGCGCTCGAACTCGCCGAGCCGTGGCGACACCCGGGACGACAGCGAGACGAAGACGTCCGGCGCCGCCAGCCGGACCAGCTTCTCCACCGCCAGCTCGTGCTCCGGGTTGGCGAACGACCACAGGAAGGCCACCGCCACGCTGTCCAGCCTGTGCTCGGCGACGAACGCGGTGACCGCCGCCTTGGCCTGGCCCTCGTCCAGGGCGACCACGATCTTCCCGGCGGCGTCCACGCGCTCGTGCAGTTCCAGGACCGCGTCCGGCACGATCAGCGGGGCGGGCAGCGACGTACCGCGGACCCGGAACACGTCCTCAAGCCGGCGCCCCGCCACCCGGCCGTGCCCGCGCATGATGGCCAGGGCGTCCCCGTGCCCGGCGGTGGTGATCACCCCGACCCGCGCGCCGGTCCGCTCCAGCACCGCGTTGGTGCCGATCGTGGTCCCGTGCCCGAACCGCTCAGTCTGCCCGAGCAGGTCCGGCAGGGACAGGCGGACGCTGGCGGCCAGTTCGGCCAGCCCTGCCATGACCCCGTCGGCCGGGTCACGCGGCGTGGACAGCGTCTTCGCGGTGCGGTACGCCGTGACCTGGCCGTCCGTATCCGCGCCGATGAGGACGCAGTCGGTGAACGTGCCGCCGATGTCGATGCCGATGTGGAACATCTGACCTCCCGCGCGCTCGTGTCGATCGATCGATCGACACAAGCGTAAACGTAACGCCGGGCATCACCGGTCGTCAATAGGCCGCTTGGTCGGCGGCGGACGGCCCGGTTACCGCAGCGGCCCAGTCGATCGCGTCCTTGACCCGGGTGGTCACCGCGGTGCGGGCCCGCGCGGCTGCCAGCACCCCGTCCGCCGCGGCCAGCATCGGGGTAAACAGCCACCCTCCGATGGAAGGAAGGGGCAATCTCGTCCAGGCGCCGGTCTCCCCAGTGCCCGGGATCGCTACGGAACACCGGGCTGGCATCGTGACCATGCCGTTGCCCGGCCAAGCTGCGGCTGCCCGCCAGGTACCCTCATCCGCCGACCTGTCGAACGCGAGAACCCCGCGACCGGCTGGCCTCTGGAGTAGGCCCAAGCCCTTCATCCCCTGCCTAGGTCAGCTGGGGCGGTCGACTCGCCCGGCGGGATGGCCGGAGGCTGGTCCGGGGGAGGTGCTCAGGCGCGCCTGCGCGCCGCCGACGGCTCGCTGAGGCGCTGCGGGATGTCGGCGAGGGCCAGGCTGGCCGCGCCGAGCACCTCCGCATGCTCGGCGAGTTGCCCGCACACCACGCTGACCTGCGCGGCGGTCGCCGGGAGCACGGCGCGGCGGATGGCGGTGCGGATCGGGTCGAGCAGTAGCTCGCCGGCCCGGGCGAGGTCCCCGCCCATGATGACGAGCCGGGGGTTGAGCAGGTTGATGGCGGCGGCGATGGCCATGCCTACGTGCGCGGCGGCATCCTCGACGGCGCGGCAGGCACCGGGGTCACCGTCCTCGACCAGCTGCATGAGTTCCTGGCTGGTGACCGGGCGGTGCCAGCTCTGGCTCAGCAGGTGGGCGATGGCCACCGGGCTGGCGACGGTTTCCAGGCAGCCCCGGTTTCCGCACCGGCAGATCGGCCCGTTCTCCACGACGTGGACGTGCCCGAGCTCCCCGGCCATCCCGGCCGAGCCGCTCAGGGGCCGGCGTCCGGCGATGACGCCGGCGCCGATGCCGGCTGACAGGCGGACGTAGAGCAGGTCGTCCACGCCGCGTCCGGCGCCGTAGCTGTGCTCGCCGAGGGCGCCGGCGTCGGCGTCGTTGATCACGTGCACGTTCAGGCCGGTGCGGGAGTGCATCTCCTGGACCGGGTTGATCCCCACCCAGCCCGGCATGATGCCGGAGGCCTCGATCCACCCTGACCCGGTGTGCACCGGCGCCGCGATGCCCAGGCCGAGCCCGATCACCGCGGCCGTGTCGATGGTGTGCTCGGTCAGGGCCTGCCGGACCCGGGAGGCGGCCAGGTCGAGCGTTTCGTGCGGGGCGAGGTCGACCTCACGCCTGGCCTCGGACTCGGCGACGATGCCGCCGAGCAGTCCGCAGACCGCGACCCGCACGTGGTCGTGCCCGATGTCGACACCGACGGCGTAGCGGGCGTTCGGCGCCATCGATACCATGACCGCGGGCCGGCCCAGGCTGCGCAGCCCGTCAGCGCCAGTGGTGCGGGGGTGCTCCTCGACGATCCCGCGCGCGGCAAGCTCGGCCACGAGGGAGGATACGGTCGAGCGTGACAGGCTGGTCAGCTGGACCAGTTCGCTGCGGCGGCAGGCGCCGTGATCGTGTAGCGCCTGCAGGACGCGGCGACGGCCCTCGTCACGCAGGCTGAACGGTTCGCTGGCTACTACGCCTCCCCACCTGGTACCACCGGGCCCTACAGGCCCCTGCGGGGGCATGATACCGCCCCATGGTCCTGATGGCGGCGGTCATTAAGTCCATTGTCGGAGAAACAACCCGAAAGTTCGCCTCGAACCCGTTGGGCGAGGCCTTCGTCAACCACCGTTACCGTGTGGAGTTGCCTGCAGTAACGCTGCGCCTTAGGCACGGTCGGCAACGAGATAGCGCGCCCGGGGTGATCTTGTTATCTGGAGGAGCGGCGATGAGTGAGCAGACCCGCACACGTGATGGATTCGCGGCCGACGGGGACGCGCGCCAGACGCAGGTGCCGCTGGTGCGCGCCGAGTACCTCACGGAGATGCGCAAGCAGGCGGGCTTGACCCAGGCCGAGACCGCCGATGCCATGGGGGTGTCCCAGCAGCGCGTCTCCGCGATCGAAAGCGGAGCCGTGGCGGAACTCGCAACCCTGGCTGACTATATCCGGGCGCTGGGCGGAGAACTGAAAGTCATCGCCGACTTCGGCGACCTCCTGCTCCGCGTCGCCTGAGAGCCTGCGCTAACCCGATCCCTATGGCTTCGAGCTGCCGAAATGATCTCGGCAAGATCCGCTGGGTCAACCTGCGCCGGCGCGATGAGGTCGGTGCCGGAAGGCTCCGTGCTGCCGTAGTTTGTCTGTCCGATTTGTCTTTACGGGGTCAGCCTGGATCTGCATCGGACCGCAGAGACAACACCAGGCAGCGAGCCGAACCCGGAGCGCGGTCCGCCACGTTCCCGGTTGCGCTACTCGATCTTGACGGGCTCGTGCGCCGGCCGTTAGCTTCAGCGGCTAGGTTCCTGAATGTAAACCGTTAGGCATCAAGCCTGGCGAGGCTTTAGGTTGCGAGTGAGGTGCTGTGGTAACTCGCTATGACGCCGCCCGCATGGCGGGGATCTTTGTCCCCCGGTGTCACGGGTGATACACCGGCAGGGTCGCGTCAGCGCGACCACCCGCGCGCGGGTCCAGTCGGCGATCGGGAACCTTGGCTATGTCCCCGGCGGGGCGGCGCGGAGCTCACCCCGGCGCCGTAAGGAAGTCATCGGGTTCATCTGCATCGACTGCCCGGGACAGCCGCTGGACATCGAGAACATGAACCCCCTCTACACCGACAAGGTGCTGCGCGGGGTAGAGCGGCGGATCAGCGCCCTGGGCTGGTCGCTGCTGATCACGCACTGGAACGGCGAAGCCGGCCAGGACCTCGGCCAGGTAGCGGCGATGCCCGCCAGGGTCGACGGGATCTTGATCAGCATCGGCAGCTTCCCGCCCCCGCTGCTGGAGTGGCTGGCCGGGCGGGTACCGGTGGCGGTCATCGCCGGCGACCCGGCCGGGCGGGACGTCGACGTGGTGGCCGCCGACAACAGGTCCGGGTCGGCCGCCCTCCTCACGCACCTGATCCAAGACCACGGCAAGCGCCGGATCTACCACGTCGACGGCCCGCCCGCCATGCCGGACGCGGCCCAGCGGCGCAGCGGGCTGCTGCAGGTACTGCGCGACCACCCGGCCGCCCGGCTGGCCGGCACCACCCGCGGCACGAACTACGCCGAGAGCGGCCTGGCGGCCGGCCGGCGGATCCTGGCCGAATGCCGGGACCAGCTCCCGGACGCCGTAGTCGCCGCCAACGACCAGATGGCCATCGGCGTGCTGCGATCCCTCACCGCGGCCGGCATCCGGATCCCGCAGCAGGTCGCCGTGACCGGGTTCGACGACATCTCTCCCAGCAGCTTGTGCGAGCCGCCGCTGACCACCGTCCGCCAGCCCATGCCCATGCTCGGCGAACGAGCCTGCGACCGGCTGCTCGAACGCATCGCCACCCCCGCACTGCCACCCCAGGTCGAACTGCTGCCAACCGAACTGATCCTCCGCGAAAGCTGCGGCTGCCCGCCAGGCACCCTCATCCGCCGCCCCATCGAACGCCAGAACCCCGCGACCGCCGAGCCCCTGGAGTAAGCCCAAGCCCTTCATCCCCTGCCGGTCGTCATGCAGCACTGACGCCTCCGGCAGAGGCTGGCCCCAGAGCGCGTGACGTTTGGCGGGCAGATCTACCGTTCGGTTGCGGAGCGCGATGAGGCGAGGTCAGCGCGGAGCGCGGCCATCACGGGCGCCTGGTCGTAGCCGACCGTGATCATCCGGAAGCCTTGCTTTGCCCGGGCTTCTGCGAGGGCGGGGCTGGCATGCACGCCGGGGACGATGCCGTGGCGGGCACAGGCACTGACGACCGTTGCGAGCGCTTCGCGGAAGCGCGCGTCGTCGTGATCGGCGAGCGGCGGAAGGCCCATCGTCATCGACAAGTCCGAGGGACCGACATAGGCGGCGTCAATGCCGGGGACGGCCAGGATCTCGTCGATGCGCTCGACGGCCTCGAGCGTCTCGATCATCGGGATGCAGGCGACCTGCTCGTTGGCTGTCTCCAGGTAGCGGAAGCCATGGCGGATCATGGCGGTGAGCGGCCCGAAGCTGCGGGCGCCCGCCGGGGCGTACCGGCACGCAGCGACCGCGCGGACGGCGTCCTCTGCGCTGTTTACCATCGGGATGATGACGCCGAGCGCGCCGGCGTCGAGCACGCGCCCGATGATGCCGGGCTCGTTCCAGGGCACTCGGACGATGGGTGCTGCCGTGGAGCGGCCGAGCCCTTGAAGCATGGCGGTTGTGTCGGCGTAGGAGGCCAGCCCGTGCTGCATGTCGATGCAGACGTAGTCGTATCCGGTTCGGCCGGCGACCTCGGCGAGCAGCGGCTCGCGGAGGAACAGCCAGGCGCCGAGGGTGGTGGCGCCGTCGCGCCAGCGCTGGAGGAGCGTAACGGCTGTCATGCCAACAGGGTAGTCCGGGCGGCGGGGCGGGATACAAACAAGCACTTGCTTTTATTTCAATCGCTGCCGTACGGTGAGGCGGGCTCGATGACGGGAGATCCGGTGAGCGATGAGCGGCGGACGACGATCGACGGGGTGAGCGTGCCGTGCGATCACCTGATCGGCGGGAAGCGTGTCGGCGGCGGTGAGACGTACGCGGTCCTGTCACCGGTAGACGGCTCGCACCTCGGCGACATCCCGGTCGGTGACGCTGCGGTCGTCGACGCGGCCGTCGCGGCGGCCCGCCGTGCATTCCCGGCATGGGCTGCTCTTGGTCCCGGCGGCCGCGGCGAGATCCTCGGCCGTTTCGCCCAGGCGATCCTCGATCGCGCTCGCGACCTGGTGATGGTGGACACCGCCGACAACGGCTCGGTCCGATCCGCGATGATGCACGCCGGCACCGGACGCAGCGCGCAGAACATCAAGTACTTCGCTGACCTGGCCCGCACGCTGGAGCACCCGCCGATCGGGGGGCCGGTCGCCGACAACTCGGTGCGCTACGACCCGTCCGGCGTGGCCGCGCTGATCGTGCCGTGGAACGCGCCGCTGATGCTCGGGACCTGGAAGATGGGCCCGGCCCTGGCGGCCGGGTGCACCGTGGTGGTAAAGCCGCCGGAATGGGCGCCGTTCAGTCTTTCGCTGCTGGGCGAGATCGCCACGGAAGCCGGCCTGCCGGACGGCGTGGTCAATATCGTGCACGGCGTCGGGGAGCGCACCGGCGCGGCCCTGGTCGCTCATGCCGGCATTGCCCGCATCAGCTTCACGGGCTCGCCCGAGACCGCACGGGCCATCTCGGCAGCGGCCGCAGCCAACCTGACGCCGTTGAGCTTCGAGCTCGGCGGGAAGTCGCCGTTCATCGTTTTCGAGGACGCCGATCTCGACGGTGCGGTGCGGACGGCGGCGGCCCAGTTCATGAACGCCGGCCAGGTGTGTCTCGCCGGTACGCGGCTGCTCGTTCAGGATACGATCTCCGACCGCTTCGCCGACGCCGTGCGGAGGGCGGCGGCGAAGCTGGTCGTGGGTGATCCCCGCGTCGCGGGCACGAACCTCGGCCCGCTGATCCATCCCGATCACTTCGAGCGGGTGGCGGGGTTCGTCGAGCGGGCCCTCGCCGCCGGGGCGAAGCCCCTCGTCGGCGGCAAGCCTTCCAGGCTCGGCGGGAACTGGTTCGAGCCGACGATTCTCGCTGATGTCGAGCAGTCTTCCGAGATCGTGCAGCAGGAGGTATTCGGGCCGGTCCTGACGCTGCAGACGTTCCGCACCGAGGATGAGGCAGTACAGCTTGCCAACGGCACCGACTACGGGCTGGCCGCGACGCTCTTCACCGGCGACGCGGCCCGGGCCGAGCGCGTTGCGTCGAAGCTCGTCGCCGGAACTGTCTGGACCAACTGCTTCTACGTCCGTGACCTGGCCGCTCCGTTCGGCGGCAGCCGCAAGTCGGGTGTCGGCCGCGAGGGTGGCGCCTGGAGCTTCGACTTCTTCTGCGACGTGAAGAACATCGCCGTGCGCCGGGGGTCGTTCACCTCGTAGCGTAAGCTTGGGTTGACAATGGCTCGAACAACGACTAGGCGACCCCGGGCTCGCCTGACTGACACCGCCCGGCGGCGCGAGATCCTCTCCATCGCGACCGAGGTCTTCGCCGAGAAGGGCATCATGGCCACCACCGTGCGGGACATCGGCGACCGGGCCGGAATCCTCTCGGGCAGCCTTTACAACCACGTCTCCTCCAAGGAGGAGCTGATCGCCGAGATACTGGCACCGGTCGTGCGCTCGCAGGTGGAGGTGTTCGACGCCATCGCGGCCGAGACCGACGATCCCGAGCAGATCGTCCGGCGTCTCATTACGGCCGCAGTTGCCCAGACTGCGGCGAACCCGCACGTGGCGCGCATCCTCCGGAACGACACCCATCACTTCGCCGAGCTCTCCGGGCTCGACGAGGTAGTCCGCCAGCAGGAGGCGGTGCTGTCGCGCTGGATGTCGGCGGTGGAGGCCGGGATCGCCGCGGGGGCGTTCCGGGCCGATGCCGACCCCGCCATCGTGACGTGGTCCATCGCCGATGTCGTGCTCGGCGCGTACCGCTTCATCAAGCCCGTGGGCCGGATGCCCGCCGACCAGGTGGCAGAGCAGCTCGCCGCGCTGATCCTGGCAGGACTGGACTCGCGCTGAGCCTCGGTCAGGCGGTAGCGAAGGTGACGTCGCCGAGCGTGTCGAACAGAGCGGCGATCGTGTCGCCGGCGGTGAACGGGATGGCCTTGAGGAACGAGCCCGAGAGAATGACGTTCCCGGCCTCAATCGGCACGCCGAACTCGCCGAGCTTGTTGGCGAGCCAGACGACGGCATTCACCGGGCTGCCCATGACAGCCGCCGCCGCTCCGGTCTCCTCGACCGTGCCGTTCTTATAGAGGGCAGCGCCTTCGCGGCGAGGGTCGAGGTCCGTCAGGCGCGTCGGCCGGCTCCCGAGCACGACGAGCCCGCACGACGCGGCGTCGGAGATGCTGTCGACGAGCAGGTTCGTGCCCCGCTCGCGGTAGCGGGTGTCGACGATCTCGATCGCCGGCAGGATGAAGTCGGTGGCACGGATCACGTCGGCGGCGTTGTTATCACGGCCCGACAGGGCGGCGCCCAGCACGAAGGCGATCTCGACCTCGACCAGCGGGTGGTTCAGGCGGGCCATGTCGACGGTCGAGCCCTCGGGCACGAACCAGTCGTCGAATAGCGATCCGTAGTCGGGCTCGTCCGTGCCGGCGAGCTGCTGCATCGGCTTAGACGTGAGCCCGATCTTGTGGCCTTTGATCGTCCGGCCGAGCGCAAGCTTGAGCTCGGTGACGGCCATGGAGATGCGGTAGGCGTCCTCGACATCGGCGCCGGGATACCGCGTGGAGATAGGGTCGGTCGGCGCGCGATTGGTCTCCGCACCGAGCAGCGACCGCGCAGCAGCATCGCGCTGCTCATCGGTGAGCGCGGTCACCGTGCCTCCGCGGCCTGCTCGGCGTCACGCGCCGCCCACCAGTCGCCGCCGAGGGCAACACGGCGGATGGCGTCGGTGTCCATCGGCTGGTGCCCGACCGCGTGCGACGGCGCCGGCCGCTCCGCGACGGTGTTGGTGAGCCGGCCGATGCCGGTGACCTCGACGTCCACGACGTCGCCGACGTTCATGGGGCGCGAGTTGGCCGGCGTGCCGGTCAGCACGATGTCGCCCGGCAGCAGCGTGATGTGCCGGCACAGGTCGGCGAGCTGGTAGTCGATTCCGAACGTCATGTCCGACACCAGGTCTTCCTGCACGACGTCGCCGTTGAGATAGGTGCGCAGCGTCTGCCGGCGGACGTCGACGCCGCTCACGATGCCGGGACCCACCGGGCAGTAACCATCCTGCCCCTTCACCCGGGTCATGCCGCCCTGGTCAGTCTCGCGGAAGTCATGCAGGCCGACGTCGTTAGCGGGCGCGAAGCCGGCCAGGTGGTCCCACACGTCGCCCGGCGCGACATTCTTCATCGGGCGCCCGACGATCGCAGCGACCTCGCCCTCGTAATTGATGAACTGGCAGTCGGCCGGCCGGTAGAGAACACCGCGGTGGCTGTTCATCGCGGTCGGAGGTTTCTGGAAATACGTCGGGGTCGTTAGCTTGGGGGCACGGAATTCGACCCGGCGAGAGTCGAAGTTCAGGTGGACGCAGAGGATCTTCGAAGGGTCACACGGCGGCAGGTACGTCGCCGTCGGCTCCTCGATCCGCCGGCCGTCCGGCAGCACGAGCTCGGCTCCGTCCTCCGACGGAGTCACCCAGACCGGCGAGCCACTGTGGACGATGCGGCGGAGCTCTCGCCGCGGCCCTTCGAGCACACTCACGTGACATTCCCTCTCTGCCCCTTGCCGGGCGTGGGC
>JBEKEK010000275.1:0-6676 GCA_050013875.1 Trebonia sp. | reverse complement strand
CTTGACACGGTCAAGCAGATCGAGAGCCAGCTGCAGCAGCGTAATTACGAAGGTTTCCTGCGATAGTGCGCATCGTCCTGGTTGGGCCCCCCGGAGCGGGCAAAGGGACGCAGGCCCACTTCATCGCGTCGCACCTGTCGATCCCGCGTATCTCGACAGGTGACATCTTCCGGTACAACGTTGCCAACAGCACCGAGCTCGGTGCCAAGGCCAAGGAGTACATGGATCGCGGTGACCTCGTACCCGACGAAGTCACCGTGGCGATGGTGCGCGACCGGCTGGCCGAGCCAGATGCGAAATCCGGGTTCCTGCTCGACGGCTTCCCGCGGAATGTGCCGCAGGCCGAGACGCTGAAGAAGATGCTCGCCGAGCTGGACACCAGGCTGACGGTGGTGCTCGAGCTCATCGTGGACTCCGACGAGGTGGTCCGCCGGCTGTCCGGGCGCCGCACCTGCCGGCGGTGCGAGCGGGTCTGGCATGTGCTTTACGACCCGCCCAGCCAGCCGGGCGTATGCGACGACTGCGGCGGCGAGCTCTTTCAGCGCGACGACGACAAAGAAGACGTGATCCGGCATCGGCTTGAGGTCTACAACCAGCAGACCGAGCCGCTGATCGCCTTCTACGCCGACGAGGGCATCCTGGTCGGCATCGACGCGACGGGGCCGGTGGAAGAGGTCACCGCCCGCGCGCTCGACGCCCTGCAGCCGTACACCCGCTGACCGCCAGCCGGTGGGGGCGGGGCGGGCAGGGTGGACTGTACCTTTATAGCGGGAGGTGCGACATGCGGCTGCGGCGGGAACCGGCGATCCAGATCAAGGTGCCTGCGCAGCTTGAGCGCATGTACGCGGCGGGCCAGGTGGTCGCCAGGACGCTCGCGGTGCTGGCCGACGCGGTCCGGCCCGGCATCACCACGGCGGACCTCGACGCGATCGCGGAGCGCGAGATCCGCGGCGCCGGCGCGGTGCCTTCGTTCCTCGGCTACTTCGGGTACCCGGCATCCATCTGCGCATCGGTTAACGAGCAGGTCGTGCACGGGATACCGGGCAGCGGGCAGCGGCTGCGGTCCGGGGACATCATCTCCATCGACTGCGGTGCGATCCTCGACGGATGGCACGGCGACGCGGCCATCTCGCTTGGGGTGGGGGAGATCGATCCGGCCGACCAAGCGCTGCTCGACGCCTGCGAGGCGTCGATGTGGGCGGGGATCGCGCAGGCGGTTCCCGGGCGGCACCTCAGTGATATCTCGAACGCGGTGGAGCGGTCCGTGCGCGCGTCCGGCGACTACGGCCTGATCCGCGAGTACACCGGTCACGGGATCGGGACCGAGATGCACATGGAGCCCGCGGTCAGGAACTACGGGCCGCCCGGGCAGGGGCCCCGGCTGCGGACCGGCATTGCGCTGGCGATCGAGCCCATGATCACCCGGGGCGGCCGCCACGTGGTCGAACTTGACGACGGCTGGACGGTGGTCTCGGTGGATGGCTCACGCGCCGCCCACTTCGAGCACACCGTCGCGGTCATTACCGGCGGGCCGTGGGTGCTGACCGCGCTTGAGGGCGGAGAGTCGGCTTTGGCGCGGCGGGCCGGGGTAAGCCTTGAGCGCCGCGACCTCTCGTCGGCGGCGGCCGCCGTCACCGGGGAAGATGACGGCCTCGCCAAGCGGACTGCCCCCGGTGGAGATGGCGATGTCGGGTGACCCCAGGGTGCGCGCCTCGGACGCGGACCGGGAGCGGACCGCGGCGCTGCTCCGCGAGCATCACGCGGTCGGCCGGCTGACCGCCGAAGAGTTCAGCGAGCGGGTGGATAAGGCGTTCGCCGCCAAGACGGTCGGCGACCTCGACGTGCTGCTGGCTGACCTCCCCGCCATCGACCTATACCAACTGCCCGCGGCGGGCATCCGCCCCGCACCGCCCGGCGCGGTGCGCCGCCGGGGCGGCCCTGGCCGTAATCGCCGCGGCGACGGCGCGATGCTCCCGCGCCAGGTCGAAACCTGGCTCAGCTGGACCGCGGCCAGTGCGCTGCTGCTGGCCGTCTGGCTCGGCGTCGGGATCGCGGCGGGCGGTGCGGCCTGGCTCCCCTGGTTCCTTCTTATCGTTATCCCCTGGGGGCTGTCGATCGCCAGGCGGCCGCCAAACCACTCGTAAGCGGTTATCGCACACTGCATAGCGGGCCGCGGTGGAGTCGCTGCTTGACGGTTCTGGTGTCGGCGGTGGGGTTGGTGTCGGCGGTGGGGCCGATGTCGGGGGAGCCGTCGCTGAGGGGGACGGGTCCAGGGTGGGCGTCGGGGCGGAACCCCCCGCCGTGGTCGGGCTGCCCGTCGAGCCCGGGCTTGCGGTCGCGGTCGGGCCGCTGGCCGACGTGGTCGTCGCGGTCAGGGTCGGGGTGGGGGTGGGGGTGGGGGTGGGGGTCGGGCTGCTGCTGGGCGTGGCGGACGGCCGGATCGCCTTGGCGGCGGTCGCGGCGCGGCGCGGTATCCAGACGGGGTTGCTGGCCACGGCGGCGTGCGACGCGCCCTCGAGCACCTCGGCCCGGAAGAGGTGACCGGCCGCGGTCTTCACCGGCAGGACGAAGGCCACGTGCAACTTCGGGCCGAGGGTCGCCGACGCAACGGTGGTCCAGGCGGTACCGCTCAACTCGGTGAGGTTCACGACGTCGCCCGGCTGGCCGGCCCGGGCGGTCACGTTCAGGTGGTCGGTGAGCGGCTTGGAGACCAGGCGCAGGACGGGCTTGGCGCTCGCCTTGGCCTTGGCTTTGGCCTTACCGGTGCGGTGATGATGCTTCGGAGCGGGGGCCGTGCCCGCGGCGGAGGCGCGGGGACACGGGCAGCCGCCGTTGCCCGCGGCCGGGCCGGTGCCGGACGACGGCAGCCCTGGGGTCGATGAGTGGGCGGGTGACGGCATTGGCTGGCTGACGGGCACGCCGAGCGGCGCGAGCACGTTGTAGGCGATCTGCTGCACCGGTGCGGGCAGCACCTGCGCGGCGGCGGCCGCGGTGAGGCCGCCGAGCACAGCGATGACGGCG
This sequence comes from Trebonia sp., assembly GCA_050013875.1. Lineage (GTDB taxonomy): Bacteria > Actinomycetota > Actinomycetes > Streptosporangiales > Streptosporangiaceae > Trebonia. The sequence goes on along the minus strand of JBEKEK010000275.1, from coordinate 3,655 downwards.
GCGGCGGCCACCGCCAGCCGGGCAGGCAACGCGATGCGGACGCGTCCGCGGTCTCGTCCGGACCAAGTCGACGCGAGCCTCGCCAACGCGGATCGGGCCGGCCCGGACCTGGCCGTCCTGGCCGGCATCGGCTGCTGGCTGGCCGCGATGAACGCGGCGCGGGCGGCGTCGCGGCCGGCCAGCTCATGCGGGTGGCCGCTCGCGGTCAACGCGCCGATCAGGTGCTGGAGGTCCGGCTCAAAGGCGCCGGGCTCGCCCCCACGGGCGGTGCTCACTGTTCTACCTTCTCGATCTCGTGAATGCGCGGGTCGGCCGACAACGAGCGCAGGCCACGGTGGAGTGCGACGCGAACCGCACCCGGCGACTTGCGGAGGATGCGGGAGACGGCTTCGGTGTCCAGGCCGGCGATGATGCGCAGGGCGACGACTTCCGCCTGATCCCTAGGCAGCCCGGCCACCAAGGTGATGGCTCGCCTGGTGGACAGCCCGTGCAGCACCTCGTCTTCGACCGGGTTACCTGCCGTCGGCTGCTGCGGGACGATCTCGCCCACCAGCACCTTGTCGCGGAACCGGTTGCGTGACCTGGCAGCGTCGATGGCGCGGTGCCTGCCGATGGTAAACAGCCAGGCGCGGAACTCGTCGGCGCCGCCCTTCTTGAACTTCGGCAGGTCCCTGATCGCCTGCAGCCAGGTCTCACCGGCGACGTCATCAACGTCGTCGCAGCCGAGCACCTGCAGGTAACGGAGGAGCCTGGGTTGCAATTCATCCCAGAGCATCAGGAAACCGGCCTCATCGCCCGATCTAGCACGGGCGAGGGCGTCGTCGAACTCGTCCCCAGCGGTCTCCATCGCGCCAGCATGCTCCCACATCCGTGCACCAGAATGCTGACATATGGCCGGGGATGGGCCCGGTGTCGCGCCGACGCGCGCCGGGCCGGCGGTTCCGCCCAACTCGATGGCGGAACCGCCGGCCCGGACGCTACCTGTGAGGGCCGTTTCGGTCAGCCCGCGACCGTGACGGTGCCGCTGTGGGTGGGGGCCAGCACCTTGGTGCCGAGGTAGACCAGCTCGTAGGTGGTGGTCTTGGCCGGGTGAACCTTGAACGCCACCTTGCCGTACTTGCCGGTCAGGAACGCCTTCTCCAGGTGAGCCTTGCCCTTGCTGCCGACCCAGGCGAGCCAGACCCACTGGTGGGTGAGGGCCTTGCCGCTCTTGCTGAGGGTGAGGGCGCCGCTGATCGTGGTGTCCGCCTTGGACGTGGCGCCCGGGGTCGCGGCGATGGACAGGGTGGTCGCCGTCTTGACAAACGGCTTCACCTTCACGACCACGACGCCGCTGTGTGAGGCGGCGTAGACGGAGCCGCCCTTGAAGACCAGCTTGTAGGCGGTGACGACGCGCGGGTCGACGGCAAAGGCCACCTTGCCGTACTTGCCGGTGAGCTTCGCCTCGACCGGGTACCACTTCTTGCCGGCCGCGGTGTACTTGTCGAGGATGACGGCCCGGCCAGGGACCGCGCCCTTGGCAGAGGCCAGGGTGCCGCCGATCGTGTCCCACTGGCCGACCGTGATCGTGGACTTAACCGCCACGATCGACAGGTGCGTCGGCGTCTTTGCCGTGGCGGTGGTGCTGGCACTCGCGGTGCCCGCAACGGCCAGCAGCGCCGTCGCCGCGATGGCCGTGCCTGCCACCAGCCTGGTCAGGGATGTGCGCATCTTTCCTCCTGGTTTGCCCTGTGCCATCCAGGCACGGGGATTACATGCCGACAGCGCGCGACGCCCTGAATTTGTTACTCACCCAGCCAGAGCGGCTTCCGATGGCCGGTTCTGGTGCTCGCGTCGCGTACTCTGGGGGGTGCGGGCGTACGCACTCGGCCGCGCGGTCCGCTGAGGCTTCTAATCGCTGAGAGCCTCCAGCGGAATAGACCGCGGGGCGGCGGTGTTATGCTGCCGGTTCGCGTTCGCGGGAGGGGTGCAGTAGACTCTGCTGCGGCCCATCGGCTGGCTTTCCGCATGGCCTCATGCCACGGGGGAGAACCGTCGTCCCAGCTCGACTTATCTGCCTGAGCTGCTGCGAACAGCCACGATATCAACCAAGACTACGCAGGACGAAGCGCGGAGGATATGCCCAAGAAAGACGGCGCCATCGAGATCGAAGGCACGGTGGTCGAGACATTGCCCAATGCCTTCTTCCGTGTGGAGCTGGACAACGGGCACAAGGTACTCGCCCACATCAGCGGGAAGATGCGGATGCACTATATTCGCATCCTGCCCGACGACCGGGTGGTCGTTGAGCTCAGTCCTTATGACCTGAGTCGCGGTCGGATCGTTTACCGGTACAAGTAGGGCATCCGGGCACCTCGGTGCCTGGAGCTAACCGGCCCGTCTACATGGGCCATGAGGAGAAGTTTGCCGTGAAGGTCAAGCCGAGCGTGAAGAAGATCTGCAGCAAGTGCAGGGTCATCCGCCGCCATGGCCGCGTCATGGTGATCTGCTCGGACCCCCGGCACAAGCAGCGCCAGGGCTGAGCAGTCCCGCCAGTCGCGCCTGAAAACAAAACAGCTGAACAAAACGAAGTAGTACGCGTATCGCAAGCGGCCCAGGTCAAACTGGGCCGCAGCCCCCGGTTGGAGGCCGGGGCCCGTCCTGGGCAGGGGCGGGAAGCGATCCGGAGGACCTCCACGACAAGAAGGAGAACTGCCCCAGAATGGCACGTATCTCTGGCGTTGACCTGCCGCGCGAGAAGCGGCTTGAGATCGCCCTGACCTATGTCTATGGCATCGGCCGTACCCGGGCAACGGAGACCCTCACCGCCACCGGCGTGAGCGGCGACACCCGGGTGCACGCCCTCTCCGAGGACGACCTGGCCAAGCTGCGCGAGTGGATCGACACGAACTACCAGGTCGAGGGTGACCTCCGCCGTGAAGTCGCGGCCGACATCCGCCGCAAGATCGAGATCGGCTGCTACCAGGGCATCAGGCACCGCAAGGGTCTGCCGGTGCACGGTCAGCGGACGCAGACCAACGCGCGTACCCGCAAGGGCAAGAAGAAGACCGTCGCCGGCAAGAAGAAGACCGGAAAGAAGTAACCCGGTCCCCGGGTGATCACCTCAACCAGGAGCTTAAAGACAGATGCCGCCGCGCAAGAGCAGCCAGCAGGGCGCACCCAAGAAGGTGCGCCGCAAGGAGCGGAAGAACATCGCTCACGGGCACGCCCACATCCGGTCCACATTTAACAACACCATCGTCTCGATCACCGACCCGGTCGGGAACGTGATCGCGTGGGCGTCCTCCGGGCAGGTCGGGTTCAAGGGCTCGCGTAAGTCAACCCCGTACGCAGCCCAGCAGGCCGCCGAGGCGGCGGCCCGCCGCGCCATGGAGCACGGCATGCGCAAGGTCGACGTCTTCGTCAAGGGACCGGGCTCCGGCCGGGAGACCGCCATCCGGTCGCTGCAGGCGACCGGCCTCGAGGTCGGTTCCATTCAGGACGTCACCCCCGTTCCGCATAATGGCTGCCGCCCGCCTAAGCGTCGGCGGGTGTGAGGAGAGACTGATGGCACGATACACAGGGCCGGACTGCAAGCTGTGCCGCCGCGAGAAGGTAAAACTGTTCCTGAAGGGCGCCAAGTGCGATGGGCCCAAGTGCGCCATCGAGATCCGGC
>JBEKEK010000274.1:0-6719 GCA_050013875.1 Trebonia sp. | reverse complement strand
GCGTTGTCTGCCATATCCGCTCGCTTCACTGACTGTCATGCCGTGCACGCCGAATGCCTGCAACGCTGCTTTGACATCGTCGAGTTTGAAGGGCTTGATGACAGCCGTAATGAGCTTCATTCGACCACCCTCTCGTTCACCAACATCGACAATGCCTTACGTGCGTTTCCTGCGTCCAGTCCGAATGTTTCAGAAGGGTGAAACAGCAAGCCGATCTATTACGCTCCCGTTTCACTCCTGCCTTAAGCCGCAGGTCAGCGAGGTTTGAGCGGCCTGACCGGCGGCCGTGAACGGGTGTCACCCGCCGAGAATGGCGTCGACGAAGGTGGCCGGATCGAACGGCGCCAGGTCGTCCGGGCCCTCACCGAGGCCGACCAGCTTGACCGGGACGCCCAGCTCACGCTGGACGGCGATCACGATGCCGCCCTTGGCGGTGCCGTCGAGCTTGGTGAGGACGATCCCGGTGACGTCCACCACCTCGGCGAACACGCGCGCCTGGCGGAGCCCGTTCTGGCCGGTCGTCGCGTCGAGCACGAGCAGTACCTCGTCCACGGCGGTGCGCTTCTCCACCACCCGCTTGACCTTGCCCAGCTCGTCCATCAGGTCGTTCTTGGTGTGCAGGCGGCCGGCCGTGTCGATGAGGACCACGTCCGCCTCCTGCTCGATACCGGCCGACACCGCGTCGAAGGCCACGCTGGCCGGGTCCGCCTGGTCTTTGTCGGAGCGGATCGTCTGCGCGCCGACCCGCTCGCCCCAGGTCTGCAACTGGTCGGCCGCCGCGGCACGGAAGGTGTCGGCCGCGCCGAGTACCACCGTCTCCCCGTCACCCACCAGCGCCCTGGCCAGCTTGCCGCAGGTGGTGGTCTTGCCGGTGCCGTTGACACCGACCATGAGGATGACGGCCGGCCGGCCCTCGTGCCGCTGGGTGCGCAGCGCGCGGCTGGCGGTGGTCTCCACCTGGGCGAGCAGCTCTTCGCGGAGCAGCTCCCTGACGTCGTCGGGGGTCCGGGTACCCTCGACCTTTACCTTCGTCCGCAGGTCGGAGACGATCTGCCGGGCGGGCGTGACCCCGACGTCGGCGGTGATGAGGACTTCCTCGATCTCGTCCCAGGTGTCGTCGTCGAGCCGGTCCCTTGAGAGCAGGCCGAGCAGCGCGGACCCGAAGCCGCTCTGCGACCGGGCAAGCCGCGCCCGCAGCCGCACCATCCGGCCGGCCGACGGCGGCGGCTTCTCCAAGGCCGGGCCGGCCGGCGCGGTCGGCTCCGCTGGGCGCTGAGCCGGCGGAGCGGGCGCCGTCGCGGTGGCGGTTCCCCCGCCGGTCGCTGTGTCGTCGTCCTTGACCGCAGGCATCGAGCCGGTCATATCGAGCGCGCCGTTGCGGCTGCGGCGAACCCCGTGCATGCCACGCGGCCGCAGGAACATCGTGCTGCCGACGCCGATAGCCAGCACGGCGACCACCACGATGAGGATGATGTACGCAATCATTTAAGCCCACTGTCTCCAAGAACGGCCTGTCCCCGACGCGGTCCGCGCACCGTCGGCCCGCGTTAAACGCCCCTGAGCACGCTACAGCATGCCCGCGTCAAGACCCGGTACTCGCTCAACAGGCTACGCAGCCTCAGATTCGCAGACTCCCCGGCCGCCCCGGCCCTAAACGCGAGTCTCCGCCCCGGGGAAATCAACCCGCGAGCCAAAGGGCGGGGGGCCGGGAGGGGAGCGGGGTAACACAGTTTCGCGGACGCGCTGGCTGATCACGGTGGAGACCCCGTCGCCGCGCATCGAGACGCCGTAGAGGGCGTCGGCCGCCTCCATCGTGCGCCGCTGGTGAGTGATGACGATCAGCTGGGAGCTCTCCTGCAGCTCGGTGAAGACGCCAAGCAGCCGCTGCAGGTTGCTGTCGTCGAGCGCCGCCTCGACCTCGTCAAGTACGTAGAACGGCGATGGCCGCGCCTTGAAGATCGCGAACAGGTAGGCGATCGCGGTCAGCGACCGCTCGCCGCCGGAGAGCAGGGAGAGCCGCTTTACCTTCTTGCCCGGCGGGCGCGCCTCGATCTCGATGCCGGTGGTCAGCATGTCGTCAGGCTCGGTCAGCAGCAGCCGCCCGGAGCCGCCGGGGAAGAGCCGCGAGAACAGCCCCTCGAACTCACGCGCGGTGTCGGCGTAGGCGGAGGCGAACACCTCCTGCACCCGGTCATCGACCTCCTTGACCACGGTCAGCAGGTCGCGGCGGGTCTTGCGCAGGTCTTCGAGCTGGGTCGCGAGGAACTGGTGCCGCTCCTGCAGCGCCTCGTACTCCTCGAGCGCGAGCGGGTTGACCTTGCCGAGCCGGGTGAGCTGCCGGTCGGCCTCCGCCGCCCGGTCCTCCTGCTCCGCCCGCACGTACGGCACCGCGACGGTCTCCGGCTCCGGCTCGCCTTCGGCGGCCCGCGGCTTGCGCGCGGGGATCGGCGTCTGGGCCTCCTCCACCTCGGTGCGCACCGCCCTGAGGGCATCGGCGAGCGACGGCGGAGCAGCGGCCGCTTGCGCGCTGGTGCCGTCCGGCCCCGCTGGCGCCTCGGTTCCGTCGGATGCATCGCGAGCCGGAGACACCGCGAAAGCCGTGGACGGATCGGGAGCCGAAGCCGGTGACGCTGCCGAAGCCGGTGACGCCGCCGAAGCCTGAGTCGGGTCGGCGGCCGTCGGCGGCTCCGGGGCCGGGAACGCGGCCGCCGCGGCAGACGGGGCGGAAGTGCCGGCCGGGACGGTGACGGCGGTGCCGCGCTTGCGGGCGGCGATAGCGAGCGGGGAGGTGGCGGGCACCAGGATCAGCACCTCGGGGCCGTACTCGGCGATCAGCGCACCGGGCTCCACGCCGTACTCGTCGGCCGCGTGCGAGGCCAGCTGCTCGAGGCGGAGCCGGTGCTCGTTGCGGGAGATCTCGGTGCCGTGGGCGGTGCTGACCACGCCGTCGAGTTCGGCCGACACCGCTGTGACCTGGGCACGGACCGTCTTCAGGGTCTCGCTGCTGGTCGCCGCGGCCGCTTCGGCGGCCACCCGGCGTTCGTTGGCCTCGGCCACTGACGACTCGGCGGCGGTCACCGCCGTGGCCGACCCGGCGGCGACCGCGCGGGCGACCGCGCCCTGCGCGGCCCGCTGCCGGCGGCGGATCGCGGCCCGCTCCCTGGCGGCCCGCTCGGCGGTGGCGGACGCGGCCAGGGAGTCGGCCCGGCCGCTGATCGCGCGGAGCCGCTCCTCGACGGTGCGCACCTCAAGGCGCGCCTCCATCTCGGCCTCGCGGGCACCGGACGCCCGCTGGGTCAGCTCGGCGCGCTCGTCGTCGGCCTGCTGGTTCTCAACTTCCGGGTCGCGCGCCCGGCCGGAATCGGCCTCCGCCTCCGCGAGCTCGGTCTTCAGCTGGGCGAGCTTGGCCAGGTCCTTCTCCGCGCTGCGCTGCGCCGCGCCGACCGCGGCGTCGAGCCGCTTGGCCTCGTCCGCGGCCGCCCGCGCGGCCCCGGCCAGCCGGCCGAGGCGCCCGGAGATCTCGGCGGTGGCCGCGTCGGCGGCCCGCAGCCGGCCGCGGATCTCCTCAAGTACCTGCCGGGCCTCGTCGGTCGCCTCGGTCGCCTCCGCCAGCGTCTCCGCCGCCGCCTCGCTGGCCAGCTCGGCCGCCGCCAGCTTGGCGGCCGCCTCGTCGGCGGCGGCGCGCACATCGAGCAGCGACTGCGCCCCGGCGGATCCGCCGTGCGCCCAGTGCGCCCCGACCAGGTCACCGTCGGCGGTAACACAGCGAAAAGCACGATTATTCTGAACGAACGCGGCTGATTCCGCCAGGTCCGCTACCACCACGACGTCGGCAAGCAGTTCCCGTACCGCGCCCGTCAGCTTGGCCGGAGCCGTCACCAAGTCAACCGCCCACCGCGCGCCGGCCGGGAGCGCGGGACGCGGGTGACGATCAAGGAAGTCGAGGCTGGAGTCAGAGTCGCTGGTGGCGTGCGAGGACGCGATGACGAGGCCAACGGTGCCGGCGTTGGCGGTGCGGATGTCGGTGAGGACCTGTACGGCGGCGTCGAGGCCGTTCACGGTGAGGGCTTCGGCGGCGGCGCCGAGCGCGGCGGCGATCGCCTTCTGGTAGCCGTCGGCCACGGTCAGCTGGGCGGCGAACGAACCGAGGACGCCGCGGAAGCGGTCCGGGTTGGCCAGCACCGCGGCCGTGGCGTCGACGCCCCGGCGCAGCGTCTCGTTGAGGGCCTCGACGCGGGCCCGGAGGGCGGCTGCCTCGCTGTTGGCGGCGCGTTCGGCCTTACGCGAAGCAACCGTCCGTTCCGAGTGATGGTTGTGCTCTTTGGTCGCCCGCTCCAGCTCGGCGGCCAGACCGGACCGATCGGAGTCGCCGTCGTCGGCCACATCCTGGACTTCGCTGTATTCAAGCTGGGCGCGCTCGGCGCGGGCGCGGGCCTGCTCGGCGGCGGCGGTCAGCCGGTCGATCTCCTCGCCGGTGGCCGCGCTGCGGCTCTGGGCGGCGTCGGACATGCCGCGCAGCCGGGCCAGCCGCTCGGCGCGGCCGGCGGCGGCGCGGGCGGCGTCGGCCAGCCTGCGCTCGGCGGCGGCAAGCGCGCCCTCGACCGCGGTGCGCTCGGTGACCGCCTCGGCCAGCGCCTCCCGTCCCTCGGCCAGTCGCTCGGCCAGCCCGGCCTCCTCCGCGCGCAGCTCGGCGGCCTGCCGGTCGAGCTCGTCGGGGTCGCGGCCCGGCCGTTCCGGCTCGGGATCGGCCGCCAGCAGCCGGACGCGCTCATTGGCGAGCCCGGCGACGGAGCGCAGCCGCTCGGTCAGCGAGGAAAGCTCGAACCAGGTCTGCTGGGCCCGGGCCAGCTCCGCGGCCTGCGCGGAGCTGGCGGCGTCAAGCTCGGCTTCCTGCTGGCGGGCCTGGGCCAGGCTGGCCTCGAGGCTGGCGCGGCGGGTGCGGATCGCGGCCTCGTCGGCCGCTTCGCGCTCCATCTTGGCGTGCAGCCCCAGGTAGTCGTCGGCCAGCAGCCGCAGCCGGGCGTCGCGCAGGTCGGCCTGGATGGTCGCGGCCCTGCGGGCGACCTCCGCCTGCCTGCCCAGGGGCTTGAGGCGACGGTTGAGCTCGGCGGTCAGGTCGACCAGGCGGGTCAGGTTGGCCTGCATCGCCTCGAGCTTGCGCAGCGCCTTCTCCTTGCGCTTGCGGTGCTTGAGTACGCCGGCCGCCTCCTCGATGATCGCCCGCCTGGCCTCTGGGCCCGCGTGCAGGATCTGGTCGAGCTGGCCCTGGCCGACGATGACGTGCATCTCGCGGCCGAGGCCGCTGTCGGAGAGCAGGTCCTGGACGTCGAGCAGCCGGCAGGAGTCGCCGTTGATCGAGTACTCGCTCTGGCCGGAGCGGAACATCAGCCGGCTGATCGTCACCTCGGCGTAGTCGATCGGCAGCGCGCCGTCGGTGTTGTCGATGGTGAGGCTCACCTCGGCGCGGCCCAGCGGCGCCCGGGAGGTGGTGCCGGCGAAGATGACGTCTTCCATCTTGCCGCCGCGCAGGCTCTTGGCCCCCTGCTCGCCCATCACCCAGGAGAGGGCGTCGACAACGTTGGACTTGCCCGAGCCGTTGGGGCCGACGACGCAGGTGATGCCCGGTTCGAGGCGGAGCGTGGTGGCCGAGGCGAACGACTTGAAGCCGCGCAGGGTGAGGGACTTCAGATACACGTACTCTCCCTCCCCCGCGACTACCCTGCCGAACGGCCCTCTTAGCACACTACCGTTTTCGGGCAGCCGACCGCGGGGAACGGCACGCCAACGGGAGAAACCCTTGACCATCAAGCGACCAGTCGAATGATCGTTAACCTAAAAAGGCACGTGCCGCACACGGTCAGTCACGGGAGCGTGTTTCTCGCCACATCCGGCCGCCCGTTCCGATCGGGCTTGGGCCAATGCGGCCGACTTAGGTTGTTCCTGTCGCACGGGAGCGCGCCATTGAGGCCACCGCATGCGCGCCGCAGAGCCCGGCCCTGATAAGCGCGCCACTTGATCCCTTGTGTCCAAATTTCGGCTCCGACATACCGGACACAGGAATGATCGTGTGCAGTTCGGGTCGCAGAGCGCCCCCAACTGCACACAATGACGGTTCTAGGCACGAGACGGCGCGGCGGGAGCATCGGGCCAAGGTGGCTTAGCCAAGCGAAATTGGGGCTTGAGCAGCGAAAGACCCCCGATTTGCGCCGAAGGCGCATCGGGGGTCTGGGGGGTCGCCCCCCAGAAGATACAGAGGCACGGGAAGGTGAGCCAAGCTCACCGAACACGGAGGCCAAAGGAGCAAAGCTCAACGAACAGGGACGCCCGGGGGGCTGGGGGCATCCCCCAGACAATACAAAGACCCCGGGAAGTTGATCAAAGCTCAACGAACAGGGACGCCTAGGCGTCCCTGATTCGTTGTTTGGTTGTGGCTAACCGCACCCGCGTGTAGCGGGCTGAGCAGCACTTACCTGAGATCGTCAGGTAAGCGCGGGCTCGCGCTCCAGAACGAGCATGTCCTCATCGTGGCCGAGCCCCGAGGCGAGCGCATCGTTCTCGTCCTGGAGCCGGGCAAGCTCGGCTTCCAGATCGCGAACACGCTGCTGGAGACGACGCATTTCTGAGACCATACGCGGGTCGGGACCGCCGACGTGGCCGAATAGAGCCTTAGACATGGTGAAAGGTCCTCCACACTGAGTGACCAGAGTGGGCACTTGTGA
>JBEKEK010000273.1:0-6776 GCA_050013875.1 Trebonia sp. | reverse complement strand
AACAGTGGCCAGCTAAACAGTGGCCAGCTAAACAGTGGCCTGCTAAACAGTGGCCTGCTAAACGGTGGCCCGCTCAACGGTGGCCTGCGGGTCGGTCTCGACATCGGCGGGAGCAAGGTTCTCGGCGCGGTGGTGGACGCCGACGGCACCATCGTCGCCCAGTCACGGCGGGACACCCTGCGCGGCGCCGACGGGGTCCTCGCCAGCGCGACGACCGTGCTCGAAGTCCTCGCCACCGCTCTCGACGGCGCCCTGCCGCCGCACATCGGCGTCGGAATCCCGGGCATCGTCGACCGCCACCGCGGCGCCGTGAGCCATGCGGTCAACCTCGGCCTCGGCGCCGACTGGTTCCCGCTGGCGGATCAATTGGCCCGCCGCACCGGTGCCGCTGTCGTGGTCGAGAACGACCTCAACGCGGCCACCTGGGGCGCCCACGTGCTCAGCGGTTCCGACGACCTGGCCTACGTCAGCCTCGGCACCGGGCTCGCGGCCGGCTTCGTGCTCGACGGGGTACTGCGGCGCGGCGCCACCGGCGCGGCCGGCGAGATCGGCCACGTGCCGGTGGACCCCGACGGCCCGCTCTGCTCCTGCGGGCAGCGCGGCTGCCTGGAGCTGAGGGCCGCCGCCTCCGCCCTGAGCGCGGCCTGGCGGGCCGACGGCGAGACCTCCCCGGCGGAGGCACTGTTCGCCGCCGCCGCCGCCGGGAACCCGGCCGCGGTGGCGGTCCGCGACCGGTTCGCGGCCGGGGTAGCCGACGCGATCCGGATGCTCGGCCTGGCGGTTGACCCGCGGGTGATCATCATCGGGGGCGGCATCGCCTACCTGGGCGAGCCGCTGCTTGCCGCCGTCAGCGCGGCCCTGCGCGCGCAGGCGGCCACGTCGCCGTTCCTGGCCGCTCTCGACCTGGCCGCCCGCGTGCGGCTGATACCGGCTGGGGTGCCGGTCGGCGCGATCGGCGCGGCCATGATCGGCGACGCCCAGTGAAGGCAGAGCCCTGTGAAGGCGTGCAGGCAGAGCCTCGTGAAAACAGAGCCCTGTGAAGACAGAGCCCCGTGAAGACAGAACAGTGAAGGGAAGAGACTGATGGAGGTCGTGCCGCTCGGATCGGCCGACGAGATCGCCGCGACCGCGGCTGACGTTTTCGAGGCGATCGTTGCCCGCAAGCCGGGCGCGGTGCTCGGGCTCGCCACCGGGTCGACCCCGCTGCCGGCTTACCGGGAGCTGATCCGCCGGCACGTGGCCGGCGTCGGCCCTTCGTACGCCGCGGTGACCTGCTTCAACCTCGACGAGTACGTCGGGCTGCCGGCCGGCCACGAGCAGAGCTACCGGGCGACCATCGCCCGCGAGCTGACCGACGGCCTTGGCATCAGCCCGGAGCGGGTAAACGGGCCCGACCCCAGCCCGGACGGGCTGCCCACCGCGGGCGAGCGCTACGAGGCGCTGATCGAGGCGGCCGGCGGGGTTGACGTGCAGTTGCTAGGCATCGGTGCCGACGGCCACCTGGCCTTCAACGAGCCCGGTTCGTCGCTCGCCAGCCGCACCAGGATCAAGACCCTCACCGACCGGACGCGGAAGGACAACGCGCGCTTCTTCGACTCAGCGGACCAGGTGCCGGTGCACGTGCTGACGCAGGGACTCGGGACGATCTTGCGGGCCCGCCACCTGCTGCTCATCGCCACCGACGAGGGTAAGGCGGACGCCGTCGCGGCGGCGGTGGAAGGACCGGTCTCGGCCTCCTGCCCGGCCTCGGTGCTGCAGTTGCACCCGCACGCCACGCTGCTGCTCGACCCGGCCGCGGCCGTCCGCCTGCAGCGGCTCTACTACTACCGTGAGGTGTACGCGGCCAAGCCGGCCTGGCAGGGTCTATAGTCGGCAGCGTCTTAGCTGGCAGGGTCTGTAGCTGGCGGGGTCTGTGGCTGGCGGGGTCTGTGGCTGGCGGGGTCTGTGGCTGGCGGGGTCTGCAGGGTCAAGGCCGGCTGGCGGGGTGGCGGACCCCGGCAGACACCGTGCGCGCCCGCGGTGCCGATGCCGGGTGCGACCCCGGTGCCGATGCCGGGTGCGACCCCGGTGCCGACGCGGTGTGCGACTTGGCCGGGGGCGACAGGTCGAGCCGGTGGCCGGTGTCGTTCCAGACCGCCAGGCCGAGCCCGGCCACCAGCAGCGGGAAGATGACCCAGGTCTCGCACAGCTTGGCCGTGGTGATCTGGAACGGCCGCGGCAGCAGGTGGAACTCGTGCATGCTGAACGGCCAGCAGATCGGGCAGCCGCCGTGCGTCAGCTCGTCGCCGGCGATGTGCGCCGCGCAGCCGAGCGCGATCACCACCGCGAGCATCGGGATGTGCCAGTGGCCGACCGGCAGCCGGGTCAGGTCCGCGCCGGTGAGGCAGGTGACCACCGCCGCGGCGATGCCGAGAAGGTCGCCGTGGTGCCCGCCGACGTGCAGTGCGCGCAGCGCGGCCGAGTAGAGCAGCGAGAGGAACAGCACGGCGGGCACCAGGTGCCAGGAGAACACCGGGTGGCTGAGGCCGTTCACCCTGGGCCCGGACAGCTGGTACGCCCCGGCGGCGAACGCGCCCGCGGTGAACGCCGCGATGCCGAACAGGCTGTGGGTGCCGTGCCGGTGCCCGCCGGACAGCTTCGCCACCAGCCAGGAGAACCCCTCAGTGAGGAACCCGAACGAGCTGGAGACCGAGGTGTCCCGGTGGTCGATGTCGGGCAGCACGCCCGCCCCCGCGCAGAGCACGACTCCCGCCGCCAGGTGCGCCTCGGTCACGTGCAGCACCGGGGCCAGCCCGGCGAAGACGAGTGCGCCGCTCAGTGCGTGATCCCTGCCCATCATGGGCTAAGCGTCCCATATGCCCGGCCGCGGGCCGGGGAGGCGCGCGCAGCGGGGCCGGGCAGAGGCGGCGGCGGGTCTGGGGCCGCCGCCATCAAGGCGTGCTTTGCCAAGCTCAAGTAGGCGGGGCTCAAGTAGGCCGGGCTCAAGTAGGCCGGGTTCAAGTAGGAGCCGGGTTCAAGTAGGAATTGTTCTGCCGTGGCGAAGGCACGCGGGCGGTTGAAGGAGAAGCAACGGACCGTTCAACTTAATTGGTTTTTGATCCTTTTTGGCGTTGCATGGGAATCGTTACCGTCTGATGAAATGCCCCGGCGCGGGATGTGCTCCCCAGTAGCGTGGCGACTCAGCCGCCGCCTCTCTATGTAGACCAACTCCCATAAGGAGACGATCCTCCATGGCCACGCTCGAGGAGATTCTCACTCCCGAAGTCGAGCCGCGGCTCGCCGCGGACTGCCAGGCGCTCATCGACGGCGAAGTCGACGGTAAGACCGGCATCTCCGGCACCGCCATCAAGGCCGCCTACAAGGTCGCCGCGACGTTCGCGCCGGGCTACTACAGCGCGACGATCCGGAGCATTCTCCCCGACATGCTGGACGCGCTCGAGCCGTTCTGGGCCGACTTCCTGGCCTCCGGGACCGCTGAGTTCGGCGACTACCTGGCCAAGCACGGCGACGAGGCGGCCGGCGCGCTGCTGTCGGTGACCGATGGGATGGCCGAGGTCTCCGGGCGGGCGGCGATCGTCAAGGCGTACCGGATGGTGCGCGGCGGCGCGGGCAGGAACATCGAGGCCGCGCTGCCCGCGCTCGGCGCCTTGTTGCAGCAGTACGCCGGGTTATTCAGTAGACCACGTACCCCACCGCGTTGGTGCCCGCGTCGGTCCGGTTGATGGAGATGACGCCGGTTTTGGACGGGTCGGGGAAGGCTATGATCTTCAGGCCCGCGGTGCCGCTCACGGTCACTTCGCTGGTCACGTGCCACTTGGTGTCGAAGATGGCCACCCGCAGCCTGGCCGGGGGGAGGCCCTGGACGCCGTTGTCGACACCGAACGCGATGTGGTGCGCCGTTCCCTCCGGTACGGCGATCACGGTGTGCGCGTTCTTCCCGAGGTTCAGCTGTCCTGACTGCAATTCCGCCTCCGTGGTGACGGTCGAATCGGTGGTGAAGAAGTTCTCAAGCAGCAGCGATTCGTCGAGGTTGAGCGCCACTCCGTTGACGACCGCGTTCGGCGTCCACTGCGTGCCGTCGGCGTTGATGCTGAGCGCGCCGCAGCTGTTGGGACCGCAGATGTGCTGGCCGACGTCGTAGTGCGCGGTCCACAGCCGGACCGTGCCCCTGGCGATGCCCGCACCGTTCAGCACCGGCAGGATCTCGTTATTCATGGTGGACGCGCTGGCGTACACGCAGGGCCGCTGGATGCCGCGCTTGCGCTGCGCGTTGTACCAGGCGGGAATGTCGGACGGGACCGACGCGCCGGGCTCGACGTCGAGCGCGTCGGCGTTGTCGTTGGAGAACAGCGCGACCGACAGGTGCTGTGCCTTGGGGAACGCGGCCACGATGTAGGCGTAGTTGGGCTGGTTGCCAAGGTTGCCGTCAACGTACCCGGCGTAGGCGGCGGCACCGGGCGGAAACTGGTCGTTCGTGATGGTGTCGTACATAATTATCCCGGCCACCCCCAAAAGGTAGTGCCTTCCAGGGGTGGCCGGGATAGAAACCCGCTGACCTCGGGCGGTGGTCAGCCGCCGGTCGGGGTGCCGCAGTTGGCGCAGAACTTCGCCGCGCCGGGCAGTTCGGTGCCGCACTCCGTGCAGTGCTTGACGGCCGGGGCCATCGCCTGGCCGCAGCCCATGCAGAACTTGGCACCGGCCGGGTTCGACGTGTTGCAGTTGGCGCACGCGACCCCGGCCGGGGCCGGGGCGGGTGCCGCCTGCGGTGCCGGGGGCGGCGGGGGCGGCGGGGCCTGCTGCTGAGGCTGCTGCTGCCCAAACGCGCCGCCGAGGGCGCCGCCGAGCCCGAGGCCGGTGGCGAGGAACGCCCCCTCGGTCGAGCCGCCGCCCTTGGCCATCCCCTGGCCCGCGCCGAGCGCCATCTCGCCCGCCGCGTACTGCCCGAACCCGCCAGCCAGCTGGGAGTAAGAGGAGTCCTTGGCAAGCTGCTTGAGCTGCGCCGCGTCCTCCGGCGCCAGGTTGATGTCGAAGTTGCCCATCCGGGTGATCGCGATGCCGTAGGCCTCGAGCTGCCCGTTGCCCGCCGTGATGGCGGCCTGCTCGATCTCAGGCGAGTGCACCGACAGACCGAGGATCGGCCACCCGTTGGCGACCACCTGGGTGGTGACGTTGGTGCGCAGCACCTTGAGCAGCTGATCGCTGACCCACCCGGCGATCTTCTCGTTGTCGGTCACGTCGACCGTCGAGGTCAGGTTGGTGATCAGCCGCGCCGGGTCGATCACGCGCAGCGCATAGTCGCCGAACACGCGGAGCGTCACGACGAGCCCCGTCCTCGGGTCTTGCACGTCATCGACGCGCCCGCCGAACTTGAACCCGGTGTACTCGCGGGTGCCGACAAAGTAGAGCTCCGCCCGGTAGGCGTTGCCGCCGGTGGCGAAGTCGATAATCGCGCCAAGGCCGGGGATCTCGTCGGCGTCGACGGAGTGCCGGCCCGGCCCCATGGTCGCCGCGATCTGTCCGGTGTTGACGAAGAGCGCGACTTCGTCGGCGTTGACGATCGCGTGCGTGAAGCGACGGATCGTAACATCGGGCCACTTGAAAACGATCTGGCCCTTACGGTCATCAGGTACCGCGATAAATTCCCGCGAAAACAGTGCCATGCCAGAAACGATACCGGGCATGGGCCGTAAACGCCCCTAAGCAGCGAAGGTACGTCCGGAACTGCTATGTTTTCGTGCCGTGGAAGCAATCTTGTGTGGGTGGTGCCGAGCAAACAACCAGCCGGGGGCCACCAGTTGCATAACGTGCGGTGCGCCGCTCGACATCCGGGACAAGGTCAGCGATTCCGGCTGGCGCGAGTCGCCCCGGCTCAGGGACATGACCGAGCTCCGGTTCTCCCAGAGCACCTGCCAGGTCGAAGGCGAGCTTGTTCCCGTCGCCGAGATCGCCCTGGCCCCCCAGGACGGCGTCTACTTCGAGCACCACGTGCTGCTCTGGAAAGACGAGTCCGTACCCCTCTCCTCCCTCAAGACGAACGGGCCCAGGCGCACGTTCGGCGGCATGCCGCATATCGTGTCGGTCGCCAACGGCCCCGGCCGGATCGCGTTCTCCCGCGACGCGCCGGGCGAGCTGGTGGTGCTGCCGCTGCACCCGGGCATGGAGCTCGACATCCGCGAGCACGCGTTCCTGCTCGCCTCGCACTCCATCCAGTACTCCTTCGTGCGGATCAAGGGCCTGGCCAACGCGCTGCACGGCGGCAACGGCATGTGGATGGACCGGTTCGTCACCGCCCAGCAGCCGGGGCTGCTGATCCTGCACGGCAACGGCAACGTCCTGCAGCGGACCCTCGGCGCGGGCGAGAAGATCCTGGTCGAGCCGGGCGCCTTCCTCTACAAGGACTCCTCGGTGACCCTGCAGACCCAGCAGGTCCAGCTGAAGACCGGGATGCTCGGCCACCACAACATGTACCTGGCGGAGATGACCGGCCCCGGCCGGGTCGGCATCCAGTCCATGTACGTTCACCACCACTCCGGTGAGTAGCGGGGCGCGCCGATGAACACCTACGTCTGCCGGTTCTGCCGGCAGCCAAGCGACCCGAGCGCGCCGACCTGCCCGCTGTGCGGGGCGCCGGTCGACATCAGGGACTCGGTCAGCGATTCCGGCTGGACCAAGCAGCCGCCGATCAGGGACATGGCGAAGCTGCAGTTCGGCCAGTCGCACGTGCAGATCGCGGGCACCATGGTGCCGATCGCCGAGTTCAACCTGGCGCAGCAGGA
>JBEKEK010000272.1:0-6945 GCA_050013875.1 Trebonia sp. | reverse complement strand
GGGCGGCCAGAGGCCAAGCTCGCCCTGGCGCTGGAGCGCGACCGCCTCGTTGTCGATGCGGCGGACAAGCACCATGTCGCGGTACATGCCCTTGATGTCAACGTCGCCGAGCGGGTACTCCGGATGATCAATCCGCTCGCCCTCGGGGGTAAGGAGTTGGATGGTTTCCTCGGTCACCTGTGACTCCCTTCGGTGTGGCCGGCTTCGGGATCGCCGTTGCCGACCTGACCAGGATTTTCGTTCCGGCGTCGGCTGTACGCTTCATGGGCGGTTGCCGGTTGCCGGGACACGCGTAGTTCTTGCACCTGACGTTATATGCCCTGATCGCCTTGGAGGGATACGTGGCCAGAGTGATTGTCGACGTCATGCTGAAGCCAGAGATTCACGATCCACAGGGTGAGGCGGTGCTGAGCGCGTCGCACCGCCTGGGCTTCGGGAACGTGACCGGGGTACGCCAGGGGAAGCGCTTTGAGCTGGAGATTGACGGGCCGGCTGACGGCCAGGCGCTGGCTTCGCTCGAGGATCTGGCCCGCGAGCTGCTGGCCAACCCGGTGATCGAGGAGTTCTCCTTGCATATCACAGAGTGACCTGTCAAGTCCCGGACCAAAGAAATTGATTACGACGGCGTGTCGCGGGAAATCCCACACGTGTGAGAACGCAGCAAGATACGCGGCCGAAGGTACGGTTCTGCCTCGTGTTTGAGCGTGAGGTACTGAGCATCCCGGTCATGCGCCAGGTGCTCGGCGACACGCTGCGCGGGATCGGCCTCAACGAAGACTCAGTTTCTGACATCCTGCTCGCGGCCACCGAGGCGTGCACCAACGTCGTCCTGCACGCCGGGCACTCCGCCGCGGCCTACACGGTGGCCGCCACCGTGGACCGCGCGGCCTGCCGGGTGGAGGTCACCGACGCCGGGCGCGGCTGCCGGGCGCCCCGCGCCCCGCGGCGCCGGGGCGGGGCAGGGTACGGCGCGGCCGAGGCGGGGCTGCCGGAACGGGAAACCCGCGATCACAGTGGGCTGGCGGAGTCCGGCCGCGGGTTCGCGATCATGAGCGCCTGCGTCGACGAAGTGACGCTGAGATCCGCCCCCGGCCGGGGCACCCACGTGGTGCTGGACAAGCGCATCGCCTGGGATCCACCGCTAGCTCGCAGCGCGTGAGCTCTGCTTACCCGCTCGCCGCCGGGCGCTGTGTTTCCCCCACTCGCCGCCGGGCGCTCTTAGCCCCCGCCCTCTCCCTCGTCGCCCGGCCAAAACCGCCGGGCTCCTCAGTCCGAGGACAGGGGCGCGCCCTTTGGCTCGCGGGAGGATCCCTCCCTCCTCGGACACCGGCGCGAGCCTTTGGCTCGCGGGGGGCTCGTGGTGAGCTGCGCGTTTCGCTGAGTGTGACCCCTGCCGGGTAGGCTGCTTGGCGTGCGGATAGGCGTTGTGACGTTCCCTGGTTCCCTCGACGACACGGACGCGGCCCGCGCGGTGCGCTACGCCGGGGCGGTGCCAGTCTCGCTCTGGCACGCCGACCCCGAGCTGCGCGGCGTGGACGCGGTCATCCTTCCCGGTGGCTTCTCCTATGGCGACTACCTGCGGTGCGGCGCGATCGCGCGGTTCTCACCGGTAATGGCCGAGCTCATCCCGGCGGCTAAGGCGGGGCTGCCGGTGCTCGGCATCTGCAACGGTTTCCAGATCCTGTGCGAGGCGCACCTGCTGCCCGGCGCGCTGACAAGGAACGCCAAGCGGCGCTTCATCCACACCGACGTGCGACTTGTTGTGGGGAACGCGACGACCGTCTGGACCTCCGGTTACACGGCCGGCCAGCAACTCACGGTGCCGCTCAAGAGCGGCGAGGGAGCGTTCGCGGCCGACGAGGCCACCCTGGACGAGCTGGAGCGGTCCGGCCGCGTCGTCGTTCGCTACGCCGGCCAGGCACCCAACGGGTCCGTCCGCGACATCGCGGGCATCTGCAGCGAGGAAGGGAACGTGGTCGGCCTGATGCCGCACCCCGAGCACGCGATCGACCCACTTACCGGCCCGTCGGCCGACGGTCTTGGCTTCTTCACCTCGGCTGTCGCCGCGTTCGCGGGCACCGGACTGGCCGCCGGAGCCGGAGCCGGGGTGACGCGGTGAGCAGCGGGGCAAACACAGACACCGTAGCGGTGGCCGGGCAGACGCCCGAGCAGGAGCAGCCCTACAAGCAGCTCGGCCTCACCGACGACGAGTACGCGAAGGTCCGCGACATCCTCGGCCGCCGCCCGACCGCCGCCGAGCTGGCCCTGTACTCGGTCATGTGGAGCGAGCACTGCTCGTACAAGTCGTCCAAGGTTCACCTGCGCAAGCTCGCGCCCGACGCCGATCAGGCGCGGCACCTGCTCGCGGGCATCGGCGCCAACGCGGGCGTGGTCGACATCGGCCAGGGCTACGCGGTGACCTTCAAGATCGAGAGCCACAACCACCCCTCGTTCGTCGAGCCGCACCAGGGTGCCGCGACCGGGATCGGCGGCATCGTCAGGGACATCATCGCGATGGGCGCCCGCCCGGTCGCTGTCATGGACGCGCTCAGGTTCGGCCCGGCGGGCGCGCGCGACACCGCCCGGGTGCTGCCGGGGGTCGTCTCCGGCATCTCGTACTACGGCAACTGCCTGGGCCTGCCCAACATTGGCGGCGAGCTCGTCTTCGACCCCTGCTATGCGGGGAACCCACTGGTGAACGCGCTCTGCGTGGGTCTCATGCGGCACGGCGACCTGCAGGCGGCGGTGGCCAGCGGTGCCGGGAACAAGGTCGTGCTGTTCGGCTCGCGCACCGGCCCGGATGGTGTGGGCGGCGCATCGGTACTGGCCAGCGCGACCTTCGGAGCGGACGGCGGTAAGGCCGCGAAGAGGCCCTCGGTCCAGGTCGGTGACCCGTTCCTGGAGAAGCTGCTGGTCGAGTGCTGCCTGGAGCTGTACGCCCAGGGGCTCGTCGAGGGCATCCAGGACCTGGGCGCGGCCGGCATCGCGTGCGCGACGACCGAGCTGGCCGCGGGCGGTGACGGCGGGATGCGCGTCGACATGGACGCGATCCCGCTGCGCGACCCGAGCCTCACCCCGGCCGAGATCCTGATGAGCGAGTCGCAGGAACGGATGATGGCGGTCGTCACCCCGGCCAACGTCGACGCCTTCCTCCGGGTGTGCGCGAAGTGGGACGTGCAGTCGACGGTCATCGGCGAGGTGACCGAGGACGGGCTGCTAACCATGAGCTGGCGTGGCGGCACGGTCGTGCAGATCCCGCCCAAGACCGCCGCTGACGGCCCGGTTTACCAGCGCCCGATGGTCCGCCCGCTGACCCTGGACGCGCTGAACGCCGACGGCCCGGAAACGCTGGCCCGGGTGGAGGACGGCCAGGCGCTCCGCGCCACCCTGCTTGAGCTGCTCGGCTCGCCCGATCTGGCGGACAAGCGCTGGGTCACCCAGCAGTACGACCACATCGTGCGGGGCAATACCGTGCTCGCCATGCCCGAGGACGGCGGACTGCTCAGGATCGACGAGGAGACCGGACTCGGCATCGCCCTCGCCACCGACGGCAACGGCCGGTACTGCCGGCTCGACCCGTACCAGGGCACCCAGCTGGCGCTGGCCGAGGCCTACCGGAACGTCGCGATGACCGGGGCGCGCCCGGTCGCGGTGACCAACTGCCTGAACTTCGGCTCGCCGGAGGACCCGGAGGTCATGTGGCAGCTGGCCGAGGCCGTCCGCGGCCTGGCCGACGGCTGCAAGACGCTCGGCATCCCGGTCACCGGCGGCAACGTAAGCCTCTACAACCAGACGGGTGCCCGCGCGATCAACCCCACCCCGGTGATCGGGGTGCTCGGCGTCCACGACGATGTCCGCAGGCGGCTCGGCACCGGCTTCGCCGCCGACGGCGCGCGGATCGTGCTGCTCGGCTCGACCAGGGAAGAGTTTGGCGGGTCGGCCTGGGCCGCGCTCGTCCACCAGCATCTGGGCGGGCGGCCGCCGGCCGTCGACCTCGGGGCCGAGCGGAACCTGGCCGCACTGATGGCCGGCGCGGCCGAGGCCGGCCTGCTGGCCAGCGCCCACGACCTCTCCGAGGGCGGTCTGGCGGTGGCGCTGGCCGAGTCCTGCCTGCGCGCCGGCGTGGGCTGCCGGATCGGCCTCGCGGGCGTCGTCACCCCGGCCGCCGTCCGCGATTCCGGGCAGCCGCTGGCGGACGCCCCAACGGCGCTGTTCAGCGAGTCCGCGGGCCGCGCGATCGTCTCGGTCAACCCCGGTCGCGAGGATGAGTTCGCGGCGCTCTGCGCGGCGCACGGGGTTCCCGCGACGGTGCTCGGCGTGACCGGCGGGGACACCCTCGCGGTCGACGGCACCTTCGAGGTACCGCTGGCGGAGCTAGAACGGGCCTGGACCGCGACCCTTCCCGCTCTCTTCGGCTAAGACTCCTCTTCAGCCAGCAAGGGCGCGCGCAAAGGGTTCATTTCCCCCATATCGGACAGCGGAGGCACCATGATCACGAAGGGTTTTCTCCTGGCGAAAGAAATTCGCGCTATACGCACGAAAAGTCTTCGTGATCATGGTCTGGGCCGTGCCGCCGCGTAAGGCTGACCCCAACGGGGAGACGACCGTGGCCGCTGTGACGGCCGCGCTTGACCGGGGGGAAGAACCGCCGCAGGCGGCCGTCCGCGCTGCCGCCCGTCATCTTCTCTTTGCGCTGGAACGCGAAGCATCCGGCCGTTCAGTAGAAGTGAGAGTGGTTCCAGTGGCGGCGGTGCAGGCGGTCGCGGGCCCGCGCCACACGCGCGGGACCCCTCCCAATGTGGTGGAGACCGACCCGGTGACCTGGGTCAGGCTGGCGACCGGGCGGCTGGGCTGGGCGGAGGCGGTGCGGAGCGGCGCGGTACGGGCCAGCGGGGCCCGCGCGGACCTGTCGGAGTACCTGCCGCTGGACTCTTCGCTCGGCTAACAGTGGGGTCAAGGGGTGTCCGCAGGTCAGGAGAGCAAATAGACTGATGTTGTGGCTAAGCCAGACGGGCGTCTTACGCACGATCTAGATCCCAATGACCGTCCGCCGAGAGATGCCTGTGGAGTCTTTGGTGTTTGGGCTCCCGGTGAAGATGTCGCCAAGCTCGCCTACTACGGGCTGCACGCCCTGCAGCACCGCGGCCAGGAGTCGGCCGGCATCGCCGTCAGTGACGGCAGGCGGATCGTGGTGCACAAGGAGATGGGCCTGGTTGCCCAGGTCTTCGACGAGCCCTCGCTCACCGCACTGCGCGGCGACATCGCTGTCGCACACTGCCGCTACTCGACGACCGGCGCTCCGGTCTGGGCGAATGCTCAGCCGACCTTCCGCTCCACGCCGGTTGTCTCAATCGCGCTTGGGCACAATGGCAACCTGACGAACACCCGTGAGCTGGCGGCCATGCTGCCTGCCGAGAGCGGCTACTCCGCGCTGCACGCGACCTCGGACACCGATGTGCTGACCGAGCTGATCGCTGGCGGCGCCGCGTCCTACGGCAGCGTGGAGGAGGCGGCCGCCCGGATCCTGCCGGTGGTCCGCGGCGCCTACTCGCTCGCCTTCATGGACGAGAACACCCTCTACGCCGCGCGTGATCCGCAGGGATTCCGGCCGCTTGTGATCGGCCGCCTCAGCGGCGCGGCGGGCGGGTGGGTGGTGGCGAGCGAGACGGCGGCGCTCGACATCGTCGGCGGCACGTTCGTGCGCGAAGTCGAGCCCGGTGAGCTGATCACGCTGGACGAGCGCGGGCTGCGGTCGCGCCGCTTCGCGCCCGCCGTGCCTAAGGTGTGCCTGTTCGAGTACGTCTACCTGGCCCGGCCCGACACCACCATCGGCGGCCGCGGGCTGCACGTGACCCGGGTGGAGATCGGCCGCAGGCTCGCCGCGGAGTTCCCGGCCGAGGCGGACCTGGTGATCCCGGTGCCCGAGTCGGGCACGCCGGCCGCGATCGGCTACGCCGAGGCGAGCGGCATTCCCTACGGGCAGGGGCTGGTCAAGAACTCCTACGTCGGGCGGACGTTCATCCAGCCGAGCCAGACCATCAGGCAGCTTGGCATCCGGCTCAAGCTGAATCCGCTGCGCGACGTGATCGCGGGCAAGCGGATCGTCGTGGTGGACGACTCGATCGTCAGGGGGAACACCCAGCAGGCGATCGTGGCCATGCTGCGCGAGTCGGGCGCACTCAAGGTGCACGTCCGGATCGCGTCCCCGCCGGTGAAGTGGCCGTGCTTCTACGGCATCGACTTCGCCTCACGCGACGAGCTCATCGCCGGGCACAGCTCGGTCGAGGAGATCCGCGCCGCGATCGGCGCCGACTCGCTCGGCTACGTGTCCTTGGAGGAACTCGTCGCCGCGACGGAACAGCCAGCAGAATCCCTCTGCCGCGCCTGCTTCGACGGGCACTACCCGGTGCCGGTCCCGGAGAGCGAACGCGGCAAGGGCGTGCTTGAACCAGCGGTGAGTGCCTGAAACGGCGTGCGAACACCAGCGGTGAGTGCCCGAAACCGGCTGCGCAGCAAACTGCAGCGGCAGGCGCTTAAGCGTCCTGCCGCTGCGCGATGGCGTGCACTAGCGCGATGACGACCAGTCGTCCTCGTCGTCCTCTTCGCCAGCGTCGTCGTCAACGGCGTCGTCAGCATCTTCGTCGTCGTACACGGCATACGGGTTATCGTGGTCCGCGCTCCGCGACTCTGATGTGACGCCCAGCTCTTCACGCAGCCGGTCAAGGTCCGTGCCGCCGCCGTTGTACTTTAGCTGGCGAGCAACCTTGACCTGCTTGGCCTTAGCTCGGCCGCGCCCCATTGGCTCGACCCCCTCGAACGTCCGGAGCCGTGCGGCCCCACGATGCCTCTGTAGCTGGCACGCCTGTGACACACACAGAACCGCCGTAGATCCCTCTCAGGGACCTCGGCGCTTGGCCAGCATCCGTACAGGTATAACCGTACCCG
>JBEKEK010000271.1:0-7468 GCA_050013875.1 Trebonia sp. | reverse complement strand
ACCGCAAGCTACGTAACCGCAAGCTGCAAACAGACTTCACCCGAACATCAAACCGAAAATTGAAAGGATACAAACCATGAGACTAAGACGGGCAACGTGGCTCGCCCTTCCGCTCTTGTTCGTTGCGCCGGCCATCGCGGCCTGCTCATCGTCCTCCTCGTCGACCTCGGCCGCGGCCTCGACCCCGGCGACGTCCGCGCCTGCCTCTTCCTCCTCGTCGTCCACCGCCACCGCCGCGTCAAGCGGCAGCGTGAAGACCGGCCTCAAGGTCTTCGTGATCCCGAAGAACCTCGGCAACTCCTACTTCACCACCGCCGACAGTGTTAACTCCGGCGGCGCGCTGGCCGCGCTGCAGACGCTGGGCGAGTCCGGGACCGAGACCAGTGGCACCGCCGACACCCCGTCGTCGCAGATCCCGGCCATCCAGGCGGCGATCAGCAAGGGCGCCAACGCGCTCGTCATCTCCGCGACCGACCCCACCGCGCTGTGCCCAACCCTCGAGGCGGCCATGAAGCGCGGCATCGCGGTCGTCACCTACGACTCGGACGCGCCCACCTGCCGCAGCCTGTTCATCAACCAGGCGACGCCGCAGGCGCTCGGTGACAGCGAGGTCGACCTGCTCGCCGCGCAGATCCACGACAGCGGGCAGATCGCCATCGTCTCCGCGTCGGCCGACGACACGAACCAGAACACCTGGATCTCCTACATGAAGCAGGAGCTCAAGAAGTTCCCCAAGATGTCACTGGTCTCCACCGTCTACGGCAACGACGACACCGCGACCTCGACCTCGGTCACGCAGGGCCTGCTCGAGCAGTACCCGAACCTCAAGGGCATCATCTCGCCGACCACGGTCGGCATCGCGGCGGCCGCCGCGGTCCTTGACACCGCCAAGTACCGGGGCAAGGTCATGCTCACCGGCCTCGGCACCCCGGACGAGATGAAGCAGTACGTCAAGGACGGCACCGTGAAGTCCTTCGAGCTGTGGAACCCGGCCGACCTCGGCTACCTCGCGGCCTACGCGGCGGTCAACCTCGCCTCCGGCAAGATCACCGGCACGGCGGGCCAGACCTTCACCGCGGGCAAGCTCGGCAGCTTCACCGTCGGGTCCGGCAGCTCGGTGCTGCTCGGCGCGCCCTACGTTTTCAGCGCCGCCAACATCAACAATTTCAACTTCTAACCCGCTCACCCCAACTCATCCTGCCCCGTCCCCACCCTCGCCCCAGCCCCGGCCCCGCCGCAATCCCGCGCGGGTGCATCTCGCCCAGCGCAGTGCTGTCAGCTACGCCAACGACCCGAAACGGACCTGTCGCTTACGCCAACGACACCAATAGGCGATGTCGATGGCGTAGCTGACAGGAACTGAACCGGTAGATGGCGTAGCCGACAGGCCCTCCGCGCACTGTGCGGGCCCCGTGGATGGCATATCCACGGGGCGGGCGCGGCGAGGGATGCGGGAGGGGCGGGACAGGGGAGGGAGAAAAACACCGTGGAACGCGTCTGCTTCCTCACCCGGGTCCGGCCCGACCGGCTGGCGGAGTACCGCGCGCGGCATCGGAACGTCTGGCCGGAGATGCGCGCGGCGCTGCGTGACGCCGGCTGGGGCAACTACTCGCTATTCCTGACCGATGACGGCCTCCTGATTGGCTACCTGGAGACCGAGGATTACCAGGCCGCGCTCGACGCCATGTCGCAGACTCCGGTCAACGAGCGCTGGCAGGCCGGAATGTCGGAGTTCTTCGTAACCGACGGTCCGCCGGATGAGTCATTCCTGCGGCTCGCCGAAGTTTTTCACTTGGATTAGGAGATGAGCCGGAAATGCGTGACCTGACGGCCGTCAAGAACGCGCTCAAGAATCATCAGATCGAGCTGCCGTCCTGGGCGTTCGGGAACAGCGGAACCCGGTTCAAGGTGTTCGCGCAGCCCGGAGTGCCGCGCAGCCCGCAGGAGAAGGCCGACGACGCCGCCCAGGTGCACAAGTACACCGGCGTCGCCCCGAGCATGGCGGTGCACATCCCGTGGGACAAGGTTGCTGACTACGAGGCGCTGGCGGCGCACGCGAAGCGCAACGGCATCCGCATCGGCACGGTCAACGCCAACGTCTTCCAGGACGACGACTACAAGCTCGGGTCGATCTGCAACCCGGACCCCAAGGTCCGCCGGAAGGCCCTGGCCCACCTGCTCGAATGCGTCGACATCATGGACGCGACCGGGTCGCGGGACCTCAAGCTCTGGTTCGCCGACGGCACCAACTACCCGGGCCAGGATGACATCTCCGCCCGCCAGGACCGGCTGGCCGAGGCGCTGGCGGCGGTCTACCAGCGGCTGGGCGAGAGCCAGCGGATGCTGCTCGAGTACAAGCTGTTCGAGCCGTCGTTCTACACCACCGACGTGCCCGACTGGGGCACCAGCCTGCTGCACTGCCAGGCCCTGGGCGACAAGGCGCAGGTGGTGGTGGACACCGGCCACCACGCGCCCGGCGTCAACATCGAGTTCATCGTGGCCCTGCTGCTCAAGGCGAAGAAGCTGGGCGGCTTCGACTTCAACTCCCGCTTCTACGCCGACGACGACCTGATGGTCGGCGCCGCCGACCCGTTCCAGCTCTTCCGCATCCTGCACGAGGTGGTCAAGGCGGACGCGCTCGGCCCGGCCGGCGGCGTCGCGTTCATGCTCGACCAGTGCCACAACATCGAGCCGAAGATCCCCGCGCAGATCCGCTCGGTCATGAACGTGCAGGAGGCGACCGCGAAGGCGCTGCTCATCGACGCCGAGGCGCTCAAGCGGGCGCAGCTCGCGGGCGACGTCCTCGGCGCCAACGCCGCCCTCATGGACGCCTACAACACCGACGTCCGCCCGCTCCTGGCCGAGCTGCGGGAAGAGATGGGGCTGGCGCCGGATCCGTATGCGGCCTACCTCGCGTCCGGGTACGGGGAAAAGATTTCTTCTGAACGTACGGGGGGTACTCCCGCTGGCTGGGGAGCCTGATAACCGTGGCTGACCTTACTCATGGGGTCCGGGCCCAGGAGGCGGTAGCGGTGGGCTTGATCACGGTGGCTGACCTCATGTACGGGCTCTTGCCCGGCAGACGATCGTCGGCTGGGGGCTCGATGACCGTGGCTGACCTTATTTCTGGGGTTCCGGCCCGACAGACGATCGCCGATGGAGGAGCTGATTACCGTGGCTGACCTTACTTACGGTGTTCCTGCCCAGGAGACCGTCGCGGCGCTGCTGGCGCGGTCCAACCGGCTGGGCAGCGACCCCCGCAACACCAACTACGCCGGCGGCAACACCTCGGCCAAGGGCACCGCGACCGACCCGGTCACCGGCCAGCCCGCCGAGCTGATGTGGGTGAAGGGCTCCGGCGGTGACCTCGGCACGCTCACCGAGGCCGGCCTGGCGGTGCTCCGGCTCGACGCGCTGCGCGCGCTGACCGACGTCTACCCCGGCGTCGAGCGCGAGGACGAGATGGTCGCGGCGTTCGACTTCTGCGCGTTCGGCAAGGGCGGCGCGGCCCCGTCCATCGACACCGCGATGCACGGCCTGGTCGAGGCGGCCAACGTGGACCACCTGCACCCCGACGCCGGCATCGCGTTCGCCACCGCCGCCGATGGCGAGGCGCTCACCCGCGAGTGCTTCGGCGGCCAGGTGGCGTGGGTGCCGTGGCGGCGGCCCGGTTTCCAGCTCGGGCTCGACATCGCCGCCATCAAGCGGGACAACCCCGACGCGATCGGCGTGATCCTCGGCGGGCACGGCATCACCGCCTGGGGGCAGACCAGCGACGAGTGCGAGGCGCGCTCGCTTGAGATCATCAACCGGGCGCAGAAATTCATCGACGAACGCGGAGCCACGCGTCCGTTCGGTCAAATGATCTTCGAACCGCTGCCGGAGACGGAGCGCCGGGCACGCGCGGCGGCCCTGGCGCCGGTGATCCGCGGCCTCGCCTCCACCGACAAGCCGCAGCTGGGGCACTTCACCGACTCGCCCGCGGTGCTTGAGTTCACCGGCAGCGAGAAGGTGTTCGCGCTGGCGGCGCTGGGCACCTCCTGCCCCGACCACTTCCTGCGCACCAAGGTGCGGCCGATGGTGGCCGACCTGCCGCCGGACGCGCCGCTTGACGCGGTCATCGAGCGGCTGCGCGAGCTGCACGCCGCCTACCGGGAGAACTACCGGGCCTACTACGACCGCTACGCGACACCAGAGTCGCCGCCGATGCGCGGCGCCGACCCGGCGATCGTGCTGGTGCCCGGCGTCGGCATGTTCAGCTTCGGCGCCGATAAGCAGACCGCCCGGGTCGCGGGGGAGTTCTACGTCAACGCGATCAACGTGATGCGCGGGGCGGAGGCGATCTCGGCCTACGCCCCGATTCCGGAGAGCGAGAAGTTCCGGATCGAGTACTGGGAGCTCGAGGAGGCCAAGCTGCGGCGGCGGCCCGCGCCCAAGCCCCTGGCCGGACGGATCGCGCTGGTCACCGGCGGCGGGTCGGGGATCGGGCGGGCGACGGCGCAACGGCTGGCGGCCGAGGGCGCCTGCGTGGTGGTGGCCGACCGGGATGCCGCGTCGGCCGCGTCGGCCGCCGCCGAGCTCGGTTCTGCTGACGTCGCGGTGCCGACAGCAGCCGACGTGACCAGCGAGGAAGACGTGGCGGCGGCGTTCGCGGCGGCCGCGCTGGCGTTCGGCGGGGTGGACCTGGTGGTCAACAACGCCGGGCTGTCGATATCGAAGCCGCTGACCGAGACGACCACCGCCGACTGGGACCTCCTGCACGACGTGATGGCGCGCGGGTCGTTCCTGGTGTCGCGGGCGGCCGCGCTGGTGATGACCGCGCAGGGCATGGGCGGTGACATCGTCTACATCGTCAGCAAGAACGCCGTGTTCGCGGGGCCGTCTAACGTCGCCTACGGCGCCGCCAAGGCCGACCAGGCGCACCAGGTCCGGCTGCTCGCGGCCGAACTCGGCGGCATCGGGGTGCGGGTCAACGGCGTCAACCCGGACGGGGTGGTGCGCGGGTCCGGGATCTTCGCCGGCGGCTGGGGCGCGTCCCGCGCCGCCGTCTACGGGGTTCCTGAGTCCGAGCTCGGCGCGTTCTACGCGCAGCGCACCCTGCTCAAGCGCGAGGTACTGCCCGAGCACGTCGCCGCGGCCGTCTTCGCGCTCTGCGGCGGGAACCTCTCGCTCACCACCGGCCTGCTGATCCCGGTTGACGCGGGGGTGGCGGCCGCGTTCCTGCGATGATGCGGAGGTTCGGCCCGAGATGGCTGACGCTGAACCGATGGCCGGGAGACTGGCGGCGGAGTTGAGCCGCCAGGACGTAGAGCTGCTCGCACTCCTCGCCCGGGGGCTGCCGCTGGACGCGGTGGCCCGCCGGCTGAACACGTCCGAGCGGACGGTGCGGCGCCGGGTCAAGGCCATCTGCGACCGGCTTGGGTTCACCACGTCCATTCAGGCCGTGGTGTGGGCGGCGCGACGGGGACTGGTATGACCTCTTCTGCTTCAGTTGTGGCGGCGGTTGACATCGGTGCGTCCGGCGGGCGGGTGATCGCCGCCCGGGTGTCGGACTCCGGCGTGGAAACCCACGAGGTGAGCCGGTTCCCGAACGAACCGGTCGTGGCGGGCGGGACGCTGTACTGGGACATCCTGCGGCTGCATGCGTCCGTGCTGGCCGGGCTGTCGGCCGCCGCCTCGACGTTCCCGCTGGCCAGCGCCGGTATCGACTCCTGGGGGGTGGATTACGGGCTGCTCGACGCAACCGGCGCGCTGCTCGGCAACCCCGTGCACTACCGCGACTCGCGCACCGACGGGGTGACGGCCGCCATCCCGCACACCGAGCTGTACGCGGTCACCGGCATCCAGGACCTGCCGATCAATACGATCTACCAGCTCATCGCGGCCGCCGGAACGCCATCGCTGGCGGCCGCGCGGACGCTGCTGCTGATCCCTGACCTGCTCGCGTACTGGCTGACCGGTGCCGCCGGGGCCGAGGTGACCAACGCGTCGACGACCGGGCTGCTCGACGTTTCCTCGCGCCAGTGGGCGACGGGCGTCATGGAGCGGGCGGGCATCGCGCCGGGGCTGTTCCCGCCGCTGCGCCAGCCGGGTGACGTGATCGGGCCGATTACCGCGGGTGTCTTGGGCTCGGTGCCGCTGATCGCGGTCGGGTCGCACGACACCGCGTCCGCGGTCGCCGCGGTGCCGGCGGCCGGTCGGCATTTCGCCTACATCTCGTCGGGCACCTGGTCGCTGGCCGGGGTAGAGCTGTCCGCGCCGGTACTGACGGGGGAGAGCGAACGTGCGAACTTCACCAACGAGACGGGAATCGACGGGACCGTCCGCTACCTGCGCAATGTGACCGGGCTTTGGCTGCTGCAGGAGTGCCTGCGGCACTGGGGCTCGCCGTCGCTTGATTCGCTGCTGGCGGAGGCCGCCACCGCCGCGCCGTTGCGGTTCGTCGTCGACGCCGACGACCCGGTGTTCCTGCCGCCCGGTGACATGCCCGCGCGGATCGCGGGTTGGCTCTCTTCGCGCGGGCTGCCCGTGCCATCCGAACCCGCGCAGATCGTCCGGTGCGTCCTTGACAGCCTGGCGATGGCGTACCGGCGCGCCCTGCTGGCCGCGCAGTCACTGTCCGGGCAGCATGCCGACGTGGTGCACATCGTCGGCGGCGGGTCGCGGAACGCGCTGCTGTGCCAGCTCACGGCGGACGCGCTGGGGCTGCCGGTGGTGGCCGGGCCGGCCGAGGCCACCGCCCTCGGCAACGCGCTGGTGCAGGCGCGTGCGCTGGGCGCGGCACCGGGATCGCTTGACGGGATGCGCGCGCTGCTGCGGCGTGGGCAGGATCTGCGGCACTTCGCGCCGTCGGGTGACAGCCTGGCGTGGTCCGTCGCCGCGCGGCGGCTTGGTCTGGCTGAAGCTGGCTGACTAAGGCGGATGATGGCGGGGGGGGGGGGGGGGGGGGTGGTGGGGGGGGGGGGGGGGGGGGGGGGGCGCCGGGGGGGGGCGGGGGGGGGGGGGGGGGGGGGGGGGGGGGGGGGGGGGGGGGGGGGCGCGGTGGTGCTTCCGCGCTGTCGGCGGCGCACCACTCGCGCCCCGCTTCTCCGGTCTCGAGGGCAGACCACAAAACCCACTTATTCCCCCTCAAAGCCCACCGATTCCGCGCCTCGGAGCGTACCCATTCCCGGGCTCGGAGCGTACCCATTCCCGGGCTCGGAGCGTACCCATCCGCCGCTTCTCAGCGCTAACGCTCGCCCCTCCGGTCCCGGATTTCCCTCTGGGCTAACGCTCGCCCCTCCGGTTCCGGGGTTTCCTTCTGGGCTGACGCTCACGGCGTGATCGTGTGTAGTTGGGGGCGCCCTGGGGGCTGTTGCAGAATTGGCTGGCTTGGGGTGACGCGTTCCCGGGCCTGCCGGCAGGGTGTTCGATAGAATCGGGTTATGGCGAAGGACTACCTTCCGGTCGATCGTGATCAGGCGTTCCT
>JBEKEK010000270.1:0-7180 GCA_050013875.1 Trebonia sp. | reverse complement strand
AGGTCGTCGCCCGCGGAACGCGTATCCGGCTAGCGGACGTGACCGGACAGGCGTGCGCGCACGTCCTCCTCTATAACGCCCTGGAGCCATGGGAACGACTCAATGTGGCCGACACCGTGAAGATCGGCTGGCAGGCTTACCTCACCGCGGGGCACCTGCTGCTGTCCGGCGACGGCCGCGTGCTGGCGACGATCGCCGCTGACGAGTCCGGGCAGCACGACGCCCTCTGCGGTACCAGTACGGCCGCCGCCAACCGGGCGAAGTACGGCGACTCGGCCCCCCAGGGGCCGAGTCCGTCCGGCCGTGAGCTGTTCACACTGGCGGCGGCCAAGCACGGGCTGACCCCGCGCGACCTGCCGCCGTCTATCTCGTTCTTCCAGGGCGTTCGGGTAAAGCCGGACGGAGGCCTGGCCTTCACCGGCACCGCCGGACCCGGCAAGGCCGTCGAACTGCTGGCCGAGCTTCCGCTGATCATCCTCATCGCCAACGTGCCGCACCCGGTCGACCCAAGCCCGGCCTACACCTGCGGCCCGCTGCGGGTGCACGCATGGCGGTCGGCGCCGACGACACAAGCGGACCCAGGCTGGGACGCCACCCCCGAGGCGCGCCGCGCCTACCTGAACACCGCCGACTACCTGGCCGCAAGGGGGCTGTGAGGCAATGAGCGCTGACAACGACGTGCTTGACCCGGCGAGCTACGCCGAGGGCACCGTGCTCGACCTGGCCGGCCCGCTCCTCGACGGCGCGATCCTGCTTGACGAGGTCGTCCCGGCGCGCGCCCCGTGGTCGGCCGTGGTGAGCCGCGGCGACATCCTCACGATCGTGGACGTCGGCGGCAACCAGTCCGGCGACTGCCTGCTCTACAACGCCCATGACACCGACGAGCGGTACAGCGTGCCGGACACCATCGCCTGGTCAGGCAACGTCTACGTGCGCGCCGGCACCATCCTGCGGTCCAACCAGGGCAACCCGCTGGCCACGGTCGTCGCCAACGAGATCGACCGGCAGGACACGATCGGCGGCGCGTGCGGCAAGGAGTCCAACACCCTGCGGTACGGCCACCACACCGCCGCCGAGCACGGCTGCCGGGAGAACTTCCTGGCCGAGGCGGCCAAGTACGGTATGGGCGCCCGCGACATCGTGTCCAACCTCAACTGGTTCATGAACGTCCCCATCGAGGCCGACGGCACCCTCGGCATCGTCGACGGCATCTCCGGGCCCGGCAAGCGGGTCGCGTTCCGCGCCGAGCTGGACATCCTCGTCCTCGTCTCCAACTGCCCGCAAATGAACAACCCGTGTAACGACTTCAACCCCACCCCGCTGCGGATGATCGTGACGGCAGGGGCCGCGTGAGCGGTCGGCTGGCGGGCTGGGCGTTCGATACCGTTCTCATCAGCAACCGGGGCGAGATCGCCCGCCGCGTTATCCGCACCGCGCGCCGCCTCGGCCTGCGCACGGTCGCCGTCTACTCCACCGCCGATATCGCCGCGCCGCACGTCCGCGAGGCGGACGAGGCGGTGCTGATAGGAGAGGCAAGACCGCAAGACTCTTATCTGAACGGAAGCGGCATTCTCTCCGCCGCCAAATTGACCGGGGCCGGCGCCATCCACCCCGGGTACGGGTTCCTCGCCGAGAACGCCGAGTTCGCGCGACAGGTGGAAGACGCGGGAATCGCGTTCGTCGGGCCGACCCCGGCGCAGCTGGCGGCGTTCGGTGCGAAGCACACGGCCCGCGCGCTCGCCCGTGCCGCCGGCGTCCCGATGATGGCAGGCACCGGGCTGCTGGCCTCCGCCGAGCAGGCCGTGGCGCAGGCCCGCCGGATCGGCTTTCCCGTCATGGTCAAGGCCACCGGCGGCGGGGGCGGCATCGGCCTGCTGGCCTGTTACGACGAGGCCGGGGTGGCCGAGGCGTTCGCCCGGGTCCAGCGGCTCGCCACTGCCAACTTCGCCGCCGCCGGCGTCTTCCTTGAGCGGCTCGTCCGGCCGGCCAGGCATGTGGAGGTCCAGGTCTTCGGCGATGGAACCGGCCAGGTGGTGGTGCTCGGCGACCGGGACTGCTCGCTTCAGCGCCGCAACCAGAAGGTCATCGAGGAGGCGCCGGCCCCCGGGCTGCCGCCGTCGCTGCGCCGCCAGTTGCATGAGGCGGCGCGGGACCTCGCCGCGTCCGTCGCCTACCGCTCGGCCGGGACCGTCGAGTTCGTGTACGACCCGGCCGGGCAGCAGGCGTCGTTCCTGGAGGTGAACGCGCGGCTGCAGGTGGAGCACCCGGTCACCGAGGAGGTGTACCGGGTCGACCTCGTCGAGCAGATGCTCCGGCTGGCCGGCCAG
Organism: Trebonia sp.; assembly: GCA_050013875.1. GTDB lineage: Bacteria > Actinomycetota > Actinomycetes > Streptosporangiales > Streptosporangiaceae > Trebonia. The sequence goes on along the minus strand of JBEKEK010000270.1, from coordinate 4,853 downwards.
GGGGCCGGCGGCGTCGCCGGGTTCATGGCGTCGCGGCCTGTGCCGCGCGGCCACGCGGTCGAGGCCCGCGTCTATGCCGAGGATCCCAACCACGGCGGCCGCCCAAGCCCCGGCCTGGTCACCGCCGTCAGCTGGCCGCCGCGAAGCGCGGACGTGGGGGCGGACGATGCGGCCGCGGCCGCGGACGTGGGGGCGGACGCTGCGGCGGCGGCGGCGGACGTGCGGGCGGACGCTGGGGCGGCGGCGGCGGCGGACGTGCGGGCGAGGGCTAGCGCTAGGGCGGCGGCGGCGGACGTGCGGGTGGATGCGTGGATCGAGGCCGGCCTTGAGGTTTCCCCGAGCTACGACCCGCTGCTCGGGAAGGTCATCGCGGTGGCCGACGACCGCGAGCGGGCACTTGACCGCCTCGGCACCGCACTGGAAGACGCCCGGGTCGACGGCGTCGTCACCAACCTGGGGCTGCTGCGCGCGGCGCTCGCGCTGCCGGAATTCCGGTCCGTCACGCACTCGACCTCAACGCTGGACGGGCTCACCGATCCCGAGCCGCGCATCGAGGTGCTGGAGCCTGGCGCGCTGACGACCGTGCAGGACTGGCCCGGCCGCCTGGGGTACTGGCAGGTCGGCGTGCCGCCGAGCGGCCCGATGGACGAGGTGTCGCTGCGCGAGGCCAACCTCGCCGTGGGCAATCCCGAGGGCGCGCCGGCGCTGGAGTGCACCGCCACCGGGCCGAGCCTGAGGTTCTCCCACGACACGGTCGTCTGCCTGGGCGGCGCGGTCGCGGCCGCGTCGCTTGACGGCCCCGGTGGTCCAGACGGCTCCAGCGGCCCCGGTGGTCCCGGCGGTGGCCCTGGTAGTCCCGGTGCCTCCGGTGCCTCCGGTGCCTCCGGTGCCTCCGGTGCCTCCGGTGGTCCCGTTGACGCCGGTGGTCGGCCCGTGCCCTGGTGGGAACCGTTCACCGTGCCGTCCGGGGCGACCCTCTCGATCGGCGCGATCGGCGGCCCTGGGCTGCGCTGCTACCTGGCCGTGCGCGGCGGCTTCGACGTGCCCTCCTACCTGGGGAGCGCGTCAACGTTCACGCTGGGCCGGTTCGGCGGACACGGCGGACGCGCCCTGGCGGTCGGCGATGTCCTCCGAGCGCGCCGCGACGTCCGGCCGTCCGTCCCGCTCGCGCCGGTCCCGCTCGCGCCAGTGCCGCCACACCGTCGGCCCGCGATCGCGAGTGACTGGGAGATCGGGGTCACCGAGGGACCGCACGCGGCACCGGAGTTCTTCACCAGGGCGGGCATCGATGAGCTGTACGCCAGCGGCTACACCGTGCACCACAACTCGGCGCGCACCGGCGTCCGGCTCATCGGGCCGCGCCCGTCGTGGGCACGCGAGGACGGCGGCGAGGCCGGGCTGCACCCGTCCAACATCCACGATGTCCCCTATGCGGTCGGCGCGCTCGACTTCACCGGGGACACGCCGATCATCCTCGGCCCGGACGGGCCGAGCCTCGGCGGGTTCGTCTGCCCGGCGGTCATCGCGAGCGGCGAGCTGTGGAAGATGGGGCAGCTTCGGCCGGGGGACACCGTGCGGTTCGTGCCGGTGCGCGAGGCAGACGCGGCGTCGCTGCGGGACCGGCGCGCCACCCCGGTGCTGGCGCGCACCGGCGGTGACGGCGACGACGGCCTGCTGGCCAGGCGCGACGGGGGGCCGGGCGGGCCCGCCGTGGTCTACCGCCGGGATGGCGACGACAACGTGATCGTCGAGTACGGCGATCCGGTGCTCGACCTCGGCCTGCGGATGCGGGTGCACGCTCTGCAGGAGGCGCTGGCGGCCCAGGGGCTGGCCGGGGTTATCGATCTCACGCCCGGCATCCGGTCGCTGCAGATCCACACCGACGCCGCGCGGCTGCCCGCGAGGTCGCTGCTGCCGCTGCTGCAGGAGGTCGAGGACACGCTGCCCCCGGCGCACGAGCTGCGGGTGCCGTCTCGCACCGTGCGGCTGCCGCTGTCGTGGGACGACCCGGCGACCCGGCTCGCCATCGAGCGGTACATGCACGGTGTCCGCTCCGACGCGCCCTGGACGCCGTGGAACATCGAGTTCATCAGGCGGATCAACGGGCTGGCGACGCCCGAGGACGTGCGGGAGATCGTCTTCGCCGCGCGGTACCTGGTGCTCGGCCTGGGCGACGTGTACCTGGGCGCGCCAGTGGCCACGCCGGTCGACCCACGGCACCGGCTGGTCACGACCAAGTACAACCCGGCGCGGACGTGGACGGCGGAGAACTCCGTCGGCATCGGCGGCGCCTATCTGTGCATCTACGGCATGGAGGGGCCCGGCGGCTATCAGTTCGTCGGGCGGACGACCCAGGTGTGGAACCGGTTCCGCCGGGCCGGGCTGTTCGCGGAGCAGCCGTGGGCGCTGCGTTTCTTCGACCAGATTGAGTGGTACCCGGTCAGCGCCGAAGAGCTGCTCGACCTGCGAGCCGAGACCGAGGCCGGGCGGGGGCAGGTGGACGTGGCTGACGGCTGGTTCGACTACGGCTCGTACACCCGGTTCCTGGCGGCGAACGCGGCGTCCGTCACCGCGTTCCGCGCGCGGCAGTCGGCGGCGTTCGCGGCCGAGAAGGAGCGCTGGCGCGCCAGTGGCGAGTTGGACAGAGCCGAGTTCGACAGAGCCGAATTGGGCAGAGCCGAATTGGGCAGAGCCGAATTGGGCAGAGCCGAGCGCGAGCCCGGCGCCGGCGGCACGGCCGGGGCGGTGCGGGTGCCGGTCGGGGCGACCGCGGTGACCGCGCCGTTCATCGCGAGTGTCTGGCAGGTCGACGCCCGGCCTGGCCTGCGGGTTAGCACGGGCGACAAGCTCGCGTCGCTGGAGGCGATGAAGATGGAGACGATTATCGCCGCGCCCCACGACGGGACCGTGGCGGAGGTTTACACCGCCGTCGGGACCCAGGTCGCGGCGGGCCAGGTGCTGCTCGCGCTGGTCCCGGACGGGCCCTTGAACGGTGTCGCCCGGTGAGCGCCGTCGCGCGGGTAACGGCCGCGTACGCCGCCATCGACGCGGCCGGCCGCCCCGAGGTCTGGATCATCCTGCGTCCGGTGGCGGAAGCCCTGGCCGAGGCCGCCGCGATCGACGCCGCGGTCGCCGCCGGCGAACAACTGCCGATGGCCGGCCTGGTGGCCGCGGTCAAGGACAACATCGACGTGGCGGGGCTGCCGACCACGGCGGGCGCGCCCTCGTATGAGTACCTGCCCGCGCTGGACGCCACCTGCGTCGCGCGGCTGCGCCGGGCCGGGGCGGTGGTGATCGGCAAGACCAACCTCGACCAGTTCGCGACCGGCCTGGTCGGCACGCGCAGCCCGTACGGAGCGGTCCGCAACGCATGGGATCCGGCCAAGATCTCCGGCGGATCCAGTGCCGGGTCGGCGGTCGCGGTGGCGCTCGGCCTGGTCGATTTCGCCCTCGGCACGGACACGGCGGGCTCCGGTCGCGTGCCCGCCGCACTGAACGGCATCGTCGGCGTCAAGCCCACGCGAGGCGTCATCCCGTGTACCGGCGTGGTGCCGGCCTGCCGGTCGCTCGACTGCGTGACCGTTTTCGCGCGGTCCCTGCCGCTGGCCCGCCGGGCGGTCGCGGTGATGGCGGGGCCCGACGGCGTGGATCCGCTGGCGACCCTGCTCGGCAGCCGGCCGCGCGGCGGCTGGCGGCCCGGCGGCGTCGATGCGGAGGCCGACGCCGGGCCTGCCCGCATCGCCGTACCGCTGCCGGCCCAGCTCGCCGGGCTGGCCGACGGCTGGGCAGCGGCGTTCCAGGCGGCGGTCGCGCGACTTCGCGCGGCCGGCGCCGAGGTCGTCCCGCTCGACATCGCGCCCCTGCTTGAGGCCTCGAGCCTGCTGTACGGCGGATCGTTCGTGGCCGAGCGCTACGCGGCGGTCGGCGACCACGTCCGCGAGCACGCCGGGCTCATCGGCGGCGACCTTGACCCGGTCGTCGCGACGATTATCCTCGACGCCGCGAAGCACGGCGCGGCCGATTACTTCGCGGACCGGGAGCGGCTGGACCGGCTCGCGGCGCACGCGGCCGACGTGCTGGACGGCTGCGACGCGCTGCTGACGCCGACGACCACGCTGCACCCCACGATCGCCGAAGTGCGCGGCGACCCGGTCGGCCTCAACTCGCGGCTCGGCACCTATACGAATTTCGCCAACCTGCTCGACTTCGCGGCCCTGGCGGTGCCGGCCGGGACGGTCGCCGGGCTGCCGTTCGGGATCATGCTGACCGGCCCGGCGGGCAGCGACGCGCGGCTGGCCGAGATCGCCGCGCGTTGCGACCAGGCCGACGTAGAGCTGCTGGTGGTCGGCGCCCACCTGAGCGGGCAGCCGCTGAACCATGAGCTGCTCGCGGCGGGCGGCACGCTGGTTGGGCCGGCTGCCACCGCGCCGGCCTACCGGCTGTACTCCCTGGCTACCCAGCCGCCTAAGCCCGGCCTGGTCCGGGTCAAGCCGCAGCCGGTGCCGGATGCCGAGGCAGCCGCCGCGGGGCGGGCCGGGGCGTCGATCGCGGGCGAGGTGTGGCGGCTGCCCGCGGCGGGTTTCGCCCGCTTCGTGACCGGGCTGACCGTTCCCATGGCGATCGGCCGGATCTGGCTGGACGACGGCCGTGACGTGCTGGGATTCCTGTGCGAGCCGGCGGCGGTGCGGGGAGCGGCCGACATCACGCGCTTCGGTGGCTGGCGCGCGTGGATCGGCCGCCGCGCCGCGGTCTGAGCTAGCAGCGGTCTGAGATAATCGCTGGCGTGGCGGACGCGCGAGGCCCGGCGGGGGGCAAGCTGACAGGGGCGGCCGAGCGCCGGCGGCGCGCGGGCC
>JBEKEK010000269.1:0-7257 GCA_050013875.1 Trebonia sp. | reverse complement strand
AGAGGAGAGCGGAAGCATGTTCTTTCGACTAGGACGGGGCGTCGTCAGGCACCCGTGGCTAGTGATCGGGATCTGGATCGTGGCCGCGGTCGCGATCGTCGGGCTGGCGCCGAAGTTGGCCAGCTCGAGCAGCGAGTCCTCGTTCCTGCCCAGCCACTATCAGTCCGTGCAGGCCCAGAACCTGCAGCAGAGCGCCTTCCCGACCGCCGCCGCGCCGGGCGCGATCGTGGTGTTCGAGCGGGCCGACGGCGGCAAGCTCACCGCTGCGGACTCTCATCTCGTCGACGGCATCGCCAGCAAGCTGGGGGCGGACGACATTCCCACGCTGAGCACGATGCAGGCGGGGCCGCCGTCGGCGAACAAGCTCATTCAGACGATCTCGGTGCAGATACCCAACGTCTCCGGTCAGCTCACCACCGCGCAGACCAACGCCATCGCGACGCTCAGGTCCGACCTGTCCTCGCTCGTGTCGGGCACGGACCTCAAGGCTGGCGTGACGGGGACAGTGGCCGAGGACGTCGACTCGGCGTCGACGGGCAACAACGCGCAGAAGATCGTCTTCATAGGCACCATCCTGCTCATCATCGTGCTGCTGCTCCTCATCTTCCGCAGCCCCGTCATCGTGCTGCTGCCACTGCTCACGATTGGCCTCGTCTCCTCGGTGGCCAACGGGCTCATCGACTTCCTGAGCAAGGCGGCCGGCTGGAGCGCTGACAGCTTCACGTCCATCATGCTCATCGTCGTGCTGTTCGGGGTGGGCACCGACTACATCCTGTTTCTGCTCTTCCGCTACCGGGAGAGGCTGCGCGCGGGCGAGCCCTCCAAACAGGCCATGGAGAGCGCCATCGGCCGGGTCGGGCCGGCCATCGCCACCGCCGCCGGGGCGGTGATGATCGCGTTCCTGGCGCTCACGCTGTCCAGCCTGTCGCTGTTCCGCCAATTGGGGCCGGCCCTCGCCATCGCCGTCTTCAGCGCCGCGCTGGCCGGGCTCACGCTCGTGCCCGCCGTTGTCTCCCTGCTCGGCACGCGCGTCTTCTGGCCGTCCAAGGCGTGGAAGACCGAGCCGAAGTCGGCGCGGTTCGCCGCTCTCGGACGGTCACTCGGACGGCACCCGGGCCGGTTCGCGGGGACGATCGTGGTGCTGCTCGGCGTGCTCGGGATCGTTTCCTTCGGCTTCCACCCGACGTTCGACCTCACCGCGGGCAACACCGCGACCACCCAGTCCGCCCAGTACGCCAACGTGCTGCTCAAGGGATTCCCGGCCGGGGACTCCGAGCCGACCGCCGTGCTCGTGCAGTCGACCGACGGCAAGCAGCTCGATACCGCGTCGCTGGCATCGCTGCGCGCGCGCCTGGCCAAGGTCCCGGGCGTCGCCTCGGTGAGCCCGGCCAAGGTCAACGCCAGCGGCGACGTGGCGGACTACACCGTGATCCTGTCGTCAGCGGGTGAGTCCGACACAGCGATGAACACGGTCCGCGGGCCCCTTCAGGCCGTGGTGAACGACGCCCCGGCGGGCAGTCGCGCGCTGGTCGGCGGCATCACCTCGGTATACGTGGACCTGGAGTCGGCGATGGAGCATGACTACTCCATCGTGTTCCCGGTGGCCGCGGTGCTGATCCTGATCATCCTCGGGCTGCTGCTGCAGAGCGTCGTTGCGCCCTGGTACCTGATGGTCTTCGTCGGCCTCGGCTTCGCCGCCACCCTGGGCGCCTCGGTGGGCATCTTCCAGGACCTCGACAACCAGAGCGGTCTCTCCTTCGTCCTGCCGATCATGATGTACCTGTTCGTTGTCGCGCTCGGCACCGACTACAACATCCTGATGGTGTCGCGCCTGCGGGAGGAAGCCACCGAGGGCAAGACCCCGAGGGAGGCGGCGGCCGAGGCGCTCAAGCACGCCGGGCCGACAATCGCCTCGGCGGGGCTGATCCTGGCCGGGACCTTCGCCTCGCTGATCCTGGCCGGCGGGTCCACGTTCGAGCAGATGGGCTTCGCGATCTCCTGCGGCATCGCCATCGCGGCGTTCGTGATGGCGATGTTCCTGACGCCAGCGGTTACGGCACTGCTCGGTGCCAGGGCGTGGTGGCCCGGGCATCAGGACCGCGGCGGCCCCGGCGGCCAGACGGCCGGCGAAGACCTGCCAAGCGGCCTCGACGCCGCCAGCGGAGCCCGCGCCTGAGGGAGCACCGCAAGGCAGTCGCGGCTCCGGTCATGAGCCTCAGTTCAGGCTCACTGTTTCCGGGTTCGCTTCTGTGTGGTGCGGGCTGGCGTGGATAAGCGCGGGTGCGTGCCGCCACACCAGGCAGGCGAGGGCGCCGAGTGGGATGGGGGGCAGGTAGGTGACGGCCCGGTAGAGCAGCACGGCGGCGGTCACCTGTGCGGTGGCCCGGTGGTCGGCGCTCGCGGCGGTCAGGGTCCCGATCAGGCCGAGTTCGGTGATCCCGAGACCGCCTGGGGTGACGGGCAGGGCGGTCAGCAGCCTGACGAACGCGAAGGCGGCAAGGGAGGTCTGCCACGGCACCTGGGCCTGGGACAGGCCGGTGCCGCGCAGGCACGCGAGCAGTACGAGCCACAAGGCGAGGTTGCCCGCAGCCATGACGACGGTGATCCGCCATCCGCGAGCGGCGAGAAGGGCGGTTGCCCGGCTGTGGAAGCCGGGCAGCCATCCGGGGACGCCGGGCGGTTGCCGACGCACCAGCCGGCAGCCGACGGCGAATGCGCGCCACAGCGCACCGCCAACTTCGAGCGCGAGGGACTCACTGCGCAGCACGAGACCAAGACCGACCGCCGTGGCGCAGAGCAGGGCCAGGCCCGTCGCGGCGGCGGCGATCAGACCTGCACCGGGCCGGCTGACGGTCACCATGATCCCCAAGGCGACGACGGGCAGGGCCAGGCGGGCGAACACATTCCAGATTCCTGACACCAGGGTATAGAGCACGTAATCCGCGGTGCTGACGCCCCAACCAGACAGCATTGCCCAGCTGACCCCCATGGCAAGCGCGCCTCCGGCGGGCAGGGTGTTCGCGACCGCGCTGGAGCCGAGGTTGACCACCGCCGCCTCGCGCAGCCGGACCGATGGCAGCACCGAACAAATGACGAGCCAGGAAAAGACCATGCTGCCGACGGCCGCGGCGGCAACGAGCAGGGCCTGCTGCCCTGTCATCGCGCCCATGCTGGCCCACGCGCTGCGATAGGACGCGAAACGCGGCAGGGCGAACCCGAAGATGGCCGCGACGATGGCGGCTGACACCACGGTGCGAAGGACCGTCCGGCGGCGGCGGGGATCGGACGGCCGCTCGCTGCTGCACGGTACCGTGGCCACGGCCGGTCCCCTCGGCGGCGAGCCCAGGGAAGGAGCGGCGACGGATGGTGGTCCGGCGATGGCCGTCATGCGAGCCGTCCGAAGCTCAGTGACCCGGCGACCGTGAGCGCGACCCGCAGCGCCGGGGCCGCCGTGACACCGTGGTGCCTCAGCAGCCGGTGGAAGCCCACGGTCACGCCCAGCCCGAGAACGATCCAGGCGTTGATACTCATAACCGGGGCTCCTTGCCGCGATGAGCGAATGGCCGATCTGGTTGCCCGGTCCCTGGCGGGACCGGGCGCGGCGCGGCGTCGCGATACCTGGCCGTCTGGCTTGTCACTGTCCAGCTAAGCCCGCCCGCCTCGGCGGGGAAACAGCAGGAACCCGCAAACTTCATCACCAAGACCGATCGCCGCCCCGGGCCGGAATGTGGTAAATGACTCCCCGGCAGGTGAGCGTTCGGCCGAATATGATCAGCGGGTGCACACGGAGGGGATCTGGCTGCGGTTCCTGTCCGGGCCTGACATTGAGAGCCTTGGCATCAGCCGCGCGGAGATCATCGACGCGGTAGCCGAGGTGATCACGGCGCACGGGCGCGGGCGGACGGTTTTCGAGCCGCGGGGCGAGAGTCACCGGACGAACGCATCCTGCTCTGGCATCGCGGGCTGTCGATCCTGGATATCGCCGTGGCACATCTGATCCTGGAACGTGCCGTCGCTGCCGATGCCGGCACTATGCTGCGATACCACTGAGGCGGTGGTTCCGGTGTCACCGGTGCTCCCGAGCATGCGTCTGACGGACCCGGCCGGACTGGACGCGCGCGCGGTGCTAGCTGTCGCGCGCGGAGAGCTGGTGCTCGAGCTGGGGGATGATCTGATCCGCTGGCTCGATGGGCGGCACGCCCGGATGCTGGCAGCACTCGACGTCGGCGACCGGGTCTACGGCGTCACGACTGGCATGGGCGTGTTGAGCGAGGTCGGTCTCGATCAAGCCGCACGCGCCCGGCACTCCGAGGCGCTCCTGACGGCACGGGCAGCAGGCGGACCTCCCTGGCTCAGCCCGGCCGAGACCCGCGCGGTCCTCGCGGTACGCCTGCGTACGTTCCTCAATGGCGACGCCGCCGTATCCGCCGCGCTGTGCGGCCGACTGGCGGAATCGATCACACTCGGCGTGCTGCCCGCGATTCCGCGCCGGTCGACCGGGGCGGCGGGCGAAATCGTGGGCCTCGCGCATCTTGGCGCGGCGCTGACGGGCACAGGCGAGGTCCTGGCCCGTGGGCCAGGAGCCGGGACGAGCCGAGCCGGGCAAGCACTAGCGGAAGCTGGTCTCATGCCGCTGCCGCTTGGCCCCAAGGAGGGTGTGGCGCTGATCGAGGGCGTCCCGATGACCACGGCGCTTGCCGTGCTCGCGGCCGAGGACGCCCGGGGGGTCCTGCGGCACGCGCTGACGGTCCTGGCAGCCGAGTTCGCGATCACGGGCGCCGCCCGCGATGTGCTCGACGCCCGGCTTGCCCGTGGTGACGATGCCCTCGCCTGGGTTACCGAGCGACTGCGTGACCTAGCTGGCCCGCTGACCCGTCCGCACGCGCTGCAGCCGCCGGTCTCGTTCCGCGCGTCGCCCCTGGTGCTCGCGCACCTCAACCGCGCGATTGACGCCCTGGACGCGGCGACCGAGCGCGCACTAGGGGGAGTGACGGATTCGCCCGCGTTTCTCGACGGCCAATTCGTCGGCAGCGCGGGCTTCTACGGCTATGACCTCGCGGTTCACCTCCATGCCCTGACTGTGGCCTTGATCGGGGTGGCCGAACTGGGCACCACCCGGCTGCACCGGCTCATGGATCCGGCGGTCACCGGCCTGAACGCGCAGCTGTCGGCTGAGCCTGGACCGCAGACCGGCCTCACGCCGGTGCACAAGCGGGCCGTCGGCGTCGCGCATGAGCTTCGCCGTCAAGCCATCCCGTCGGTCATCGGCCCGGTTGAGACGTCGGGCGGGCAGGAAGACGCCCAGGCATTCTCACTTGAAGCGGCTCAGGCGTGCCGGATCGTACTGGATGGCGTCACCGAAGTGCTCGCCTGCGAACTCCTCGCGGTGCATCAGGCCCGCCGCCTCGCCGCCGGCCGCCCGGATGCGGTCCTGCTCGCCGCCGGACTGCGGGCCGAACTGGATGCCCTGACCGAAGGCTTGCCCGGCAGTGTCGCCGACCGCCCGTTCGGCCGGGACGTAGAAACGCTGCGGGACCGACTAAGTGCCCAGCGACGACGCAGTTGCTACTAATAGTGCGCGGCGAGATTCCGGGTGCGGCTAACGCGTGCTCGCGGGTCACGGTGACACGGCGAGCATTGAGCCCACGCGCAGCTGACGGCCGGGGGCCGATCGGGCATGGCGAGTGGCTGCTGTTAGGTGATCCGGACCAACGGGTCGATGATGAACGACACCGAGGCTGACTGGGGTGATGCCTCGGTGTCGGTGACGGTGATGGTGACGAGGAACCGGCCCTCCGTGGTGGGGGTGCCCGTGATCACGCCGCCGCTGAAGCTCAGCCCGGGTGGCAGGGTGCCGGTCTCCGACCACTTGTACGGCCCGCTGCCGCCGGAGGGCGTGAGTGACAGGCTGAATGGCACGTCGATCTGGGGCTGCTGAGTGCCCGGGTTGGTCATCGTCAGCGTCGGGTAATCGCACTGGACGCTGACCTTCGCGCCGGCGCTGTGCGCGGACGGCGACGTCACCACGAGCGTGTCGGAGATCTCCCACTGGTTCGACGCCGCCGTCACCGAGTCCGGGACGCTGACCGTCCCGCCTGCGGGGATTTCCACCTGCGCCAGCCCGGTGCTTGTCTGGTTGGAGCGGGCCCAGTGGTAGGTGACGGTGGTCGCACGATCGGAGCTGATCGTCCCTGGCACGGTGAGCGATGGCAGCTCGGCCGGGCAGGTACCTGAGACCGCGGCCGCGTTAGCGGCCGCCGTGATGACCGGTGGCGGAGGCGGCGCGGTGGTGGGAGGGCTAGTGGTCGGCGCGCTGGTGGTGGGCGGATTCGTGGTCGGGCTGGTGGCCGAGGGGCTGGCGGTGGGCGAGCCGGTCGCCGAGGGGCTGGCGGTGGGCGAGCCCGTGGCCGAGGGGCTCGCGGCGGGCGAGCCCGTGGCGGGCGTGCCGACGGTGACCGGATTCGGGGTCAGCCCGCCGGCGGGCCGATTCGTCGGGGTACTGAGGGACGCCGAGGTGTTGTTCCCCGTCAGCGCGAGCGTTGTCGTGGTGACCGCGATGGCGGCGAAGATGCCCGCGGCGGCACCCGCGATGACGGCTTTCTTCTTGCGGCCAAGGCCGGCCAGCAGGGTGGCGGCGAACGAACCGCCGGCCGCGCCCGCGATGCCACCGAGCAGCAGCAGGAGCAGGGCCGCGGCGCGCTTGGCGAGCTCGTTCCTGCCGCGTTCCTCCCAGTCCGCGCCATAGGCGCGGTCGGCGACCCAGTTCAGCTCGGCGACGAACTCCACGGCATGCGCCGGCCGATCCCTCGGGTCCTTGGCCATGCCGCGCTCGATGAGGGCCTGTAGCGGCTGGTCAACCAGGGCGACAGGAATCGCCGCGGTCTGGTGCTGCATCGCTAGGTGCCCGAGGCGACCGGAGAACGGGGTCTGGCCGGTCAGGCACTCGAAGAACACGGCGGTGGCGGCGTAGATGTCGGTCGCGGGAGTGGCCGGCTCGCCGTTCCACTGCTCGGGTGCCATGTACAGCGGTGTGCCGCCGACGGGGGCCCGCTCACCGGCCTTGACCGCGACGCCGAAGTCTGTCAGCTTGCTGTTGCCCGAGCCGTCGACGAGCACGTTCTCCGGCTTGTAGTCGCGGTGCACGATGCCGAGCTGGTGGGCGGCGGCAAGGCCGAGCAGCGAGCCCTTCAGCACGACGAGCGCGGACTCCGGGCTGGTGGCGCCCTGCCTGGTGATCATCTCGTGCAGCGAGACGCC
>JBEKEK010000268.1:0-7366 GCA_050013875.1 Trebonia sp. | reverse complement strand
TGCTGAGGAACACGGTGCTGACGGAACTACGGTGCTGAGGAACACAGCCAAGCGCGCCGAGGAGACGAGATGCCGCTGACTCCCGCGGATGTGCGGAACAAGCAGTTCAGTACGACCAGGCTCAGGCCCGGCTACGACGAGGAAGAAGTTGACGCCTTCCTCGACGAGGTCGAGGCCGAACTTGACCGGCTTATCCAGGAGAACGAAGAGCTCCGGGCGAAGCTGGCCGAGGTGCTGCGTGGTGGAGGGAAGCCGGCCATGTCCGCGCTCTCTTCGCCACTGTCCGACCAGAAGCCGGACATGATGGCACCACCTGAGCCGCCTATGGAATACCGGCGCCCCGAGCCCATGCATAACTCGGTTTACTCGAGTGAAGACAACATGGACACGGCGGCCCGCGTACTCTCGCTTGCCCAGCAGACCGCCGACCAGGCGATCGCCGATGCTCGTCGGGAAGCCGACGAGACCCTCGGGCGGGCTCGCCGAGAGGCCGACGAGGTGCTCACCAAGGCCCGCCGCCAGGCGGAGCAGATCACCGGTGACGCGAGGGCGCGCGCCGAGTCCCTGGAGCGTGATGCCCAAGAGCGGCATCGCCAGGCCATGGGCTCACTCGTGCAGTCGCGTGAGGAGCTTGAGCGTCGGGTCGATGACCTGCGCGCATTCGAGCGTGAGTATCGCAGCCGCCTCAAGGCCTACCTTGAGGGTCAACTGCGAGACCTGGAGGCCGGCGTGACCGACAGTGGCACGTTCCCGGCCATGCCTCCGGCCGGACCACCCACCCCACCGCAGCTTCCGGCAGGCCTCGGCCAGCCCGCGATGCGTAACGGTGTGGCGGGCTCAGCGCCAACGGCGGCCCAGTATGCGGTTCCCGAGCACGCGGGCGGTTTCCGTCCGGATGGTCGTTGATCCGCTGAGGTAGGTCTCCGGTACGCCGGACACGTTCTCCGGTACGCCGGACACGAGGTGATTTTCAGGTGATCCGGTTCAGCGCCGGGCTGGTTGTCGTTGCCCTCGGGGTGCTTATCGGTGGCGGCGTGACCAGCAAGCTGTCGCTGGTCTATGTGTCCATCGCGATTAGTGTCTTGGCATTGATCGCATGGGGCATCGGGGTATTCCTCAAGCGGGCGGAACTGCGCGAGGAACTGTTCGGTGATCGTTCGGGGCTGGCGCCCGCGGATGCGGGCGCCAGCGCTGGATTGCCGGATGCTGACCGGCCGGTCTCGGCCGTACAGTCACCGGTTACGGTGCCGGCTAGTCCGGTGCCGGTCGGTAGTCCGGTGCCCTTCGGCCCGGTGCCGTCAGCGGAGCAGGACCGCCCCGCTTACGGTCAGGGCGACCGGTTCCGCCCGACCTGGACACCCAGGGAGCCGATGCCCAAGGACGAGGCGCCAAGGCAGGACCGCCCAGCCGCCCCGGTGGGCGGCTGGGGGTCCGCCAGCACACCACCATTCGGAACGTCCCCGGTCGCCCCGCGCGGCTGGGATGACGCGAAGGACGCGAAGCCGCCGTCGGTCCCAGCCAGCCCCAGCGCCGGTGCGACATCGGCCGACGCCGGATCGGGCACCGTCCCGCGCAGCTGGTTCGACCGGCCCGCGGTCAAGGCCACGACCCCTGCCAAGGCCACCGCCCCTGCCAAGGCCACCGCCCCTGCCAAGGCCACCGCCCCTGCCAAGGCCACCGCCGGTAAAGCCGATCAAACGGCCGCGTCCGCGGGCCCTGATTCGGCGGCTGACACCGCCCCGGCGGTGAACTCGTCGGGCGACGCGGATGTCCTCGCCGACGAGGACGACGACTGGCCCACCCGCTACTCGTGGCTTGATGACGAGGAGACGGACGAGGCAACCGAGTCCGACGACGCCCTCAAGTCCGACGACGCGATCGAGTCGGTCCCAGCGGCCAGCGAACTCGCCAAGCCGACCTCGGGCACAGCAAAGTCCGCAGCGCCGAAGCCCACGGAAGCGAAGCCCACGGAAGCGAAGCCCACGGAGACGAAGTCCCCGGAAGCGTCGGAGTCCCCGGCACCGAAGGCCAACGCCAAGGACACCAGCGCCAAGGACACCAGCGCCAAGGACACCGGGACCAAGGACACCGGGACCAAGGACACCGGGACCAAGGACACCGGGACCAAGGACGCCAGCGCCAAGGGTGCTGCGGCCAAGGGCACCGCGGACGCGGACACCGCTGGTGCGGCGGAAGCAGACACCAAGGCGGAGACCGCCGACGCTGACGCCGTGGCCGCCCAGCCGGAGTCACCCGGGGAACCCGGGTCGCCCGCGGGAGACGACGAACCGGCCACCGACGCCGAGACCCCCGGCGATGACAAGCCTGCCGGCGCCCAGCCGGCCAGCGGCGCCAAGATGGTCGCCGTGGTCCCGGGCGTGCCCAGGTACCACGAGCCGGATTGCATCCTCATTCGCTTCATGCCGGAGAGCGACGTCCAGGCCAAGTCGATCCCCGAGGCCAAGGCGGCCAACTGCACCCCATGCGTGGCCTGCCAGCCTGAGGACTAGGCGAGTCCGCGCTGCCGCTCGCACCAGGCCAACCGCCGATGCTGCCGCTCGCGCCAGGCCAACCGCCAGTCCCAGCAGTCCCGCGCATCACTTCGTCTGCCGGCAACTCCGCAGATCCCGGACGCTTTTTCGACTTTACATAGCTGCCGGACATTTTTTGGGCATCTGAAACGATTCAGTTTGTCCGGGAGCTATGCAATGTCCGGGAGCTATGCAATGTCCCCGGAGCCATGCCACGTCGGCTCGCTCCTTGGCCGGCTATCGCTACCGGTTGGGTAAGGCGGTTAGCCGCCGGCGGCCGGGCTCGCTGGCGCGATCGCCAGCCAGAAACGCAGGTTCAGGCCGGCGTCGGCGTGCTCGTGCCACGTGCCCGCGCTGTCGCCCGGCCCGTCGCCGGGGCCGAACGCCACCGCGAGCACCTCGCCCGCGATCAGCTCGCCGTGCGCGGTCAGCGCCGACGCCAGGTCGGCGTCCGGCGTCGCCCAGCGCAGCTCGATCCGGTCGCTGACGTCCAGGCCGGAGCTCTTGCGCGCGTCCTGGATCAGCCGGACGACCTCCCGCGCCCACCCCTCGGCCCGCAGCGAGCCGGATACCGTCAGGTCGAGCGCGACCGTCTCGCCCGCCGCGGTCGCCACGCCCCAGCCCTCGACCGGCGTCTGCGTGATCACCAGGTCATCCCCGGTCAGCGAGACGACGCCGATCGAGGGGACCTGCACCGTCGCCCCGCCGCCAGAGCTGGCGTCGGCGCCGGCGCCGGAGTCCGCCACCGCGTGGGCCAGCACCGCCGGGTCGGCCGCCCTGATCGCGGCGGCGACCGCCTGCGTCGATGAGCCGAACCGCTTGCCAAGCGCGCGGAACTCCGGCTTGACCGTGTAGGTGACCAGCTCGCCGCCGGCCGCGTCGAGCGGCTCGACCAGGTGCACGTTCAGTTCCTCGGCGATGAGGTCCCGCAGTTCCGGCGGCAGCGCCGTGAACCCGGGCGCGCCGACCAGCGCGCGCGAGAGCGGCTGCCTGGTCCGCACCGAGGCAGCCGACCGGGCCGACCGGCCGAGCTCGACCAGCCGCCGCGCGAGCGCCATCTGGGCGGAAAGCGACGGGTCGATCAGGGCGCCGTCCCAGGCCGGCCAGGCCGCCAGGTGCACCGACTCGGGCGCGTCGGCGTCCCTCAGCACCCCCCACAGGTAGTCGGACAGGAACGGCGTGATCGGCGCCATCATCGTCGTGACCGCCACCAGCGCCGAGTGCAGCGTGGCGAACGCCGACGCCCCGTCGGCGGACCCCGGCCCGTCCCAGAACCGCCGCCGCGACCGCCGCACGTACCAGTTGGACAGGTCGTCGATCAGCCCGGCCAGCCGCCGTCCGGCGGCCGCCGCGTCGAACGCCTCGAGCGCCTCGGTGACGTCCCGCACGCACGCGTGCACCTCCGACAGCAGCCACCGGTCAAGCAGCGGCCGGTCGCCGGCGGCCGGCGCCGAGGGGGCCGCCTCCGGTGTCCACGCGGAGCCGGAACCAGACCCGGAACCGGCCGCGTTCGCGTACAGCACCAGGAACGAGACGCTGTTCCAGTACGTCAGCAGCACCTTGCGCACGATCTCGTCGAGCACGCCAGGCCCGATCCGCCGCTGTCCCCAGGGTGACCCGGACGCCGCGAAGAACCAGCGGACCGCGTCCGCGCCGTGCGCGTTCATCAGCCCCATCGGCTCGATGACGTTGCCGAGGTGCTTGGACATCTTCCGGCCCTGCTCGTCGGTGACGAGCCCCAGGCAGACCACGTTCTCGTAGGACGAGCGCCCGAACACCAGCGTGCCCACCGCCATCATCGAGTAGAACCAGCCCCTGGTCTGGTCGATCGCCTCGCAGATGAACTGGGCCGGGTAGGCCTCCTCGAACTCGGCCAGGTTCCGCAGCGGTGCCCCCCACTGCGCGAACGGCATCGACCCGGAGTCGAACCAGACGTCGATCACCTCCGGCGCCCGCTTGGCCGCCAGCCCGCAGGCCGGGCAGGGGAACAAGACATCATCGACGTAGGGCCGGTGCGGATCGAGCCCGGACAGGTCGATCCCGGCCAGCCCGCCCAGCTCGGCCAGCGACCCGACGCAGGTTACGTGACCGGATTCACACGACCAGATCGGCAGTGGCGTCCCCCAGTACCGGGTCCGCGACAGCGCCCAGTCCACGTTGTTGCGCAGCCACTCACCGTACCGGCCGTACTTGATCGCGGGCGGCTGCCAGTTGGTCTTGTCGTTGGCCGCGAGCAGCGCCTCCTTGATCTGGGTGGTCCTGATGTACCAGGACGGCAGCGCGTAGTACAGCAGCACGGTGTTGCAGCGCCAGCAGTGCGGATAGCTGTGCGTGTGCGGCTCGGTGCGGAACAGCAGCCCTCGGTCGGCCAGGTCGGCCATCAGCGGCCCGTCCGCGTCCTTGAAGAACGCCCCGCCGATCAGCGGCAGCCCCTCGGTGAACCGCCCGTCCGCGCGCACCGGGTTCACCACCGGCATCTTGTTGGCCCGGATGACCTCCAGGTCGTCGGCGCCGAAGGCCGGCGCCAGGTGCACCAGGCCGGTGCCGTCGGCGGTGGTCACGAAGGTGCCGCTCACCACCCGGTGCGAATCCGGAATATCAATCATGGTGAACGGCCGGTGGTATTCCGCCCCAAGCAGATCGGTGCCGGTCACGGTGGCGAGCACATGCCATCCCTCGCCCAGGACCCGCAGCCAGAGCGCCTCGGCGACGACAACCTTGTCCCCAGTCCCCGACTTCCTGGCGATCACGTACTCGACCTCAGGGTGGACCGCCACCGCGGTGTTGGACACCAGCGTCCACGGGGTCGTCGTCCAGACCAGCAGGTCCGCCCCCGCCAGGTGCGGGTTCGCGCCGGTGGGGACGCCGGAGATGGGGAACCGGACGATCACCGACGGGTCGACGACGTCCCGGTAGACGTCGGGCTGGCCCATCTCGTGGTCGGACAGCGGGGTCCCGCAGCGCGGGCAGTACGGGCTGATCCGGAAGTCCTGGACCAGCAGGCCCTTGTCGTAAATCGTCTTCAGCGCCCACCAGACCGATTCCACGTACTGCGCGTCCATGGTGCGGTAGGCGGTGGACAGGTCGATCCAGTAGCCCATCCGCGTGGTCAGCGCGGTGAACGCGTCGACGTGCCTGAGCACGGACTCCCGGCACCGCTCGTTGAACTCGGCGACGCCGTAGATCTCGATGTCCTTCTTGCCGGACAGGCCGAGTTCCTTCTCCACGGCGACCTCGACCGGCAGCCCGTGGCAGTCCCAGCCGCCCTTGCGGGGGACGTGATACCCCTGCATGGTCTTGAACCGGGGGAACACGTCCTTGAACACCCGGGCCTCGATGTGGTGCACGCCCGGCATCCCGTTGGCCGTCGGCGGGCCCTCGTAGAAGGTCCACTGGTCCGCGCCCTCGGTCTGCTTCAGCGAGGCCTCGAAGGTCCGCTGCCGGTTCCACCGGGCGAGCATCTCGTGCTCGATCGCGGGCAGATCCGCCTGCGCGGGCAGCGCGGGCATTTCCCCGCCCGGTTTGCGCTCCATCACGCTCTCCCCGCCCCCAACCCTTCAGCGTCACGGTTACGCTCAGCCAGACGAACGAGGCCGCGGGCGCGGCCGGCCTCGCTTGCCCGCCCTATTTGCCTCCGGCGCGGCGCAACGGTCCGTTCCGAGCCTGAAGAATTTGATCTTTCCCGGTTCTGCTGAGCGTCACCTACAGTACCGTGCTATCCCCGCTCGCCGCCGGGCGCTCTTAGCCCCTGCGCCCGTTGGCTCGCGGGGGAGAGGTTCCGCCGAGAGCCGAACGGGTTTGCGGCACACGCCAGCGGGCCGTATCCTCCGTTGTCTGTCCGAATCTCATGATCCGAGGAACCGAATATGACCGCTGCGCCGCACTGGAGCGCTGCTGATCTGCCGGTGCGGCCCGGCGAAGCGCCGTGGACCGACGCCGAGATCGCCGAACTCCGGGTCGAACTGGAAAAAGAGGCGGCCGCGCTGCGGGCCGAGCTCGGTGAGGCGCAGGCCCACATCTCCGCGCACATAAGCGACATGTCGGCCGAGGCCGGGGACGACGAGGCCGACGCAAGCTCTAAGCTGTTCGAGCGGGAGCATGAGCTCGCGCTCAGCAACAACACGCGCGAGCTGCTCGAGCAGACCGAGCATGCGCTCGACCGGATCGAAGCCGGAACATATGGAGTGTGCGAATCGTGCGGCAAGCCGATAGGGAAGGCGCGGCTGCAGGCGTTCCCGCGGGCGACCCTGTGCGTGGTGTGCAAGCAGCGCCAGGAACGCCGCTAACGGCCGCGGCCGGCGACCCGCCGGGGGCGGGCAAGCGGCGCCGGATCGCCGTGCTTGTCGCCGTCGCCGCCTTCGTGCTCGCCGCCGACGCCATCAGCAAGGCCCTCGTCGTCGCGCACCTGCGGCCCGACCAGCCGGTGCACCTGATCGGCAACGTGCTGATGTTCTGGCTGACGCGCAACCCGGGGGCGGCCTTCAGCGTCGGCACCGGCGAGACGGTGGTGTTCACCGTGATCGCCTTCGCCGTGATCGTCTACATCGCCCGCACCGCGCGCAGGCTCTACTCCCTGGGCTGGGCGATCGCGCTCGGCCTGCTGCTCGGCGGGGCGATGGGGAACCTGAGCGACCGGATCTTCCGCGCGCCCGGGCTGTTCCGGGGCGACGTGGTCGACTGGATCGCGGTGACGCGGTACTACCCGATCTTCAACCTGGCTGACTCCGCGATCGTCTGCGGCGGCATCCTCACGGTGCTGCTGGCAATGCGCGGCCGGCATCTTGACGGCACCAGGGGCGACGGGCCCGCCGCCACCGTGGGCACCGCCGCCCCCG
>JBEKEK010000267.1:0-7460 GCA_050013875.1 Trebonia sp. | reverse complement strand
CCTCGCCGTAGTCCCCGCCGCCCGGCTTGAGGCTGAGCGGCTTGCCCGCCCCCGGCAGGTCATCGAACACGCCCCGCCGCTCGGCATCGGCGATCTGCTGATCGACCCACGAGGTGAACCCCCCACTCCAGCCCGAGAACGCCTCCCCAATTACACAGAGCGGTGTATGGTCACTCTCTGTAAAGTCCTCAATGGCTGTCGGGACTTCAGGGGGCGCCCGCCTGATCGGTCATCACGGCTGTCCAGCGCCCTGGAGAGCTCACCGCAACCACTTAGGTCCGCGCCGCCCGTCTGGCGCTTTGTGGGGATTTCGTGACTGGTGAGGGGAACGTCTATGCGATCGATCGCTGTGACCGCCGGCGTCGTGCTGGTTGTCACGCTGGGCGCCACAGCCGCGGCGTACGAGGCAGTGGCGGGAACCACGGGCATCACGGAAACCGCGCCGGGCATCCCGGGGTCCGCGCCGGGCATCACCGGAACGACGCTGGGCATCGAGGCAACAGCGCCAGCCGCGGCCCCCGAGCGTCCGCTGCTGGCCGTGTCGTGCGTGTCGTCGAAGTACTGCGTCGCCGTCGGCTACGACCAGGCCGCGAGCGGGGGCCACGGCGGGCCGCTGGCGGAGACGTGGAATGGCCGCGGCTGGGCCGCCGCGGGTATGAAGCTTCCGGCGGCCGCCTTGGGGGGCACCCTGTCCGGGGTGTCCTGCAAGTCGCAGAAGAGCTGCCTCGCGGTCGGTGACTACCTGCTGCCGAACGACAGCTTTCCTGAGAACGACAACACCGGTGCCCTCGCCGAGTCGTGGAACGGCAAGACCTGGACGGCGGCCAAGCCGCCGGTGCCGGCCGGCACCACGTCGGCCGCGCTCAGCGGCGTGTCCTGCGTGACGTCAGCGGACTGCGTCGCGACCGGCGTGCACACCCAGGCTGATGGCACCTCGGCCGCACTCTCCGAGCTGTGGAACGGACACGCCTGGAGCAATGTGCCGGTGAAGCTGCCGGCCGGCAGCTTCGGCGGCGACCTGTTCGGGGTGTCCTGCGCGTCATCGAAGAGCTGTGTCGGGGTCGGCAGCTACGGCAATGCCGATTTCGACGTCGTCGCGCTCGGCGAGTCGTGGAACGGCAAGACCTGGTCGGCGTCCGAGCCCGCGGCGCCGGCGGCCGCCTCGGCGGCGGCTCTGCAGGGCGTGTCGTGCGTGTCGCCGACGGCTTGCGTCGCGGTCGGCTGGTACGACAATGCGGGCGGCTACCCGCTTGGACTGGCCGGGTCGTGGAACGGCAAGAAGTGGACCGCGGACCCGCTGCCCAAGGCCAACGGTTACGGCGAGCTGTTCGGCGTGTCCTGCGTGTCGTTGAAGTACTGCCTCGCGGTCGGGGTCGGTGACGGCAACGCTCCCGTCAATGCCAAGGGCACCCCGTCCTCCGACGTATGGAACGGCAAGAGCTGGAGCTACCAGAAGGTGCCGGTGCCGCCGAAGGGCGGCGGCAGCACCGCGACGAGCATGCTGCAGGGTGTCTGGTGCCTGTCGGCAACCGACTGCGTCGCCGTCGGCCAGCTGGATCTCGGAAACGACGAGCAGAGCCAGTACGGCTTCTCCGGCTTCTGGAACGGCAAGGCCTGGAAGCTCGCGGCAACCGCCTGACCACCCCGTGCCCAGCAGGCAGGCATCCGGCCGGCGCTCATGAGTGACTCGGGTTGGCGTGCCGCACCGCGAACACCGCGGCCTGCGAGCGCCGCTGCAGGCCGAGCTTCATGAGCAGGGCCGATACATAGTTCTTGGCCGTCTTCTCGGCCAGCGACATCCGCTCCGCGATCTGCCGGTTGGTTAGTCCCTCGCCGATGAGGTCGAGCACCCGCTTCTCCTGCGCGGTCAACGACGCCACCCGGTCGTCGCCCTGACCGCTACCAGGGATTCCGCCCCGCAACTGCTCAATGATCCGCTGCGCGGCACCCGCGTCAAGAATGGATTTTCCGGTGGCGACGACGCGCACCGCCTCCAGCACCTCGCGCACGGGTGTGCCCTTCAGCACATAGCCCGCGGCGCCCGCCATGACCGCGCCAAGCAGGGCCTGGTCGTCCTCGTAGGCGGTGAACATCAGGCAGGCCACCCCCGGCAGCATGGACCTGATCTCACGGCACGCGGAGATCCCGTCTCCATCGGGCAGGCGGACATCGAGGATGGCGACGTCCGGGCGCACCGCGGGCAGCCGCACGAGGGCCGAGGCGACGGTTCCGGCGTCACCGACCACCTCGATGTCGGGCTCGGCCGACAGGACCATGCTCAGTCCTTGCCTCATCACCTCGTGATCCTCCAGCAAGAACACGCGAGTCTTCGGCTGCTCCGTGTCCCGGTGACTTGGGCCAGTGTCTTCCATGCCACTCCTCAAGCCGGCAACTTCGATCACTTTAAGCAATCAACACGATACTATCTGTACATGCACAGCAGGCTCGCGGAATGAATCCCTCAGAGGCCCCGGGAGAAGTGCCCGCCGCGATGGGCGACCCCAATTCCCGACGCGTCTTGGTGGTGGACGACGCCCCGGATATGCGGGCGGTGATCTGCCGGGTGCTTGGCTCCCGCGGGTACCGCGTCGACGCGGTGGGAACGCTGGCCGAGGCCCGTTCCATGACTCCGGCCGAATACGACGCGGTCCTGGTCGACATGCGCCTGGGTGCTGAGCAGGGCACCACCCTCATCACGGAACTGATCGCACTGGATCCGCGGCTCGCAAGCCGGTGCCTGCTCATGAGCGGAGGCATCGCGCACGTCCCCGCGGGGGTGTCCGCACTGGCCAAGCCGTTCCTGCCCGATGAATTGCTCGGCGCCGTGCGGGCACTGTGCGGGAGCGAGCCAGCGGCCGCCGCAAGCGCGAGACCAGAGGACGGGTCCACCGCGCCCGAGCCGCCGAGCTTGCCCGCTTTGCTCAGGGAACGTGAACGTGCCGCGGTCGCCGACGCCCTGCACGACGGCCCGGTGCAGGGCCTCGCGGCCGCCGTCCTTGGCCTGCATCTGATCCGCGAACAGCTGCCGGCCACTCAGACGCAGCTGCTCGATTCGGTCGCCAGGCAAATCGGCGAGGCGGCCACTTCGCTACGCGGGCTGATGGCCCGGCTCTCACCTCCCTGGCCAGGAGAACCGGCCGGGGAAATAATCAGGAACCAAACCGCCTGGCTCCTCGCCGCGCCGCCCGTCGTGGAGATCCATCCTCCCGGCAGCGGCATGAGCCACAAAACAGCGCGGCTCGCCGCCGATATCGCCGAACTGGCCTTGTTCCTGGCATCCGGCGCACCCTCGGCTGGCGGCGAACCGCCGAACGCCCGCATCCGCGCCCTGGAAACGGGACAGGGACTCGACATCGAGACCGCCATCAGCTGGGCGGCAGGCGATCCCCGCGACGACGCCTTGGCCGGCGCCGACACGGCCTGGCGCGAGAGGCTTCGCGGTGAGCTGAAGTCCGCGCTCCGGGCCGACGTCGACCTCGCCTGGTGCCCGGGCGAGCTCCGGGTACGGGTGCCGCTGCGCGGGACGTTCGGCAGCTGATCAGCCTGATGCGGAGCCCGAGCGCCCAGCAGCAGACGAGGAACTCTCAGCCTCGATCCATGTGCCATCGACTGATGTCGCGACTACCTGCCGGGCAATAACTATGAGTGTATGATTGAATACACTGTGTAGTTAGTCGTGAAAGGGGCGGCCGTTCCGGTGGCGAGGATCCTGGTTGTGGATGATGAGCCAGCCCAGCGGTTCGTGCTCCGGAGGATCTTCGAGCGGGCCGGGCATGAGGTGACCGACGCCGGGGACGGGGCGACGGCGCTGCGGGCGGTGCGCGACTCGCCGCCCGATCTCGTGGTGACCGACATCATGATGCCGGTGATGGGCGGCGCTGAACTTATCGAACGGCTGCGGAGCGAGCCCGCCACGGCCGGCATCCCGATTCTGGCGGCCAGCGGTGACCCCCACCTCGCCGTCGGCGCGGACGCGGTCATAGCCAAGCCGTACAAATGGGAGCAGCTGATCGAAGTTGCTGATGACCTGCTGAAAGGGACGTGATCTGCAGTGAAGCGGATGGCTACCGGAGTTTCCGGTCTTGACCTGATCCTCGGTGGCGGCCTTGAGCCGGGCGCGGTCGTGGTGCTGGCCGGCGCGCCGGGAACCGGCAAGACGATCCTCGCCCAGCAAGTCTGCTTCGCTGCCGGGACCCCCGGCCACAAGGCTGTCTACTACACGACCGTGTCCGAGCCTGATACCAAGCTGCTGCGGCACCTGGAGCCGTTTACCTTCTTCGACAAGGGCTCACTCGGCTCACGGGTGGAGCATATCCACCTGGGCGATTTCCTGCGGCACGCGGAGGGGGGCCTGGAGCCGCTGGTCTCGGAGATCGTCAGGAAGACGCTGGACGAGGAGCCCTCGGTCGTGGTGGTCGACAGCGCCAAGATGCTGCGCGACTTCGCCGACGAACGCGAGTTGCGCCGCGCGCTCTATGACCTGACCGGCCGTTTCGCCGAGACCCGGACGGTGCTGCTGCTGCTGGGCGAGTACACCGCCAACGAGCTGGTCAGCGGCGTCGAGTTCTCGCTGGCCGACGGCATCATCCAGCTCGAGTACGAGGCCAGGGAGCCGGTCGACCGGCGGACGCTGCGCATCGCCAAGATGCGCGGCGGACGCAACGTGCCAGGCAGGCACACCTTCCAGATCGACTCCGACGGCGTCCGGGTGTTCCCCCGCATAGAAACGCTCGTCCCGGCCGGCGTGGCACCGGCGTCCGGCCGGATCAGCAGCGGCGTCCCTGGCCTGGAGCGGCTGATGCCCGGCGGGATGAGACGGGGTGATGCCAGCCTTGTCATGGGGCCGTCAGGCGTCGGGAAGACCACCCTCGCGCTGCGCTGGATCACCCGGGGCCTCGAAGACGGTGAAACCTGCCTCTTCGTCACCTTCCAGGACACCGCGGACCATCTCACCGAAATGGGCGCGGTCTTCGGCTGGGACCTCGGCGCCGCCCAGGCCGCCGGGCGCCTGGTCATCTCCTACGTCGCCATGGGCGACCTCGACCTGGACGTCCTTGCCAACGCTGTGCGCACGAACCTGGCCGAGCGCCCGATCCGCCGCATCGCCATCGACAGCCTGGCCGAACTGGTACTCGCCGACCGTGAATGGGACCGCTTCCCGGCCTACATGCGCAGCCTGGTGGGACTCGTCCGCGCGGCCGGGGTCTCGTTCCTTGCCACCAGCGAGACGGCCGGCAGCGCGATCACCTCCCAGTCGCTTGAAGGGCTGATGTTCCTGTTCGACAACGTCATCGACCTGCGCTACATCGAGGAAGCGTCCGGGCTCGGCCGCGCGCTCAACATCGTCAAAATGCGGAACCGCGCGCACGCGATGACCCTGAACCGGGTCACCATCACCGACGGCGGCCTCACCGTCAGCGACCGGCTGGAAGGAGTCACCGGGCGACTCGGGTGGAGCGCCCTGCGAACCCAGGATCCGGTCTAACGGACCGGTCCCCCGGGCAGGCGGCTAGTGTGCGGGGCCGCCGTCGGTACTCGCGAGCGCCTGGCGGTGGCCGTTGAGTACCTGCCCGACCATGGCCAGCAGGTCGGTCTCGGAGAATGGCTTCTCCACCAGGGCCACGTTGGGGTCGAGCCTGCCCTGGGAGGCGAGGACCGGCCGGGCGTAGCCGGACATGAACAGCACCCCGATACCTGGCTTGACCGCCCGCATCTTCTCCGCGACTTCCCTGCCGAGCATGTGCGGCATGACGACGTCGGTGACCAGCAGGTGGATCTCGCCTGGCCACGCGGTGGCGATGGCGACGGCTTCGGGGCCGCTGGCGGCGGTGATCACCTGGTAGCCGTTGCGGGTGAGTATCCGCTTGGTCACCTCGCGCAGTGCCGCCTCGTCCTCGACCACCATAATGGTTTCTCCCGTGGTGGCCCGCGGGGAGGGCGCGGGTTCGGCGAAGACGCTGGCTGCCTCCCCGGTGACCGGCAAGGTGATGGTGAACGTCGTGCCCTTGCCTGGTTCTGAGTAGATCCGGATGTCCCCGCCGGCCTGCATGAGGATTCCGTAGACGGTGGCCAGCCCGAGCCCCGTCCCGCCGCTGTCCCGCCTGGTGGTGAAGAACGGCTCGAACACGCGCTCCGCGGTCTTGGCGGTCATTCCGACGCCGGTGTCGCTGACCCGCAACCGTACGTTGCGTCCCAGCCGCGCCTTCGATCCGCCGGCGACCATGTCCGCGTCCACGGTGACGTTGCCGGTATCGATCGTCAGCGTGCCGCCGTCGGGCATCGCGTCGCGGGCGTTGACCGCCAGATTCACCAGCACCTGTTCGAGCTGGCCGGGGTCGGCCAGCACCGGCCACAGGCCACCGGCGCGGGCGACGACCAGCTCGACATGCTCACCGAGGGTCATGCGCAGCATTCCCTCAACCGAGGTGATAACGCTGTCGAGGTCGAGGACCTGCGGCCGGACCACCTCGCGCCGCGCGAACAGCAGCAGCTGATGGGTGAGCGCGGCTGCCCGCTGGGCAGCCTTCCTGACCTCCGCCAGGTCAGCGCCGGCCGCCGCCAGGTGCGGGGCCGGGTCCGGCCCGGCCGCCGCGGCCACCTCCTCGGAGACGAAGGACAGGTAGTTCAGGATCACGGCGAGGAGATTGTTGAAGTCGTGAGCGACCCCGCCGGCGAGCTCGCCGAGGCTCTCCAGACGTTGGGCCTGCACCAGCGACCGGTCCTCCCGCTCCCGTGCCTCCCGGGCGATACTGTGGTCGGCGCCGGCGCTCATCTCGGACCGCTCCTGCGACTCGCGAGCATCGCTTCCCGCGCTCACCTCAAACCGCTCCTGCGACTCGCGAGCATCATGGGTATCGTGCCGCTCGCCGCTGTCAGTCACGGTGCCCTCCTCTGTCCCCGCGCCACGACGCGCAGCCCCCTGCACCCTGGAGTGTGCTTTCCGGATGCGGGAGGCCCGCCACTAAAGCCCCATAAGAGGCTGCGGCACGCACCCGAGACACCCCAGCAGACAGCGTCAACGTCATTGATTACTTTCAGTCAACTTCATCGTACTCTAAGTAGCCAAGGTGTGCCGTGACACCGACCGGCGGGTTGGCCGGCTGTCAGGGTGCGCCGGTTGCGCGCTGGCGTTTGCCGCCGGCCACCGGTTCAGGCCGCTTGCGCATCCTCCTATCACTTTTGACCGGACAAATCACCCGCGCTGTTGTGCACGGTGTCGCACGACGGCGATGCAGGTGCGGGTCTGCGTTACTGACGGTGCGGATGTGATCTGGGCAGCCTTGCGAGGTTGCCCTTTCCGTCCTGCTCGCCGTTCCCGCCCTGGCCACCGGGCGTCGCCGCCCGCCCTGGCGGGTCATAGTGCCCGGGTCTTTGTCCCCGGGCAGGAATGACCGGGCCGAATACCCCGGGCACGGCAGGCCCAATTCCCCGGGCACGGCAGGCCCAATTCCCCGGGCATG
>JBEKEK010000266.1:0-7573 GCA_050013875.1 Trebonia sp. | reverse complement strand
AGCTGCGCGCCCGGGAGAAGGCGCACACCCGGGAGGGCGACGCGATCGCCGCTGCCCGGCGGCGGCTGCCCATGACCGAGGTAGCCGCCGACACGCCGCTGGCTGGTCTGAACGGTCCGGTCACGCTGCTCGACGCGTTCGACGGGCGTCGGCAGCTCATCGCCTACTACTTCATGTGGTGGGACGGCCACCCCGCCGCCGAGCAATGCGAGGGCTGCACGTGGGTCACCAGCCAGGTCGGCGAGCTGTCCTACCTGCACTCCCGCGACACCACCTACGCTGTTCTCTGCCAGGGGCCCTACGCCGAGAGCGTCCGCTACCGCGAGTTCATGGGCTGGGACATGCCCTGGTACTCGGCCCAGGACTCCCTCGACGCGCTCCTCGGTCCGCGCCGCGGACCCGGGCCGCTGGTGAGCTACCTGCGCGACCGCGACCGGGTCTTTGAGACCTACTGGACCACCTCCCGCGGCCTGGAGGCAATGGACAACAGCTACGGGCTGATGGACCTGACCGTGTACGGACGCCAGGAGAACTGGGAGAACTCGCCCCCAGGCTGGCCGCAAGGATGCTCCTACGTCCGGGCCGACGGCGGCGCGCCCGACTGGCCGCCGGAGCGAACGTGGCGGGCCGGACGCCCCATCGCCCAGTGGCCGCGGCTGGCCGCCGGACGCTCCGACGACCTCCGCGCGGGCGCTAAGCAGGCATGACGGCAAAAGCCGACGACCGCACAACCCTTCGGCTCAGCTGTCCGTGCCCGTCCGTGGATTCCGTGCTCCCGAAGCCCAGAGCCGACGCGCTGCCCGTCACCGTGCTCGCCGTCATCGCCGGGGCGGGCTCGTTCACCCACATCCGCGACACTGCCGCCCAGCACGGCCAGTCTGGCCCTATGTCCTGGGCGGTGGCGGTCTGCATCGACCTGACCTGCGTGATGGCCGCCCGCGAGCGCCAGCGAGACAAGCAGCAAGGCGTCGTCACCCGGCGGCTGTCGTGGCCTGCCGTGGTGCTCGCGGGCGGGTGCTGCTGAGCCTGCCGGGCGCCATCCAGGCCGTCAAGGACAAGGTAACGGCGAAAACGTACAGGTCAACCCTGTACCAGGAACCGGCGGTGCTCAGCCAGGGCATCAGCCAGACCCTGCGAGGGCGGGCGAACTACCACCGGCACGGAGTGTCCAAAGCCGTCTTCAGCGCGGTCGATTCCCACGCGTGGAACCGGATCATGCGCTGGCTGCGGCGCAAGTACCAAGGGCGCACCGGGCTGGGAATGCCAGAGCTGCGGAGGCGCTTCTGCGTCCCCGGTACCTGGAAGCTCGCACACAACGGGGTGGTATTCACCGGCGCGTCCACCGTGCCGGTGGTCCGCTACCGCTATCGCGGGACGCGGATACCCTCCCCCTACCCCGGACCATCGGCCGGACCTTCCGGCTGATCCAGCGGCCAAGACACATGGAGCGCCCGGTGCGGTGAGAGCCGCACGCCGGGTGCGGCGGGGGGGCCGGGGAGACCCACCGGGAGCAATCCCGGCAGGGCGCCTCGGCCCTACCCAACCCGCGCCGGCTCACGAGGCTACGAGACGCCTGGCCGACTGGTCTGGATCTGAGTAGGGAATAGGGGCCGCCGGGCCGCGGGCCCGCCGGGGGTTGCTCATTCATCTCTCATGACTGTTTCCTCCTCTTGTTTTCCGCGTGCGCGGCTTCGGCGAGCCGCTTGATCACGCCAAGGCGCCGGTCCCACTGGGCGGCGAGCTCGGCCATAGCCCGGGTGGCCTGGTCGAGGCGGCCGACCTGGACCTGGTAGAGAACTTCCCGGCCCTGTTTGCGCCGGCTGACCAGCCCGGCATGCTCAAGCACGACCAGATGCTTGGAGACGGCCTGGCGGGTGAACGGTACCCGTCCAGCCACCCAGCTGGCGCTGACCTCACCGTTGCTGACCAGGAGGTCGAGGACCTGGCGACGAGACGGGTCGCCGATGGCTGACCACAGCTCGTCATCGGCCTGCGCCGTCATCGTGATCGGCGCTCCGTTAGCACGCCGGCCAGGCGGTCCAGGTACTCGGCCCAGCCGCCGCGGTGCTCATCGGCATAGCGCTGCTTCTCCCCGTCGGGCCAGTCGCGCAGCTCATGGCCGCTCTCGACCACACGAAGACGGGTCCGCTCGTCGCCCTCGGGCGTCAGGGTGAACTCGACGAGCATCGAGTTGCCGGCCACCGGCTCCTCCCCCCGGGGATGGTTCCAGCGGAACGAGAAGCGAGCTTGCGGATCAACGGTCTCCACGACGACCGGGCCGCCCTGGTCCCCGAACTGCATGTAGCCATGAGCGCCGGGTTCAACGACCAGGTCCACCCGGTCAGCGAACCATTGGCTCATCTGGTCGGGCTCGGTGATGGTGCGCCACACCACCTCCGCCGGCGCCTCGATCAGAATGTCCCGCTCAATCACCAGGTCTGCCATCGGTATCGGGTCCTTCGCTGAACGCGCCGGCGATCATCGCCGGGTGCTGAATCGCGACATGGGGCGCATGCCGGTCACCGCTTGCTCTCCTCTGTATCCGCAACCGACAGTAGCACGTCAACCAGGGACCTGCAACTATTGGTTGCAGGTAGCGGGTGACGCCAACCTGCAACCAATAGTTGCACTTCTCGGGGAAACGCGCTACCGTCGGTTGCACATCGAGAAGGAGGGAATCATGAAGAACATGCTCCGCACCGAAAAGACAGGAACCAGCATGGCAACCGGCTCGCTGGAGGTCCGCGGCGTCCGCCTGGCATACAGCGACGAGGGGTCTGGGCCGATCGTGATCTACGCGCACGGCCTTACCCAAAGTCGCGCCGCCGATCACGCACTCGGGCTGGTCGACTGGGCCGCCCTCACCGGTGCCGGGTTCCGGCTGATCTCGTACGACGCTCGCGGCCACGGCGAGTCTGACGGAACCCCCGTCGCGGACACCTATCGGTGGGAGGCGCTGGCAGAGGACCTCCTGGCGGTCATGGACCACTTCTCTCCCGGCGAGCCGGTCCGCGCGGCGGGGATCTCCATGGGAACAGGGACCATCCTGAACGCGCTCGCCAAGGCGCCCGAGCGATTCGCGACGGTGATGCTCGGCGCTCCCTCCACCGCGTGGGAGACCAGGGCGGCGCAGCGCGTGCAGTACGAGCATTTCGCGCGGCTCGTCGAACAGATGAGCCCCAGCCGGTTCGCCGGCATGCTTGCCCAGGCGCCGATCCCGCCGATCTTCGAGCACGTCCCCGGCTACCCCGGCGTTCCCAGCCCCGCATATGAGCTGTTGCCGACGGTGTTCCGCGGCGCGGGAGCCTCCGACCTGCCCAGCCCGCAGCAACTCGCCGGCGTCCGGGTCCCGGCGCTCATCCTGGCCTGGGCCACCGACCCCGCCCATCCCATCGCCACAGCCGAACGCCTCGCCAAGATCCTCCCCGCCTCCACGCTCCACGCCTCGGACACGACTGAGGACATCAGCACCTGGGCGGCGAGGGCAGCGGCATTCTTCGCCTGAATGCCAGTCGCCGCCCCGGCTCGGCCCGGCCCGGATCGCCCGGATAGCGGCAATCGCCACATCCGCTTCCTCCCAGCGTAGGCATTGTCGATCAGCTGGTGGCTGAACTCGTCACCGGCGGTGGCCGGGTCGCTGGCGTCCGGGTGGGCGATGGATCGGTTGTGGATCGCGAGGCGCTGTGCGTTTCGCCTCGCTTCATTGCCAACACCGATCTGCTGTCGCGGCTTGGTCCACTAGGCGCATGAACGCGCCCAGATCACTAACAGAAGGTAAAGCAGATGAGCACAATCGACTACGGCAACACAGTCGCTGACAGCGCGCCGGTAAGTCTCGGCGCGCTCATGGACAACAAGGTCAAGGCCATCCCCTCGGCGTCGACGCCGGCCCGGCATCGGTGGCGCGCCTTCGGGTTGCTCGCCGCAGCCTATTTCATGACAATCGTCGACTTCACGATCGTCAACGTTGCCCTGCCCACAATCGGCCGCCAGCTGCACTTCACCGAGTCGAACCTGCAGTGGGTGGTGACCGCCTACGCACTGACCTTCGGCGGCTTCTTGCTGCTCGGGGGACGCGCCGCCGACCTGGTCGGGCGCAGGCGGATGTTCCTGATCGGGATGGCGGTGTTTACCATCGCGTCGTTCGGTTGCGCGCTCGCGAGCACTGACATTGTGCTGATCGTCATGCGGGGCGTGCAGGGCCTCGGCGCGGCCGGGGTCATCCCCGCGTCGCTGTCGATCGCGACGAACATGTTCACCGAAGGGGCCGAACGTAATAAGGCGCTCGGCGTCTGGGGGGCGCTCGGCGCCGCAGCGGGCACGACCGGGCTGCTAGCGGGCGGTGTGCTGACCCGCTTCGCGGGCTGGTCGTCCATCTTCTACTTCAACGTGCCGATCGGCATCATCGTTCTGCTGCTGGCTCGCCGGATGGTGCCGGAAAGCCGGTCAGAAAAGTCCTTGCGCCGGTACGACCCGTTTGGCGCACTCACGATCACGGCGGCGCTGATCTGCCTGGTGTACGCGATTTCTAAGGCACCGCAGGCCGGCTGGGCAGGGCCGCAAACGGTGGGCATGCTCGCCGGGGCCGGCGCATTGCTCGTGGCGTTCGTCCTCGTCGAGACGCGCGTCGAGTCCCCGCTGCTGCCGCTGCGGCTGTTTCGTGTGACGTCGATCGCCGGCGCGAACGCGGTCAGTTTCCTGCTCGGGACAAGCTTTCTCACCTTCGTCTACCTCGGCACGTTGTACATGCAGCAAGTACTCGGCTACTCAGCGCTGCAGACCGGCGCGGCCTGGTGCGTCGCGTCCGTAACTTCAGTGTCGCTGGCGGCCCTGTCGCAGAAACTGGTCACCCGGACTTCACCGGAGCTGGTGATGGCGCTCGGATTGAGCCTGATCGGAGCTGGACTGCTGTGGGCCACGCGCGCACCGGCCGATGGGCACTTCTGGCAGAACCTTGCCGGGCCGTTCTTCGTATCCGGTGCCGGCACCGCGTTCTCATTCATCCCCATCTCGATCGGTGCGCTAAGCGGAACAACCGAACGCGACGCCGGCGTGGCCTCGGGCCTGCTCAACACCACCCAGCAGATCGGCGCGGCGATCGGTGTCGCGATCGCATCGACAATCGCCGCCACCCGAACCCACGCCGCCCTGGCCGCACACGGCACGGCACTGCCGGTCGCGCTTACCGACGGGTTCCACTGGGCGTTCCTCGTGTGCGGGTTGACCGCGCTGCTCGCGCCTGTCGTCGCCCTCGCGACACGCCGGCGTGCCCAGACAGCGCCAGCACCGCTCTCATCTGGAGAGCTGGCCGGGCAGCCCGTCGGCTGACCATCCGCGGTTACCCACCGAATCAGAAAGGACACGCCATGAACGCCGCCGCCACCAGCCACATCCAGGTATACCACCTGCTGACCGGATGGCAGGTCAACGACGCCTACGCCTGCCTGGCGACGGGCGTGCAGGCGGCGGTGCTCGCGGCCTACGCCACCGGCGTGTACGCGCTGCGCCGCAAGCGGCGGCGCTGGCCGCCGTGGCGCACGGCGGCGTTCGCGTCAGGTCTGGTGGTTCTCAACATCTGTACTGGTGGCCGATGCTCGCGGTAGACCGCATTCCCGGCCGGCCGAGCCCGCGGGCCCGTGCGATGATCATGGTGATCGGAATGCCCATCGAGGTCCTGCTCGGGCTGCTGGTCACCACGCACACGAACGCGTTGGCCGGCTGGTACTCCGCCGATGACGTCCGCGCCGGAGGTTACGTGTTCGCCAGCGCCTCCGTGCTTATCGGGATTGCTGCGATTCTTGCCGTTCCCCTGCAGAACCGGATACGGCGCATCCGGCGGCAACACCCCTCCACTGGCCCGCGTCACGCTCGCGCGGACACCGGGCAAGCCGCGAACGCAGACCCAGGTTGCCGCCTGCGCCACCAGCAGTGGCTCGAGTGCCGCCCTGCCCCTCCCGGCCAGCAGCACAACCGGGTAGCCAAAACACCCACGACGCCGAGATGACCAACCACAACACCCCAACGAACCACCCACAGCAGAAGGAGAACAGTCATGACCGACCACACCGCGATCCAGCCGCAGCCCGGCGAGAAGCCGGCAGTGCCTCCAGTCGTCGACCGAGCGGCCTTCCAGGCCGAACTCGACGCACTGCGGGTGCGCGAGAAGGCGCACACCCGCGAGGGCGACGCCATCGCCGCGGCCCGCCGACGCCTGCCCATGGTCGAGGTCGACGCCACCCTCACACTGACCGGGCCAGACGGTCCCATCACTCTGCTTGACGCCTTCGAAGGCCGCCAGCAGCTGATCGCCTACTACTTCATGTGGTGGGACGGACACCCCGTACCCGAGCAGTGCGAAGGCTGCACCTGGGACACAACCCAGATCAGAGAGCTGTCCTACCTGTATTCCCGCGACATCACCTTCGCTGTCCTCTGCCAGGGACCCTACGACGAAAGCAGCCGGTACCGCGACTTCATGGGCTGGGACCTCCCCTGGTATTCCGCCCAGCCCTCCCTGGGCACCCTGCTGACCGGCAGGCAGATCGGCCTGTTCCACCTCGTCTGCTACCTCCGCCAGGACGACAAGGTGTACGAGTCCTACTGGACTACCCGCCGCGGCGCTGAAGCCATGGACAACAACTATGCGCTCATGGACCTCACCGTCTACGGACGCCAGGAAGCCTGGGAAGACTCACCGCCAGGCTGGCCGCAGGAATGCAGCATCACCCGCAGCGCCTCCGGCGCGCCCGACTGGACCCCCGCCATCTGGCCGGGCGGCCGTCCCATCGCCCAGTGGCCCAGACTCGACGCCGGACACTCCGACGACCTGACCGCCAGGCGAGCCGGCGAAAGGGGTCTATCTCATTAACGGTGTTTCCGGCGGTCTTGGTTAGTAGGTCTCGGCGGCCGGGAACCGGTCGCCGAAGGTGACAGCGAATGCGTTCAGGGCCGGCTTCCATCCCATGGCCCATCGCGTCTTGCCGGTGCCCGTCGGGTCCAGGGACCGGGTGACCAGGTACAGGCATTTCAGTGCTGCCTGCTCAGAGGGGAAGTGGCCCCGGGCCTTGATCGCCCGGCGGTACCGGGCGTTGAGAGACTCGATGGCATTGGTGCCGCCCCAGACCTCGACGGCCTGGTCCATCGCAGCCCGGGCCGCCTCCGCGTTCACCGCAGTATAGCCCGGCTTGATGTCCCATTTGATCGCGTCCCAGTCCCGCCTGGACGCGAGCCGGAAGGTGTTGCGGATCAGGTGAATATTATCTGGACGTCCAGATAACGTGCATTCCCTGCGCGGCGCGCTGGCCGTGGCCATGATCGGCAACGGCGCGCCGATGCCGGTGGTGCCAGCCGTCCACCTAATGCCTGTTCTGGTTCGCGTTCTGGCTCTCCTTCGCGGTCCCGGGGATTAAGGCTGCTGGTGGCCGCCGAGCGCTAGGCGGGCGGCGCTGATATCTTCCCGGCCGTGGCCGGCGTCTACGGCTGCGCGCCACTGGCGGGACAGCGCGGCCAGCAGCGGCAGCTCGTCATCGCCGGCGGCGGCGATCGCCAGGTCCACGTCCTTGAGCGCCCACTC
>JBEKEK010000265.1:0-12660 GCA_050013875.1 Trebonia sp. | reverse complement strand
AGGGCGGCGCCGCCGACCGCGGCGGGCGTCACCAGCGTGACGAACGAGCTGGCGAGCTGGGCGAGGACCGTCAGCGCGAAGCTCAGCTTCTCGGTCACGAACCCGGTGAGCGACAGCGCCGCGCCCACGTAGGTCAGCGCCGACAGCCCCAGCGCCACGATTCCCCAGCGCCAGTCGGCCGCGCGTAGCACGGTGGAGAGGCTGTCCTTGGCCAGCTCGCCCGCGAGCAGGTAGGCCGCCACCACGGTGGCGACCAGCGTCACCAGCGTGCGCAGCCGGATCCGCTCCAGGTGCACCGGCATGACCTCGCCACCGGGGATGTGCGCCAGCAGCCGCTTGCGCAGCGAGGGCAGCACGTCCCGGCGGCGGCGCAGCTCATGCCGGGTGGAGCGGGACAGCGCGACCGTCTGCAGCAGCGGCACCACCGAGATGACGTCGTCCGCCGGTATCTTCTCCAGCGCCAGGTCGGCCGACCGGTCCGGCCCCACCAGCAGGGCGAGTTCGGCCATCAGCTGCGCCCGGTCGAGGCGGATCTGCAGGTCGGTCGCTGCCACGTCGCCTGCCGCCGAGGGCAGCAGCATGACCCGGTCGTCGGGGGTCAGCAGGATGTGGTCAGCGGTGAGCGCGCGGTGGGTGACCCGGTGCGCGTGCAGTCGCAGCACCGCGTCCCAGACGCGGCCGAGCTCGGCGTCGGACGGCTCCGGGTGGCGGTCGGCCAGCGTTGCCCCGTCATGGTGCTCGTAGGCGAGCACGATCGCCTCCTGGCCGGCCCGGACCAGGGCGCGGAGCCGGGGCATGGGCACGCCGGCGTCCTGCGAGGCGTAGGAGAGCAGCGCCAGTCGCTCCACCTCGCGGTCCTGCGACAGCGGCGCCCCCCGCGACACCTGGCGCTGCAGCCGGACCAGCCGGTAGAGCCGGTAGAGCAGACCGGCCGCCTGCTGGTCCCAGTCGTAGACGGAGACATCGAGCCGCCCGCCGTCGAGCGTGACCGAGGCGTAGCGGCGGGACTCGGCGCCGGAAGCGGTGACCCGCCGCATCTCCGATACCGGGCAGCCGGCCGAGCACAGCGCGGCGGCGATGTCCTCCGCGGTCGGCCGGGTCGGTATCGACCCGGCCGCGTAGCGGACCCCGAGGCCGACGGCGCCGCCGATGAACAGGGAGATGAGCAGGGACAGCACGGTGGTGGTGGAAGAGGACAGGTTCACCAGCGTGTACACGCCGATGAGGAGCCACATCGCGGTCCGCCAGCGCGCCTGCCTGCCGCCGAGGCCGAGCACCGCCGCGTAGGCGACCAGCGCCGCCAGGTACGCGTCCAGCGCCGGGACGTGCAGCGACATCGTGATCGCGCTGTAAAGCCGGTCGGCGAACCGGTGCCGCAGCACGTAGTTGGCGGCGGACACGGCCGCCCCGGCCACAATCCCGGTCGCCACCGCCTCCGCCAGCGCCCGCGGCTGGCGGCGGACGAGCTGCCTGATGGCCAGCGCGACCGACAGCAGCAGCAGCGCGAACAGCGCCAGCGGCCGCGCGGTGATCTGGAAGGCGTGCGGGACCGACTTGCTGACCTGGACGATGTTGTATTCCACGCCGTCGGCGGTGGCCTTGGCGACGATGCCGAGGCCGGCCAGCAGGACGACGCCGATGATGCAGACGATGCAGCGCAGCAGATCGGCCGGCCGGCGGATCCGGTGATCGCGGTGGTCCTCGACCAGGACCGGGGGCGGCCGCAGGGGCGGCGATGTCTGCACCGGGCCGACGGGCCCGTCAGGCGCCGGGCTCGGCCGTGGTGACGTCACGGAAAGATTGTTGCATCCGGTAGTAACAGTTCGGCCCAGGTGGCAGCAGCGAGTGGCGGCAGCGAGGGGACGCCGTCATCGAGCGGGCGGTCAGCCGCGCCGCCGCCCGCTCGGGTCAATTCAAAGGGTGACGGCCTAGAAGATCTTGTTGATGATGTCGTCGCCGATGCCGAAGCCGGCCCCGGACACGATGGCCCGGCCGAAACCGCCGCCGAGGAACGACTGCAGCATTCCGCCGCCGCCCATGCCGCCCATGCCGCCCTGCT
Organism: Trebonia sp.; assembly: GCA_050013875.1. Lineage (GTDB taxonomy): Bacteria > Actinomycetota > Actinomycetes > Streptosporangiales > Streptosporangiaceae > Trebonia. The sequence goes on along the minus strand of JBEKEK010000265.1, from coordinate 10,601 downwards.
GGTAACCCTGCTGCTGGTACCCGGGCTGACCGGTCGACTGCACATGGTTGTCCACCATCGAGTGGATGGACTGGAGCAGCAGCGACACCTGCCCCTCCTCCTGCTGCACGCCGAGCGCGATTTCCTTCAGGTCGAGCATCCACTCGCGGGCGTTGGTGTCGCCCGCGGCCGCGGCGGTCTGCAGCTTGCCGGCCAGCGTCTGGATCAGCGACGCGGTCTGCTGACCCTGCTGCTGGAGCTGGGCGTAGTTCTGGTCAACGGTCTGGGGGTCCACTGTGTCCTCCGGTAGCGATTAATGACGGCTGTAGCGACATCTGGATATTAGTCGGCCCGCATGGGGGAGGCCCGATGCTCGGCAGCGGACTCGTCAGGTAGCGTGCGGATCATGCGGATTGGCCTGTTCGTCACCTGCCTGACCGACACGATGTTCCCGGAGACCGGCAAGGCCGTGGTGACGCTGCTTGAGCGGCTCGGGCACCAGGTCGAGTTCCCCATGGGCCAGTCGTGCTGCGGGCAGATGCACTTCAACACCGGCTACCGGCGGGACGCGGTACCGATGGTCCGGGGGTTCACCGCCGCCTTCGACGGCTATGAGGCCATCGTCACCCCGTCGGCGTCGTGCGGCGCCATGGTGCGCGAGTACCACTCGGTGCTCGCCGCCGAGTCCGGCGACGCGGCCCTTCAGCGCGCCGTGGCCGAGGTCGCGCCGCGGGTGCAGGACCTGTCCACGTTCCTGACCGGGACGCTGGGCCTGACTGACGTAGGGGCGTATTTCCCCCATCGGGTGACTTATCACCCAACTTGCCACTCGCTCCGCATGATGCACGTGGGTGACGCCCCGCTCCGCCTGCTGCGGGAGGTGCGCGGCATCGACCTGGTCGACCTGCCCGACGCGGAGACGTGCTGCGGCTTCGGCGGCACCTTCTCGGTGAAGAACCCGGACGTGTCGGCGGCCATGTGCGCGGACAAGGTGGCCGCGATCCAGCAGACGGGGGCCGAGGTGGTCTGCGCGGGCGACAACTCGTGCCTGATGCACATCGGCGGCGCGCTCAGCCGGCAGCGCACCGGTGTTAGGACGATGAGCCTGGCGGAGATCCTCGCCGCCACCGGAGCGCCGGCATGACCGCCGGGACGGGCCTGACCGGCCGTGTCACCGAGCCCGGGGCGGACCGCGTGGCCGCAGAGACGGGCAGCATGCCCACCTACCTCGGCATGCCCGCCTTCCCGCGGGCGGCGAAGACGGCCGTCGCCGATTCCCAGCTCCGCCGCAACCTCACCCACGCGACCACGGCGATCAGGACCAAGCGCGCGAAGGTGGTCGCCGAGCTTGACGACTGGGAGGAACTGCGGCAGGCGGCGAAGGCGATCAAGGACCACACCCTCGCCAACCTCGACAGCTACCTGCTGCAGCTGGAGGAGAACGTCACCAAGGCCGGCGGCCACGTGCACTGGGCCCGCGACGCCGCCGAGGCCAACGCGATCGTGGCCAGGCTGGTCAAGGAGGCCGGCGCCGACAGCGTGGTCAAGGTCAAGTCGATGGCCACCCAGGAGACGGGGCTGAACGAGGCACTCGCGGCGCGTGGCATCCGCGCGACCGAGACCGACCTGGCCGAGCTGATCGTGCAGCTCGGCGAGGACCGGCCCAGCCACATCCTCGTTCCGGCGATCCACAAGAACCGCGCCGAGATCGGCGATCTCTTCCGCGCCACGATGCCCGACGCCCCCGAAGACCTCACCGATGACCCGCAGCGGCTGGCCGCCGCCGCCCGCTCCCACCTGCGCAACGAGTTTCTCAGCGCCAAGGTCGGCGTGTCCGGCGCGAACTTCGCCATCGCCGGCACCGGCTCGCTCGTCGTCGTCGAATCCGAGGGCAACGGGCGGATGTGCCTGACCCTCCCCGAGACGCTGATCTCGGTGGTCGGGGTGGAGAAGGTGCTGCCGTCCTGGCAGGACCTGGAGGTATTCCTGGCGCTGCTGCCGCGCAGCTCGACCGCCGAGCGGATGAACCCGTACACCACCATCTGGACCGGCGTCGCCCCCGGCGACGGGCCGAAGAACTTCCACCTGGTCCTGCTGGACAACGGCCGCACCGCCACCCTGGCCGACGAGACCGGGCGGCAGGCGCTGCGCTGCATCCGCTGCTCGGCCTGCCTGAACGTCTGCCCGGTCTACGAGCGGGCCGGCGGCCATGCCTACGGCTCGCCGTACCCGGGCCCGATCGGCGCGATCTTGTCACCGCAGTTGCGCGGCATAACCAGCGCGATCGACGCCTCGCTGCCGTTCGCCTCCTCGCTCTGCGGTGCCTGCTACGAAGTCTGCCCGGTGGCGATCAACATCCCCGAGGTGCTGGTGGAGCTCCGCGCCCGCGCCGCGCAGAATCCAAATCACCGGATTGAACGGGCCGTGTTCCACCTGTCGGCCTACGTGCTGAGCTCCCCCCGCCGGTTGGCCGCCGCCCAGCGCGCCGCGTCGGCCGGCCGCCATTTCGCCGGCCGGTCCGGCCGCATCCGCCGCCTCCCCCCGCCGCTGTCGGCCTGGACCGATACTCGCGACGCCCCCGCCCCGCCCCCCGAGTCCTTCCGGGCCTGGTGGTCCCGCACCAGAGGAGCCGCCCAGTGACCGCCGCCCCCCCTTTCCGCCCTTTCCGTCCTGTATATCCGAATTATCCGGCGACACGAATGGCTGAGATCGCCGCAAATGGCCCCACTCTGATGATTGTGTGTAGTTCGGGTCGTATACAGCCCATTAATACACACGATGATGGTTCCATTCCGGGCGGGGCGCTAGCGGCGCGGATGGTCGAGGTCGGCTCATGAGCGCCGCCCGCGAGGAGATCCTCGACCGCATACGCACCGCCACCGGCGCCGGCGCGACCAGAGGCCCGTCTAGCGCAGGCCGGGGCGCGACCCCAGCCCAGGTCGGCGCCGCCTACGCCGCCCTGCCGCGTCCGTACCGGCGGGCGCATCACGATCCGGCCAGCACCGACATCGTCGCCTTGTTCGCCGAGCGCGCGGCCGACTACCGCGCGGTCGTGGAGCGCGTCCCGGCGGCCGGCCTCCCGACCGCGGTCGCCCGCGCGCTGGCCGGCGTCCCGACGTTCATGGTCCCCGACGGGCTGCCGCCGGAGTGGCTGGCCGGCGTCTCAGCCGACGACCTGGCCCATGGGGCGGACGGCGAACCGGTGGAGGGCGCGGGAGGCGACGGGGCTCAAGGAACGGGGAACCAGCCGGCCGAACCGCCGGCCGGCGAACCGGCTGGGCTGCCCGCCGGCGGCAGATTCGTCCGCGACGACCCGCCGCTGTCGGCACGGGAACTGGATGCGGTCGCGGGCGTCGTCACCGGCTGCGCGGTCGCCATCGCCGAGACCGGCACGATCATCCTCGACCACGGCCCCGGCCAGGGCCGCCGCGCGCTCACCCTGGTACCGGACTTCCACCTGGTCGTGGTCCGGGCCGACCAGGTGGCGGCCGATCTGCCCGACGCCCTCGCGCGGCTGGATCCGGCCCGCCCGCACACCCTCATCTCCGGCCCCTCGGCCACCAGCGACATCGAACTCATCCGGGTCGAGGGCGTGCACGGCCCCAGGAACCTCCACATCCTCATCGTCGGCTGAGCACCCGCTAGCCGATCAGGCGTCCAGGGCCGGGCCGGTGAAGCCGTGCCAGCCCGATCCGACCTCGAACACCGCCTCCCGGCTGTGGCCGGCGACCGGGTAGCTGGCGATCGCCACCGGCGGCTGGCCGTCGTCGCCGCGGATGCCGGCCGGGTCGGCGCTCGGTATCCGGACGCTGGCGCTGACATTGGGCGGCAGTTCCAGCCGGAAGGTGAACTGTCCTTCATCGCGCTGCCAGCTGCTGGTGATCGGCCCGCGTACCGACTGGTACGTTCCGCGCGCCCGGTGGAGCTGCCCGCCGGGGTGCGGCCGGATCAGCAGCCGTCCGAAGCCGGCCGTGCCCGGCTGCTGGTCGATGCCGAGGACGAAGCGGTAGAGCCATTCGGCGACGGAGCCGAGTGAGTAGTGGTTGAACGAGTTCATCCACGCGGACTGGAAGCCGCGCTCATCCGACCAGCCATCCCATCGTTCCCAGATGGTGGTCGCGCCGTGCTCGAGCATGTACCGCCACGACGGCCGGGACCGCTGCTCGAGCAGCCGGTACGCGACCGGCGTGTGACCGGTGCCGCTGAGCACCGGGAGCAGGTAGCCGACGCCGACGAAACCGGTGGTCAGGTGGTAGTCCGCCGCCTCGATGGCCGCCACCAGGTGCCCCGCCGTCAGGGCGCGCGCCTCGTCAGGAACCAGCCCCATGTGCAGCGCCAGCGCGTACGCGGTCTGCGTGCCCGACGCGACCGTCCCGTCGCCGGCCACGAACTCGGCCGCGAACGCGTCGCCGATCTTCTGCCTCAGCGCGCGGTATTCGGCCGCGTCATCGGCCCGTCCGAGCACGGTCGAGATCTCCGCCATCAGCGCCGCGTCGTAGGCCCAGTAGGCGGTGGCGAGCAGCTCAGGCGGGGTGCGGTCGGGCCCGGGGGCGAGCCAGTCGTTGTAGCTGTTCCCGAGGCCGCCGGTCCGCAGGTGGCCGGGATTGCCGCGCTCGACGAAGTTCATCCAGGCCGTCATCGCGCCGAAGTGCCGCTCAAGCACGCCACGGTCGGAGTACATCTTCCACACCGTCCACGGGACGATCACCCCGGCGTCGGCCCAGGCCGGCGCCCCGGCCCAGGGGATGCTGAGCCTGGGCGCGATGTCCGGGTAGGCGCCGGACGGAAACTGGGCGTCGGCCACGTCGTCCAGCCATTTGCCGTAGAACGCGGCGACGTCGCGGTTGTAGCAGGCGGTGCGGGCGAAGATCTGGGCGTCCCCGAGCCAGCCGAGCCGTTCGTCCCGCTGCGGGCAGTCGGTCGGGACGCTGATGAAGTTGCCCCGCTGGCCCCAGTCCACGGCATGAAAGAGCCGGTCAAGCCAGTCCGCCGACGATTCGAACGAGCCCGCGAGAGCGATGTCCGAGTGCGCGACCCGGGCCACCACGTCGGCCGGTGCCAGCTCGCCTGGATAGCCGGTTATCTCGGCGTACCTGAAGCCGTGCAGGGTGAACCGGGGCTCGAGGGCGGCCGCCCCGCCGCCGGTGGTGTACTCGTCGGTGGCACGCGCGGTCCGCAGGTTCTCGGTGTACAGGAAGCCGTCGCGGTCGAGCACCTCGCCGTGCCGCACCCGGATCGTCGTGCCCGCGGGGGCGTCCGTCCGCAGCCGGACCCAGCCGGTCAGGTTCTGGCCGAAGTCGACGATCAGCCGTCCGGCCGGGTCACGGGCACGGATACGAGGAGTGCCAGCGGCTCGAGCTGTACAACTGCTGCTTCAGCGGCGAGCTGCTGCGCCGGGAGCTGGCCTGGACCCGCGAGGACCCGCTGCTCGGCTACCTGCTCTGGACCGGCCCCTACTCGGCGGCGGGCCGGGGGATGCTCACCTTCAGCCTCACCGAGCCGTCCTTCGGCGGATGCATGGCCCACCTGGACGCGCTCGCCGCGCTCCGGCACCGCCCGGCCGGACAGTATCGGGGCGACGTGCTTGGCCGGCTCTCGCTGCTGCTTGCCGAGCTCGGCCGGGTAGCTCAAGGCGATGCGGCGCTGGGCGGAACGCAGTCTGGTGCCCCGATCCATCCGGCCGTCGGCCGGGCGATCCGGCTGCTTGAGTCGGACGTGGCCCGCCGGTGGACGCTGGGCGAGCTGGCCGAAGAACTGCACTTGGCGCCCGGCTATCTGGTGCGGCTGTTCAAGTCGGCCACCGGTCTGCCGCCGATGGCCTACCTGGCCCAGGTCCGGGCGGAGAAGGCGGCCGTCCTCTTGCTGCACTCGGACGAGCCGGTTACCTGCGTCGGGCGTGCCGTGGGCTGGCCCGATCAGAACTATTTCGCCCGCCGGTTCAAGGCCCACTACGGGCTCAGCGCCACCACCTACCGCGAGCGTTTCGCCACCCAGGCCGTGCACCTGCACGCCCCATCAGAACCGCACCTGCACACCCCACCAGCACCGGGCCGCGAAATCCACGCGATAACGATTCCGTAGCGAGCGGTAACGCCCCCATTGGCACTCGGCACCGGTCTGGTCGTGCCGCCCGGCACCCAGTCACAGCGTGCCGCCCGGCACCGGTCTCGTCGTGCCGCTCAAGCCCTCTCTTACCTTGGGGCCAAACTTGTACGCCCAGAATAGTGACAAAAGGGATATTAAGGACATTATAGCGTACAACTTTGGCCCCAAGATGGTCTCCGTCGGGCTCGCGACGGGTAGTGCTGCCTCCCGGTGTCATGAAATATCCGGAATGTCGGGTGAGTGGTTTGCGCACGCTCTCCACGCCGCTTCGGCCGCTTCGGCCCGTCGGTCTGCCCCCCGCGTCGGCCGTATCGGTCCGGCGCTTCCATGCGCCGAGTCCGGGGGCCCGGGCGGCCCAGGGATAACGATTCCGTTGCGAGCGCCGATGCCCCCATTGACACTGTTATGGCCCGACCTGAGACTACGGGGCAGGAATTGAAACGTTCTAGGAGCGGCTGATGAGTGCTAGCAGCGAGGCTGGCAGCGACGGCGCGGTTGCGCCGGCACCCGGCGAGGTCGCCCTTGCGCTGCGGCATGCTGCGAAGTCGTTCGGCGCGGTGCAGGCGCTGATCGACGGTTCGGTGGAACTGCGCGCTGGTGAGGTGCACGCGCTGCTCGGCGAGAACGGCGCGGGCAAGTCGACCCTGGTCAAGATCTTGGCTGGGGTGTACCAGCCGGATAGCGGCACCCTCGCGGTGGCGGGCAGGGAGGTCACCCTGCACGGGCCGGCGGCGGCGCGGGCGGCTGGCATCGCGGTCATCTACCAGGAACCGACGCTCTTCCCCGACCTGACGGTCGCGGAGAACATGTTCATCGGCCGCCAGCCGCTCCGTTCCGGGCGCCGGATCGACCAGAGCGCGATGCGGGCGGAGGCAGCCGAGATCTTCAAGCGGCTCGGCGTCCCGCTCGACCCGGGGCGGATCGCCCGTGGCCTCTCCATCGCCGACCAGCAGGTTGTGGAGATCGGCAAGGCGCTTTCGCTGGATGCGCGGGTGATCGTGATGGACGAGCCGACGGCGGCGCTGTCGGCCTCCGAGGTGGCCCGGCTGTTCGACGTGGTGCGGACGCTGCGCGCGCAGGGCGCGGCGGTGCTGTTCATCTCGCACCGGCTGGAGGAGATCTTCACGATCTGCCAGCGGGTCACGGTGATGCGCGACGGCAAGCATGTGCTCACCGATGATGTCAGCGCCCTGACCGCGGACGATATGGTCCGGGCGATGGTCGGCCGCGAGCTTGAGAAGCGGTCCCGCGGTGCGCAGGCCGAGCCGGGCGAGACCGTCCTTGAGGTCTCCCGGCTGACCAGGGAGGGCGTCTTCATCGACGTCTCGCTGAGCGTCCGCGCTGGTGAGGTCGTCGCGCTGGCCGGCCTGGTGGGGTCGGGGCGCAGTGAGGTCGCGCGCGCGGTCTTCGGCATCGACAAGTACGACGCGGGCGGGGTGAAGGTCCGCGGTAAAGCCTTGCGGAAGACCTCGCCTACCGGCGCGATGGCGGCCGGAATCGGGTTCGTCCCCGAGGACCGGCGCCAGCAGGGGCTCGTCATGGACATGTCCGTGCAGCAGAACGTGGCGCTCGCCTCGCTCGGCCGGCTGCGGCAGGGCGGGTTCATCCGGGCATCGTCCGAGCGCGCGCTGGCCGCCGACTGGGCGGCGCGGCTGGCCATCAAGTACGGCCACCTGACCGACCCGGTCTCCATGCTGTCGGGCGGCAACCAGCAGAAGGTCGTGCTGGCCAAGTGGCTCAGCCGCAAGCCCACGGTGCTGATCGTGGACGAGCCCACCCGGGGCATCGACATCGCCACCAAGGCCGAGGTCCACCACCTGCTGCTGCAACTCGCGCGGGACGGCGTGGGCATCCTGATGATCTCCTCCGAGCTGCCCGAGGTACTGCTGGTCAGCGACCGGGTCCTGGTCATGCGGGAGGGTCGGCTGGCCGCCGAGTTCACCCGGGTCGAGGCCACCGAAGAGCGCATCATCGCCGCGGCGACCGGCCAGGCCGCGGTTCAGCCAGGCGACCAGTCGGCGCCACCGCCAAGAGAACAGACAGCGGCGGAGCCGGCCAACCAGCCAACTGCGCCGCCATCAGGAGAGACAGCGGCGTATCCCGCCAACCAGACGGCAGCGCAGATGACCGACCAGACGGCAGCCGACTCGGCAGCTGCCGGCCAGAGCGCTGCCGGCCGGGGCAGTGCCGCCGACCAGAGCAGTGCCGCCGACCAGGGCAGTGCCGGCCAGGGCAGTGCCGGCCAGGGCAGTGCCGGCCAGACGACCCCGCAGCGGAGGGTGCCGTGACCGCCGAGGTGCTCCGCCGCGAGCCTCCTAGCGCGCCCGTCGACACCAGCTCGCGCGGGCTGACCGAGCGCGTCTTCCGGATCAGGGAATCGGGCATCGTTGTCGTCCTGGTGCTGTTCGTCGCCGTGACGGCCGGTCTGCAGCACCGGTTCCTGAGCGCCTCGAATATCCAGTTCGTCCTGGTCAACACGGTGATCTTCGCGCTGCTGGCGCTGGGCGAGACGATGGTCGTGGTCAGCAGGAACGTCGACCTCTCGGTCGGTTCAGTGCTCGGCATGTCGGCCTACCTGTCGGCCAACCTGTTCGGCAGCCATCCCGGCATCCCCATCCCGGTGGTGTTCCTGGTCGGCCTGGGGATCGGCCTCGGCTGGGGGATCGTGAACGGCCTGGTAGTGGCGGCCGGCCGGGTACCCAGCCTGGTGGTGACGCTCGCCAGCCTGTACATCATCAGGGGCATCGACATCCTGATCGTGGGCGGCGGCATGGTCACCGCGAACACGCTGCCCGGATCGTTCGTCGACATCCCCAAGGAGACGGTGCTCGGCATCCCCTACGTCGCCATCGCGGTCGCGCTGGTGGTCGCGGCGGGAGCCTACTACCTGCGCTCCTTCCGGTCCGGGCGGGATCTGTACGCGATCGGCTCGAATCCGGACGCGGCACGGCTCGCGGGCATCCCGATCGGGAAGCGCGTGTTCATGTCGTTCGCGGTGAGCGGGGCGATCGCCGGCCTGGCCGGCGTGCTGTGGGCCGCGCAGTACGGAACCGTCGACTCGACCGCGGGGACCGGCTACGAGCTGACCGTGGTGACCGCCGTCGTGGTCGGCGGGGTCGCGATCTTCGGCGGCAGCGGCAGCGCGGTGGGGGCCGCGCTCGGTGCGCTGCTGCTCGCCACCATCAACTCCGCGCTCTACGTGCTCGGCATCTCGTCCTTCTGGGACCAGGCGATCGCGGGGTTCCTGTTGATCTTCGCCATCACCCTCGACCGGATCATCTCGGTCAGGCTGACCGAGGCCTTGCGGCTAAGGAGTGCCCGCCGTGCAGCATGACATCGTGCCGACCCAAGGCCTGAGTGACACCGGCCTGCCCGGCGAGCCCGCGCTGCCGGACGGGCTCCGCGAGCGCCTCCCGTTGGTCTTCCGCTGGGAGACGGTCCTGCTGCTGATCGTGGTGGTCATCGGCGTCATTGGCACCAACGCGTCGTCGCAGTTCCTGACCAGCTACAACCTGTTCAACCTGGGTCTGTCCAACGGCGAGATCGCGATCATGGCGCTGCCGATGACGCTGATCATCATCAGCGGGGAGATCGACCTGTCGGTCTCCTCTACCCTGGGCATGTCAAGCTGCCTGCTCGGGTACCTGTGGGCCAGGCACTGGCCGATGATCGCCATCTTCGTGGTGATCGCGCTCGTCGGCCTGGCCGCCGGCGCGTTCAACGGCCTGCTGATCACCCGGCTGGGGCTGCCGTCGCTGGCGGTCACCATCGGCACGCTCACCCTGTACGCGGGCGTGGCCCAGATCCTGCTCGGCCCCAACACCGTCGCGAACTTCCCCACCGCCTACACGAACCTCGGCGTCAACGCCGTCCCGGGCACCGACGGCGCCGTCTCCTACTCGGCCCTTATCTTCGTGCTGCTGGCGATCATCTTCGGGGTCGTGCTGCACGCGACCGGGGTCGGCCGGTCCATCTACGCCATGGGAGCGAGTTCGGAGGCGGCGCTGTTCGCCGGCATCCGGGTCAAGCGGGTCAAGACCATCCTGTTCATGGTCTCCGGGCTGGTCTGCTCGTTCGCGGGCGTGCTTTACACGTTCCGGCTCTCGACCGCCGTCGCCAACAACGGCGTCGGGCTGGAACTCGACGTGGTCGCCATCGTGCTGGTCGGCGGGGTGTCCATCTTCGGCGGCAAGGGATCCGTGCCCGGTGTGGTGCTCGGCGTCCTCGCGTTCGCCGGCATCCAGAACGCGCTGCTGCTCACCAACTTCAACCAGGAGGCGTCCGGCATCGTGGCGGGCGGGCTGCTGCTGGTGAGCGTGTTCCTGCCCAACGCGGCGGCGCTGTGGCGGTGGGGCGCCACCAGGTACCGGCTGCGCGCCGGGACGCCGCGCCCGCTGCTCCGGACCGACGACGGATCCGCCGGCCGCGCCTGACCACCCTCCGCCGGCAACGCCCGTAACCGCGCGCCAGCAAGCCGCCCGACCGCCAGCTACCAACCTCGTCACCGCAAGCTACGT
>JBEKEK010000264.1:0-7813 GCA_050013875.1 Trebonia sp. | reverse complement strand
TGGAACACCGCCAACGCGGCCAGCACCACCACCGCGGGCACCATCTACCTGCGCAAGACGTTCACCGTCACCGACCCATCCACCATCTCAAGCGCCGTCCTGCGCGTCAACGGCGACGACGGTGAAATCGCATTCGTCAACGGGACGCAGGTCACGAGCTCACCGGGCACCGTGGACAACGGCTGGCAGACCTCCCAGGTCGCCGACATCAAGTCGCTGCTGGTCGCGGGATCGTCACCGACGGGACCTGGAAGGCCCTCCCCGGCACACCCGCCAGCCCGCCCGACGGCTGGAACACCGCCAGCTTCGACGACTCCGCCTGGCCCGCCGCGACCGTCCTCGGCGGCTACGGCATCTCCCCCTGGGGCACCGGCATCCAGAACCCGGCGGGGCCGTCGAAGGTCTACGACTTCGGGATCACCACCTCCGGGTGGACGCGGATCACGATGCAGGGGACGGCCGGCACCGAGGTCCAGATCGAGTACTCCGAGAAGCTCAACCCGGACGGAACCGTGCAGAGCGAGGGCAACGGCAGCGCCGGCCAGACGGACACCTACATCCTCAAGGGCGGCGGTCCCGAGACGTACGAGCCGAAGTACGGCTGGAAGGGCTACCGGTACGTCGAGGTGACGACGAGTTCGGCCACCGCGGGCGGCGCGCCGCCGCCGTTGCCGGACATCCTGTCGGTCACCGGCGTAGTGGTGCACACGGCCCTGGCCACGTCGGGTAACTTCACCAGCTCCAGCGGGCTGCTGAACGAGATGCACGCCGCGATGGTGAACACCATCCTCAACAACCAGTACTCATACGGCAGCGACACCCCGGTGTACGAGAAGGGCGGCTGGACGAACGACAACGGCGACTACTCGGACTCGGAGATGGATAACTTCGACGCCGAGTCCTACTACGACCACATGATGCAGAACTTCGACGACTCGCAGGACCCGGCGGGCAACATCGGGGTGCTCGTACCGACGCCGCCCGGCGACGACAACGTCGACCCGCTATGGGGCGGCTCGTTCCTGCTGATCGAGTACAACATGTACGAGAACTACGACGATCTCGCGGTGATCGGCCGGGACTACAGCCACATGGCGGCCTACGTGGATGACCTGGCGAGCCAGATCGCGCCGAGCGGCTACATCTACCAGGGCACGACGTACGGCGACTGGTCGGTGCCCGGCAACGCCAACCCGCCTTCCAGCGAGATGCTGGGGAGCATGTTCCTCTACCGGGAGGCCGAGGACCTGTCCATTATGGCCGCCGCCGTCGGCAACACCGCCGGCGCGAGCAAGTACGGTGCGCTCGCGGCGAACATCCGCACGGCCGTCAACAACGAGTTCTACGACGCCGCCGACCATGAGTACCGCGACCCGCTCGGGCTTGACTCCCACGCCTATGGCGGGCCGAACGGCGTCATCACCTCCACTGCCTACGACCAGACGGCCAACGTGTACGGCCTCGCGTTCGGGCTAGCTCCGGACGGGGACCAGCAGGCGATCGCGGTCGGCCTGGCCGCCAACGTCACCGCGGACGGCAACCACCTGGCCACCGGCGCCAACGGGTCGAAGTACATCCTCCCCATGCTGACCGACTACGGCTACGGCGACCTCGCCTACCTGGTCGCCACCAACCCGACCGCCCCCGGCTGGGGGCAGTGGTTCCTGCAGTGCGGCGCCACCACCATGTGGGAGGCGTGGGAGGACTCGACCTGCGATTCGGCCCGCTCGCGCGACCACGCCTTCATGGGGACCGTGGATGACTGGCTGTTCTCCGGTGTCGCCGGGATCTCGGCCACGTCACCCGGCTTCCGCACCATTGCGGTCGATCCAGCCCCGGTTGAGGGCCTCACTCAGGCGTCGGGCTACGAGACCACGCCGCTGGGCCGGGTGAGCTCAGCCTGGACCCGCTCGGGGACGAGCCTCGCCCTGACGGTCCAGGTTCCCGTCGGCTCGCAGGCGTCGGTGTGCGTCCCGGCCGCCACCGCCCAGTCGGTGACGGAAAGCGGGGTCCCGGTCGGCAGCGCCCGCGGCGTGTCCGTGACCGGCATGCAGGGTTCCTGTCTGCAGGTGCGGGTCGGGTCGGGGACGTACCGGTTCCGCTCGACGTTGTCCTAGCCTTCTCTCCTCCCGCGAAACCACACGGCCCGCCGTCACCGACGGCGGGCCGCTGTGGTCCCCGTTATCGGACTCTTTTGCTCTCAGGCCGACGAGCGGAGGGGGTGCCGTCGGCGTGCTGGGATACTGCCGGTGTGATCGGACTCCTCGAGAAGACCGAATGGGTTCCGCCGCGCTGGCCAGACCCGGCGTATCCCCAGCAACTGCACCTCGACATCCGCGTGAGCGATGCCGACCAGGCCGAGCAGGAACTACTCGCCCTGGGCGCCACCCGCATCCGGGGTGAACGCGAGACAGGCTTCCGGGTCTTCTCCGACCCCGTCGGCCACCCGTTCTGCATCGTCTTCGGCCGCCACGACGCAAACTGAGCCGACGGCCGACGGCTCTACCTCGGCCTGGCCACCGACGCCTGCGCGCCCGATCCGGTGCCTGGCCAGCAGTGCGGTGGAACGGACCGAGCTGCAGATGACTTGCGCCGTGGCGCGCCAGCGCGATACTTTGCCGATGTATCGTTCCGATATATCGCACTAATACATCGACGCGATATTGGCGGAGGACCCAGCGCTGCGATGCCAGGCCACGTGCGGCGAGGGGATGGCGGCAGCCAGGAGGCAGCGACATGTCCGGCGGGCACTTGTATGACACCATCGGGGCTACCTACACCGTGACACGGCGCACCGAACCGCGGATCGCCGCCAGGGTCTGGGCCGCGCTCGGCGATGCCCGGACCGTGCTGAATGTCGGGGCGGGCACTGGCTCCTACGAGCCCTCCGACCGCGATGTCACCGCGGTGGAACCGTCGGCGGTCATGCGGGCGCAGCGTCCCGCAGGCGCCGCGCCGTGCGTGGCTGCCAGCGCCGAGAGCCTTCCGTTCGGGGACCAGTCCTTCGACGCCGCGATGGCCTTCGCGACCATCGATCACTGGCAGGACCCGATTGCCGGGCTGCGTGAGATGCGGCGCGTCGCCCGTCGCGTGGTGGTGTTCACGATCGACGCCAGTGACCCTGACCGGTTCTGGCTGACTCGCGACTACCTGCCCGAGCACCATGACCTCTGGGCCGGCCGGCCTACCCTGACCGAGCTGGCCCGCGCGATCGCAGCCCGGACCGAGCCGGTGCCCATCCCGTGGGACTGCGCTGACGGCTTCTACGAGGCCTACTGGCGCCGGCCCGAGGCATACCTGGACGATCGTGTCCGTCGCGGGATCTCGGTCTGGGCCAGAGTAGGGCCGGACGCCGAGCAGCGGGCGGTGCGCAGCCTGCGTGATGACCTCGCATCCGGCCGGTGGGCCGAACGCAACCACGACCTGCTCGATCTCGAGGCGGCAGAGCTTGACAGTCGCCTGCTCATCGCCTGAGCCCGGCGCGAGCCCATTCCACCAGCGCACCCGGCGAGCGCCCGGCAATCGATTTCGCTCCGGGCGCCTGGCTCAGCGCCGGTGCCCGTGCTGGCGCACGATGACGTCGAGCACTTCGGTGGCCCTGGCCTTGTCCCCCCGGATGGCTTCCAGCTCGGCTGCTGGCAGCCGGGTCACCGGGTTCCACGGATTCCGTTCCCGTCGGCCGTTAACCTCGGTGAGCCGGTAGAACACCTGGCCGTCGGCACGCATGATCCACTCCCAGGACGTCGCACCGAGCTTGCCGGCTGAACGGCTGCTGACCTGGGCGATTACCTTCGGGGAAAGCAATGCCATGGATAAGCCCTCTCGCCGGGTGACCCTGGGCGGAGGTCCCGGTACCCGGGCCCGGTCACGTTGTTCTGACCCGACTGAGGCTACTGCGTAACGCTGCAAAGGATTGCATACTGCGGCCATGACGTGATGAAAATCACATTCGTCGCCGCAGACGACTCGATCAGAACGACCCGAGGGCGCCGGGCATGCCCGCTGGGACCAAAATCAGCGCATCATCCGGACCGTGGAGCCGCTTCTCGGTACCACCGGGTGCACGGAGCCCACAGGATTAGTCACAGGATCGGATTATTGCAAACGTTTGTATCCGCCGTAGGGCGACTCTGACGTTTGCTCTGGTATCATATGCGGCCGAACTCCGTCATCCTAAGCCACCTGGGAGTACGCGGATCGGGCCGGCGGGCCGATCCCGTCGAACCCCCTTATCCGGCCGGTTGTCGCCACCTCAGTCCGCCAGGCCGTGCCCATCAGAACATCGCAGTCAAGATAAGGCTTCAGACTGCGTGTCAGCGGTCAACGCGCGATGCGGGAAGCGGTGCACCTCCTGCGGCCAGCCGACCGCGATCGCGATCCGGCCGGCCCAATACCGCGCCTCGGCATCGTCGGGCACATCGACGACCGCGAAACCGCCGAGGTGCTCCTTGGTCTCGGTAAACGGCCCGTCGGTGAAGACGGGCGAGCCGCTGCGCGGGTCGACGCTGCACACCGCGGTCGACGCGTCCAGGCCGCCATCGCTGAAGACGAAGACACCGGCGGCCGTCATCTCCTCGATCAAGGCCCGGCCGGCCGTGCCCCGCTCGCGCAGCTCCTCCAACGTGAGGTCGGGCACCCACTCGTCGTTGAAGGCGATCAGGTACAGCGCCATCTCAAGCTCCTCTGCTCACGGGCAGCCCGGACGACTGCCGCTCACCTTCTCCACGAACGCACTCGTGTCGATTCGACACCCCGGCCAAGACTTTTCCCGAGGTTTCCTTGTCTCAGTCAACACCTGGCCCGAGGGCCGCGGCATGCTGCGCGTCGAGGAAGGCTCGTTCGACCGGGTTCGCGGTAAGAGAGCGGGCAGCATCGTAGGCGGCCGCGGCTTCCTCGTCGCGGCCGAGGCGGCGCAGCAGGTCGGCGCGTGCCGCGTGGAACAGGTAGTAACTGTCCAGGGCCGGAGAACGCAGCTCGTCCACCACGGCCAGTCCCGCGGCGGGACCGCGGACTTCGGCGAGCGCGACGGCTCGGTTGAGCGCGACTACCGGAGTCGGCGTGAGCGCGTAGAGCTGGTTGTAGAGCGTCAGGATGGCGCGCCAGTCGGTGCTGTCAAGGCTGGGCGCGAGGGAGTGGACAGCGTTGATGGCTGCCTGGATCTGGTAGGGGCCCGGGTGGCCGTGCTGGACGCACGCGCGCACGATGGCCTGGCCTTCGGTGATCAGGTCGCGGTCCCAGAGCCGCCGGTCTTGTTCGGCCAGGCGGGCCAGCGAACCGCCGGCGGTGACGCGGGCGGCGCTGCGGGCGTGCAGCAGCAGGAGCAGCGCCAGCAGCCCTTGCGCCTCCGCCTCGTCGGGCATCAGCCCGGCGAGCACCCGGGCGAGCCGGACCGCCTCCGCGCACAGGTCAAGCCGCATCAGGGAGCCGGCGGTCGCCGCGTAGCCTTCGTTGAAAATCAGGTAGATGACGGCGAGGACCGGCTTGAGGCGGGCCGGAAGCTCGGCTTCCGCGGGCACCCGGTAGGGGACGCCCGCGTCCCTGATCTTGCGTTTGGCCCGGACGATCCGCTGGGCCATGGTTGCCTCGGGCACGAGGAACGCCCGGGCGATCTCCGGTGTCTCAAGCCCGCCGAGCAGCCGGAGGGTCAGCGCGACCTGGGCCGGCTGGTTCAGCGCGGGATGGCAGCAGGTGAAGATCAGGCGCAGGCGGTCATCGGGCACGGTCTCCTCCTGAGCCGGGGTGTCGTCCGCCGCCTCGGCACCGTACAGGTGATGTGCTTGCGCGTGCCGCTGGTCACGGACCGACTCGCGGCGGAGCCTGTCGATGGCCCGGTTGCGGGCGGTCGTGACGATCCACGCGCCGGGATTGGGCGGCTGGCCATCCGCCGGCCACCTGGCGACCGCCACGGTGAACGCCTCCTGGACCGCTTCCTCGGCGGCGTCGATGTCGCCGAGGAAGCGGATCAGGGTCGCGACGCAGCGGCCGTACTCGCGGCGGAAGACAGCCTCGGCAGTCACAGCGCCAGAGTCTATGGTCACTGCACGGACATGATCACTGCCCGTGGGACGCGTCAGCCCAGCCTGATCGCGTCATCGAGGTCCCCACCGAACAACGGGCGGACCTCGATCGGCCGCTGTTCCGCCGCCGCGGCGAGCTTGGCCCACTCCAGGGCCGCGTCCAGGTCGGCGGCGTCGATGATCCAGAACCCGGCGAGGTGTTCCTTGGTCTCGGTGTACGGCCCATCGGTAAGCAGAAAATCACCGCCGGACTGGCGCACCACGGTCGCCGACTCCGCGCCACCTTGCAGGCCGCCCTTGAACACGAACGCGCCGGCGTCCGCCAGCTTGTCGCCCAGCTCGCTTACCCCGGCCCACACCTGCTGGCTCCTTTCCGGGGGAACGGGCACGGCGTAGTCGCGGTAGAGCGCGAGCAGGTACTGAGCCATAAGAAATCGCTCCCGTTCGTCATCCGGAGCCGGTCTGTGCCCGGCCCTCACTCTCGCTACGAGGTGACCTCCGCTTAATCGACACTTCGCCTGCCACGATGCCAGAAAACCGGCCGGGGCAGGCACGCCGATTCCGCGCGCGCACATCCGCGATCATCCCGGGCTACTGTGGTGCGGATCGTGCTGACCCGGGCGTGGCGGCGCCGGCCTGGGCCAGTTGAGGGTCACCGACGAGAGGCTGCGGGGAGAATCCGGTTCGGCCGTCGCCGTCGCCGCTGGCGGTGACGAGTTCGTCCTCAAGCTGGTCCCGGCGGCCGGGTCGGCCATCGACAACCAGCGGCGGCTGATCCGCATGGTCCACGGCCTGCGCCGACGAGGCTATCCCGCGCCCGAGTACGTCGCCGCGGGGGAATCCGGCGGCACCGTCTTCACCCTCCAGCGGCGCCTCCCGGGCCGGCCCTTGCACCACGGACCGGGCGCGCCGCCCGCGCCCCGGACGCGGGACGTGGTGCACTTCGACCTGAACCCGGCGAACATCCTGCACGCCGGAGGGCGCCTCAGCGGCGTGGTCGACTGGAACATCCCGTTCGACGGTGCCGGGCAGGGCGACCGCGGCTTCGATATCGCGACCCTGCTGTTTTACACCTACGACATCGAGCAGACCCGCGACGGACTGTGGGAACGCGCCCTTCAGCTCAGCGGCCTCGGGTGGACCACGGTGTACCTGTGCCACCTCAGCCTGCGTCAGGTGGAGTGGTCGCGGCGGCACGGGCCTGGCAGTCCCGACGACGCGCGCTTCACCGCCATCGCCGAAGCCGTGCTCGAGGACTGCCAGGCGCGAGGAGCATGACCGGGCGAGACCCGACACGTGGAGGCCGCCGACGGCTCACCGGTCCGCCCCGGCGCGGGGCGGACCGGTGAGTGCCGGTTTCTCAGGGCTTCGTCACGTCGCCGGCCGGAGCGCGGGGCGGGTCGGGGTCAGTTGGCGGTGACCACGTTGCTGGGTCCCGGGGTGGTCGAGTTAACGGCCGCGCCGGTTCCGTTGATCACTGATTCGATGCCTCCGAAGTTGTTGAGCCAGATGGTAAAGACGTCGTGGAACACGACGCCCGAGGTGGCCGGCGCCTGGAAGCCCATCGCGTTCTCGATGGCCGGCCCGACGTCGAAGTTGGAGTAGCTTCCCATGCCGTAGCCCTCGAACGTGGTGACGCTGTTGGGGATGTAGAACGCCGGGTAGCCGTCCTGGGTGGCGCTGGACATCCAGGCTGCCTGGCTCGGCACGTCGTAGGGGTTCTCGTTCTGGTAGAAGATGACCGTGCCGCCCTGGCCGTTCCAGACGGTCTCGTACTGCTGGTAGTGCTCGACGGC
>JBEKEK010000263.1:0-7634 GCA_050013875.1 Trebonia sp. | reverse complement strand
TCGAAGGAGGCCTTGTCGATCCGCTCCAGGTCCTGCAGGGGTACGGTGTTGCGGATGCCGGCCACGACGTCCTCGCCCTGCGCGTTCTGCAGGTAGTCGCCGTAGACACCCTGCGCGCCGGTGCCCGGGTCTCGGGTGAATGCCACCCCGGTGCCGCTGTCGTCACCCAGATTGCCGAACACCATCGCCACCACGCTGACGGCCGTGCCGAGATCGGCGGGGATGCGCTCCTGGCGCCGGTAGAGCACCGCCCGGTCGGAGTTCCACGAGTTGAAGACGGCCATCACCGCGAGGTCCATCTGCTCGCGCGGGTCCTGCGGGAACTCCCGTCCGGCGTGCTCGACGACGATGTTCTTGTAGACCGTGGTCAGCGTCTTCAGGTCCTCGGCGTTCAGCTCGGTGTCGCTGGTTGCGCCCTTGGCCTTCTTGGCGGAGTCGATCGCGTGCTCGAAGGACGCGCCGTCGATATCGAGCACGGTCTTGCCGAACATCTGGATCAGCCGCCGGTAGGCATCCCAGGCGAACCGTTCGTTGCCTGACTGCTTGGCCAGGCCGTCGACCGACTCGTCGGACAGGCCGATGTTCAAGACGGTGTCCATCATGCCGGGCATGGAGAACTTCGCGCCGGAGCGGACACTGACCAGCAGCGGGTCGGCGGGGTCGCCGAGCTTGCGGCCCATGCTGGCCTCAAGGGCGTCCAGATGCCTGGTGACTTCGTCGTCAAGGCCGTCGGGGACCGCGTCTTCGGCTAGGTAGTAACGGCACGCCTCGGTCGTGATCGTGAACCCGTGGGGAACCGGCAGGCCGAGGTTGGTCATCTCGGCCAGGTTGGCCCCCTTGCCTCCCAGGAGGTCCTTGAGGTCCTTGTTACCTTCAGTGAAGTCATAGACGAACTTCGGCACTGAACACTCCTCGCGCCGGGCGAGCTCCGTTGTACGGACTGTACCCGGCTCCGATACGGTCTAAGAAATGTGACTGTACACAATTCCATAGAACCGGACAATGGGTGTATAAGTGTGGCATTAAACACGGTGCCAGTGCCGGTTAAGCCCGCTTGACCAGTGGTTTAGACCGCTTACGGGCCACTGGTATAGACCGCTGGTGTAGACCGCCGCAATGCATCTAGGTCCTGACATCGGAAATTTCACACGCAGAATTCAGAAACTCGCGGATACCTTCAACTTGACGCATTCTTTACGTTCTTGGCAAACCGCCCGCCCGGGCCTGCCGCGTGACGACCACCACACACCGACACAGTGCGTGCACGGCCGCCGGCCGGTCTGGTCGCTGCCGGCGCGCCCCGGGGAGCCCACCACTTGCCATCAGGCGAACGCATCGCTTCCCTGCCGCGGACGGCGAAGCGGTCGTGTGCACCGGCTTGTCCTCAAGCACGGGGCAGGTCCACGCCGCTGCCGGCTCCGCCCGGAGGCCTGATCAGCGTGGCGTCCAGCATGGCCTGGGAGCGGCGCACGGCCGGCGACCGGCCCGCGGACTGGAATGTTCCGGTTGGATGGAGGTTCGGACCCGGGTCGGTTGCGCGGCCACGCCAACCGGCACAATGGGGACGGAACACCGCTTACCGCGCTGGAGGTTCCGATGGCGACCATTGGGCTGCTGCATCCGGGAGAGATGGGGGCCGCCGTCGGCGGCTGCCTGGTCTCGGTCGGGCACGAGGTGCTGTGGGACCCGGCCGGACGGTCCCGGGCCTCCACTGGGCGTGCGCTGGCAGCCGGGCTGAGCGGGGTGAATTTCGGTGCCCTGATCGAGCGCAGCTCGGCGATCTTGTCGATCTGCCCGCCGCACGCCGCCCTCGGCGTCGCTCAGCAAGTCGCCGGAGCCGGTTACGCCGGACTCTACGTGGACGCCAACGCGATCTCGGTCGCTACCGCCGCGCAGGTCTCCGGGATCGTCACCGCGGCCGGCGCGACCTACGTCGATGGCGGGATCATCGGCATGCCGCCCGAGACGGCCGGCCACACCAGGCTCTATCTAGCCGGCCCGCGCGCCAACGAGGTGCGCGTCCTGTTCGCCCGGTCCGCCCTCGACGCGCGGATCGCCGAAGGTCCGCTGTACGCGGCATCGGCGGTGAAGATGGCCTACGCTGCTTGGACCAAGGGCAGCTCGGCGCTGCTGCTGGCCGCCCGGGCCCTCGCGCGGGCCGAAGGCGTGGAGCGGACCCTGCTCGCCGAGTGGTCGCTCTCCCAGCCCGCCCTCTCAGCCCGGTCGGAGGGGGCCGCCGGCTCGGCCGCCGCCAAGGGCTGGCGCTGGGTTGCCGAGATGGAGGAGATCGCTGCCTCGATGACCGCGGCCGGCCTGCCAGCCGGCTTCCACGAGGCCGCCGCCGACATCTACAACCGCGCGTCCAAGGCCGACGCCCCCGCCACCCGCCGCCCGGCCCCAGCCCAGGAACCCCCCTCCACCCTGGACACGGTCATCTCCGCCCTTATGTAGCGCCCCCGGTTGCGGCCGCCCTGTCACCTACGCCAACGACATCCCTATTGGTGTCAATGGCGTAGCCGACAGGTCCGGGCAGGTCGTTGACGTAGCCGACAGGTCAGGCACCCAGCGTGCCCGGCATTTCATGATTGAGGCCACCGTCAATCTCTCACCCAGAGTCGTCCGGGGTCAGGAGCCAACCGCGCGGTGCGGACCTGACGGCCGCCCCGTTCCCGAACCCCGACCCGCGGTCTGAGGCGACCGGAGGCACGTGTGCCCCGACCCGGCTGCCGTAGCTCAGGTTGCCAGTGAAGGACCTAGGCCGGTACGGGAGATCACGGGCATCCGATCGAGCACGCTAGCGCTTTGCCGCCCTGACCTCAGGTAGTACCTCCGCTAGAGTCCGTCAAAGTCCCTCGCTGCGGCCAAGTTGTGAAGCAGTTCGTGGTGCCGGCAGGTCAGCCGGCTGGGCTGGGCCATGCAGGTCTGTATGAGTCGATGTCGTTGCTGCACATTGCCGCTGGACTTGCCAGCAGATTTGGCGCTTAACGGGCGATCCTCACCGCACTCGGCCGACCGCGAGCCGCGCGGATACCGCAGTGCGAAGGGCAGCGCAGCGGGCACTGCCGCCGCGGTGGCCTACGCCAGGCATCATTCCACGATCGCTTTGGGTAACTGAACTGTTACAATGAGTTGCGAGATGTTGCAGCATTAGCGGGATGTTGCGGCATTAGGTGGTCCGGGGCGAAGTCCGCCCGGAACACCGAGGGGAGAGCCATGGAGCCTGAGCAGCGCCAGGACGCGCCCGAGTTCGCCGGGGCGCGAAGCCGACGCCGCGCGTGCCGCCTGGCTGGCCGCCATCGTGGAGTCCTCCCGGACGCGATCAACGGCAAGGCCCTCAACGGCACCATCACCAGCTTCGCGACCGTCGCCCGCGAACTCACTGAGCAGGTCCGCGCCGCCGCAGCCAACACGCTACGGAGTGTGATAGCCCGTGCGGCAGCTCCCTGACCCCATCCTCGCCGGCCTGATGGTCGAAGCCGCCCTGGACGCCATGGTGTGCGTGGACGCGGGCGGCCAGATCGTGCTGGTGAACACCCAGACCGAACAGCTGTTCGGGTACCCGCGGGACGACCTAGTCGGGCAGCCGGTCGAGATCCTGGTCCCCGACGCCGTCAAGGCACGCCACCCCGGCCTGCGCGCTGGTTACGCCGGTAATCCCCGGCCGATGAGTTCGGGCCTGGAGCTGTCGGGCCACCGCCGGGACGGCACCACCTTCCCCGCCGAGATCGCGCTGTCCACGATCGGCGCCGAGCAGGACCGCCTGGTATTGGCCGCCATCCGCGACGTCACCGTCCAGCGAGAGGCGACGATGGCCCAGGCGCGGCTGGCGTCGATCATCGAATCCTCCGAGGACGCGATCATCGGCAAGACCCTCGACGGCACCATCACCAGCTGGAACCCGGGGGCCCAGGCGATGTACGGCTACACCGCCGCCGAGATCACCGGCCGTAGCATCGCCGACCTCATCCCCCCCGACCGACCCGACGAGCTCAGCGAGATCCTCGCCCAGCTGGCGGCCGGCAAGCGCATCGACCACTTCCAGACCAGGCGCCTGTGCAAAGACGGCACCATCATCGATGTGTCCGTCTCGGTCTCCCTCGTCCGTGACGCCGCCGGGCAGGTCACCGGCTTCGCGACCACCGCCCGCGACATCACCGACCAGGTCCGCGCCGCCGACCAGGTCCGCGCCTACCAGGAGCAGGCCAGCCGCTCTCAGCGGCTGGAGACCGTCGGCCAGCTCGCCGCCGGCGTCGCCCACGACTTCAACAACATGCTCGGCGCCATCGCCGGCTTCGCCGGCCTCATCAGGGACGGCGAAGACCCCGCCGACGCCACCGACGACGCGCAGCAGATCCTCGCCGCCGTGGACCGGGCCGCCCGCCTCACCCGGTCGCTGCTCCTCGTCGGCCGCCGGGCGATCACCCGGCCCCAGCACACCGACCTCAACGCCGTCATCACCGGCGCCCGCGAGCTGCTCCGCGCCAGCCTCGGCCCGACCATCACCCTCGCCGTCAACCTCGCAACGGACCCGCCCGCCGTCTGGGCCGACCCCGGGCAGCTGGAGCAGGCCATCCTCGACCTCGCCGTCAACGCCCGCGACGCCATGCCAGACGGCGGCACCCTCACCGTGACCACCGCCAGCGCCCGCCTGGAGGCCGACCGACCCGGCCATTACGCCGAGCTCACCGTGACTGACACCGGGTCGGGCATGACGCCACAGGTAGCCGCCCGCGCCTTCGAGCCCTTCTACACCACCAAGGGACTCGGCGCCGGCACCGGCCTGGGCCTGGCCACCGTCGACGGCATCATCACCCAGGCAGGCGGCACCACCACCATCACATCACAGCCAGGCGCCGGCACCACCTTCCGCATCCTCATCTCCGCCACGGCCGCCGTCCCCGCCCAGGCCTCCGCCCGATCAGCCGCACCCCACCCAGCCGAGGCCCAGGCCGCGGGCCCGCCGCTCGCAGGCACCGTCCTCATCACCGACGACGAGCCGGCCCTTCTCCGCGGAACTGCCCGCATGCTCCAGCGCAACGGCTACACCCCCCTTGAAGCCGCCACCGGCTTCCAGGCCCTCGAAATCCTCGCCGCCAACGACGTCCAGCTCCTCATCACCGACTACCTCATGCCCGGCATGACCGGCACCGAACTCGCCGACCAGGCCCGCCAGATCCGCCCCGGCCTCCCCGTCCTCCATATGTCCGGCTACACCCCGCCCGCGGACCCAGCCGTCCAGGCAACCTTCATCCACAAGCCCTTCACCACCGAGCAGCTGCTCACCAAGGTCCGTGCCCTCCTCCAGCCACAGCCACAGCCCTAACCCGCAGCAGCGCCGGCGCGGGCGGCCGCCCCTGATCCCGCCCCATCGAGTCGATGGCGTAACTCACAGGTCTCATCGGGTCGATGGCGTAACTCACAGGTCCCGTCCCATCGGGTCGATGGCGTAGCCGACACGCGGGGCGGGTGAACGCCGGGGTCGATGGCGTAGCCGACGTGCGGAGGGGTGGACCGTCAGGGACGTTTGGCGTAGCCGGCAGATATGGGAAGCGGATGCCGACCATAACCGGGAGCAAGGCGGCCCACCGCCCACGCGCGTCAATCCCGTAACAGGCTCCGGCGCGCCCATATCGGCTTATAACGATGATTGTGTGTCCTTCGGGTCGTATAGCGCCCATTCTGACACACAATGATTGATTCACCACCAAATTGGGCGGTCAAGCCCGCTCCAGACGCGGCACCTACGGTAAGCGCCAGCGTCACGCTCTACCAGGCGGAGTCTTCCGGGAAACGCCAGCGTCAAGACCCACCAGGGCACGGTGGTTTACGGGAAACGCCAGCCCCCAAACAAACGATCCGGCCAAGAGTCGCCCGGAATGGGGTTCTGGGTTTCGCCCCAGGGACGCGGAAGCGGGGCGCGAGCGGTGCGCCACCGCGCGTTCGGCCCCACCAGAGTGGTGGTGGGTCTGGCACGAATAACGGAACGGTAACGGTGCGACCTGGGGAAGGTGCCGGGGTACGCCCACTCTGCGGCTCGATCGTCGCTGCCGGCCTCGCCGCCGCCTTCGTCACCATCACGAGATGTGAGACGGAGCCGCGGTGTTCTCGGGCGGGGCCGACAGCGCGGGAAGCACCGCCGCTCCCCGCGTCCACACCGACCTTGGACGTTGTGCCCTTGCCAGAACCTTGGACGTTCTGCTCCTACCAGAGCGGCAAACGCTCAGCCAGGTAGCCGGGGAGGGCGTCGACGCCGACCCGTTCCTGGGCCATCGTGTCCCGCTCGCGGACGGTTACGGCCTGGTCTTCGAGGGTGTCGAAGTCGACCGTGACGCAGAACGGGGTGCCGATCTCGTCCTGGCGGCGGTAGCGGCGGCCGATCGCCTGGGCGTCGTCGAACTCGGTGGTCCAGCGCTTGCGCAGCGTCGCCGCGATGTCGCGGGCCTTGGGCGACAGGTCGGCGTTGCGGGACAGCGGCAGCACCGCGACCTTGACCGGGGACAGCCGGGGGTCGAGGCGGAGCACCGTTCGCTTCTCGGGAACGCCCTTGGCGTTGGGGGCCTCGTCCTCGGTGTACGCGTCGAGCAGGAACACCAGCGTGCCACGGTCCGCGCCGGCGGCCGGCTCGATGACATAAGGGATGTACCGCTCGCTCGACTCCTGGTCCAGGTAGGTAAGGTCCTGGCCGGAGTGCTCCTGGTGCTGGGTCAGGTCGTAGTTCGTGCGGTTGGCGATGCCCTCGAGCTCGCCCCACTCCGAGCCGGCGAAGTCGAACCGGTACTCGATGTCGACCGTCCGCGTGGAGTAGTGCGAGCGCTTCTCCTTCGGGTGCTCGTACAGCCGGAGGTTGTCCCGGTTCACGCCAAGGCCGGTCCACCAGTCGAGGCGATGCTGAATCCAGTAATCGTGCCATTCCTCGTCGGTGCCCGGCTTGACGAAGAACTCCATCTCCATCTGCTCGAACTCACGGGTGCGGAAGATGAAGTTGCCGGGCGTGATCTCGTTGCGGAACGACTTCCCGACCTGGCCGATGCCGAACGGCAGCTTCTTGCGGCTGGTAGTGAGCACGTTCTTGTAGTTGATGAAGATGCCCTGGGCGGTCTCCGGCCGCAGGTAGGCCAGGCCGGTCTCGTCCTCCACCGGGCCGATGTAGGTGCGGAGCATCCCGTTGAAGTTCCTCGGCTCGGTGAACGTGCCCTTGTTCCCGCAGTGCGGGCAGGCGATATCGTCGAGGCCGCCCGGCGGGACGTGGCCGTGCTTCTCCTCGTACGCCTCGATCAGGTGATCGGCGCGGAACCGGTGGTGGCAGAACTGGCACTCGGTCAGCGGGTCGGTGAACGTGGCCACGTGGCCACTGGCCTCCCAGACCTCGCGGGCCAGGATTACCGAGGAGTCGAGGCCGACGATGTCGTCGCGCTCCTGGACCATATACCGCCACCACTGGCGCTTGACGTTGTTCTTCAGCTCCACACCGAGCGGACCGTAGTCCCACGCGGCACGCAGACCACCGTAGAGCTCGCTCGACGGGTAGACGAATCCACGTCGCTTGCTGAGGTTGACAATGGCGTCAAGACGGTCGCTGCGTAGGGCCATGTCAAGTGAGCTTATGAGTCGGCGGCGGTTCGCGCGAACCGGTT
>JBEKEK010000262.1:0-14533 GCA_050013875.1 Trebonia sp. | reverse complement strand
TGGCCAACTTCGGCGCCAGCCCGACGATCGCGACCGCGGCCACGATCCAGATCCCGATCACTAGCCACGGGTGCCTGACGACGCCCCGTCCTAGTCGAAAGAACATGCTTCCGCTCTCCTCTGCCGTGCTGCGCGGGTCCTGCTTACCGAGATACGATACTGTATCGTATCGGTTTAACCGCGGAACGGTGGCATAGGGTATTGGCCAACGCATCGGGCACCCAACGGAGCGTGCGGAAGAGGAGTCATGGACCGAGCCGCCAGCCGGGTAGGCCAGGAGACCGCCGCGCACCGGGGCCGTCAGCTGGACGCGTCCCGTGACGCCGCGCTTCGTGACGCCGCGCTCGAATTGCTGGCCGAGATTGGATACGACCGCCTGAGCATCGACGCGGTGGCGGCCCGGGCCAAGGCGAGCAAGATGACGATCTACCGCCGCTGGTCCGGCAAGGCCGAGCTGGTGGCCGACGCGATCGGCTCCCTGCGGAAGCCAGGCGAGGTGCCCGACACCGGTTCACTCCGCGGTGACCTTGAGGCCATGGCGAGAAGCTCCGACAGCCCCGACATCCGCTTCGACGCCCAGCTGGTGCTCGGCCTGGTCACCGCGCTGGCCCGCGACCCCGAACTCCGCCAGGTCATCCGCGAGCAATTCCTCGGCCGGGGCGGCATCCGGCTCAGGCAGGTCTTCGAACGGGCCGTCGCCCGGGGCGAGATTCCCGAGGGGCGCAACCTGGATCTCCTTGTCTCGGTCTTCCCCGCCCTGGTCATCCACCACCTGCTCATTTTCGGCGAGCTCCCCGACGCGAGCTTCACCGCCCAGGTAATGAACGACCTGATCCTTCCCTTGGCCGTCGCCCCGCTGTGACCTCGTGGCGGGCTACGGCTCGCCGAACAGCTGGTGAGCGCCACGACGGCGACGCCGACTCAATCGCGAACGAGTTTCAGCGCCAGCCCGGGCACGGCAAAGGATGCGAGAAAGATCGGCAAGAGCCTCTTTCCGGTGCATCGGAAGGCGACGATCTCTTCCTCGGCGGCGTCGAAGGTCCGAGTGCTGCTCGAGTTTCGTCCATTGCGAACTTGCAGGGTATGAAGTCCAGGCTCGACTGGTATCTCGGTCGTGTGGTTCATTTCGACCGACCCGACCCGCTCACCGTCGACCACGACATCGTACGGACCACGACGGACCTCCGCTCCGATTGCCTTACGCGTCAACTTCAGCGTCGCCGACATTTGCTGGTCTCCTAGCTATCCCGATTGTTGACGGGAAGTAGTCGTATCGCTACGGTACGCGCAGGCATCTCGACCTAGGTGCCACCATGCGCGTCTGTGAGATGCGCTGGACGATTCCCTACCGAAGGAACCTTCATGGATCTCCTGCTCTCCAGGCGGCGGCTGAAACGAGCCTTGGCTGTCGCGTCGGCCGCCGCGCTCGCGGCGGGCGTGATGGCCTCGACCGCAAGCGCCGCCAGCGCGGCATCGCCTTCCCCTCACGTCTCGATCGCCTCAGAGATCGCGCATGGCGCGCATGCCTCGCAGCCCGACTTGACGAGCGCGAACTCCCGCTCTACCCGCGCGTGCCCGGCCGTGATCGTCGTCGGCCACTACTCATGCCTCGTGCTCAAGCGCGATGGCTTGCACCCGATCACCGCGAGCGCCTCGCCGGACGCGATACCGGCGGGCGTCGGCTACGGACCCTCCCAGCTGCAATCGGCCTACAAACTCACGTCGGCCTCGGCCTCCGACGGATCGGGCCGCACCATCGCGATCGTTGACGCGTTCGACGACCCGACCGCCGCGAGCGATCTGGCCGCCTACCGTTCGTCCGCCGGGCTGCCCGCCGTGCCCAGCTTCAAGAAGGTCAACCAGAACGGCGCGACCTCCCCGCTGCCGGCCAAGGCGCCGGCCAGCGACGACTGGACCCTGGAGGCGTCGCTCGACCTGGACATGGCCTCGGCGATCTGCCCGCTTTGCGGCATCGTGCTGGTCGAGGCCAGCAACGACAGCGGCCCAGGGCTGTTCGCCGCGGAGAACACCGCCGCGATCGCGGCCGGGTACATCTCCAACTCCTGGGGCGGGCCTGAGGCGTCCTCGGACACCTCGCTCGACTCCTCGAATTTCAATCACCCGGGCGACGTGATCACCGCGTCTGCGGGCGACATGGACTTCGGCGTGAGCTACCCGGCGGCCTCGCCAAATGTCGTCTCGGTCGGCGGCACCAGTCTGAGCACCGCCTCCAACCCGCGCGGCTGGAGCGAATCGGTGTGGAACACCGCACCCGGTTCCGAGGGTACCGGGTCGGGCTGCTCTGCCTTCGAGCCGCAGCCGTCCTGGCAGACCGCACTCGGCCTGCCAGGCTGCTCCAAGCGGATCGACAACGACGTCGCCGCGGACGCCGACCCGGCCACGGGGGTCGCGATCTACGACACCTCCAACGGTAACGGCGGGTGGAACGAGGTTGGCGGCACCAGCGCCTCCTCGCCGATGCTCGCCGCCATGTTCGCCCTCGCGGGCAGCCCCGGCAGCACCCCGGCCGACGACATCTACACCCACACAAGCAACTTCTTCGACGTCACCACCGGCAACAACGGCTCGTGCAGCCCGGCCTACCTATGCACCGCGAAGACCGGGTACGACGGCCCGACCGGCATCGGCACCCCGAACGGCATCGCCGGCCTAGTCAGCGGCACCAGCACTGGCAACACCGTGACAGTGACCAACCCAGGTAACCAGACTGGCACCGTCGGAACGGCGGTCAGCCTGCAGGTCGGCGCCACCGACTCGGCGTCCGGCCAGGCGCTCACCTTCACCGCCAGCGGGCTGCCCGCAGGCCTGTCGATCAGCTCCTCAGGCCGGATCTCCGGCACGCCCACCACCGCGGGCACCTCGAGCGTGACGGTGACCGCCACCGACACGACCGGAGCACACGGCTCGGCCTCCTTCAGCTGGGCGATCAGCAACGCCGGCGGCGGCTGCAGCACCCACACCCAACTGCTGGGGAACCCCGGGTTCGAGACCGGCTCGGCCGCGCCGTGGACCGCCACGGCCGGTGTCATCAACCCGAACGGGGCAGGCGAGACCGCACACTCCGGTACCTGGTACGCCTGGCTGGACGGGTACGGCACCACCCACACCGACACGCTGTCCCAGACGGTGACCATCCCGGCAGGCTGCA
Organism: Trebonia sp.; assembly: GCA_050013875.1. GTDB lineage: Bacteria > Actinomycetota > Actinomycetes > Streptosporangiales > Streptosporangiaceae > Trebonia. The sequence goes on along the minus strand of JBEKEK010000262.1, from coordinate 11,364 downwards.
CGGCGACGTCGTTCAGCTTCTGGCTGCACATCGACACCGCCGAGACCACCACCACGACCGCGTTCGACAAGCTAACGATCACGGCGAATGGCACCACCATCGCCACTTTCTCCAATCTCAACCACGCCAGCGGCTACCAGCAGCATGCCTACTCGCTGGGCAGCTTCGCCGGCAGCACCGTTACCGTGAAATTCACCGGCACGGAGGACTCCTCATTGCAGACCTCCTTCGTCGTGGACGACACCGCCATCAACACGAACTAATCACCAGCACAGCCCCTGGGCGGCGAACCCCCGCCCAGGGGCCAAGCTACGCGAGCGCGGCGGCGACCTCGCTGTCGTCGCCGAGCTGAGCGGCATCATCCTCGGGCGGCGCGGAGGCCGGTGATGCACAGCACTGCGACTCCTGCTTGGCCGAAGGCTTGCTGGCTGGGGGATCGGCCTGGAAAGAACGCCCCGCCGATGCCGGCTCTCGTGGCTCTGATGACCGGGGCGCGGGGGAAGTATCGCGTGAGGACCATCCACAGGGCGAGCAGCAAGGCACCTGCGAGCACGAGGAATCCGGCGTAGCTGACGGTGAGTTTGAGGCGGCTCGAGGCACGAGCCCTGAGTTCGGCTACTCGATCACCGGGGGTAAGGTCTGGTTCACTTACGGCGGAAAGAGTTTCGGCTACATCCGCGAGTCATACTGGCCGGGGGGCTTCCGCGCCGTTACCGAGACGCAGACTTACGGCGAGGTCTACAACAACTCGCCCGGCGGATCTCGTATCCCGACGATGAACGGGAGCATCAGCCACTACCGGACGAGCACCGGCAGTCGCCTGAACAGATACGGTGTCAGCTCCCCGTACCGGATCACGCACGCCACCGGAACCGGCTTTACGTTCAGCGGCTGACGCCGTCAGGCGGCAGTACGCCCAGGTTCCTGACCCACACCAGCACAGACGTTCGCCCGGCTTCCCGAGATCGACCGGGTCGCGGACTATGATCCACGTGGGCATCCGCGGGCCCGTCTACGGCAGCGCCGATCTCGACGACGACAACGACGTCGAGGTGATCGTCATCGGCGCGGGCGCAGGTGCGCTTATGCGCTCTGGCCGGGATCGGTGAAGGTGACCTGGACGGTCCGCTCGTCGGTACCCCGGACTACCTTCAGCTCGAGGGTGCCGTGGGCCGACGCGAGGGCGTCGAAGAGGTTATCGGGTGTACTGACCGGCCGGCCCGCGGCCGCTACGATCAGGTCGCCTGCGGCGAGGCCGGCGCTGGCGGCGGTACTGGCTTCCGCGACGTCGCGGATGAGCAGACCGTCGGTGTCGGGCAGGCCGACGGCGCGGCGCAGTCGGCTGGCCACGTGACCCGGGGCGATGGCGATGCCCAGCCGTGGCGATGTCGCGGCCTCTCCGCGGGCGAGCGCATCGGCGCGGCCCCGCAGGGCCTCATCGGCAGGGATGGCAAGGTAGAAGCCTTCACCAAGACGGTTGGTGTTGATCCCGAGCAGTTGCCCGTCGGCGTCCAGGATCGGGCCGCCGGAGGAGCCGGGCAGCAGCGGGGCGGTGTGCTCGAGGCTGCCGGTGATGCGCCGGCCGCGGGGACCGCGGAAGGTCCGCTCGATGCCGGAGACGAACCCGAACGTCACCCGCAGCCCGCGCCCGCCCGGGTTGGCCAGGGCGAACACCGGCTTGCCGATCTCCGCTGACGCGCTGCCGGCCCACGGCAGCGCGGGAGTCTCGCCGGTGTCGACGCTGATGACGGCCAGGTCGCCGTCGATGTCGTGCCCGGCGATGCTCCCCTCGACGGTGCGCCCGTCGGCGAACGTGACCGTCACCCGGTCGCCCCGCACGTTGTGCGCGTTGGTCAGCACCTGCCCCTGCCCGAGCACGATGCCCGAGCCGGCCCCCCGCCGCTGGCCGATGCCCACCACCGAGGCCCCGGCGCCCTCCGCCAGTTGCCTGATGCTTGCCCCGACCTCATCGAGGATCGTCATCGTCGTACCTCCGGTAAATAGTAACTTGCAATCCACTATCCACTATCGGAATGCCAACCGGGCTAAGATTCGCCCATGGCAGAACCCGAGCATGGCTCCTCACCGCTCGCCGAAGCACTGGCCAGAGTCGGGGACCGGTGGACGCTGCTGGTGGTGGAGGCACTGCTGCCCGGGCCGCTCCGGTTCAACGACCTGCTCAGCCAGATCCGCGGCATCGCCGCCAACATCTTGTCCGACCGCCTCAAGCGGCTTGAACGCGACGGGCTGCTGGTAGCCCGGCCCTACTCCCAGCGGCCACCCCGCGCCGACTACCAGCTCACGGCCGAAGGGGCCGAACTCGCCGGTGCGCTCCGCCTGCTCGCCCACTGGGGGAGCAGGCACACTGACCAGGACTCCCCGCGACACCCCGCCTGCGGCACTCCCATCGAGGTCCGCTGGTACTGTCCCACCTGCGACCAGTTCGTCGACCACGAGCCGGATCACCCCCAGGTGCATTTCGTATAGGCGGGGCTCGGGCCGGCGCTGTGAGCGCGGAGCCAACCGTCCGTTCGGGATGATGTATGTGATTCTCCCGAACGCACGGTGGGTGCCCCGGCGTCCGGAAATTACCGTGATGCGGTCGGTGCCGGGTTGCCCGCGGTTCCCACGTCGGCCGGGGTGGTCATGGTGCCACCACCTGTCCCTTGCCGACCACGGTGACGCCGCCGGCGGACACTGCGAATCCGCGGGCGCGGTCGCGCTCCTTGTCCACCCCCACGGTGGCACCCTCCAGGACGACGACGTTCTTGTCCAGGATGGCGTTCTCAACGAGGGCGTGGCGGTGGACGCGGGAATCGTGCAGTAGCACCGCGCGGTTCACCCGGGACCGGCTGTCTACGCGGGCTCCCGGCGACAGGACTGAGTTGTAGATCAGCCCTCCCGACACGCACACGCCGTTGCTGATCACGCTGTTGACCGCCAGTCCCTCCCGCTCGCCGTCCTCGCGGACGAACTTCGCCGGCGGCTGGCAGGGCACCCGGGTAAAGATCGGCCAGCGGTCGTTGTACAGGTTGAACACCGGATTCACCGCGCAGAGATCAATGTGCGCGTTGAAGTAGGAATCGATTGTCCCCAGGTCGCGCCAGTAGCACGGCTCGTGCGGGCCGGCTCCGGGAACCACGTTCTGCCGGAAGTCGTACACATGGGCGGCCCGTTCGCGCACCAGCCTGGGGATAATGTCGAGCCGCGCTCGACCGCGGCTCGTGAACGACGCGCGACGCGCAGCCGTAGGGCCCATCATCAGCGAGCGCTGCGAGCTGACTGCAGGGCCGAACGTCCCACCTGCACCGGCGAGCGCAGAACGATCTTTCATGCGTGTTCCCGGCAGCTGGCAAGCTCAATCTTGCGAGCCGGCCACCGCGGTGGCGTAGCGGAGCTCAAAGCGGGACGAAGCGGTGGCCTCGGTGTCACCGCACGTTCCCTGAGTACTGTGCGGCAGCCTGTCGCGAGGTATTGGCAGGGCGGACGATAGCGCGACGTGCTCGCGGCGGGGAAGCTGCCCCTCATGCTGTGCTTTCTGGCCTTCGTGGTGACGTTCGCGCTGACCCGGACGATCACCCGCATGATCCGCGACGGCCGCGGCCCGTTCCGGGACCACGTGACGGCGGGCGGGACCCATATTCATCACTCCGTCCCCGGCATCATCCTGCTCATCATCGGAGCCTTCACGGCGGTCGGCGGCCCCGACTCGCTCGGCTGGATCTCGTTCGCCGCGGTGGCGGTCGGTATCGGCACGTCGCTCGTCCTCGATGAGTTCGCCCTGATCCTGCATTTGCAGGACGTCTACTGGAGCGGTGAGGGCCAACTGTCGGTCGAGGCGGTGAGCCTGACGGCCGCCTGCCTCGGTCTGGCCCTCGTCGGGTTCAGCCCATTCGGCGTGCAGGACGTCGACGGCATAGAGCTGTCGCTGCGGCTGACCGCCACCGGGATCCTCGCCGCCGACGGCGTGCTCGCCCTCATCTGCGTACTGAAAGGCAAGTACCGGACGGCACTGTTCGGGTTCTTCCTGACGCCCGCCGGGGTGATCGGGGCTTTGCGCCTCGCGCGCCCGTCCTCAGTCTGGGCGCGACGTCGTTACCGGGGCGACCGCCTGCAACGCGCGACGCGCCGCGCGGCCGACTTCGACCGGCGCTGGGCCCCGCTCCTGACCGGCTGGGCAGACTTCGTCGGCGGGAAGCCCTCCAAGCCCAACCCGCCAGCTTGAGGCGATGAGCTTCGCCGCGTAAGCGTAAGTCGTCCGGGCCGGGCTGGTGCCCGGCGGGCCGCAGCGCATACTGTTCTATCGCGGTCATGGCCGATTTCATGAAAGCCGCGTAGGAACGGTCCAGGAAGATCTTCGTGAACAGGAATCGCCCGACTGGCCCCAGCATGCCGGGGAAGCGATCGCTGCGCAGCTTAAAGGAATAGCGCCAGCGCAAGGTGGTTGCCTGGCCGTGATCCGCGGGCTCGTACCAGAATTCTCCCTTCCCGTACTTGATAGGACGAGCCGCGCTGAGGGTGTACCCCCAGCGATCGCGAACGGCCACGCGCTCGCCGCTGTCCTTGGCAACGACGCGTTCCGTGACGGGGCGCGCCAGGTGTTCGTCACGGGCTCGTTCTGGTTCTCCGCGGTCCCGATGGCGGCCGCGATCGCCACCATCGCGGCTCTCGGGGAAGAGCGGGCGGTGCAGGCGATGGAGCGGTCCGGCGCCGCGCTGCGCGAGGGGATCCTGGCGCAGGCGCGCTCGTGGGACCTCTCCGTCAACTACACCGGCCCGGCGGTGATGCCCTACCTGTCCTTCGCCGGGGATGACGGCCGCAAGCTGGCCGACGTGTTCGCCGCCGCGGCCCTGCGCGGCGGCGTCTATCTGCATCCACGGCACAACTGGTTCGTTTCCGCCGCCATGACCGGCGACGACATCGCGCGGGCGCTCGAGGCGACGGACCACGCGTTCGCCGTCGTCCGCAAGCAGACCGGCAACCCGAGAAAGCCGCACGAGTGACAGAGCAGCAATAAGAAAGCAGGCCACATGTCAAACCGAGCAGCCGAACCGAACTCGGCCGTGCCGCCACCCGTCCCAGTACCGCCGACGGCGAACTCGCCCGAGTTGATCCTCGAGCGGGCCGGCTACAAGCCGGAGCTCAGACGGTCGCTGCGGTTCTTCTCGATGTTCGCGATCGCGTTCTCGATCATCTCGATCACCACGGGAATCTTCCTGAACTACGGGTTCGGCCTCGCCTACTGGGGGCCCGCCTCCATCTGGACGTGGCCGATCGTCGGAGTCGGAAACCTGATGGTCGCCCTGGTCATCGCCGAGCTCGGCACCCGCATTCCGCTGGCCGGCTATGCCTACCAGTGGAGCGCCCGGCTGGTGAATCCCACCTACGGCTGGTTCGTCGGCTTCGCCGGCCTGCTTTACATGGCGGTCGGCGGTGGCGCGATCATGCTCCAGGTCGCGTCCCCGCTGCTGCTCAGTGAGTTCAACGTCGACACGCCGAGCCCGCACCTGGTGCTCGCGGTGGCGATCATCTTGATGCTGCTCCCCTTGGTCATCAACATCATCAGCATCCAGGTGGCGGCGCGTGTTGCTGGCGATCGCGGGCTACTGGCTGCCGTCCTGGCTGGTTAAGGTCTTCGTGGCGTTCGTGGTCTTCTCGATGTTCTCGATCCTCGTCGTTGGCACCGGCGCGCAGGGCAGGCTGGTCTACTCCCTATCGCGAGACAACATGATGCCGTTTTCCGGCACGCTGCGGAAGATCCACCCGCGAAGCCAGACGCCCGTGGTGGCGCTGCTCGTGTTCGGGGTGATCGACGTCGGCGTCATGATCTACGGGTACTTCCAGACCAGCTCGTTCGGCACGCTCGTCGGCGCGACCGCGATCCTCCCCTACATCATCTACTTCCTGATCACGGTGGCCTACGCGGTCAAGCGGCGCACCACCGACAGTCTGCCTGGCGCGTTCTCGCTCGGCCGGTGGGCGTGGCCCGTCATCGGGTTCGTGCTCGTCTACACCGTCGTGATCATGGTGGCGCTGTCGTTCCCCGCGCCGTTCCGCGGCTCGGACAAGATTCTCGGCTACGCCCTGGTGCTCGCCGCACTCTGGTACTTCGGCGGCCTGCTGCGGCGGCTCAGGAATGGAACAGCCGGGGTCAAGCCGATCAGCGACCTGGCCGGCAAACCGTAGCCGGCTGCCGATACGGCCATGCGCGCTGGCGGCCGGCCCGCCAGCGCGCATAGCCGTTCGCCGGTGCTCCTGCGCTGGTTGCGTGGATGCCACCGGGTCAGGTGAAGTAGTGGCCCTGTTCGATGTCCTCGATGAGGCCGGGGTGGGTGGGCTTCCAGCCCAGGAGCTCCTGGGTGATGGTGCTGGAGGCGGGCATGTCCCTGCTGAGCAGGGGCACCAGCATGCCGCCGAGTTCTTCGGCGGGCACGGAGCGGGCGGGCAGGTTCAGGTTCCGGCCGATGGCCTCGGCGATCTCGCGGACGGGCACGCCTTCGTCGCCGACGGCGTTGAGCACCGCGCCCGCGGGAGCCTGCTCAACGGCTAGCCGGTACAGGCTCGCGGCGTCTTTGACGTGGACGGCGGGCCAGCGGCTGGCCCCGTCGCCGATGTAGCCGGAGACGCCCTTGGCCCGGGCGGCGGCGATGAGCTGGGGGATGAAGCCGTGGCGTTCTCCCTGGCCGTGCACCGAGCGGGGCAGCATGACCAGGCACGTCCGGACGCCCCGCTCCGCGGCCGCGAGGGCGGCCCGCATGTTGGTGATGCGCGCCGCGATGGGCCCGGCGGCGATGAGTTCGTCGCGTTCGGTCGCGGGCCGGCCGGGTGTCACGAGCGTTGCGCCGGAGATGAGCAGAGGCTTGCCGGAGCCGGCCAGGCTGGCGGCGAACGTCTCGATGGCCGCGGCATCGGCCCGCGTCGCCGCCTCGCTCACGCTGGGCACGACGAAGGCCAGGTGGATGACGCCGTCGCTGCCGAGGGCGCCGGCCCGCAGCACGTCGGTGTCGGTCAGGTCACCGCGCAGGACATCGGCGCCAAGGCCGGCGACTGCCTCGGCGGCGGCGTCCGAGCGGGCCAGCCCGAGGACCTGATGGCCGGCCCTGATGAGCTCGGGGACGACGGCCGAGCCGATCCAGCCGGAAGCGCCGGTGACGAAGATGCGCATGGAAGTCTCCTTGCTGGTGCTGGTGGTGCAGCGGATGCGGGGCGCAGGCACCGCGGCCGGAACGATGCGATCCAGTCGCATTGACCTTACCACGTCGATGCGACTAAGTCGCATCGATTTCTCAAGTGATGCGATTCGATCGCTTCGCTTAGGATGTGACCGTGAGCAGATGGGCACCGAACGCGCGTGAGCGGCTGGAGAACGCCGCACTGGACCTGTTCGCGGAGAACGGCTACGAGGAGACGACCGTCGCGCAGATCGCGGACCGCGCGGGAATGAACCGCGCTACGTTCTTCCGGCACTTCGCGGACAAGCGCGAAGTCCTCTTCGGCGGGGAAGACGTGCTGGCCGGGCTGTTCGCCGACGCCATCCGGGCCGCGCCCCCGGCGGCGACGCTCCCCGAATGCCTGCAGGCGGCGCTCGCGGCGGCCGGGGCCGCGATGACCCCGCAGCTGCGGGCCGCGGCCGCCCGGCGCCGGCTGGTGGTCGCGGCGAACAGCGAGCTGCAGGAGCGGGGACTGCTCAAGCACGCCCGGGTCACCCAGTCGGTCACCATTGCCCTGCGCGAGCGAGGCACAGACGAACTTACCGCCCGGCTGGGGGCGGAGACGGGCATGCTCGCCTTCAGCGTCGCGTTCGAGCGCTGGATGAACGCCAACGATGACGAGCCGTTCCCGCCCTTCGCCGACGCGGCCCTGAGCGACCTGCAGGCGCGCGCCGCCGAGCTCATCCTCCCGTCCCGCCTTCCGGCCTGACGCGGCAGGCCGCAACCACCAGCAGCGGCCACATCGCCTCCGCTCCGGCCAGGACCCGCTCGGCCAGGCCGAGCTGCCGGCCCGCGCCGATCAGCTCCGCGCCGAACCACACGAACAGGCCAAGCAGCACCCCGGCGGCGACCGCGCAAACACCCGGCCGCAGCCCGGCCGGCACCAAGGGGCCCCGCCTGCGGGCAGCGAGCGGCCAGACCGCCAGAGCCACGAAGGCGACGGTCGACCAGAACGTGTGCGGCAGCGACCCGCTTCCCCCAGCCGTTTCCGGGAAAGCCGCCACCAGCACGACAGCCGCTCCGCCGGCCATCAGGATAAGGCGGCCCGCCGACGAGGCCGGCCGCAACGCCAGTCCCGTGATCACATGGCAGATCCCGGTCCCCGCCAGTGCGAGCGTCATCACCCACCGGTCGGCAGCACCCTCCGCCGCGAGCGAGCTGATCGTGCCGGCTACCGCGTCAAAGGAGCCCGGCTGCAGCCCCGCGGCCAGCGTCCAGCCACCCACCAGCAGCACCGGCGCCACCGCTGAGGAGACCAAACCCCACCACGGCACGCTCCGCACGACCACCACCATAGGCGACCTGACGGAGACCGGCCGGGTGAAACCACGGTCCGTTCCCAATGATCTGTTTGCGGTTCTTACCGCTGCTGGCTCGCGAGCTGCGCCGCAAGCTCGCCGAGCACCCGGTAGCAGCCGAGGACGTCGGCGATGCTCGAATTCGGCGTGCGGCCCTCGTTGATCGCCGCGATGAACTCCCTGTCCTGCAGCTCGATGCCGTTGGCGGAAACTTCGGCCGCGGACACGTCGATCGGCTCCTCGCGGCCGGTCAGCAGCTCGTCGTACCGGGCCAGGTAGGTGCCGTTGTCGCAGATGTAACGGAAGAAGCTGCCGAGCGGCCCGTCGTTGCTGCGAGACCGGTCATTCTGGCCGACTGCCGTCCTGTCGGAGGGATGCAAGACACGCTGGCCGCCCAGGTGCCTAGCCAGCAGGCGGTCCTCGACGCCTTGCACTTCCGCACCTCCGACGTCAAGGGGGTTGACCAAGGCCTGCGCGTGGCCCGCTGGGAAGCGGGCCGCCTGGCGGAGATAGGCCTGTAAAAAACTCGTTGCCACGACTTGCGGATGAGGGCAACAGGTACCGCTCCCCAAGAGCGGATGGGCTTGGCCAGGCGTAACCGCGCTCGGCCGCTAGAGTTGCGGGGTGACTCAGCCGCCGGTGCCCACTTTCGACCACATTTTCATCGTGATCATGGAAAACCATGGCTACGACGAGATCATAGGCAGCGCGGAAGCGCCCTATATTAACCAGTTGGCCGCCCGCTACGGCGTCGCCGCCAACTATGTTTCGGTCGCTCATCCGAGCCTGCCGAACTATCTGGCACTGACCGGTGGTGACACCTTCGGGGTCACCACCGACTGCACCGACTGTTTCCAGCAGGCCCCTAACCTCGCGGTGGATCGTATTAACCCGTCCGGGCGCACGTGGCGCGCCTACATGGAGGCAATGCCATCGCCGGGCCACCTCGGCGACGCCTATCCCTATATGCAAAAACATGACCCGTTTGTGTACTACGACGACCTGCGGACCGACCCGGCGCAACTGGCCAACGTCGTCCCCTTCGACCAGCTTGCGACCGACCTGGCCACCACGCAAACCACCCCGGCGTTCGGCTGGATCACTCCCAGCATGCTTCACGACATGCACGACGGTACGGTCGCGCAAGGCGACACCTGGCTGTCGGGCCAGATCCCAGCGCTTCTCTCCTCTCCGGCGTGGATTCAGCAGCGGTCCCTGCTGGTGATCACCTGGGACGAGGACGACAATGCGCCCGGTAACCAGGTGGCCACCCTCGTCATCGCCGACGGTGTGCCGGCCGGATTCCGGTCCGCGGTGGCCTACAACCACTACTCGCTTCTGCGGACTATCGAACTCGCCTGGGGACTTGCCCCGCTGACGGCCAACGATGCCGGTGCCACGGTGATGAGCGACTTCTTCCCCGGCGGCTTAGCGGCGGGTCATGCGGCTAGCGGGCGTACGGTTTGGGAATGATGAGCCCGAGGGCGACGCGTAGTGCCCGGCCCGTAACGCTAACGGTGCTGCTCGCCAGCTTGATCAGCGTGCTGGCCGCCTGCACGACGACAGGGCCCGTCGCGCCGTTCAAGGAGGGCGCCCTTTCGCCGCCCGCACCGACGCATTCTGTTGCCAGGGACCGGACCGCGAGCTTGCGGCCGCGAGCCCCGCGCCCGCCCTTGCCCGTCCCGACGGCCCTCGTCCCATTCGGCGGCCTGGGTCCGGCCAGCGCGAGTGGCTGGCACCCAGCCGGACGGCTCGTCGACGGCAGGCCGGCTGTATACGAGGCAACGCTCGTCCCGCCGGGCGCGGCGCTTCGGGCCGGCATCGCGTGGATGGACACGAAGCTGCTGTCGGCGCGGCTGTACTCCGGCTCGATCTCCCCCGGCGGCTTTGGGTACAAGTTCACCGCGCCCGTCCTCCCGGACGCGGCGGCGACGCTCGTGGCTGCGTTCAACGGCGGCTTCAAGATGGCCGACGCCCATGGCGGCTACTACACAGAAGGCCGGCTGATCTCCCCGCTGGTAACTGGCGACGCCTCGGTGGTGATCTACTCGAACGGCGCCATCACCGTCGGCCAGTGGGGCGCGGATGTCAGCATGACGCGGTCCGTGGTGGCGGTCCGCCAGAACCTGGTGCCGCTCGTCGCGGGCGGCAAGCCGACCGCGCTAGCAGCGAGCCGCGACTGGCGGGCCTGGGGCAACACCTGCGGGCTGAAGTCTTGCGCTGCATCGGTCCCCGGCATCGAGCACCAGTGGCGCTCCGGCCTCGGCGTCACGGCCGACGGCGCCCTGGTCTACGCGGTCGGCCCGGCGCTCGATCCGCTGCAACTCGCCGAGCTCTTGGTCCGCGCCCGGGTAGTGCGCGGCATGGAACTCGACATCAACCCGGCTTGGCCGCTGTTCGCCGCCTACCGGCCCGCGACACCAAACGGCGTCGCCGCGCCGTCGAACGGGACGAAGCTGCTCGCCACCCATCTGGGTGCCGCGACGTTCTTCCAGGGTTCCTACGCCCGTGACTTCATCACGATGTCCGCACGCCCGTTCAGACGTCGGTGAGGGACTGGCCTCTCGGATTCATGATGTCAGCGCGTCATCGTCTGCTTGCTGGGCTATGAGTTCCAGGATGCGGGCGGGTGGCAGATGCTGTTCGTAGATGCGCACGCCGAAGGGCGCGAGCGCGTCCTCGATGGCGTTCACCACGGTCGGCGGCGCGACGATCATGCCGCCTTCGCCCACACCGCGGAAGTTGACGTCGGCGTCGAGCGGCACGGTCTGCAGGTGCTCGATCTCGATCCGGGGAATCTCGCAGGCCGTCGGCAGCAGGTAGTCCATGAACGTGGCCGACTGGTAGTTGCCGTC
>JBEKEK010000261.1:0-8069 GCA_050013875.1 Trebonia sp. | reverse complement strand
AGGAACGCCTGATCACGATCGACCGGAAGGTAGTCCTTCGCCATAACCCGATTCTATCGAACACCCTGCCGGCAGGCCCGGGAACGCGTCACCCCAAGCCAGCCAATTCTGCAACAGCCCCCGGGGAGCCCCCAACGACACACGATCACGCCGCCATTCCGGGATCCGGCGGCTGGGCCGGGTGCTCGTGGTGATGGGCGCTGGCCGACTCGGGCTGGCCGCCCATCATCCGCAGCATCGCCGGGCCGCCGGTACCGAGGAACCGGATGATGAGGGCAGCCGCCAGGAGCAGGAAGACGATGTTCAGCCAGGTGGTGTAGTCCCAGGAGACGCCCTGGTCCGGGATCTTCGCGGCCGCCCGGCTTGGCACCAGGCCGAGCCCGCCGAATACCAGCTCGATCACGTACCCGGCGAGCGCCATCGCCGCGAAGAACGTGCCGAGCAGGAACGCCGCCATCCTCGCCCCGTAGTACTTGCGGTAGATGTTCAGGATCGGGGCGATGATCAGATCCGCGAAGATGAACGCGACCACCCCGCCGAAGCTGATCCCGCCCTTCCACAGCACCACCGCCAGCGGCACGTTCCCGACCGAGCAGACGAACGAGATGATCGCGACGACCGGGCCGATCAGCGGGCCCCAGAGCTTCGCCGCCAGCGGATGGCCGGCGAAGAAGAACGCCTGCCAGAAGCTGTCCGGCACCCAGGCTGCGATCGCGCCCGCCACCAGCAGGCCGATCACCAGATCGCGGATAATCGCGGCCCACTCCATGACGAACACGTGGCTGACCGAGGTGAAGCCCTCCCCGGAGAAGAGCCTGCGGGCGAACGACCCCTGCCGCTGGATGGACATGTCCATCGCGGCATGCCCCTCCATCGAGCCCGCGAGGCCGCGGCCGGCCTGATCGCGGGCCGACCGCAGCAGCTGATCGCGGAGGAAGAGGCGGAAAAGCACCGCCAGGATGACGATCATCAACGGTCCGCCGATGAACTCGGCCAGCGTGAACTGCCAGCCCATCAGCAGCGCGAGGATCACGCCGAGTTCGATCACCAGGTTGGTCGAGGCGATCTCGAATGCCATCGCGGCGGTGAAGTTCGCGCCCTTACGGAAGAGCGCACGGGCGAGGGCGACGGCCGCGTATGAGCATGAGGACGACGCGGCGCCCAGCCCGGCGGCGATCACCAGCGTCCGCGGCCGGGCATCGCCAAGCAGCCGGACGACCGTGGACCGGCGCACCACCGCCTGGATTACCGCGGACAGCGCGAACCCAAGGATCAGCGCCCAGGTGATCTCCCAAGTCATCGACCCCGTGATGGACAGCGCATGGACCACCGCGTGCATGCCTCTCGGCCTCCCCCGTCAGTCCCCGAATGACACCAGTGTATACCCCCATAGGGTATATGGGGCGTCAACTGTGGACGGGAGATGGGGCGGAAACGGGCACGATGGTGGCGCGATGATGATGCGGACCTTGGTGAATCAGCTCACCGCGACCCTGGAAGACCCCGGCGGATTGCTCGCGGCCGCGGAAGCTGACGCCCGGAGATAGCCGATGGCCAGGTCGAGTGCGGCCTCAAGGGGGGTGGTGTCACCGGTGGACATGAGCATGACCACACCGCCCTGAATCCCGGCGACGATCGCGGCCGCCGTGCGCTGCGGGTCGAGGTCCGGGGAGATCTCCCCCGCCGCTTGCATGGACCGGACGCCCGCGGCGATCTCCGCTTGCCACTGGCCCATCAGTTCGGTCACCACCGCCTGGGCACCGGGGGTGGCCCGCCCCAGTTGCGTGATCAAGGCGCTGAGCGGGCACCGCTGCCCCTGCTCGCGGTAGCGGTCGACCACCGCGTCGCGCCACCCGAGCCAGGAGGCCCACGATGTCAGGTCGCCGAGTTGCGGCTGCTGGTCGGCCAGCACTCTGTCCGCCTCGTAGCGGGCGACGGCCAGCAGGAGCTGCTCGCGGCCGTCAGGAAAGTAGTGGAAGAGCTGGCTCTTGCTGGTGCCGGTCCTGGCCCGGATGTCATCCAGGGTCGCCGTCACCCCGTGCTCGCGGATCTCGGCGGACGCTCCCTCGATGATGCGGTCACGAGTAGCGGTGCCCTTCGGCGTCAGCTTCGCGCTCATACCCGAGCCCCATTTCTTGGACTTTCGAGTCCATTTTATGGCAGGCGCAGCGGGCCGGCGACGGCACCACCGGGGCCGCGGTCGCCGCCCCCAGCGGATGCACTTCCCGCTGTCCCGGGATGAACCGCAGCCGCCGCGAGGTTGCATGAGCGTGCTGCATGGTTCATTTACCGTCGCCCGTGAGCTCAACGCCCCGCTCCCCCGGGTCTGGGACGCCTACAGCGTCGAGAGGTCACGGGCGGCCTGGCGCCGGATCCCCGGCCCAGACAGCGTCCTGTCCCTGGACTTCCGGGTCGGCGGCTGGGAGCGGCTCACCGGCAGCTCCACCGCCACCGGCACTCCGGAGGTCATCGCCAGCCAGGCGATCTTCCTTGACATCGCCCCGCAGGAGCGGATCGTGGCCGCCCACGAGGTCCGGCTGGATGGGGTAAGGCGCTGGGTGTCGCTCATCTCGATCGCGTTCGAGCCCGCCGGTGACGGCACCCGGGTCGCCCACACCGAGCAGTACACCTTCCTCACCTGGGCCGGCGACGGCGCCCACGAGACCGCCCACCTGCGCGGCAGCACCCAGCTCGCCTTCAACGCCCTCGCCGCCATCGTCGAGCCCGCCAACTGAAACGGCCATGAAAACGGCCTTGCCCTGGTCTGGCTGCGCAGCAGCCGGGCCAGGGCGATCAGGTCGATGACGTTTCTCAACCGCGGACTCCGTTGTTACGCGGCCACGCTGACCGGGACCGGAGCCGTGGCGGTGGCCGCCCTGAGGCGGTTGGCACGCAGGCCCATGACCGCCAGCCGGACGACAACCTCGGCGATCGCCATCAGGAACGGGGCTGCCACCCAGGCGTTGACGCTGGTGATGGAGTGCGCCATCGAGAACCGCTCGATGGCCGGGCCGGCGCCGTGAGTTGAAGCCCAGGCAAAGCCCATCCGGGCGCCAACGCCGACAACCCAGAGGATGGCGGCGATCCAGCCAGCCCGCGCCAGCACCCTGCCTTCGGCATCGCGCCGCAGGTAGGTGGCTACGCCGCAGACCCCGCCGAGGGTAGCGCCGACCGCCCCCAGGGTGAGGTAGAGGACCACGTCGTTGCCCGCCAGCGGCACCGAGCGCAGGTAGTAGGCGGCCGCGCCGATGACGATCAGCACCGGCAGGACGAGGATCTGCCAGCTGAGCCGCATTTCGCGGATCTGCCGGAGGACCAGGAGGACGAGGGCCGCGTTAATGAGGTAATCAGTAGCGTTCATGTCCGCAACGCTACGGAGCGGCGACCGCCGTGCCATCGGCGCTGGAGTTGACTTCGCGACCTCCACCCGCGGATGGAGAGCTCAACCTCCGCGCCTCAACCCGAGTCGCTCAGCTGCCCTCGGCGACCGAGAACTCAGACGCCCTCAGCGACCGAGAATAGGGTCAGGCTGGGCGCGGCGGCTACCAGCGAGCCGAGGTTCGAGGCGCCTTCCGGTGTAGCCCGCCACTGACGGTAGGCGTTGTCGGCCTCGGGCGACTCCCAGGTCTCGAGGACGAGCACGTGCGCCGGGTCGGCGCTGTCGACCAGCACCGAGACGCCCAGGCAGCCAGGGAACGCACGGGTGGCGGTGAGCGTCTCGTGAATCACCTCAAACGCGGTGTCGAGTTTGTCGGCCTTGAGCCTTAGGTCGAGAGTTGCTGTTAGCGCCACGGCTGCTCCTTCTGAACACGGTAGTCAACACATACAACTCTGCCGCACCAGCCGCGTCCACGCTAATGTGCCCACTCTCAGCAAAGAGCCGCCGCGATCATCGCCCGGGGACAGGCGAAGCCGCGCGCTGCTGGAGTAACCACCGCCCGAACGCCCTCGCCTTGATCGCCGCGGAAGTCATGTGAGGTCCAGCCGCCCTCAACCGCCAGCAGAAATCGAACATATTATCTGCTTGTCGATATTGTGTGTAGTTAAGGTCGTATATCACCACAAACATCACACGATCGCGGTTTCGACCCGCCTTGGTTCTACGAGAACGCGATCGCCTGGTGCACGACTTCGCCCGGGCACGCTTCCCGTTGGCCACGGCTAGCGAAGGCCTCCCGGTCAGTGGGAGCGAGGCTGAGCCAAGCTAGAAGGTTCAAACGATTCAAGAATTCGCACGTTCCAACCGGACCAAGGCATCGCAACTGGTGACAATCGAGACTGATTGAGGAAGCTCCCGGTGAGCCAGCCGACTTTCATCGGCTGCGCGTAAGACACCGGAAGTTCCCTTGTGAAGGGACTTTCACGACTTCGGCTAAGCGATGAATTAGCCCCTTGACGCTGGTCGCTAGCCGGTTTACTGTCGCGGCAACGAATTGAAACATTTCAAGCCGCTCCCGACCACCTGAGCGGCTGCCGGGCGCCCAAGTCATCCCCCTTGGCCCCATGACCCCAACGCGTAGCGCATCCCCCACCATCAAGGAGTGCTGACATGTTCTTTCAGCATGCCCTCAGCCGGCACAGGCGCCGGCTGATCGCATCGACCCTGGCGATCGCCGGTCTGCTCATCGGGCTGCTTGCCGGCATCGGCGCGGCCCCTGGCGCCTCGGCGGCGGCCTCCACCACGCCATGGCCTTCCTCGCCCAACTGGCAGGCCTACGACGAGACCCCCACCAGCGCACAGGTCTGCCCAACCGCCGTTCACAGCACCTCAGGCACCGTCTCGGGGGCGTCCACCCTGCTGTGCGGCGGCTCCGCTGATGCCACGCTCACCTACGTGTCCGGCGGCACCGCCCCGACGATCGTGTACGACTACGGGAGGGAAGTCGGCGGCGTCCCGTACTTCTACGTCAGTTCCGAGAGCGGATCGCCCACCCTCCAGGCGGGGTACTCCGAGAGCTCGCTGTACATCAGTCCCACCGGCGGCGACGCCTCCCCGTGGGCCGAGGGCGACCCCAAGCGCTATGACGACTACACCGTGACCGGCGCGGGCACGATCACCAACACGTACGTGCAGGGCGGCGAGCGGTACGAAGAGATCACGCTGACCACCCCGGGCACGGTCACCCTGAGCGGGATCGGCGTCAACTACATCGCCGACCAGACCCAGGCCAGCGCCCTGCCGGGCTACTTCGACTCCAGCAACAGCCAGCTCAACCAGATCTGGTACGACAGCGAGTACACCGACCAGCTCGACTCCGTCCCGGCCGGGTCGCTGCCCGGCAGCTGGCAGGTGACCGGCGGGGTATTGCAGGCGGGCGGTCCCCTGGCCAGTAATCCCGTTGGCCTGCTTAACGGCGGCTCGTCCTGGGGCAACTACACGATGAGCTTCCAGACCCAGATCGTGGATAACCAGTCCGGGTGGTTCGTCCGCGGCCAGGACGCCGGCGACGGGTACGCGTTCATACTGAACGACAGCACCGATACCAGCGGAACGCCCAACCAGCTGCAGGAATTCGACGTGTCAGGCGGCAATTACAACTCGCTGGGCTCGGTGG
This sequence comes from Trebonia sp., assembly GCA_050013875.1. Lineage (GTDB taxonomy): Bacteria > Actinomycetota > Actinomycetes > Streptosporangiales > Streptosporangiaceae > Trebonia. The sequence continues at coordinate 2,514 of JBEKEK010000261.1, read as the reverse complement.
CGCTATCCGCACCACTGCTGTCCGGGACCTGGCACACCGTGACCACCACGGTATCGGGCTCGACGCTCACGGTTTCGCTTGACGGGACCCAGCTGACCCAGCTCACCAATTCCTCCTACGCCACCGGGGCCGTGGGCTTCCGCGAGTACAACGGCGAGGAGGCGGACTTCAAGGACCTGACCGTCACCAGCTCCACCGGTTCCACCCTGTTCAGCAACCCGCTGAGCTCCTCCTCGGTGTTGTCGGACTTCACCGTCCCTGGTACCAACGAGTACGCATCGATGATCGACGGCGCCAAGCGGGACCGCGCGATCTGGTCCGGCGACATGAACGTGGAGATCCCCAGTATCGCCTACTCCACCGACAACACCGCGTACGCCAAGGGCGCGCTCCAGTTGCTCGGCAGCTACCAGCTGACCAGCGGGTTCGTGACCGGGGACCTGCCACCGCAGGATGACCTCTCGCCATCGGAGCCGTCCGGCACCACCGGCTCTTACTCCGCCAGCTACTCCATCTACTGGCTCCTCGGCCTGGCGGACTACTACCTGTACTCCGGCGACACGTCGTTCGTGACCCAGGAACTGCCCGTGGTCAAGAATCAACTGGCGTGGGACGCAAGCCAGGTCAACTCCGCCGGCTTGCTCGTCACCAACAGCAGTGACGACGCTGACTGGGACTTCTATGATCCCGGCAAGACCGGTGAGGTCACCGAGTACAACCTGCTCTACTACAAGGCGCTGCTTGACGGCGCGGTGCTCGCCACCGCGGCCGGCGACACCAGCGACGCGGCCTCCTACAGCAGCGAAGCCGCCGCCCTCAAGACGGCGATCAACAACAACCTCTACGACAGCTCGACCGGCCTGTACTACCTCAGCAACACTGACACCGGCACCGTCGCCCAGGACGCGAACTCGCTCGCGGTCCTCTACGGCGTCGCCCCGGCCGCGGATGACGCCAAGCTCCTGGCAGCACTCAAGACCGACCTGTGGACCACTCCCTACGGCCCCGAGCCGTTCTCCGGCAGCACCTACTCCAGCGTCATCAGCCCCTACGCCACCGGCTACGAGGTGGACGCGAGCCTGTCGGCCAACGACACCGCCGACGCGGAGTCGCTGCTCGAGACCGAGTGGGGCGACATGATCAATTCAGGCAATCCCGACGACACCGGCACCATGTGGGAAAACATCTCCGCCTCCAACGGTCAGGTCGGGTTCGGCGCTTCGAGCAGCCTGGCCCACGGCTGGGCCACCACTCCGGTCGCGGCGCTGTCCGGGTATTTCCTTGGCGTGCAGCCGGCCACCGCCGGCTACGCCACCTGGACCGTCGAGCCGCATCCGGGCGACCTGAGCTGGGCCGAGGGCAACGTCCCGACCCCGCATGGCAGCATCGCCGTTGACTGGGCCGGGCAGAGCGGCACCGGCCAGTTCAGCATGCAGGTCACCGCCCCCTCCGGCACCACCGGGACGATCGCCGTGCCGACCTACGGCGCCACCGACCCGATCATCACCGTCGGCGGCCAGACCGTGTGGAGCAACGGCACCTTCACCGCCACCACCGGCATCACCGGAGCCTCCGCCAACGGCAACTACGTCGATCTCACCGGGGTGCAGCCCGGCACCTATCTCGTGGCTTCCAACCCCGGCAACTACGGTGTGCCCACCGGTTTCACCAAGTGCGCGGCCGAGAACGGAACCTGCTCGGTCACCGGCACCGAGGAGGTCGCCTTCGGCGCCAACGGCATCTACACCTACGCCACCGAATCCGCCTCCGTCACCTGCGGAGACACCGTATTCAGTGACCCCGACTACGGCGTCGCCAAGTCCTGCTACACCGGCCCGGTGACAACCGGCCCAAGCGGCACGACCTACTGCGGCCCGGAGAACAGCCTCTGCTCGTTCTACGGCACGGAGACGGTCTACTTCGGCGCCGGCAGCGACTGGACAAGCAAGACCATCACCGGCGGCACTCCTTGCACCGACGCCGTATTCGGAGACCCGGACTACGGCGTGGTCAAGTCCTGCTACGTGGCGTAGACCACGTAATTATCACCCCAGCCACTTAGAGAAAGTAATTCCGCCTCCAAGCCGCGGCCCTGCGCGTTCGCCGCAACGCGCAGGGCCGCCACACCTGCGGGTTGACGCCCGAGTGGTCAACCTGTCAGCTACGCCAACGACATCCCCTATCGGTGTCACTGGCGTAGCCGACAGGTCCATGCACGTCGATGGCGTAAACGACAGCCCCTGAGCCTGTCAGCTACGCCAACCACATCGCCTAGTGGTACACGCCAAATCCCCAACACGCCGCCTAACGATCGAAGCCACGTAGGGAATCTGAGGAAGGCCGGGCGCGTCTGGGCGGGACTCATCCCTGCCCGGGCGCGCCCGTGGGCAACCAAGCGGTTAGCCACCTCCGCCGCCAACCGTCTGACCCGCGCCCGCACAGGGCGCTCATATGGTTCCAGCAGGTATGCCAGGTTAACTGAGAACCGAAACTTTGCCTGTCTCAGTTAACCTG
>JBEKEK010000260.1:0-8100 GCA_050013875.1 Trebonia sp. | reverse complement strand
CCGCGTCGACGTCCTCGCGGACGGTCACGTCACCCCGGATGAAGTGGCCCCGCTCGCCGGCGCTCAGTTCCTTCAGCGCCCGCTCACCCTTCTCGGTGTCCCGGCCGTTGATGACGATCTTGGCGCCCTCGGCGAGAAAGGCCTCCCCGATACCCCGCCCGATCCCGGTGCTGCCACTGGTGATGACCGCAACCTTGCCGTCGAGTTTTCCCATCCTCGCCCTCCTTCGGATCACGCAATGTTTACACGCACTTCAGTATCTGGTCAACGGCACCCAGCCGCCATCAGACGGCGGTTTCCCCGCCGTCCACGACCAGCAGGGTGCCGGTGATGAAGCTCGCCTCGTCGGAGAGCAGGAAGCAGACAGGTGCGGCGATCTCGTCGGGCTCGCCCACCCGCTTCTGCAGGTTGCCCTGGCCGAACATGACCGATCCTTGCTCGACGCTGCCGGCCCGTTTGATCATCAGCGGCTCGGTCATGCCGGTGCGGATTCGTCCCGGCGCGACGGTGTTCACCCGGATATCCGGGGCCACGTCGCGCGCCAGCTGCCGGGAGAAGGCGAGGATCGCGCCCTTGGCCGCACCGTACGGCGCGTTGCCGGCCTGAGCCACCAGCGCGGCGACGGACGCGACGTTCACGATGGCGCCGGCGGCTCGCTCCCGCATGACCGGCAGCACCTGGCGGCAGAACAGGAAGGTGCCGCCCGCATGCACCGTCATCATCCGATTCCAGCGCTCCAGCGACCATTCCTCGACCGGCCCGAACTCCGCATGGCCAGCCGCGTTGAACAGGCAGTCGATCGACCCGAAATGCTGCGCGACCTGGTCAACGCAGCGACCCACCGCCTCCTCGGAGGCGACGTCGACGCCCATCGCGATGGCGCCGTCGAGCTTGCCGGCCACCGCCTCCGCCTTCTCCCCGTCGAGGTCGACGACCGCCACCTGGCCGCCTTCCGCCGTGAACCGGTGCCCGACGGCAGCGCCGAGCCCTGACGCGCCACCGGTCACGAGCAGGACCCTTCCGTCGAATTGCATCGCCTGTCTCCTTCTGGTGACGCCGCGCCGATGGCTTAGCCAGTGGTGTCTGCTGCCTGCTCAATTACTTTCTATAACGCTAGTACATAAACTATGCTCAGCGGCCGACGACTGTATAGGTGGCCATCACCTGCTTTTCGATCTCGATCCGGCCGCGCAGCAGCTCTCGTGCCTGCCCGACGAGATCCGCTGCCCCGGCTACCTGCGCTGCCGCCAGCGCCTGCTCGAAGGCCTGCCCGGCCCGCTCATAGCGGTCGACGACATCGGCCAGGTGCAGGCTTACCGACGGGCTCGCCTGCACGGCCGCCAATGCGGCGCGCAGCGGCTCGCTCCCGTGCCGGGCCGCCACCTCCGCGGCGTAGGCCTCCAGAGCGGACGTCTCCTCCCGCATCCAGGCGATCTCGTGCGCGGCGCGCACCGCGGCGTTGCGCAGGACCGTCTCGGTCATGACCAGCCGCAACCGGAGGGTTTCGTCGGTGAGCCCGGGCAAGATCGCGTCGGTCAGCTCCCGGCAGCAGTCGCCGATGAGCGTGTCGGTGGTCGGTCGGGTGATCATAGGGCGCGCCCCTCAGCTCAGCCGGTCGCAGATGGCCAGGAACATGTCGTGCTGGTGGGAGATGGCGTTGATGAGGTACGGCGCCAGGATGCCGGGCCGCTCGGGCGCTCCGATGGCCGCGGCGGCCGTGAGCAGCTGCTCCAGCAGGGCCGCCATCCCGATAATCAGGAAGTAGTCGACCGTCTGCGGGTTGACCTGCTCGGCGTTCAGTCCCGTGGCGGCTCGATAGCGGCGCAGGAACCGGTCCGGGTCGGCCCAGTACACGTTCGGCTCGAGCGGGATCTGGGTGTAGTAACCGAGATCCTCGCGCGGGTCGCCGATGTGCGCGAACTCCCAGTCGATGACCAGCGGCGGGCCGGCCGGGCCGACCAGGACGTTCGACGGCTGGCAGTCACCGTGCACCAGCCCGAGGGGCACCGGCGGGGGCTTGTGCTCTCGGGCCCACCAGGTGACGTACCGAAGGACGGGCGCGCTGCTCGGATGCTCCCGGGCGATGCGATCGTAACCGGCCAGTGCGCCGTCGAGGTAACTCAGCCAGTCTGGCGGGCGCGGCATCCGGGCCGGCAGCCGGGCGAGCGGGGTCCGGTGGACGGCGGCGAAGGTGTCGACGAAGAGGTCGGCCAGGGGGCTGCTGTCCTGCGCCCGCGCCATCTCGTCCTGAAGCGATCCGGCCGGCGCGCAGTCCATCACGATGGCCTTCGAGCCGAGGTACTCACCGGAGCCGTCATACCAGCGGACCCTCGGGGTCGACACCGACGTCGCCGTCGGCAGCCACTGGAGCAGTTCCCGCTCAGCATCCCGGTCGCTGGTGAAGACGCCGCTGCCGGGCGGGGGGTCGCCGCGCAGGATGTAGGTCTCCTCGACGCCGTCGCGCCATCGCACCCGGGCCCTGGCGCTGATCCGGCTGTACCCGCCGGTGATGGCCTCACAGGCGAGGACCCGGCCCTCGCGGGCCGGCTCGACGGCCGCGAGGAACCGCTCGAATCGGAGACCCAACGCGTCCATGGAACCGCTGCCGATCTCTAGAAAGTCACCAATGCGGGGTCGACGGACTGCAGCTGGTGCAGCTCGTTGAGAGTGTGGATGACCCGCCTGCCGTCACCGGTCAGGATGCGGCTGACGGACGCGTGCGCGGGCCGGAAGAACATGTCCTGGCGCAGGTCAAGCACATGGCCGATGTATCTGTTGATGACGCCTCCGTGGCAGACGATCACGAGATGCCCGCCCTCGTGCAGCGCCAGGATGCCCTCGACGACGGTGACCACCCGGTGCCGGAACTCGGCGCTGCTCTCGGAGAACGGCGACACATCCCACCGGAGTTCGCGGTTGAACCGCGCCTGGACACCGTGCCACATCACCGGGGGCAAGACGTCCTCAAGGCGGACGCCGTCGGGAACGTCGCGGTAGGTCTCGACCTCGCGCAACTCGGGATAGACGATGGGCTCCAGGCCGTGCGGAGCCGCCACCTGGCGGGCGGTTTCGGCGGCCCGGAGGAGGTGGCTGCACAGCACCGCGTCCACCGGCTCGGCCGCCAGCGCCGCGGCGACCGCGGCGGCCTGCCGCTTTCCCAGCTCGGACAGCGGCGGGTCCGCCCACAGCGCGGGGGTGAACGCGCCCGACGGGATCTCCTGCTTGCCGTGCCGGACGAAGGTCACCATGACCACGCCAGGTTGCCCGGTCAGGAACGGCCGGTCGAGCGACGTCGGCGAGGGAGCAGAAGCCGGCGGACGCCGCGGGGGCGAGGGCGTGGAAGGCGAGGCCGGAAGCGGGTGCGGCTGCATGATCAGATCGTATGGGACCGCGCCGTGCCGCGTCCGGCCGGATCGTTCTAGCCGGGGGGAGTTGCCTCGCGAGGCATGCCGCATGAATAATCCAAAGCAGGCCAGTTAGTTTCACCAGACTCGTTCCGCTAACTAGGAGACCACATGGTCTACGTCCCGCACCGGGGAGAGCTGCCCGCCAGGATCGGTCCGGGAGTGCCGCTGATTCCCGATATCGGCCCTGCCGAGCTGGACTCGAGGGTCTACACCGACCCGGCCCGGTTCGAGCAGGAGCGCCGCAAGGTGCTCAACCGGAGCTGGCAGATCATCTGCCGTTCCAGCGAGCTCCAGAAAACCGGCGATCACGTGGTGTGGGAGGGGCAGGGCGAGACCATCGTGGTCAGCCGCCGGCGCGACGGCGGCGTCAGCGGCTTCCACAATGTCTGCCAGCACCGCGGCGCCCGTATCGTCCCGAGGTCCGGCCAGGGTGCCCGGCGTTTCACCTGCCGCTGGCACAGCTGGAGCTATGACCTGGAGGGCACCCTGGTCGGCGTGCCCGACCGCGAGGATTTCGACGAGCGGCAGCTCAAGGACGCGTGCGCGCCGCCGGTCGAGGTCGCCGAATGGGGCGGCTGGGTCTGGGCGGTGCTCGCCGGACCGGGGGCCGCGCCGCCGCTGGCCGACTGGATCGGCGCGGAGATCACGGGCGACCTGGGCGCCTACCGGATGGAAGACATGGTGCTGCACGACAAGCTGACGTGGGACCTCGAGGCGAACTGGAAGGTCGTCATCGACGGGTTCAACGAGAACTACCACGCGGCTCACCTGCACACGATCTCCCGGCAGGACGTCAAGGACGGCCGCTTCAGCACCTACTTCGTGTTCGGCCGCAACGGGATGATGGTCATCCCCTACAAAGGCGTCCTGGCGGAGCTGACCGAGACCGCCGACCACCAGGGCCTGGCGATCTGCCACTACACGATCTTCCCGACCTCGGTGTTCAACAACAACCCGGCCCACCTCCAGCTGTTCCGCGCGGTCCCGATCGCGGTCGACCGGACCCGGTTCGAGACCTGGGAGCTGTGGTACCCCGACGGCGACGAGGAGTACCTGGAGAAGACCGGCGCCCACTGGGAGCGGCTCAAGGGCGTCGTGGCCGAGGACGTGGAGATCTACCAGGAGTGGGCGGCCGCCCGCCGGTCCACCGCCTACACCCGGAACGTCTTCAACAACCGCGAATGCAAGATCACTCATTTCCACCACGTCGTGCAAGACATGCTCGACGCCGACTGACAGGATTGCTGAATGGCTGCTCCGCACTACGTAGCGGGAATCGATTTCGACCCGGCGGTGCGTCAGGACGCGTTCGACGTCATGGCGCGGCTCGTCGAGCACTACCGCAACAAGTCGACCGACCAGGCGCCGGACCAGTGGCGGGAACCGGTCCGCAACTACCGGGATCCGGGCCTGTGGGAACGTGAGATCCAGGATGTGTTCCGCAAGGTGCCGCTCCCGCTCGCCATGTCCTGCGAGCTGCCCGATCCCGGCACCTACAAGGCCATCGACGTGGCCGGCACGCCGGTCCTGATCACCCGCGATCCGGGCGGCTCCGTCCGCGCGATGATCAACGTCTGCCGGCATCGGGGCAGTGAGCTCGTGGCCGAGGGCACCGGGCGCGCGCACCGGCTGACCTGCCCGTACCACGCCTGGAGCTATGACCTGAAGGGGTGCCTGCTTGGCGTGTACGGCGAGGATACCTTCGGCGGCGTCGACCGTGACCGGATGGGCCTGGTCGCGCTGCCCGCGGCGGAGCGCGCCGGGCTGATTTTCGTGTCGCTGGACCCGAAGGCCACGATCGACCTGGACCAGTGGCTCGGTGCAGAGTTGATCATGCTGCTTGAGGCGATGGCGCTGGACAAGGTCTTCCATTACTCGACGCGGACTCTCGAAGGACCGAACTGGAAGGTCGTCATCGACGGCTACCTGGAGGGTTACCACTTCGCGTCGCTGCACCGCAACACCGTCTTCCGGACCAACCTGTCCAACATGGCCGCCTTCGACAGCTGGGGACCGCACCAGCGCAACTCGTTCGCGCTGCGGCCGATCGCCCACGCCGTCGACCTGCCCCGGGAGCAGTGGGATCCCGCCCTCTGCGTCGGCGCGATCTACTGGCTGTTCCCCGGACTGGCCGTCGCCGGGGGGTGGCGCTCCCAGGTCGTCGTGTCGCTCGTGCTGCCCGGAACCACCTGGGACACCTCGCGCACGCAGCAGATCCTGGCGCTACGTCATGAACCCCAGGACGACGACGAGCGCAAGGCGGCCGAGCACACCCGGGACTGGTTCCATGACGTCGTCATGGACGAGGACTACGCGACCGGCTACGGTGTCCAGCGCGGCCTGCAGGCCCTGGACGGCAAGGATTTCACCTTCGGCCGCAACGAGCCGGGGGTCCAGCACTTCCATCGTGTCTTGAAGGAGAGGCTGCCATGAGCGGCGGCGGAGCGACAGATATCGAAGAAGAGGAACTGTCCGTGGATCAGACCGGGAGCACGCCGCTCCTGGACAAGAGGGTCGCCGTGATCACCGGCGGCACGCGCGGCATCGGCCGCGGCATTGCCGAGGCGTTCGCCGCCCAGGGTGCCGCCGTGGTGCTCGGCGGCAGGTCGGCGGAGAAGGGCGCGCAGGCCATCGAGGAGATGGGCATCGGCGATCGGGCCACGTTCGTGCCGTGTGACGTCCGCCGCCGCGAGGACATCGAAAACCTGATCGATCAGGCTGCTAAACGGTACGGCAGTGTGGACATCATGGTGAACAACGCCGGCGGCAGTGACCGCTTCGCGCTGGTACACGAGATGACCGACGAGGCATGGCAGAACGCGATCGACTTCAACCTGAACGCGGTGTTCTGGGGCAGCCGGCGCGCGCTGCGGTACATGCTCGAGCGCGGCTGGGGGCGGATTATCAACATCTCCTCGGTCGAAGGCAAGCAGGGCAACAAGCCCGCGGTCAGCCACTACATCACCAACAAGCACGCCATAAACGGCCTCACCAAGGCCGTGGCAACCGAGTACGGGACCCTGGGCATCACCTGTAACGCGATCTGCCCCGGCGCCATCGAGACGGACACGATGCGGGAGCTCGGACCGCAGGCAGCCGCCGGTGCGGGCATCACGTACCAGCAGTTTCTCGACAACTATGCCGGGGAATCCGCGATCAAGCGACTGAACACGGTCGAGGAAGTGGCCGCCATGGCGACCTTGCTCGCGAGCGAGCTGGGCGGCGGCATCACCGGCGCGCTCATCAACGTTGACGGTGGCACCTCGCAGTGGTGAGCCCGGCGGCGGCGCTGCCTGACCGCTGGCTGCCTGACCGCTGGCTGATCGACTGGGAGCGCAGCGAGCGCATGCCCTTCTACACCCGCGCCAACGCGGGCGAGGTGCTGCCCGACCCGGCGAGCCCGCTCGGCTGGACGCTGGTGTTCGAGCAGGGGCTGCTGCCGGGGTGGCTGCGCGGGCTGGTCGAATTCGGCATCTACCGCGAGGGGGAGCTGCCGATGGACCGCCCGCCCGTCGCGGGGTTGTTCGGCGGCTACTTCTACATCAACCTCTCGCACTGCCGTGTGGTGGCGGTCCGGATGGGGCTGACGGTCGAGGCGTTCGACGCGGCCCTGCTCGGCAACGCGGCGGCCGCGCCGCCGTACCAGCCGCACCCGGACGACCCGTGCCAGGAGTGCTCGGCCAAGGTCGCGCGGACCATCGGCGAGATCCTGGCCGCGTCCGAGTTTCCGCAGATTGACGCCGACCTGGAGCAGGTCCTCGCGAAGCGGCGCGGCCGTCCGGACCTTGCGGCGCTGCCGGAGGGCAGGCTGGTCGCGCACGCCCGGTCGTTCCTGCCCGAGCTGGACAACGCGTTTGCCCGGCACGACTACTCGACGTTCGGTTCGGCGGTGGGGCCAGCGATGCTCGCCGAGGCCTGTGCGGAGGCGGGCGAGCCCGGGGCACTGCTCGACCTGATCTCGGGCTTCGGCGAGGTACCGTCCGCGTCGCCGTCGTGGGGATTGTGGCAGCTTTCCCGCCTGGCCAATGCGTCGCCCGAGATCAGTGGCCTATTTGACGACGGTGTGGCGGTGGTCGCTGGCGCGTTGCCCACCGTGTCGGCGCCGTCGGCGGTGCAGTTCGCCGAAGCACTGGACGGCTTTCTCGCCGACTTCGGGCAGCGCGGCCCCAACGAATGGGACATCCGCGCGATTTCGTGGGAGGCCGGGCCGGACCAGGTGCTGGCACTCCTCGACAGCATGCGGCAGATGCCCGACCAGAGCTCGCCGGACGTCCGCCACGAGCGGCTGGAGGCCACCCGCAAGTCCACCGCCGAACGCATCCGCGCCGCCCTCGCCGACGAGGCCAGCCGGAAGGGCTTCGACACCGCGATGCAGTCCGCGGCCCGGATGATCCCGTTGCGCGAGAAGACCAAGCTGATCGCCGTCACCGCCATCAACGAGGTGCGGATGACGTTGCGCGAGCTCGGCCGGCGAGGCGTCGCGGCCGGCTACTTCGCGGCGCCCGAGGACGTCATGATGCTGCTGGAGGCCGAGCTCGACGACTACGTCGCCGCTCCGGCGCGCTTCGTCCCGGTGCTGGCCGAGCGGCTGGCGCTGTACCGGGCGCTGTTCGAGCTCGAGCCGCCGTTCATCATCGACGCGGACCCCGAGCCGCTGCCGAAGTGGCCCCGGCGGACCCGACCCCAAGGCCCC
>JBEKEK010000259.1:0-8217 GCA_050013875.1 Trebonia sp. | reverse complement strand
CGATTCTTAACCTCGGCACGTTCCTTGCGCGCTATCGCGGCCTTCTGCAAGGCCTCTGCGCGCTGTTCGGGAGTGAGGGGAGGAAGAGCCACTCGGGGTCACCTCGGGTTTCGTCGTAAAAAAGGTTGGACGGGAGGGGAAACTAGCGAGTTAAACGCCTTTCGGCAACGCGAACCTCCGTTTATGTTGTCACAAATCCAAATATATTACTCTTTACACATGGATTACTACTCAACGTAGCGACGGGCAGGTCCCGTGCCCTGTCCGACTCTCGCCCGGCGAGACACGGGACGCACCGCGCGCCACTGCTCAACCGCTTCCCTGCCATCGGAAAAATATTCCCTTTGTCTGATTCCGGATGCCCAACCGGGCCTGGCTTGCCGGCCCCCGAGGCCACTGCGCCATCCGGCGTCTTAACCATACACGCAGCGACGAAGCCTGGACGTACCGGCGCAAAGGCCAGCCCAGCGCGGTGCCGCCCAGCACGGTACCGCCCGCGGCCCGCACCGTTACGGCCGGCCTGGTCCGGCATGACGAAACGATCTTTGCGTGACATATGTGATTTATCGGCGCCTATGTCATATTTTTTTCATATTTGGGGGGTGTTCCACGTTCACCTTGCCCTGGAAGGACATTTTACCCACAGGAGCGCCGCGATTACAGTCCAGATCGGACGAATCGCCGCAGGTAGGGTTTGTTACGCCGAATATATCTCCGGTCACGGGGCAACGCTTGATGCCAGTGTGACCGGAGCTGGCTTCCCGCGCACTGCCATTCCGGCTAAGTTGACCGCCCGCCTAGGCGCCGCGCCCGTTCCGGTTACCCGCCGCCCGGCGCAGCGAGGTGCCGATCGCGGCGGCGGCGGCCCCCGGGTCGGCCGCCCGGGTGATGGGCCGTCCGATCACCAGCAGGTCCGCGCCGGCGTTGATGGCCTCCTCGGGGGTCGCGATGCGGGCCTGATCGTTGCTGTCCGCCCCCGACGGGCGGATGCCGGGGGTGATGAGCACGATGTCCTGGCCGACCTCGGCGCGGACCGCGGTGACCTCCTGCGGGGAGCAGACGAGGCCGCGGGCGCCCGCCGCGACGGCCAGCGCCGCCATCCGGCGGACCGCGTCGCTGACCGTGCCGGGCACCCCAAGCGCGGCCAGGTCGCCCTCGCCGATGGAGGTGAGCAGGGTCACCCCGGCCACCATCGTGCCCGGCGCGGACTCCACCGCCGCCTTGATCATGTCCGCGCCGCCCGCCGCGTGCACGGTGATGATCTCCGGGCGCAGCCGGTAAACGGCACGGGCCGCGCCCGCGACGGTGTTCGGGATGTCGTGCAGCTTCAGGTCGAGGAAGACGTCGACCCCGCTCGCGCCGCGCACGGTGGCCACCACGTCGGGGCCGTAGCGCAGGTACAGCTCCAGGCCGATCTTGACGGTCGACACGTACGGCGTGACCAGCGCTGCCCAGTTCGCCGCGGTGTCCAGGTCGGGCGCGTCAAGCGCGACGGCGACCGGTGCCGGCCTTGGCATGCCGCTCTCCTCCCTGGTGGCCAGTCCCTGGCGGTGAGACCCGGTTTGCTCGCTTGGGTAACGGCCTGGCATGCAAAATCACATCCCGTAATTGATTGATTACATCCAACTGCGGCGCTCGGTAGCGTACACGGCGGTCTTGTGAGCCCGCCCGACAACGTCCGAGACCCGGTCCACCCCGCGTGCGGCCAGTTCCTCCTCAAGCTCGCGCTGGATGCGGGAGCAGGCCGACGGGTCGTGGAAGAGCACTGTGCCGACGGCCACCATGGACGCGCCCGCCAGTAGGAACTCAAGGGCGTCGCGCCCCGTCCGCACGCCGCCGCAGCCGATGATCGGCACGTCAGGCAGCGCCTCGCGGACCATCCAGACGGCGCGGACCGCGATCGGCCGGACCGCGGGGCCCGACAGGCCGCCGGAGAGCCCGGCCAGGGCCGGGCGGAAGGTCACCGGGTCGATGGCCATCCCCGGCACCGTGTTGATCATGGAGAGGCCGTCCGCGCCCGCCGCGACGCAGGCGCGCGCGACGCTGGTGATGTCGGTGACCTCCGGTGAGAGCTTCGCGAAGACCGGGATGTCGTACCGCGCGGACCCCCGCACCGACGCCACCACGGCGCCCGCCGCCGCCGGGTCGAGCGCGAACGGCCGCCCGGCCGCCGCCGCGTCCGGGCAGCCGAGGTTGACCTCGAGCGCGGTGACGCCGGCCGAGTCCGACAGCCGGGCGGAGACCTCGCCGTACTCCCTGCTGGTGTGCCCGGCGACCGACACGAACGCGCGGGCGCCACGCGACAGCAGCCACGGCAGGTCGCGCTGGAGGAAGCCGTCAAGGCCCGGCCCCTGCAGGCCGACCGAGGAGAGCAGGCCGCTCGGTGTCTCGGCCATCCGGGGCGCCGGGTTGCCCGCCCGCGGCTCGAGCGTCACCGACTTGGTGATCACCGCGCCGACCCGGGCCACGTCGGTGAAGTGGGCGAGCTCGCGCCCCGAGCCGGCGCAGCCGGAAGCGGTCAGAATCGGCGAGGGCAGGTCCAGATGCCCGACCCGGGTCCGCAGGTCAGCCGGCATGGGAACGGCCCTCCGTGATCGAGCCCTGCCCGGCGCTTCCGCCGGCAGCGCCGTGGCCGGCACCGCCGTGGCCAGCACCGCCGCCGTCGGCGGCCGGGCCTGACGCGGTGTTCCCGGCTCCCGGCCGGGGCTTCCAGCCGGGGGCGCCGAGCGCGTCGAACGGGATGGTGCCCACGTCGTCCCAGCGGACCAGATCGCCGCGGAAGACCGGGCCGTCCACGCAGGCGCGGACCATCCGGGTGACCCCGTCGTTGCCGACCGCGGGCAGCACGCACCCCATGCAAAGGCCGGTCCCGCAGGTCATGGCGGGCTCGGACACCAGCGCCTGGACGGGGATGCCGTACCGGCCCGCCAGCGCGCACACCGAACGCAGCACCGCCACCGGCGCGGAGGCGTAGATCACGTCGGTGCGCGCCTGCTGCACGACGGTCGGCAGCATGTCCACCACCGACCCGCGCGAGCCGAGCGAACCGTCCGCCGTGGTGATCACCGCCGACCGGCCCGTCCGCCGCGCGGTCAGCGCGCCGAACACCCGGTCCGCGCTCTCCGCGCCGAGCAGGAAGTCGGTCGCCGACTGGCGCTCGGCCAGCCGGGAGGCCAGCGCGAACAGCGGCGGCGCGCCCGCGCCGACACCGAGCAGCAGGCACGAGGCCGGGTCACGGGGCATCGGGAAGGGCCGCCCGAGCGGCCCCACCACGTCGAGGACGTCCCTGGCGCGGCAGTCGGCCAGCCACTGCGCGCCCGGCTCGCGCGGCAGGAACACGAACTCCACCGTGCCGCCGTGGTCCGGCCGCACGTCGTGCACGGAGAAGGTGCGCCGGGCGAGCATGCCGGACTGCGGGCCGCCCACCGCGATCGCGATGAACTGGCCGGGCCTGAACCGCGTGGCGATCGCCGGGGCGACCACGGTCATGGCGACGTACGCATCGACGCGGCGTACCGTGAGCACCGTCCCGCGTACTTGAACAGGCGCCACCCCGCCCTCCCGATCGTTGCCTGCCATCAAGCAGCCGCCGCCCCAGTCCCTGGTCCCTGGTCTCTTGTACGAGCCCTATTTCCGCACCAACAGTTTTCCTACGAGCGCAGGCGTGCGGCGTGCTCCTGCAGGGAGCGGACGCCGATCTCACCCCGGATGATGGCCTCGATCCCCTGCACCGCCGCGGCCAGGCCGGCCACGGTGGTCACGCACGGCACACCGCGCCGCACGGCCGCGGTCCGGATGTCATAACCGTCGAGCCGGACCGACGCCGAGGCGGCCGAAAGGCTGCCCCAGGGTGTGTTCACGATCAGGTCTACCTCACCATCAAGGATGCGCGTGACCACGGTCGGCTCGCCGTCCGGGCCGGGACCGTCGCTGTGCTTGCGCATGATCTTGGCACGAACGCCGTTTCTGCGCAGTACCTCCGCTGTCCCCGATGTCGCCCAAATCTCGAAGCCGAGGTCGGCGAGGCGTTTGACCGGGAACACCATCGCCCGTTTGTCCCGGTTGGCCACCGACACGAACACCCTGCCCTTCACCGGCAGCGACCCGTAGACGGCCTCCTGCGACTTCGCGTAGGCGGTGCCGAAGGATTCGTCGATCCCCATCACCTCGCCGGTCGAGCGCATCTCAGGGCCGAGCACGGTGTCCACGCCGGCCCCGCTGGCGTCCCTGAACCGGCCGAACGGCAGCACGGCCTCCTTCACCGCGACGGGTGAGTCGAGCGGCAGCGTGCCGCCGTCCCCGGTCCGCGGCAGCACCCCGGACGCGCGCAGCGACGCTATCGAGGAGCCCAGCATGACCAGCGCGGCCGCCTTGGCCAGCGGCACCGCGGTCGCCTTGGAGACGAACGGCACCGTCCTTGACGCCCGCGGGTTGGCCTCGAGCACGTAAAGCACCCCGGCCGCCAGCGCGTACTGGACGTTCAGCAGGCCGCGCACGCCGACGCCGCGCGCGATCTTCAACGTCGCCTCGCGGATGGCGGCGATGTCGGCGCGGCCGAGGGTGATCGGCGGCAGCGCGCAGGCCGAGTCGCCGGAGTGGATGCCGGCCTCCTCGATGTGCTCCATGACCCCGCCCAGGTACAGCTCTGAGCCGTCGTAGAGGCCGTCTACGTCGATTTCAATGGCGTCGTCGAGGAAACGGTCGATCAGCACCGGGTTATCCGGTCTGGCGGCCGTGGCGCGGCCTACGTAGGCGCGCAGGGTGGCCTCGTCGTAGACGATCTCCATGCCGCGCCCGCCGAGCACGTACGAGGGCCGCACCAGCACCGGGTAGCCGATCTCGGCCGCCGCGACGGCGGCCTCGTCGGCCGACAGCGCGATCTCGCCGCGCGGCGCGGTCAGCCCCGCCTGCGCGAGCACCCCGGCGAACTCGCCCCGGTCCTCGGCGGCGTGGATCGCGGCGGGCGAGGTGCCCACGATCGGCACTCCCGCCTGCTCGAGCGCGCGCGCGAGGCCAAGCGGCGTCTGCCCGCCGAGCTGCACGATCACGCCCGCGACAGGCCCGGCCGCCTGTTCGGCGTGCACCACTTCGAGTACGTCCTCGAGCGTGAGCGGCTCGAAGTACAGCCGGGAGGAGGTGTCGTAGTCGGTGGAGACCGTCTCCGGGTTGCAGTTGACCATCACCGTCTCGTAGCCGGCCGCGCGCAGTGCGAACGAGGCGTGCACGCAGGCATAGTCAAACTCGATGCCCTGCCCGATCCGGTTGGGGCCGCTGCCGAGGATGATGACCTTGGGCGTGTCACCGCCCGGCACCTCGTTCCCCTCGTCGTAGGTCGAGTAGAGGTAGGGGGTTCGCGCCGCGAACTCGGCGGCGCAGGTGTCGACCGCGTGGTAGACCGGCCGCACGCCCATGCCGTGGCGCAGCCCGAGGACCTGATCAGCCCCGATGCCGCGCAGTTGCCCGATCGCCACGTCGGAGAAACCGCTGGCCTTGGCCAGCCGGAGCAGGTCGGCGTCGAGCGCGGGCGCGGCCGCGATCGCCTGCGCGACCTCGTTGATGCCGACGATCTGGTCGACGAACCATGGGTCCACGCCGGTGGCCCCGGCCACCGCGGCGGGAGAGGCGCCCGCCCGCAGCGCCTGCAGCATGGTGTTGAGGCGGCCGTCGTGCGGGGTGCGGCAGGCGTCAAGCAGCCGCCCGGGGTCGGGCTGCGCTTCTCCCCCAGTCAAAGTCGGGGCGAAGTTGAACGGTCCGGTGTTGCTCTCCAGGCTCCGCTGGGCCTTCTGCAGTGCCTCGGCGAATGAGCGGCCGATCGCCATCGCCTCGCCGACCGACTTCATGTGCGTGGTGAGCGTGGTGTCGGCGCCGGGGAACTTCTCGAACGCGAACCGGGGGATCTTGACGACCACGTAGTCGAGGGCGGGCTCGAACGACGCCGGGGTCTGCCCGGTGATGTCGTTGGGGATCTCGTCGAGGGTGTACCCGATCGCGAGCTTGGTGGCGATCTTGGCGATCGGGAAGCCGGTCGCCTTCGACGCCAGGGCGCTCGACCGCGACACCCGGGGGTTCATCTCGATGACGACCATCCGGCCGGTCACCGGGTCGACCGCGAACTGGATGTTGCAGCCGCCGGTGTCCACCCCGACCGCGCGGATGATGCGGATCGCGGTGTCGCGCATCCGCTGGTACTCGCGGTCGGTCAGCGTCATCGCCGGGGCAACGGTGACGCTGTCGCCGGTGTGCACGCCCATCGGGTCGACGTTCTCGATCGAGCAGACGATCACGACGTTGTCGTTGCGGTCGCGCATCAGCTCGAGCTCGAACTCCTTCCAGCCGATGATCGACTCCTCGAGCAGCACCTCGGTGGTGGGGCTGGCGTCGAGCCCGCTGCCCGCGATGCGCCTGAGGTCGGCCTCGTCGTAGGCGATGCCGGAGCCGAGGCCGCCAAGGGTGAAGGACGGGCGGACCACTACGGGGAAGCCCAGGCCCTTCGCGTTCGCGTTCGCGTTATCGGCGGCTTCGCCGCTTCTTGCTGTTATCTCGGAGTTGGCGCCCGTCCCGGTTGCTTCGCCGTAGACCGCCGCCAGGCATTCGGTGATCGTGCGGCAGATGACCGAGCGCGGGACCTCGGCGCCGAGGCCGATCACGATGTCCTTGAACTTCTCGCGGTCCTCGCACGCCTCGATCGCGTCGATGTCGGCCCCGATGAGCTCGACGTTGTACTTCTTCAGGGTGCCGTTCTCGTGCAGCGAGACGGCGGCGTTGAGCGCGGTCTGGCCGCCGAGCGTCGGCAGCAGCGCGTCCGGGCGCTCCTTGGCGATCACCTTGGCCAGCACCTCGGGGGTGATCGGCTCGACGTAGGTGGCGTCCGCGAACTCCGGGTCGGTCATGATCGTGGCCGGGTTGGAGTTGACCAGGGAGACCCTGATGCCCTCGGCCTTGAGCACCCGGCAGGCCTGGGTGCCTGAGTAGTCGAACTCGCAGCCCTGCCCGATCACGATCGGGCCGGACCCGATGACGAGCACGGACTTCAGGTCGTCACGGCGCGGCATGGGTCACTTCCCCCCGTTCATCAGGTCGGCGAACTGGTCGAAAAGGTCGACCGCGTCGTGCGGGCCAGGGGCGGCCTCGGGGTGGTACTGGACGGCGAAGGCCGGGCGGTCAAGCAGCTTGATGCCCTCGACCACGCCGTCATTGAGGTTCACGTGGGTGACCGCGGCCGCCCCGTAGGGGGTGCCGAACGGCTGGCGGGCGCCCGGCAGGACGTGCGCCCAGGCGCCACCGGGCTCGCGCAGTTCCCTCCTGATTGGGGGGGCTGCCCGCCCCCCCAAACCCCCCGGGCTCGGGGGGGCGGCCCGCCCACCCGAACCCCCCGGGGTTTCCGTCGGCAGCGCGGCGGCGAAGCCGTGGTTGTGGCTGGTGATGTAGACCTTCCCGGTGGACAGGTCCATCACCGGCTGGTTCACCCCTCGGTGGCCGTAGCGCAGCTTGTAGGTGTCGAGGCCGACCGCTCGGGACAGGATCTGGCTGCCGAAGCAGATGCCGAAGATGGGCACGCCCGCCTCGAGCACGCCGCGCATCGCCGCGACGGCGTAGCCGGCCGCGGCCGGGTCACCAGGGCCGTTGGAGAAGAACACGCCGTCCGGGTCGGTGGCGAGGATCTCCTGCGCGGTGACGGTGGCCGGGAGCACCCGCACCTCCATGCCCCTGGCCGCCATGTTCAGCGGGGTCGCGTTCTTGATGCCGAGGTCGACGGCGGCGACCCGGAACCTGGTCTTGGTCCCCGCGGGGGGCGCGACCGTGTACGGGTGCGGCGTGGTGACGATCCGCGCCAGGTCGGCGCCGGTCATGCCGGGGCTGGCGAGGACGCGGTCGAGCAGCCCCGCGGGGTCGTCGGCGACGGTGGAGACCGCCGCCCGCATCGCCCCGTGCTCGCGCAGCCGCATGGTCAGCGCGCGGGTGCCGGGGATGGCGATGCCGGTGATCCCCTGGGCCTTGAGCTCGGCGTCGAGCGAGCGCCGCGCCCGCCAGCTCGAGGCGATCCGCGCGGGCTCGCGGACCACGTAGCCGCTGACCCAGATCCGGTGCGATTCCGGGTCCTCGTCGTTGATGCCGGTGTTGCCGATGTGCGGCGCGGTCATCGCGACGATCTGGCCGCAGTAGGACGGGTCGGTCAGCGTCTCCTGGTAGCCGGTCATGCCGGTGTTGAACACCATC
>JBEKEK010000258.1:0-8222 GCA_050013875.1 Trebonia sp. | reverse complement strand
CCGGCCGCCGCGACCGTCGAGGCGTACGCCGGCCTCGACCTGGTTCCTGGCAGCGGGCTGCTCGCCGCCACCGTGCCGGGCGCGTTCGGCGGCTGGATGCTGCTGCTGCGCGAGTACGGCACGCTGCGCCTGCGTGACGTGCTCGGCTACGCGATCGGGTACGCCGAGTCCGGCTACCCGCTCGTTCCCGCGGTCAGCTGGTCAATCGCCAGCGTGGCGGAGATCTTCCGCCAGCACTGGCACTCCTCGGCCGAGGTCTACCTGGCGGGCGGTGGCGCGCCCGCGCCGGGCACCCTGTTCGCCAATCCGGCGCTGGCGGCCACCTACCAG
Organism: Trebonia sp.; assembly: GCA_050013875.1. GTDB lineage: Bacteria > Actinomycetota > Actinomycetes > Streptosporangiales > Streptosporangiaceae > Trebonia. The sequence continues at coordinate 7,892 of JBEKEK010000258.1, read as the reverse complement.
CGAATCCTGGCCGAGGCGGAGGCTGCCAGCGGCGACCGCGATGAGCAGATCGAGGCCGCGCGCCGCGCCTGGTACGACGGGTTCGTCGCCGAGGAAATCGGCCGGTTCGCCGAGACCGAGGTGATGGACGTGACCGGGGAGCGGCACCGCGGCCTGCTCACCGGCAGTGACCTGTCCGGCTGGCACGCCCGGCTGGAGGCCCCCGCGACCTACGACTACGCCGGCCTGACCGTCTGCAAGACCGGCCCCTGGGGCCAGGGCCCCGTCTTCCTGCAGCAGCTCGCGCTGCTGAAGGGGTTCGACCTGGCGGCCATGGACCCCGGCTCGGCCGACTACATCCACCTGGTGACCGAGGCCGCCAAGCTTGCCTTCGCCGACCGGGAGGGGTGGTACGGCGACCCCGCGTTCTCCGACGTTCCCCTGGCCGGGCTGCTCTCGGACGCCTACAACGACGAGCGGCGCGCGCTCATCGGCGAGAGCGCCAGCGCGGACCTGCGTCCGGGCCGGCCCGGTGGCAGGGAAACGGGGCTGCCGGAATTCGCCAGCGGTCCGTTCGGTACCTCTGAATTTGACTCTCCCCGGCGGCACCCGCGGGGGAGCGGCGATCCCGGGATCGACCCCGCCACCGGCGAGCCCCTCGGCCGCTCGTCGGCGGCCCAGCCGCAGGCGCGGCGCGGGGACACCTGCCACCTCGACGTCGCCGACCGCTGGGGGAACGTGGTCAGCGCGACGCCGAGCGGCGGCTGGCTGCAGTCCTCGCCGGTCATCCCGGCGCTTGGGTTCCCCCTGGGCACCCGGGCGCAGATGTTCACCCTCACCCCCGGGCTGCCCGCCACCATCGCGCCGGGCAAGCGGCCGCGGACCACCCTGACGCCGACGCTGGCGCTGCGGGGCGGCGAGCCGTACCTGGCGTTCGGCACGCCGGGCGGGGACCAGCAGGACCAGTGGACGCTGCACTTCTTCCTCAGCCATGTGGTGTTCGGCATGAACCTGCAGCAGGCGATCGACTTCCCGGCCTTCCACTCGGCGCACATGCCGTCGTCGTTCTACCCGCGAGAGGCCTACCCGCTCCGGCTGGACATCGAGGAACGCGCGGGGGCGTCCGTGATCGAGGGGCTGCGACGGCGCGGCCATGATGTCCATGTCCAGCCGCCCTGGTCGCTGGGCCGGATCAGTGCCGTCGCCCGCCGCAACGGCCTGCTCTACGCCGCCGCCAACCCCCGCGGCATGCAGGGCTACGCCGTCGGGCGGTAGCGGCGGCTCTCGTTTTCATGGGCTAATGCTGAGATTTGTCATGGGTAAGCGCTGAGCCGTCGCACTACCGGGCGGCCGACGGCCGGTGGTGGGATGAGGCAGAACGCGAATCCAGCGGCCGGACCGGCCGACTAGCAAGGGACCAGTGCATGAGCCACACCGGAACGGGACCCGTCGTCTCGTTCGAGAACGTCAGCAAGCACTACGGCAGCCTCAAGGCGGTCGACGGGCTGAGCCTCGAGCTCCGCGGCGGGGAGACCGTCGCCCTGCTCGGCCCGAACGGCGCGGGCAAGTCGACCTCCCTCGACATGCTGCTCGCGCTGCGCAAGCCCACATCGGGGAGGATCCGGATGTTCGGCAGCGACCCCTACCACGCCATCAAGTCGGGCAATGTCGGCGCCATGCTCCAGTCCGGCGGGCTGATGCCCGAGGTGACGGTGGGCGAACTGGTCACGCTCATCGCCGGGCTGCACCCGCGGCCGGTGCCGGTCGCCACCACGCTGCGCCGGGCAGGCATCGAGGAAGTCGCCGACCAGCGGGTCGACCGGCTGTCAGGCGGCCAGACCCAGCGGGTCAGGTTCGCCCTCGCGATCGCCGGGGAGAGCGACCTCATCGTGCTCGACGAGCCGACGACGGCGATGGACGTGGAGACCAGGCAGCGCTTCTGGGCGCAGATGAAAGAAGAGGTCGCGGAGGGCAGGACCCTGCTCTTCGCCACCCACTACCTGGAAGAGGCCGACCAGGCCGCCGACCGGATCCTGGTGATCAACCGCGGCCGGCTGCTGGCCGACGGCACCCCGGCCGAGATCAAGTCGCGGGCCGGGGCCAAGCAGCTGTCGTTCCGGCTGCCGAGCGTGCACGAGCCGTTCCTGCTCGGCCTGCCCGGCCTGGTCAGCCTCGACGTGCATGGCGACATCGTGCATATCCAGTCAAGCGACTCCGACGCCACGCTGTACGGGGTGCTCGACGCAGGTCTCCGGCCGGCCGACATCGAGGTGTCCGGCCTCGGCCTCGAGCAGGCGTTCCTCGCGATCACGGCGGAAGATGACCGGGATGCCGGCGACGAGCCTGCAGCGCAGGCCGCGCAGACCACCAAGCCGACCGCGCGCAGTGCGCGCTAAGACGGGGAAACGAGCACCGATGCGAAGCATCCTGCTGCTGACGCGGGCCGAGATCAACCGGCTGCGCCGCAACAAGCGTTATCTGCTGTTCACCGTGGGTCTGCCGGTGATCCTTTACCTGGTCGTCGGCAAGCAGGCGACAGCGACGGTCTACGGCGTGCCATTCGCCGCGTATTACATGGTCGCGATGGCCACCTTCGGCGCGTTCAGCGGCGCGCTGAACGGCAACGCGATCAGGATCTCGGAGGAGCGCAAGGTCGGCTGGATCAGGCAGCTGCGGCTCACTCCGCTCCCGGCCAACGGCTACGTGGTGGCCAAGATCCTCACCTCAATGGTGACCACGGTCTTGTCGGTGGTGATCGTGCTGCTGCTCGGCCGGTTCTACGGCGACGTGCAGCTGCCCCTGTGGGAGTGGATCGTGATCGCGCTGGTGGTCTGGCTCGGCTCGACGATCTTCGCCGCGCTGGCGGTCGCCATCGGCTACCGGTTCCCGCCCGACCAGGTGCAGCCGATCACCCTCCTCGTCTACTTCGTCTTCCTCGCCCTCGGCGGCGTCTGGTTCCCGCTCAGTGGGACGCTGCAGAAGCTCGGCGAGGGCACCCCCACCTACGCGGCGATAAAGATTTCGACCGACGTGATCTTCGGCAAGTCGGTACCGGTCGGGCTGCCGGTCGCCCTGGTGGTCTGGTTCGCCATCTTCGTGGGCCTGGCCATCCTCTCGGTGCGCTCGATGGCGGAGTCGGTCTGACGGGGATTGCCGGCGGCGCTATCGGCGGCGCCGCCGGCTGAGCGACGATGGGCAGCGGGCCGCGCACAGCGGTCCCGGACGGAGTGATCATGAGCAGCAGCGCGACGCGGGGGGCAGTTCCCGATGGGCCGTACGCCGGTCCCGATGGGCCGTACGCCGGCTATCGCACCATGGCCGCCCGGCTGGCCGGGCACGTGTTCACCGGGGTCTGGCTGATCTACCTGGTCGCCCCGGTCGTGGACTTGTTCACCGGTCACTACAGCGCGCCGTACCGGTGGGGCGGCCTGGTGCTCATCATCGCGTTCTCCGCCATCTACCTGTTCGCCGTGCCCAATTGGGCCTACTCCCGCTGGTACGCGCGGCCGGCCGTGGCGGCGCTGGCGGCGCTGGCGGTGGTCGCCTGCCTGCTGTACGGGGGCTCCGGCGCGAGCACGCTCTGGATCTTCGTGTCCTCCTCATCCGGGCTGCTTATCGTGAACCGCCGCTGGGCGGTGCGGGCCGTGCTGGCGAGCGGGGTCTGCTACGCGATCTTCTGCCTGACCGGTCACGTCGACAAAGAGGATTTTCTGGTCAACCTGCTGCCCACGGTGCTGGTCGGCCTGGGCATGATCGGGCTCCGCAGGCAGTTCCAGCTGACCGCCGAGCTGGCCTGGGCACGGGAAGAGGTAGCGCAGCTGGCGGCGAGCGAGGAGCGGCTACGTCTCGCCCGCGACCTGCACGACCTGAGCGGGCAGTCGCTGTCGATGATCACGCTCAAGTCCGAGCTGGCCGCCAAGCTGCTGCGGCGCCTGCCGGACGGCGGCGACCGGGACCGGGCGCTGGCCCAGGCCGAGGAGGTGGCGGCGGTCAGCCGCCAGACCCTGCACGACATCAGGGAGGCGATCAGCGGCTACCGGCGGCCGACACTCGCGGTCGAGATCATCACCGCACGCACCGCGCTCGAGTCGGCCGGGATCACGACGCACGACGATGCCGATCTCACCCTGCTCTCCGGTACCTTCGACCCGGAGGCGGAGGCAGCCCTCGCCTGGTGCCTGCGGGAGGCGGCCACCAACGTGCTCCGCCACTCCGGCGCGCGGAACTGCAACGTCAGCCTCACCCGCCGCGACGGCAGCCTCTGCCTTGAGGTCCGCGACGACGGACCTGGCTTCGGGGCCGGACTCGGGGCCGGGCGGGAAGGCGGGCCGGTAAGCGGCGGGACGGGCCTGCGGGGCATGTCGGAGCGGCTGTCCGCGCTCGGCGGCCACCTCGAGGTGCGGCCCTCCGGACGTGGCTTCCAGCTGACCGCCAACGTGCCCGAGGACGTCGCGGACCTGGACTCCCGCGAGCGCGACGGTGCGCCGGCGCGATCTTGCCGGGGCGCTACCGTGGCGAAGTGAACACCATCCGGGTGCTGATCGCCGAGGACCAGGCGATGATCCGCGAGGCACTGGCCGCGTTGCTCTCCTTCGAGGATGACATCGAGGTGGTCGCCCAGGTCGGCCGGGGTGACGAGGTGATGGAGGCCGCGAAGCGGGCCGCACCCGACGTCGCCCTGCTCGACATCGAGATGCCGGGTATGGACGGGCTCACCGCCGCCGCCGAGCTGCGGCGGGCGTGCCCGGAGACGAAGATCGTGATCCTCACCACGTTCGGCCGCCCTGGCTACCTCCGCCGCGCGATGGAATCGGGCGTGTCCGGGTTTATCGTGAAGGACTCGCCGGCCGACAAGCTCGCGCGGACCATCCGTGACGTGCTCAGCGGCCAGCGCGTCATCGACCCGGACCTGGCCGCCGCCGCCCTCGCCGACGGCGCCAGCCCGCTCACGCCGCGGGAAACGGACGTCCTGGCGGCCGCGGCCGACAGCGCCGCGATCGCGCAGATCGCCCGCGGCCTCTTCCTCTCCGAGGGCACCGTCCGCAACTACCTCTCCTCCTGCATCCAGAAGACCGGCGCCCGTAACCGCGCCGAGGCCCGCCGCATCGCCGAGGAACGCGGCTGGCTGTGAGCGACGCAAGCATCGCCCGCAGCAGATGACCGCCCATAAGATGAACCGCGTGGCAACCCCCGGTTATCTACGCTTCCCTCATGTTCATGGTGATCTGCTGGCTTTCGTCGCCGAAGACGACGTCTGGCTTGCCCCGGCCGGCGGCGGCCGCGCCTGGCGGCTGACCACCGACGGCGGCCAGGCCAGCCACCCGCGGTTCTCGCCCGACGGCGCCACGATCGCCTGGACGAGCTGGCGGGACGGCGGAGTCCCCGAGATCTACACGGCCGCCATCGACGACGGGACCGGCGGCCCCGCGACCCGGCGCACCTACTGGGGCGACGTGCGCACCCGCAGCACCGGCTGGACGCAGGCGGGCGAGGTGCTCGCCACCTCCGCCACCGGCCAGCCGACCACCCAGCGCACCTGGGCGCACGCCGTGCCGCTGGCCGGGCCGCCTCGCCGGCTGCTGTTCGGCCAGGTCAACGACCTCGCGCTGACCTCCACGGCAACCGCTCTGCTGACCGGGCAGCGCGGCGACCCGGCCTACTGGAAGCGCTACCGCGGCGGCACCGGCGGGCGGCTCTGGGTCGCGACCGGCGACCGCCCGCTCTTCGCCCAGGTGCTCCGTCAGCTGACCGGCCAGTTCGCCAGCCCGATGCTCGTCTCTGGCCGGCTGGCCTTCATCTCCGACCACGAGGGCACCGGCAACATCTACTCGGCCGCTCTCGACGGCACCGACCTGCGCCGGCACACCGACCACGACGGGTTCTACGCCCGCAACGCGGCCACCGACGGCACTCGCGTCGTCTATCACCTGGCGGGCGACATCTGGCTGCTCGACAGCCTGGACGCCGACGCGCAGCCGAGGAAACTGGAGTTGCAGCTGGGCGCGCCGCCCGCCGCCCGCGCGCCGAAGCTGATCACCGCCGAGGATGACCTGGGCGATCTCGACAGTGACCGGACCGGCCAGGCCAGCGTGGTGACGGTGCGCGGCACGGTGCACTGGCTGACGCACGCCGACGGCCCGGCCCGGGCGCTGCTGGTCGACCCGGCGGCGCGGGCGCGGCTGCCCCGCGTGCTCGGCAAGACCGGCAAGGTGGCCTGGGTCACCGACGCCGACGGCCCCGACGCCATCCAGATCGCCGAGGTCGAGCCGGAGCAAGCCGGGCCGCCGCGGACCATCGCGGCCGGCGCGGTCGGCGACGTCCTGTCGCTTGAGGCATCGCCGGACGGCACGAAGCTCGCGGTCGCCGCCGCCGACGGCCGGCTGCTGCTCATCGATGTCGAGTCGGCCGAGGTCACCGAGCTGGCCGGCAATGACGACGGGGAAGTCGAGGACATCTCCTGGTCACCCGACTCGGCCTGGCTGGCCTGGGCCCAGCCGGGCCCGCAGCCGCAGGCCAGGATCAGGCTCGCGCGGATCGAAGACCAGCTCACGGTGGACGTGACCGACGGGCGCTTCGTCGACAGCCACCCGGTGTTCACGGCCGACGGGCTGTACCTGGCGTTCCTGTCCCGCCGGACGTTCGACCCGGTTTACGACATGCATTCCTTCGACCTGTCGTTCCCGTTCGGCGCCCGCCCGTACCTGGTCCCGCTGGCCGCGCACACGCTGTCGCCGTTCGGTCCGCAGCCGGGCGGCCGGGCGGCTGGCGCGGGGGAGAACTCAAAGGATTCAGAGGAACGGACCGCGCTTACTGTCGACACCGAGACGATTTCCTCCCGCGTGGTCGCGGTGCCGGTGGATGAGGCGAGGTACTTCAGCCTGGCCGCGGTCAAGGGCGGCCTGGTCTGGCTCCGCTATCCGCTGACCGGCGTGCTCGGCGATGGCGCGGCCGATCCCGAGGAGAACCGTCACCGGCCCACCCTCGAGCGCTTCGACCTGCGCAAGCGCGAGGCGAGCGTGCTGACCTCCGAGGTCAGCTGGTTCGCGGTCAGCGGCGACGGCGCCCGGCTGGTGATCGGCGACGAGCACAAGGTGCGGGTGGTGCCCTCCGACCGCAAGGTGGACAACGGCTCGTCCGACGAAGCGGTCACCGTGGACCTCTCGCGGGCCCGGTTCCAGGCCGATCCGGGGGCGCTCTGGACGCACGCGTACGGGGAGTTCGGCCGGCTGCTGCGCCGGGACTTCTGGACCACGGACATGTCGGGCGTGGACTGGGACGGGGTGCTCGATCAGTACCGGTTCCTGCTTGACCGGGTCAGGTCGTCGGCCGAGTTCGGCGACCTGCTCTGGGAGGTCGCCGCCGAACTGGGCACGTCGCACGCCTATGTCCACCCGACCAGCACGTTCACCGCGCGCAACACGCTGCGCGGCGCGCCCGCGGCGCTCCTCGGGGCGGACGTGTCCCGGTCGGCTGACGGGCGGTGGCTGGTGACACGGGTGCTGCCCGGCGAATCCTCCGACCCGCATGCCCGCTCGCCGTTCGCCGCCCCCGGGGTGGCCGTGCGCGCGGGCGACGAGATCCTGGCGGTGGACGGCCGCCCGGTCGACCCGGTCTACGGGCCCTGGCCGGGGCTGGCGGGCACCCACGGGAAGCCGGTCGAGCTGACCATCCGCCCGGCCGACCCCTCGCTGGTCCCGAGGGCCCCCGCCGCCGCCGACGAGGACAGCGACTCAGGCGGGAGCGAGGCCGCGAAGCCCGGAGCCGACGCGGGATCCCCGCAGGGCGGCGAGCCCGGCCAGGACGCGGAGACCGGCAAGGACGACGCGGAGCCCGGCAAGGACGACGCCGAGCCCGGCCAGGACGCCGAGGCCGGCCAGGCGGCCGAAGCAGGCGGCGCCGCCTCATCCGCGACC
>JBEKEK010000257.1:0-8902 GCA_050013875.1 Trebonia sp. | reverse complement strand
GGCCTGGCGTGCGTACCTGCGCGCGGGAACGCTGCTGAGCGCCCGCCTGAACCGGCAGTTGCAGGCCGATTCCGGGCTCTCGCTGCCCGAGTACGAGGTACTCGTGCAGCTGAGCGAGGCGCCCGACGGCAGACTCCGTCCGGTCCAGCTCGGCCAAGCCCTGCACTGGGAACAGAGCAGGCTCTCCCACCAGCTATCCCGGATGGCGCGCCGGGGGTTCATCACCAGGGAAGAATGTCCCGGTGATGCTCGCGGCGCAGTCGTCGTGCTCACCCGAGCTGGCCGCACCGCTGTCGAGGTAGCGGCCCCCGGGCACGTGGCCGCCGTTCGCCAGCTGATCTTCGGCCAACTTGACAGCGCGCAAGCCGCTGCGTTCGGGCAGGCGTTCGACGCGATCCTGGCTGCCTTGGAGGATTCCGGGGAGCAGGAAGCCGACAGTAGTTCAGCCGGGCCGCTCTGCTAGCCAGCCGGGGCTAGCCGCTGCCGGAACGGGCTCGATCTTGCCGGGACAGTGACAGCATAAGGAACATGGAACTGACCGTCCGCATGCCGGTGATCGGAGTGGTCCGCAGCAGCCACCAGGACCTGGAGGGCACGCCGATACAGGCCGGTCTCAACCGGGCCGAGCACGGCACGATCGAGATCGCCGAGCCGTACCGGGATGGCCTCGACGGGCTCGCGGACTTCGACTACGCCTGGCTGTTCAGCTGGCTGCACCGCCCGAGGGACCGCGGCGGGGATGCGCCGCTGCGGCAGATCCCGTTCCTGCTCCACCGCCAGCAGCGCACGATGGGCATTTTCGCCACCCGGGGACCCCGGCGAGTCAACCCGATCGGGCTCAGCCTCATCCAGCTTCTCGAGGTAACCGGCCAGGCCGTCGTGTTCGCCGGCGTCGATCTTCTGGACGGCACGCCTGTCGTCGACCTCAAGCCGTACGTCACCCGATTCGACCGGCCGCCGGGAAACCCGCGATGCGGCTGGTTCGATCAGCTCACCATCAGCGACGGCACCACACCCGAGCAGCTCACCGGGCCGCGATCGGCACCCTGACGGCAAGCCAGCCGCGGCCGGGAACACTGCCGGACGGCATGGCGTTTTGCCGTCAGCCGGCCGCTGTCAGCGACGGCCGTCCAGGCCGGGCCGCACGCACCAGCGCGACGCCGGCGGCGAGCCCGGCCGAGGCGCTAGGGATCTCCTGGTCATCGGTGATGACCGCGGTTGGCGGTGGGGGGCCAGCGGGCGTCCGTTCGTAGCGCTGGCAGGATGGTCGTGTGCGTGGCGCGGGGGCACAACAAGCGGCGGCGCGGCGGGACTCCGGCGTCCCGCAACGTCCAGAGAGGGGCACGGCATGATTCTGGTGACGGGAGCGACCGGGCGAGTGGGCTACCACGTCATGGAGGCGCTGGCCGACGCGGGTGCCGAAACCACGGCGATGGTGCGGGTAGAGGCGAAGGCCGCCGACCTGCCGGGGGCGCCGGCGCATGTGGTGGCGAGCTTCGACGACCCGCCGCCGGCGGAGGTCTTGCGGGGATTCGACCGAGTCTTCCTGCTCAGCCCCGCGGACGAGGAGCAGGCCGTGCTCGAGACGGTGTTCATCGACGCGCTCGCCGCCGCTGGCCACCGCCCGCACATCGTCAAGATGGCAGCGGACGGCTTCGCCGATCCCGACTGCGAGGTGCGTTTCATGCGGAGCCACCGGGAGGTCGCTAGGCACCTGGATGCGGTCGGACTTCCGGTCACCTACCTCGCCCCCTCGATCTATATGGAGAACTTGCTGGCCGCCGCGGAGGCCATCCGTGAAGACGGCGTCATCGCCGCGCCGGCCGGCCACGGCCGGGTCGGGTTCGTGGCGGCCGCCGACGTCGCCGCGGTGGCGGCCAAGGTTCTCACCAGCGCCGACCACGACGGCGCGACGTACGTGCTGACCGGCCCGGAGGCACTCACGTACAAGGACGTGGCCGCGCGTATCTCGGCCGTCTTCGCACGACAGGTGGATTACCAGGACCAGCCGCCTAAGCACATGCGAGAACTCCTGCTGGGCAGCGGGCTGAGCCACTGGAACGCCGACGGCACCCTCGAGCTGTTCGAGTGGATCCGGCATGGCGGCGAGGCCACGGTGACGGCCGACGTGCGGGAGGTGACCGGCGCTGATCCCCGCCCGGTCCAGGACTGGCTCGGCAAAGAACGCGGAAGCTTCCTTGATCCGTCGCCGGACCTGCCTCCATCGGCTTTCTAGAAGCGCTGCTTCAGTCTGCGGGTACGCCCGGCCGCCGCGTCAGATCCGCCGGGCGCGTCCTTCCCAGAACGGGGCGCGGAGCGTGCGCTTGAGCACCTTCCCGCTGGGACTGCGCGGCAGCGCGTCGATGACCTCCACGGTGCGCGGGCATTTGTAGTGCGCCAGACGCTCCCGGGCGAATCCGATGATCTCCTGCTCCGTCGCCTGGTGGCCGGGCCGGAGCACCACCATCGCCTTAACGCTCTCGCCCCAGTGATCATCGGGAATGCCGATCACCGCGACCTCGGCCACCGCCGGGTGCTCGGCCACGGCCTGCTCGACCTCGGGCGAGTAGACGTTCTCCCCGCCCGTGATGATCATGTCCTTGACCCGGTCGGAGACGAACAGGAACCCGCCGTCGCCGACGTGCCCGACGTCGCCGCTGCGCAGCCAGCCCTCCTCCGTGATCGTCTGGGCAGTGTCGTCCGGCCGGTTCAGGTAGCCCATCATCCGCTGCGCCGAGCGGAACCAGAACTCGCCCGGCTGCCCGGCGGCGGCGTCCCGGCCGGTGGCCGGGTCCACCACCCGCATCTCCGCGCCGGCCAGCAGGGTACCCGCCGAGCCGAGCCGGTCCGCCCGTACGGCGTCCCGGTGCGATTGCGGGGACAGGGCGCTGATCACGCCCGCCAACTCGGTCAGGCCGTAAACCTGGACGAAGTTCAGCCCGGGCCAGGCCGCCAGCGCCGAGCGCAGTACCGGAAGCGGCATGGGCGCCGCCCCGTAAACCAGGTACTTCAGCCCGTTCAGCGCGGCGATCACCTTTTCACCCGCGGCGAGCAGCGTCGATACCACCGCAGGCACCAGGAACGCGTGGGTGGCCCCGGCGGCGAACGCCGCCACCAGCGAGGCCGGGTCCGGCTCGCGGGTGAACGTGCTCGGTACCCCGGCATAGATGCCGAACAGCGCGTAGCAGGTGCCGCCGACGTGGAACAGCGGCATCGCGACCAGGTTGCGGTCGCCCGGTCCCAGCGGCGCCACTGGGGTCGCGTTCTGGGTGTGCGCAACGATGTTGCGGTGCGACAGCATCACGCCCTTCGGCCGCCCGGTCGTGCCAGAGCTGTACATAACCAGCCACAGATCTTCCCCGGTCACCTCGGGGCTGCGATCAGCTGGCCGCGCGCCGGTCAGGAACGGCTCGTACGTGTCGTCCGGGCCGCCGACCACGATCACATCGGTAACGCGCGGGAGCCGGTCCTGGATGGCCTGCACCGCGGGCAGCAACTCGGCCCCGGCGAACAGCACGCTCGCACCTGAGTCGTTGATCACGTAATCCAGCTCGCCCGCCGCCAGCCGCCAGTTGATCACGGCGTTGGCCGCGCCGATCAGCCCGGCGCCCAGTGACACCTCCAGGCACGCCGGGTTGTTCTTGTCCAGGAACGCGACCCGGCCGCCGCGCCTGAGGCCAAGCGCGGCCAGGCCGCCGGCGACACGCCCGATCCGGTCGTTCCACTGCGCCCACGTCCACCGTGTCTCGCGGTAGGTTAGCGCTTCCGCGTCCGGCTGCACCCTCGCCCAGTGCGCGACCGCGTCGGTCATGAACTCCACCTTTGGCGGTGCCACCACGGTCACGATGCACTCCCTCCCGCCAGCCGCAGACTTACATCGGCCGACGACCCACCTGCTACCTTGACCCCTCCATCGCCAAATGGCAACCGCCCCGCCGCGGCGTCCGCGGACCTGCGCTAGCGGCCGCCAAAGCGCGGTGCGCGAGCAGGCGGACCGTCGCGGCCGGCCCGGCGTCGCTGATCACGATCCTGGCTCGGAGCCGTTCGACCGGGCGGACTCCAGGGCCGCGCGGAGCTTCGGCGGTACCGGCTGCTTGCCCGAGCCGTCCGTGGAAACGACCACGTAGACGGTGCGGGCGGTGGAGCGCACCTGCGATCCGACCCGCACAGTGAACGACAGCGTGAAACTGGTCGCGCCTATCTTCTCGGTGGCCACGTCGACCGTCACCGATTCCCCGTACCGCACGCCCTCCCGCCAGTCGGCCTCGGTATGGACCAGCTGGACGTCCAGGCCGTCGGCGATCATCGTCTGGTAGGGCCAGCCAGCGTCGCCAAGGAACTGGGTCATCGCGTCGTCGAACCAGCCGAAGTACCACATGTTAAAGACGACGCCCTGCTGGTCGAACTGGAAATACGACGAGCTCACCGGTACGGCGATGGCCATGGGCAAAGTCTCCCGTTCATCAGGCGCATGGACGCGGCACAATACACGCTCTTCCGTGCAGGGTGCCACATCCATGCGGTTCGTATCGGGCGCTCCCGGCGGCAGTATCTACTTCTCGCGCCTCCGGTGGTGCCTGGCCTGGAGCACGAACGACGGCCCGTTCGGTACCGCGTGGTGACCAGCGCAGCCCAGGACAGCTAGGGCGGGACCGGTCCGCGCGGGCCGGGCCAGCGCCCACTAGGAGTGGCCGAGGACCGGGTGCGGGACGTACGGCTCCTCCAGCCGCCGCATCTCCTCCTCGCTCAGCGGGAGTTGCTCGGCGGCCAGCGCGTCCTGAAGGTGGCCGAGCCGGGTGGCGCCGACGATCGGGGCCGTGACACCGGGTTTGTGCAGCAGCCAGGCCAGCGCGACCTGCGCCTGGGGCACGCCGCGCTCGGCCGCGACCTCGGCCACGCGGTCCACCACGTCGAAGTCGCCCCGCTGGTTGTACAGCGAGTCGAGGAACGAGTCGCTGCCGGCCCGGGTGGTGGGCTGCTCGCCCGCGCGAGGGCGGCCGCGGGTGAGCACACCGCGGGCCAGCGGGCTCCACGGGATCACCGCCACGCCCTGGTCCAGGCACTGCGGGATCATCTCCCGCTCCTCCTCGCGATAGACCAGGTTGTAATGGTCTTGCATGGAGACGAAGCGGGTCCACCCACTCCGTTCGGCCGTGTACTGCGCCTTGGCGAACTGCCAGGCGTACATGCTGCTGGCGCCAATGTAGCGCGCCTTGCCCGACCGTACGACGTCGTTGAGGGCCTGCATAGTCTCCTCGGCCGGCGTGCCGGGGTCCCAGCGGTGGATCTGGTAGAGGTCGACGTAGTCGGCGCCGAGACGCCGCAGCGAGGCGTCGACGGCGGACAGGATGTGCTTGCGAGACAGGCCGCGGTCGTTCTCCCCCGGACCAGTCGGCATGTAGACCTTGGTGGCGAGGACGTAGTCGTCCCGGCTGGCGAACATCTTGGCCAGCAGGCGGCCGGTGATGACCTCGCTCGTTCCGCTGTTATAGGCGTCGGCGGTGTCGAAGAACGTCACGCCGCCGTCGACGGCAGCACGGACAATGGGCTCGGCGACGTCCTCGCCCTGCGCCCAGGCCCGTTCTGCGCTGTCGCCATAGCTCATCATGCCCAGGCAGATGCGGGAGACCCGGAGGCCCGTCGATCCGAGATTGACGTACTTCATCGCTGTCACTCCTCCACGGCGCGGCGCGGCGCGGCAACGCGGCCGCTCTGGCAGGCTACCGGGACCCGGCGCCGGGGCGCGGGGCGGGCTAGATAGCGGAGGACCCGGAGTGATCGAGGTCGGCTCTTGCCAAGACCGGACACGCTGCTATTAGCTGTAAGTCAGATCGGTTATATAGATAATAGGAGCGGCTTCCGCCGGGTGATCGGAGGAGAGCCGCCGAGGGGTTGGAGGAGACCGTCATGCCCGTGGAGTTCCTCGGCATCGCCGCGACCAACGACGGCAGCGAGATCACGCGGTCGCGGGAGCGGGGCGGTAGGCGATGAAGTTCATCGGCCTGGACCTGGTCGCCAACAGTCCCGACGCTTCCGGTCGGCCGGGTGATCCTACCGAGCGGCTGACGCAGACCGTGGAGAACGCGGTCTTGTTCGAGGAGCTGGGCGGAGGACTACGCCGTCCCGTACGTAGGCTGTTTCCTCAAACATGACTAACCGCGCGGTACCAGGGCAAGCTGGCGCGACTGGGCGACAAGGCGCCCGGTTGAGTCCCAGATTTCGCCGTCCTCTTCAAGGAAGCCACCGGTCACGAAGTGGGTGGCGAACATGCACCGCAGCCATCCTGGCTCGGGCCGAGCGCGAACGTGCACGGTGAGTTCGATGGTGGGCGTCCACGCCACTGGAAAATCGGCATTGAAGGCTGTTGGCGGAAAGGCGTCGGCTGCACACAGAAGAGCGATGGTGTCGGCCGGTTCACCGTCGCGAAGCCGGAACCAGCCGCGCATCAGCGCTTGTCCCGTCCGTTTGCCCAGGAGGAACTGGCCGTCTTCTGGATGCAGGCGGAGCTCGACTTTCCCCATGAACGGTGGCGGGAAAGTATCGGTTGCCACCACAGGCAGGCAGTCGCCAGGATCGGGCATCTCCGGGGGACCCTGATCGATGATCTCCGGTCCTGATGCCTCGGTGAGGTCGCCGAAGGTGCCGATGCAGCCCAGCAGCGCTCGTCCTTTCGAAAGGAGTGTCGCAGTGCCAGAACTGAACCTTCGGCCCTCCTTCAGGACCTGGGTCTCGATCGTTACGTCACCGGGCATGCCCGAATGGAAGTAGTGAGCCGAGATGGTCACCGGGTCGGGGCGAGCGAGCGCGGCGGCCAGTGCGCGGGCGGCGATCGCCAGGAGGTATCCGCCGTTCGCGTTGGCGGCAATGTCCCAGCCTGGAGCTATGGCTCCAGACCAGGCGGCGCGCTGTCGCACGGCACCGGCGTCCTCCGCGGAGATATCGAGTTTCGCAATCTCGGTAGCGGCTCGGAAAATCGATGATTGCTGGTCAGGTTGCTGGGTCACTGAATCACCTCCCAGGTCGCGATGCCGTTACCTGTAAGCCCGTACTGAACGCCCCGCCTTGGATCTGGCTCCCGTTACCCCTTGCCGGGGTTGAATATCTCGAGCGGGTCCAGGGTGCGGCGCAGGGCGGTCTGCAGGGCGAGCGAGCCGGGATCGAGCTCGCGGCGCATGCCGTCACGTTTCAGGATCCCGACGCCGTGTTCGCCGGTGACCGTGCCGTCCATGGCGATCGCCGCGTCGAGGAGCTGCTCGAACGCGGCCTGAGCCGCGAACCGGGCCGCTGCATCGCCCGGCGGAGTAATGATCAGCGGGTGCAGGTTCCCGTCACCGGCATGGGCGATGGTCGCGATATGCACGTCATGCTGGGCCGCGATCGCGCCGATCTGCGCCAGCATCGCGGGGACCTTGGATCGCGGCACGCAGATGTCCTCGGTGAGCACCGGTCCGAGCCGCTCCAGGGCCGGGTAGGCCAGCCGCCTGGCCTCGAACAACGCCTCTGCCTCGATGTCGTCGGTCGACTGCTCCACCCACATCGCGCCCGCGTCGGCCATGGCCGCGGCGATCGCGTCCGCCTCGGCCGCGCCGGAGTTGCCCGGCGTATCCACCCGAGCCAGCAGCAGGGCGGTCGCGTCCGTGCCGACGCCCAGGTGCTTCCAGTCCTCCACTGCTTGCAGGCAGAACCGGTCCAGTAGCTCAAGGACGGCCGGGGTCAGGCCGCGCCTCGTGATCTGCGCGACGGCCTCGCCGGAGGCGACGAGGTCGCCGAACGCCCCGACGATCGTGCGCGGGATCCCGCCCAGCGCGGGCCGCAGCCGCAGGGTCACCTCGGTCACCACGCCGAGCGTGCCTTCGGATCCGACGAAGAGCCCGACCATGTCGAGCCCGGCCACGCCCTTGGTGGTGCGCCGACCCAGGCGTACCGCGTCACCGTAGGCGACGGGACCGCCCACGACGGCACGCAGGCCCAGCACGTAATCGCGGGTGACGCCGTACTTCAGGCAGCACAGGCCGCCCGCGTTGGTCGCGACGTTGCCGCCGATCGTCGACCACGGGGCGCTGGCCGGGTCCGGCGGGTACCACAGGTGGTGTTCGGCGACGGCGGCCTTGACATCGTTGTTGACCGCACCTGGCTGGACAACGCAAACCAGGTTGTCCCGATCGATCTCCCGCACCTGGTTCATCCGCGACAGGTCAAGGACGACACAGCCGCTGACCGCGTTGGCACCGCCGGACAGCCCGGTACCCGCGCCGCGCGGCACGACGGGAACCCCGAGCTCGGCGCAGCTGCGGACGACGTGCTGCACCTCGGCTTCTGACCGGGCCCGCACCCCCGCAGCCGCCTTCCCAGCCGGGGCCCACTCGGCTTCGTCGTGCGACATGGCGGCGAGCACGTCCGGATCGACGACCAGGCGGTCACCGGGCAGTTCCCGGCTCAGCGCCTCCACTACCATCGCCGGCGTCGTCACGACAGCACCTCCCGTGGGCTGACTTCATACCAGAACCCTAAGCGGTTCCCGGTGAGGCGACCATCATCGGTCAGCCCCTCCGGCTGGCGCGGCAGGCACGCCATCTGGTTCGCTTCTGATCATGACATCACCAGCAGACGCCGACGCCGCCGAGCAGCCGGGGCGGCCAGCCTGGTTCACCGCCGCCCTGGCCGCACCGGTCCAGGCGCGGCGTACGACCGTCGAGGGAACCGAGATCGCCTACCGGGCGTGGGGGGAGCCTGCTGACCGGGGCATCGTGCTCGTGCACGGCGGTGCCGCCCACTCCCGATGGTGGGACCACATCGGCCCGCTGCTGGCGGATGGCTGGCGGGTCGTCGCCCTGGATCTGTCCGGGCATGGCGACAGCGGCCGGCGGGACAGCTACACCCTCGACGTGTGGAGCCGCGAAGT
>JBEKEK010000256.1:0-8944 GCA_050013875.1 Trebonia sp. | reverse complement strand
GTGATGACGTCGCCGCCCTCGCCGCAGGAGAAGCAGTGGTACAGCTCCTTGCCCGGCGTGACGTTGAAGGACGGCGAGCGCTCGTCGTGGAACGGGCACAGGCCCTTGAGGCTCCCGCCGCCCGCCGGCCGAAGCTGCAGGTACTCGCCCACAACGTCCGCGATGGGTGAACGCTCGCGGACCGCGGCGATGTCTTCCTGACGAATACGACCCGGCATGGTCTCGAGTGTATGGCCGTGACAGGGGGCGGCGCGGCGCGGTTCCCGGCCGTCTCACCCTCCGATGGTGAGTGGCGGGCACGGCGCGGCTCACCCCCAAGGGGGAGATTAACGGGCACAACGCTCGGGGAAAATCGCTGATGCGGTGGCCGCCACTGTAGGGAGAGAGAATCAGTGAGCGATCAGCTTGTGCTCTGGGACATCGACGGCACGCTGCTTAACGCCGACGGGGTTGGTCGTGACCTGTACGACGTGGTGTTCGTACAGCTCTTCGGGCGTTCTATCGATGCGTTCGCGCCAATGGCGGGGCGCACCGACCGGGCAATCATCCTTGAGACGCTGACCATGGCCGGCGTCTCCGAGCCACGACGGTACGTCGACCCATTCATCGCCGGGATGACCGCGCAGGCGCCGTCGGTGCGCTCGCTGGTCGCGGCCCGCGGCCAGGCGCTTCCCGGCGCTTCCGATGTGCTCCGCGGCCTGCACGGCCGCGCGCACCAGTCCGTGCTTACCGGCAACATCCGCCCGGTCGCCGAGGTCAAGCTGGCGGCGCTTGGCCTGCAGGACGGCCTCGACCTGTGCATCGGGGCCTACGGCGACGACCATGAGATGCGCGCGGAGCTCGTCCAGGTGGCGCGAAGACGGGCGTCCGCGGTCCACGGCAAGTCTCCTTCCGACTTCGATGGCGCGTCGACCGTGGTGATCGGGGACACGCCGCTCGACATCGAGGCGGCGCTGGTGTCCGGCGCGCGGGCGGTGGGCGTGGCGACGGGTTCCTACTCGGCCGCCGACCTGGCCGCCGCGGGCGCGCACGCGGTCCTGCCCGACCTCACCGACACCGAATCCGTCCTGCGGGCACTCCTGCGGTAGTCGCGGCGGCATCGCCGCTTGCCGCCAGTTGCGCGGCTGTTCGCCGCCCCGGGCGATTCGTCGCCCGGGGCCGTTCATCGCGGTGCCGTTCATTACCTTGAGTCGTTCATCGCCCGGGCAGTCGTGAAGCAGCAGCGATTCCCCGGCAGTTAGCGCACTTCCATGAGCTGGAACGCAACGCAGGCTGGCGAGCAGGGCTTCAACGAACCGGGGTAGCCGCGCCTGCGTAGCGCCGCGTGCACTTGGGCTGCCGAGACGCACTGCTTGCGGGTGACGTCGATCCAGCCATAGCGGAGCGTCGCGCCGGAGGTTGCCGCGGCGTGGTTGTCGCGGTCCTGGTCGCGGCCCCTGAGCTCGTCGGGATGGAACTGCTTGCCATCGAGCTCGACAACGAGGCCGTACTCCTCGTAGTACCGGTCGCGGTATCCCCAGGAACCGCTGGGCTTGGTGAACTTGGCCTGCCTGGCGGCCGCCGGAAGGCCGTGCGCCCGCTCGACGTCGCGGTCATACCGGTACTCGATAACCGAGTGCGCGCCGCCTGCCCCGGCTGCGATGATCTCGCCCAGCTCGGCGCGCCAACGCAACCTCGGCCGCGCCGCCGCCTCCTGTATCAGTCGTTCCTTACCGACGAGCTTCCGCCCGAATGCCCCTGTCACATACGCGATAACGTCGTTGAGGTCGTCCGCCGCGTGCGCTAGGTCCATAACCGTTTCCTCGGCCAAGGTGTGCGGCGGCACTCCGAGCGCGAACCGCCAGGCCGCGCTCCCGCCCGACGAAATGTGAATGACGACTCCCGGCGGCGGCTTAACGCGCCTATAAGGCGGGATCATGACGTGGATCAATGGCGATCGGCGATCAGTGAGGCGAACGATTTCGGCGGCGGACTCGTGGCTGAGCCGCGCGCCCGGCCCCGCGTAGAGCACGGCCGCCCATAGCCGCGCATCGCGGGCGAGCGAGCCAGTATGTGTCGCGTACACGCCTCGGTGAACTTGCTGCCACCGGGCGTGCGCGACCTTCGACGTGATCGCGCTGCTGGCGAGCCCTGCGCGAAGCGCCTGCTCACGGGTGATGAGTCCGGCCTGCCAACGAGCCTGCTCCAACAGCCCGGTCGGGATCGTCTCCCTCATGTGGCCAGTATGAATCTGGCCACCGACAATCCGCCCGCTCGCCCGCACCCGCGGGTGCACCCCTCACCCGCACCCGTCCCCGCACCCCCCCACCCGCACCCGTCCCCGCACCCCCTCACCCGCACCCGTCCCCGCACCCCCTCACCCGCCACCCGGCCCCGCACCCGGCCCGTTCCGCCGCGCCCGCCACGAAGGCCCACATCCGCGGCGCGCCGGATTTACCGCCGCCTTACCCGGATATGCCGCGTTCTCGGCTTGTCATGATCGTGAAGGATTTGATTAACGTGAAGACTTTTCGCCCGTATAGCGCGAATTTCTTACGTCAGGAGAAAAATCTTCGCGATCATGGCCGACCAGCGGTGGGTTGAGATGCTGGAGGGATGAATGGGGCGTGTGACAGGAATTCTTCGCGATCATGGCGGTGGGTACCGGCTTGAGGCTTTGCAGGGCAGGAGCAAGCGGTCGCGGCAGGAGAGGCCATTCTCAGGCGCGGCGGGCGGTCGATGCGAGGTTAAGATGCTGGCGGGGTCAGACGTCGGTGAGGGGGATGGCGGGGTCTGCTAGGCGGGCGGGATCGAGGACGCGGCCGGAGCGGATGAGGGCCTGGATATCGTCGGTTACGTCCCAGACGTTGACGTTCATGCCGGCCACTAGCTGGCCGGCGTTGAGCCAGCAGGCGATGAACTCCAGCGCGGCGCCGTCGCCGCGGTAGACAACCTGGTCGTAGCTGCCTGGCGTTGGCAGGCCTGAGCATTCCATGCCCAAGTCGTACTGGTCGCTGTAGAAGTACGGCACCCGGTTGTACTCGACCTGCTGGCCGAGCATCGACTTGGCGGCCGCCTGCCCGCCGTGCAGGGCATTGGCCCAGTGGTCGAGCCGCACGCGGTGGCCGAGCAGCGGCAGATAGGAATTGGCCACGTCCCCGGCCGCGAAGATGTCCGGGTCCGAGCTGCGCAGCGCGGCGTCGGTCAGCACGCCGTTATCGACCTCAAGGCCCGCCGCCTGCGCGAGGCTGTCGTTCGGGACCGCGCCGATGCCGACCACGACGACGTCGGCCGGAAGCTCGGCGCCCGAGTCGGTGACCACCCACCCGGCCGGCCACCCCTCACGGGAGTCACCGGGCGCGGGGAGCTTGCCGGCGACCTCGGCCGGGCGGAACTCGGTCGTCGACTCGCCGAAGCGGAACACCACGCCGTGCGTGCGGTGCAGCTCCGCGAACTTCTCGCCGAGCTCGGGGCCGAGCGCGCCGTAGAGCGCGGTGGGCTGCGGCTCGATGATGGTGACGGAACTGCCGGCCTGCCGCGCGGCGGCGGCCGCCTCGAGCCCGATCCAGCCGGCCCCGACGATCACGACCCTCGCCTGCGGCGTGAACGCGGCCCGGAGCGCGTCCGACTCCGCCAGAGTCCGCAGGTAGAGCACATTGCCCAGGTCAGCGCCGGGTATCGGGACCTTCCGAGCCGAGGCGCCGGTGGTGATCGCCAGCTTGTCGTAGAAGAGCGTGCCGCCTTCGAACGCGACCAAGTGGGCGGCGCGGTCGATCGCGGTGACGGGGGTCGCCCGGCGCAGGTCGACGTCATGTTCGGAGTACCAGTCAGCTGAATGCACGAAGACCGAGTCGCGTTCGTCCTTGCCCAGCAGATAGCCCTTGGCGAGCGCGGGGCGCTCGTACGGGCGCTCCGTCTCGTCGCCGAAGAGCACGATGTCGCCGTCGAACCCCTCACTGCGGAGCGTCTCGGCCGCCTTAGCGCCCGCCAGCCCGCCACCCACGATCACGAACGTCGTCATTGCCGCCTCCGGAGCGTAAGCCGTCGTTGCGACGATAGCCCAACCGCCGTGAAGTCACAGGACCACACCGGCCGCAACACGCCCACCCCCCGCGAGCCAAAGGGCGCGCGCCCGTCTCGGACTGAGGAGGGCGGCGGTCTTGGCCGCGCGACGAGGGAGAAGACAGGGGCTAAGAGCGCCCGGCGGCGAGCGGGGATATTAGGTCAGGCGGGCGTGGGCGGCCAGGGCTGAGGTGTCGGTCAGGGAGGCGAGCTGGTCGATGATCACGCGGCGGCGTTCGGAATCGGCGGGGGCGGTGTCCCAGGCCGGCTGGAAGACCGGGTCAAGGGTGGCGGGCGCGCCCCGTTCGATGGCGAGTGCCAGCTCGGTGATCACCTCTCGCTCGCGGGCCTGCTGGTCGACCGCCGCCTGCCGTCTCATCACGTAATGCGCGGCCACCCCCTTGAGCAGCGCGCACTCGAGCAGCTGGCGTCGCGGCACGACCAGGTCAGCGGCGTAGCGGGTGAGGCGGGCAGTGCCGCTGGCGGCGCGGGTGGCGTCCTCGGCCGCCTGGCAGAACCGGCCGACCAGCTCGCTGGTCAGGTTCTTGGCGGCGGCCAGAGCCGCGGGGCCGCCGTCGAAGCTGAACTGCCAGCAGTCCAGCCCCATGAGCTCGGCGAAGACCTCATCAAGCTCGGCCGCGGTGACGGCCCACGATGGCGGGCAGTAATAGGTGCGGGCCACGGCGGCGACCACGGCCCGCTCGGCGGCGTCGGTCAGGTTCTTGATGGACACCAGCCCGGCGTCCAGTCCGTCTTCCAGGTCGTGGACCGAGTAGGCCACGTCATCGGCCCAGTCCATGACCTGAGCCTCCAGGCAGCGGCGGCGGCCGGGGGCGCCGGCCCTGATCCAGTTGAAAACGGCGAGATCGGCGTTATACGCGCCGTACTTGGCGGGCAGGTGCAGGGTGACGTTCTCCGGCACGCAGGCGGCTTCCGCCACCCAGCTGGTGCCGGGCACGGCGGGAGAGCCGGGCTCCGCGGAGCCCGGGCTCTGCGGGGCGGCCCAGGGGTACTTGAGCGCCGCGTCCAGCGTGGCGCGGGTGAGGTTCAGGCCGGCCCCGGGAACCTTCGGCTCCAGGCGGGTGAGCAGGCGCAGCGACTGGGCGTTCCCCTCGAAGCCGCCGCACGCCAGCGGGCCACCGGGATCGGCCAGGGCGGCCAGCGCGGACTCCCCGTTGTGGCCGAACGGCGGGTGGCCGAGGTCGTGCGCCAGGCCCGCCGCGTCCACCAGATCGGGGTCGCAGCCGAGCACCGCGCCAAGGTCGCGGCCGATCTGCGCGCACTCCAGGGAGTGGGTGAGCCTGGTCCTCGGGAAATCAGCCGAACCCGCCCGCATCACCTGCGTCTTCGACGCGAGACGGCGCAAGGCGGAGCTGTGCAGGACGCGGGCGCGGTCGCGCTGGAACTGCGTGCGCTCGGGACGCTTGGGCGGCTCGGCCACCCAGCGCTCCGTGTCATGCGACGTGTAGGTCACCTGTCCAGTGTGCCGACTAGGTGCGACAGTTCGGGTCACGCCCAGCCAGCAGACGCGAACTGTTAACCCCGTTGTTAACAGTTCGCGCGTTCTGCGGCCCCCTCGGTCCGGGGATCAGCGGGTGTCGCTCCCGCTGGTGGAGACGGCGGCGCGGCCCGCTTCCAGGCGGGCGATCGGAACGCGGAACGGCGAGCAGGACACGTAATCGAGCCCGGCCTCGTGGAAGAACCAGACCGACGCCGGGTCACCACCGTGCTCGCCGCAGACACCGAGCTTCAGCCCCGGCTTGGTCGCCCGGCCCTCGGCGGCGGCGATCTTGACCAGGCGGCCGACGCCCTCGACGTCGAGGGTCTCGAACGGGGACTCGCCGAAGATGCCCTTGGCGATGTACGGGGAGAAGAACGCGCCCTCCACGTCGTCGCGCGAGAACGCCCAGGTCATCTGGGTCAGGTCGTTGGTTCCGAAGGAGAAGAAATCGGCCGACTTCGCGATCTCGCCGGCGGTGACCGCGGCCCGCGGCACCTCGATCATCGTGCCGATGAGCGCGTGCACCGAAGCCCCCGTCTCCGCAGCGACCTCGGCCAGCACCTTCGCCGCCGATTCGCGGGTGATCTCGAGCTCCTGCACGGTCGCGACCAGCGGGATCATGATCTCCGGTGACGGGTCGCCGCCCGCCGCCAGGCGGTCAGCGGTCGCGTGCGCGATCGCGCGGACCTGCATGTCGAACAGGCCGGGGATGACCAGGCCGAGTCGGACGCCGCGCAGGCCGAGCATCGGGTTCATCTCGTGCAGGCGGCGGACCGCCTCGAGCAGCCGCAGGTCCTTCTCGCTGGCGTTGTCACCCTCCAGGGCGACCTTCACCGACAAATCCGTGAAGTCGGGCAGGAACTCGTGCAGCGGCGGGTCGATCAGCCGGATCGTCACCGGCAGGCCGTCCATCGCCTCCAGGATCTCACCGAAGTCGCCGCGCTGCAGCGGCTCGAGCGCGTCCAGCGCGGCCCGCCTGGCGGTGTCGTCGGTGCCCGCGAGGATCAGGTCCTCGACCAGCTGGCGGCGCTCGCCGAGGAACATGTGTTCCGTCCTGACCAGGCCGACGCCGCCCGCGCCGAAGCGGCGGGCCCGCGCGCAGTCGGGGCCGTTGTCGGCGTTGGCGCGGACGCCCAGCCGCCGCGCGCCGTCGGCGTGCGTCATCAGCGTGTGCACCGCGGCGACGAGCGCGTCGGCGTCCGGTTCGAGCTCGCCCTCGAAGTACTGCACCACGTTGGAGGCGATCACCGGGACCTCGCCCAGGTAGACCGCACCCGAGGTGCCATCGACCGAGATCACGTCGCCCTCGGAAACGACCAGGCCGCCGGGCGCGGTGAACTGTTTGGCCGCCGCGTCGACCTCGAGCGACTCGGCGCCGCAGACGCAGGTCTTGCCCATGCCCCGGGCGACCACCGCCGCGTGGCTGGTCTTGCCGCCGCGCGCGGTGAGCACGCCCTCGGCGGCGATCATGCCGTGCAGGTCGTCTGGGTTGGTCTCGCGGCGGACCAGGATGACCCGCTCCCCCGCCGCGGCCCGCGCGACCGCGGTCGCCGAGTCGAACACCGCCTGGCCGACCGCCGCGCCCGGCGAGGCGCTGATCGCCGTGGTGATCAGCGTGACGTCACCGCTGGTGTCGAAGCGCGGGAACATCAGCCGGGCGAGTTCCGCGCCGGTGACCCGGGTAAGCGCCTCGTCCAGGTCGATCATGCCCTGGCGCACCAGCTGTGTCGCGATCCTGAAGGCGGCACCCGCGGTCCGCTTGCCGACCCGAGTCTGCAGCATCCACAGCTTGCCGCGCTCGACGGTGAACTCGATGTCGCACAGGTCGCGGTAGTGGTTCTCCAGCGTCGTCATGATCGACATCAGCTCGTCGAAGGAGGCCTTGTCGATCGTCTCCAGGTCCTGCAGCGGCACCGTGTTGCGGATCCCGGCCACGACGTCCTCGCCCTGCGCGTTCTGCAGGTAGTCGCCGTAGACGCCCTGCGCGCCGGTGCCCGGGTCGCGGGTGAACGCCACCCCCGTTCCGCTGTCGTCCCCCAGGTTGCCGAACACCATCGCGACCACGCTGACGGCGGTGCCGAGGTCGGAGGGGATGCGCTCCTGGCGCCGGTAGAGCACCGCGCGGTCGGAGTTCCACGAGTTGAAGACGGCCATCACCGCGAGGTCCATCTGCTCGCGCGGGTCCTGCGGGAACTCCCGTCCCGCGTGATCGACCACGATGTTCTTGTAGACCAGGGTCAGCGTCTTCAGGTCCTCGGCGTTCAGCTCGGTGTCGCTGGTCACGCCCTTGGCCTTCTTGGCGGAGTCGATCGCGTGCTCGAAGTGCGCGCCGTCGATGTCGAGCACGGTCTTGCCGAACATCTGGATCAGCCGCCGGTAGGCGTCCCAGGCGAAGCGCTCATTGCCCGACTGCTTGGCCAGGCCGTCGACCGACTGATCGGACAGCCCGATGTTGAGGACGGTGTCCATCATGCCGGGCATGGAGAACTTGGCGCCGGAGCGGACGCTGACCAGCAGCGGGTCGGCGGGGTCGCCGAGCTTGCGGCCCATGTCGGCCTCGAGGGAGTCCAGATGCCGAGTGACTTCGTCATCAAGGCCGTCGGGGACGGTGCCTTCGGCTAGGTAGTAGCGGCACGCCTCGGTGGTGATGGTGAACCCGGGGGGCACCGGCAGCCCGAGATTGGTCATCTCGGCCAGGTTGGCCCCCTTGCCTCCCAGGAGGTCTTTCAGGTCCTTGTTACCTTCAGTGAAGTCGTAGACAAACTTCGGCACTGCACGCTCCTCGCGCCGGACATGTTCCGTTGTACGGTCACTACCCGGCTAGATATGGTCTAAAGAATCTGACAGTACCTAATGACATTGAACCCGACAATGGGTGTATTAGTGTGGTGTGAAACACGGCACAGCCGCTGGTAGCCCTGCAAGAACAGTGGTTTAGACCGCCTGTGTGACATTGGTATAGACCGCTGGTTTAGACCGCTGGAATGGACCTGCGTCCTGACTTCGGAAATTTCGCTGCGATAATTTGAAAACCGGCGCGCATCCTCGACTTGACGTGTTCTTTACGTTTTTCCCGGCGGCACGGACCGCGTCGCTGAGTGACGACCGCCACACGCCGCCACATACGACCGGCCGCGCAGGCAACCTCAGGACGATTCCGGAGTTACTGGTACGTGGACATAACCGATACGCGGTCGTCGCCCCCGGCCGAGGCCGCGGTGACCCAGTTGTACGCCGGGCACGCGCTCGGCCTCGTCCGGCTGGCCGTGCTGCTGGTGGGCGACCGGGCCAGCGCCGAGGACATCGTGCAGGACGCGTTCGTCGGCCTCTACCGTCGCTGGGACCAGCTCACTGACACCTCGACGCCGCTCGCGTACCTCCGGGTTTCTGTGATCAACGGCT
>JBEKEK010000255.1:0-8955 GCA_050013875.1 Trebonia sp. | reverse complement strand
TTGCTTTTCGCATATGATTGCTCTATATGTCTGCGCATGTCAGTCTAGTGTATGTAATAAGCCCCAGACTGGTGAATGAAAAAACACGGACGAAGAAGTCGGTGTGGGCCGCCGAAACCAGGTTCCTGGGCAAGTGACCTTGGCTAACGCATGGAGGAATCATGCGCATTCGGCGTAACATCATCGCTCCCCTCATCCTTACGATCGGCGCCGTCGGGTCACTCGCGGCCGTGCCCGCAGTGACCGCCCTGACCGCCGTGACCCCGGCCGCCACCGCAGTGGCATTGAGTAGCCACGGACCTGATGCCATCGGCTACATGGGTTGAAATCTCGTCGCCCGGCCAGCCGCCCGCTGTCGATCCTCCACTCGACTGCGGGCTGCTGGCTTTTGGTCAAGCAAGGGCGTAAATTCGCGGGAAAGAACCAAGAATTTTCTTAACGTGCATTCGCTCCGCTCCACGGCTGGGGCACCTCCCGGCGGTTTCCGTCACCGCAGGACCGTCAGCCAAGCGATGCACGCGAATCGCCATATTGATCAGCTGCTGTCAATAAGAGCCGATTAAACCAGTCGGCCTGTCAAGGATCAGTCACCACTTTGTCACCGGCGAGCTGAGCCTGTCACAGGCGTATCCGGGTCATCGATGAGTCAGCCGTCTAACGTGCGCGGTCAGTCAGCTGGCAGGCGGGTTGGGCGGGACCTGCACAGAATAGCGGAAAGTAATATTTAGATTACCCCTTGCGATCATACTGTCAGTGAGCATATGCTACCTTCTGTAATCAGCCCAATACTGGCGATGAGCGACGCGGCCAAGGCCTGCCGCGTCGTGCGGGCCGCCAGAGCGAGTGGCGGGCTGCTGGCCTCGTTTTACGCATGGAGGAATCATGCGCATTCGGCGAAACATCCTCGCCCCCGTCATTCTCACCCTCGGCGCCGTCGGGTCGTTGGCGGCCGTTCCCGCAGTGGCCGCCCTGACCTCGGCCGCCCCCGCCGCCGCGGTGGCGTCCGCCGCACCCAACGCGTACACCTACCACGGGTGACATCGCATCCTCACTATCGCGGGTGGCATCGGTCACTCGCTATCGCGAGTGAATAGGTCGCCCGCGAGCACGGGCGAAGTGGCTCGCCCGGTTGGTGGCCCGCCGTCGATTCCCCAATCGGCGGCGGGTCGCCTTTTGCGGTTCTGTACCATCAGTCACTTCGTTTGCTGGGATCGCTCGCGCGACATCCCGCAAGCGCTTGCGCAGTGACGATTTGATCACCTGAGGTATATATAGGTCGATCTACTGGTTTCGACAATTCTTTCCGTGAAATATTCAGTACGGGCACCACACGTCTGTCCACAGCCGGGAGGAGGCGAACCCGTTGGTCGAAGAGGGCAGTCCCACGGTTCGGCGTCTCCGGCTCGCGGCCGAGTTGCGGTCGCTGCGCGAGGCGAAGGGGGTCAGCGGGGAGACGGTGGCCCGCAATCTCCGGTGGTCGCCGTCGAAGATCAGCCGGTACGAGCGGGCCAAGACCGGGCTCAGGCCCCGCGAGGTCGAGCGGCTGCTCGACTACTACGGTGTCAAGGGCGCGCATCGCGAGCTGCTGATGGCGCTCGCCGTGGACGCCTCGCAGAAGGGCTGGTGGGAGGAGTACGCGGACTCCATCCCGGAGGACTACCAGCAGTTCATCGGGCTCGAGCACGAGGCCACAGCGGTCGCGATCTGGCACGTGGACGTCGTCGCCGGGCTGCTGCAGACCGAGGGCTACGCGCGGCACATCATCGACAGCTATGACCGGGTAGAACCGATCGCCCCTTCTCAGGTGACCAGGCTGGTCCGCGTCCGGCTCCGCCGGCA
The DNA here is from genome assembly GCA_050013875.1 of Trebonia sp. Lineage (GTDB taxonomy): Bacteria > Actinomycetota > Actinomycetes > Streptosporangiales > Streptosporangiaceae > Trebonia. Next base: position 7,116 of record JBEKEK010000255.1, on the reverse strand, counting down.
GCAGGTGCTCGACCGGCTCGGGCTCAAGATCTCGGTGGTGCTCGACGAGTCGGTGCTGCTGCGCCGGATCGGCACCGACCTGGTGATGTATGAGCAGCTGCAGCGGCTGGCCCGCGAGTGCGAGCGGCCCAACATGACCCTGCAGATCCTGCCGCTGGACGGGCCGCACACGGTGATCGGCGAGTCGTTCGTGCTATTCGGCTTCGAGGCCGACGGCGACGCGGTACTGCAGGACGTGGTCTCCACCGAGCAGATGCGCAGCGGTTTCATCGTCGAAGGCGAGCGTGAGACCCACCTGCACCGAGTGGCGTTCCGCACCCTCACCGAGGCCGCCCTGTCCCCGGCCGACTCCAGGAAGCTAATCCTGGAAACCGCCGAATCCCGCTGGGCCGCCACCCCCCGCGCCTCGGTCTCGTGACCTCGGCCGCCACGCCCTGATCTGATCCCTTAACCTCCCCCGCGCCGCCCGGCCCAGAATCCTGCCCGGGCGGGGCCTTGGCGTGGGCGCCGATTCATTTGCTAAGTGTCTATGTGATTTTCAAATACTTATGTGAATTTTTTAGTAATTAGAGGCGGCATGAGACTCCATAGGACTTACTAGTCAGCAGTGTCGGTTGGGTTAAAACAGGCACGTGGAGACTCGTGGTGCTGTTAGCCTGCAGGCCATGCGGCTACCTTTGGCTTTATTGATGGTAGCCGTGTGTGAGGGAAGCACACCAATCAGTGAGAGGGGTAGCGTGGCTATGCCTACGCTCGAGAGCCAGCCCAAGTGGGTGAAGAGCTCGCTGAGTTTCGCCAACGGCAACTGCGTTGAGGTGGCGGATCTATCCGGCGGCGAGATCGGTGTTCGCAACAGTCGGGACGCGGAGGGGTCGGTTCTCCGCTTCACGCCCGACGAGTGGCATGCGTTCATCGGTGGCGTACATAACGGCGAGTTTGACCGCTTCGGCGGCTAGCAAGTCCGGCAAGCAGTAGCGCAAAGGCGGGTTCTAGGCCCATGGGACCCGCCTTTGGCGTCTCTTCAGCCCGTCAGGGCGCGCGAGCCAAAGGGCGCGCCGGTGCCTGGACTGAGGAGGGAGGCGGTTTTGCCGAGCGACGAGGGAAGGCACCGGCTTCAGGCGCCCGGCGGCGAGCGCGGGAAGCGCGGGAAGCGGGTCGAAGACAGACCGCGCCTTCGTAGACATACTTCGAAATACGGCAGCTGACCGATGTCTTGCACTGAAACTTGCAGCAGCATTCTTACAGCAACAAGCAACCGGCATCGGGCGGGCGCTAGCAACCAGAACGAAGCAGGACAAGAAGAGCAGGATCAGAGCAGAAGCCCGCTGCCCGGTCACCAACCTAGCGCCTAAAGGTCAGTCAGGTTGGGCGCTTAGCTCCCCTGCGGGCAGCGGATGTGACGCTCCCCGCGATACCACACCGCGCAGTTCCGCCCCACGCCGCAACGGGCAACGGACGCGGCCCGCAGGGGGCAGGCAGGGACGGTGAGCCGTCAGCCCCCGGAGGCTCACCGTCCCCGCCGCGGCGGTCGCGAGAAACGCGGCCGACACGGAGCGAAGAAGGAGCGAAAGGACAACGTGGGAACCCCAACGGTGGGAAGCCTGCCCAAGCGGGCGACGAAGAGTGACACCTGGGTTAAGAGCTCGCTGAGCTTCGCCAACGGCAACTGCGTGGAGGTGGCGGATCTATCCGGCGGTCAAGTCGGCGTCCGTAACAGCCGGGACTCTGCCGGACCCGTTCTGCGGTTCACACCGGACGAGTGGCGCGCCTTTATTGGCGGGGTAAGGAACGGCGAGTTCGACCGCTTCGGCATGAACTAGCCGCGGCGGGCAGGCCGCGCCGGACCGGGAGCTCAGGCCTGGTCCGGCGCGCCCGCCTGCTGCTTGGTCAGCTGCTCCCGCACGTCATCCATGTCCAGGTCGCGCACGGCCTGGATCAGCTTCTCAAGCGACGCGGCGGGCAGCGCGCCCGCCTGGGAGAAGACGAGAACGCCGTCCCTGAACGCCATCAGCGTGGGGATGGAGGTGATCCTCGCGGCACCCGCGAGCCCCTGCTGGTCCTCAGTGTCGATCTTGCCGAACGTGATGTCGGAGTGGCTCTCGCTTGCCGCCTCGAAGACGGGCCCGAAACTACGGCATGGACCGCACCAGGACGCCCACCAGTCGACAAGCGTGATGCCCTCCTTGGTGACGACTTCTTCGAACGTCTCCTCGGTCAGTGCGACGGTGCTCATCTCGCTCCTTTCAGCGATCCGCAGGTCTACTAGGCGTATAACGCCCACGGCCGCCGCTCATTCCCCGCCCCAGGCAAGGCAGAAGGCGAGCAGCGGCCGGGTGCCGCCGGCGGGCGGCGGGCCTTGGGCTCGTGCCGTCAGAAGTAGACGCTGAGCGGGGGCTGGGTTCCGTGCACCTCGTAGCCGCCGAGAACCTGCTGCTTGTAGATGGACGGGTTGTGCGACGCGAGGACCTTGACGTTGCGCCAGTGCCGGTCAAGCGCCCGCTCGGTGGAGAGCGTGCTGCCGCTGGCCACCTGGGCGAGCGCGTCGATGACCTCAAGTGCCAGCGTCTCGACGGTGATCTTTGCCCTGCTGGCGGCGAGCGTTGCCGCCAGGGACAGCCCGAAGTCGCGCGGCGCGTCCCATGACCGCTCGAGCAGCGCCGCCGCGGCCGCGATGGTAGCCGTCGCGGCGAAGGCCTTGGCGGAGGCGACGCCGATCGCGGCCAGGATGACCGGCTCGTCCGCGGTCCGCTGAGCCGTCCCGTGGTAGTAGTTCCGCGTGCGGTTCTTGACCAGATCGACCGCGTCGCTCAGCGCCCGGTTGGCGATGCCCGCCACCACCGAGGTCAGGTAGACCTGGTTGAAGGTGAACGGGTACCTCGGCCGGTCCGGATCGACGGCCGGGCGCTCGAAGAAGTCCGCCTCGCTTATCCGCACACTGTCGAACACGATTGAGCCGGAGCCGGTGAGCCGCTGACCGAAGCCGTCCCAGTCGTCGGGCAGCGCGACGCCGTGCCGGTCGGACTCGACCAGCACGGTCCGCGCGGTGCCATCGTCGAGGGTGACCGAGACCAGCAGATAGTCGGCGTAGAGGCTGCCGGTGGCGTAGTACCGACGGCAGCTCACCAGGTACTCGTCCGCGCCGAGGCGCTCGGTCTTGGTCTCGGGGCCGGCCCCCGAGCTGCCGGTCCGGTCCTGCGCGGCGCCGCCGAACAGCTGGCCGTCGGCGGCCAGCGCCAGCAGCCGCGGTGAGCTCGGCGTCGGGTCGAGTATCGCGTTCTCGATGGACGCGTAGTGGTTGCGGAGGCTGTGCGCGAGGTTGGAGTCGGCGGCCGCCAGCTCGCGGATGAACTGGAAGAACTCGGTCAGCGGCAGCCGCCCGCCGTCGGCCGCGGGCAGCCGGATCGCGCCGACCTTCCGTGCCCGCAGCTCCGGCCGCAGGTCGGTGAAGAGCAGCCGTTCGGTGTCCCGCCGCGGCGCGTCGGCCGCCAGCCGGTCGATCAGGTCGGCGAACCCGAGCCGCAGGCTTACCGGGGAGTTCACGTCGGCCACGTCCGTGCTGCCCGCCGCCTCGCTTCCGTCGGTCACACTGCTCGCGGTAGTCACGCCGGTCACGCGTTCCCGTCTTCGATGCCGAGGTTGCCGCGGAAGGTAGTCGACTCATACTCGGTCCGGAACCGGCCGCGCGCCTGCAACTCGGGGACGAGCCAGTCCACCAGGTGCTCGAGCCCGTCTTCGTACCGGTCGATGTTGAAGTTGAAGCCGTCGCAGGCGTCGGTGTCCACCCAGTCGATCAGGTCGTCCGCGACCTGTTCAGGGGTCCCGACGACGATCCGGTGGCCGCCGGTGAGGTACTCGAGCAGTACCTGCTTAGTTGTCGCGCCGCGCACCCGGGCCGACTCGACGACCTTCTCGCGCTGCGCGAGCCCGGTGCGGATGTCCGGGTCGGACGGCGGGATCTTGCCGTAGGGCAGCTCACGGCCCAGGTCCAGATCGGCCGCATCGACGCCGAGCAGCGTCGCCAGCGACGCCTTCAGGTACTCAAGGTCGAGCTGGTCGTCGAGGTCCGCCTTGCGCTGCCGGGCCTGCGCCTGCGTCGCGCCCAGTACGGGGTAGACACCGGGCACGACGAGCAGCTTCTCCGGGTCGCGCTGCCACTTGCGCGCCGCGTACTGCTTGACGTCGGAGTAGAACTCCTGCGCCGACGGCTTCATCCAGTGGCTGGTGAACAGTGCGTCGGCCCACTTGGAGCCGAACTGCTTGCTCGACTCGGACGCGCCGGCCTGCAGCAGCACGGGCCGCCGCCCCTGATAGCCGCCGATGACGCCGAGCACGCCGCTCGCTTGGTAGTAGTCGCCCTGGAACTCGACCGGCCGCAGCCGTCCGGCATCGACGTAGGTGGTGCGGGCGGCGTCGGCGACGATCGCGTCGGCCGGCAGCGACTCCCAGAGCTGGGTGACGATGGTGACGTACTCGTCGGCCTTGTCGTACTTGGCCGAGCGGGCCAGCTCGCCGCCGGCGCCGAGGATCTTGCGGCCGTGCTCGTGCTGGCTGGTAATGATGTTCCACGCGCCCCTGCCCTTGCTGACGAGGTCCAGGCTGGCGATCTCGCGGGCGAGGGTGGCCGGGTCGCCGTACAGCGCCGGGGCGGTCAGCACAAGGCCGATGTGCCTGGTGTGAGTGGCCAGTGCGGCCAGCAGCACGCCGGGCGACAGGGCGCGGAACGGGCGCTTGAACGACTCCTCGGCCAGGCCGGCGTAGTTGTCGGCGAGGAAGATCCCGTCAAGCAGGCCGCGCTCGGCGGTCCGCGCGATCCGCAGGAAGACGTCGATGTCGGTCGACAGGCCGGCCGGATCGGCCAGCGTCTTCCAGGACGCGTTGTGCCGTCCGGACGCCAGCAGGTTGATGGCCAGGCGGATCTGCTTGGGCTTGGACACGGGAGCTCCTCCGGGGTGCCGGGTCCCGACCCTCGCGCCCGGCGGTAATCCTACTATACCAACAGGGATAATAGGGTATCAAGGCGCCGACCACGGCCGGCCGGTGCGGCGCGCGGGCTTACCGTCCGGGCGAAGCCACGCGTGCGTTCCGGATGATGATCTTGATTTTCCTGACCCGACCGGTGGTTATTTCCGCAGGGCCTCGGCCACGGCGATCGCGATGGCGGCCACCAGGTTGGAGTAAGTCGCGCGGGCGGAGCTGGCCAGCCCGCCCGCGCCGGCCGGGTCCACCGTGACGACGAGGCGCCCGTCGGCCAGCGCCCGGGTGAGCCGGGCGGCCGCGTCGGCGTCCTGGCGGCGGTCCGCGCGCGCCGCGAGGACCTCCCGCAGCGAATCGCGCAGCCGGAGCAGGGCGCCGTGCTCGGAGTTGGTCAGGTTGGTGTCGGTGTCGGCGGGCAGCAGCCCGGCCGTGCGGAGCCAGGCGTTCGCGTCGTCACGGCTGGCGAGTGGGTCCGCGCCGGAGCGCGCGGTGTCGGCAAGCGATTGAATCAGGCTCGGTGCAGGCGTGGTCACGCTCCGATCGTAACGACCCGTTGCGGACCGCGCGGCCGCGAGTGACACATCATGTTCCCTGCGGGCATCGTGTTCCCTGCGGGGTCGTATCGAGCCTGTCTTGTCTCTAGCCTCAACGTCACGCTTGCAAGCATTGCCATTCCGGCTCCTGTGCTATCACGGTAAAACCTCCGCGAGAAAGTGCGGTAGTAATGAAGGGGACCGTGACGTACCTATCACAACCGGGTGAAATTGGTTCAATTTTAGCCAACATGAGGTTTCTAAATAATTAGACTATGGCCTTGACGGTGCTTCGAGACGCAAATAATCTGGTCGCATTCAGTGGGGGAATAGACTGTTGAGTTTCCGCTGCGGCGGCGTGTGCATTTAAACGCCATGCGCGCTTGGTGTCGTGACGGTCTGCGTTTTCGTTCTCATGCACCTGTGACTGCTACATGAGAGATAGGTGGAAGCTTGTCGTGATTGGTCTTCCGACTCGACTGGTCATCGCGGAACGGGTACTCCAGGAATTGCCGGCGGAGAAGGCCAGGCCGCTGATCGATAACCGAATCTGGTACATGCTTGGTGCGCTTGGTCCTGCACTCGGCGACTTCGTCCCATTCGAGAACGCTCCGAACGTCGGTGGCGTAATCGAAGCGGGCGCCGCGGTGCGTACGCCCTACTATGCAGCCTGGCGGTCAATCCTCGGAATCGCGTTCGGTGGCAGTGGCTTGCCGGGCGTAGTGACAACGGCCCAAACACTAACGACCATGCTGTCCAACATCACCACTGTGGTCCAGAACCGGGATCTCGACGCCCTGAAGGCGTTCGGGACTCCGCAGCAGCAGGACGCCATTCAGAGTGCGTTTATGGACCTCTCTCTCCTGGTGCAGGAGTTTCAGGGTGGTTCGAACCTTCTGAGTGAAGTGGGCCTATCCATCATCGAGGGCCCAGTGATCGACAATTCCTCGGGGCCAGGCCAACCGAACACTTGGTCCGGGCGCGACTACCTCCATTGGAAGCAAACGGGTGCGTTCGCAGCCAACTTGATGGCGAGTGCCGAGGCCGCGGACGATCCACGGCTTGTCGCGTACGCGACTGGATGGCAGGTCAGCTTCGCGTCCTTGCTGTGCGGAAGCGGGTTCCTGGCCTCCATTGCGGGTTCTGTTTATCGCACATACTGGTGGCGGACCCGTTGGATCGCGAACTTCGTCGATGCCTGGGTCTGGGGTTACTACCAGCGGAACCCAGATGTCAGCGGTCGCGACGACTATGGCAGTTGGCCATCGCTCTGCAATGCCAGCCTGCATGACTGGATCGACGTGACGGGGGGCACACTCGACCCGAGCACGCTAGTGCCGGTGATCGTCGCCGACCCGGCGACGCTTCCCGGCGGCCTGCCGACTCCGCTGCCCACCTTTTTCACGGACTACTGGATCGGTGCCTGGACGCAGACCTACAAAGCGCACGACGCCTCGCTGGCGGTCACCCCGCCGGCGCCGTTGTTTACGGCCCCCCGGCTCCAGGTGGCGTACCTGATGACATACACAACGCTCTGGTTCCAGACGTCTGGGTCGGTGATCGGCTGCAACCCGGCTCCGGCGGCGCCGCCCGGCGCATGTTCGAAATA
>JBEKEK010000254.1:0-8978 GCA_050013875.1 Trebonia sp. | reverse complement strand
GGGATAGTGACCGCAGGGGGTAAGTGAACGTAGCCTAGGGGCGTGGACAGGCGAATATTCGGGCTCGAGAACGAGTACGGCGTAACGTGCACCTTCCGGGGACAGCGGCGGCTGTCACCGGATGAGGTGGCCCGCTACCTCTTCCGCCGCGTGGTCTCCTGGGGCCGCAGCAGCAATGTTTTCCTGCGCAACGGAGCGCGCCTGTACCTGGACGTGGGCAGCCACCCCGAGTACGCGACCCCGGAGTGCGACAACGTCGTAGACCTGGTCGCGCACGACAAGGCAGGGGAGCGGATCCTCGAGGGCCTCCTCGTCGATGCCGACCGCCGCCTGCGCGAAGAAGGCATCGCGGGCGACATCTACCTGTTCAAGAACAACACCGACTCGGCGGGCAACTCCTACGGCTGCCACGAGAACTACCTGGTCGGCAGGCACGGAGAGTTCGGCCGGCTGGCCGACATCCTGATCCCGTTCCTGGTCACCAGGCAGATCATCTGCGGCGCGGGCAAGGTCCTGCAGACCCCGCGGGGCGCGGTCTACTGCGTCAGCCAGCGGGCGGAGCACATCTGGGAGGGCGTTTCCAGCGCCACCACCAGGTCGCGGCCGATCATCAACACCCGCGACGAGCCGCACGCGGACGCCGAGCGGTTCCGCCGCCTGCACGTCATCGTCGGCGACTCCAACATGTCCGAGACCACCATGCTGCTCAAGGTCGGCTCGACCGACCTGGTGCTGCGCATGGTCGAGGCCGGGGTAGTGCTGCGCGACATGACCCTGGATAACCCGATAAGGGCGATCCGCGAGGTCAGCCACGACATGACCGGCCGCAGCAAGGTCCGGCTGGCCAACGGCCGGGAGATGTCCGCGCTTGAGATCCAGTGGGAGTACCTCTCCCGTGCCAAGGACTTCACCGAGAAGAACGGCATCGACCCGATCACCCTGCGCGTCATCGAGATGTGGGAGCGGGCGCTCACCGCGATCGAGGACGGCAACCTGGACAAGATCGCCCGCGAGATCGACTGGGTGACCAAGTACCAGCTCATCGAGCGCTACCGGGCCAAGCACGACCTGCCGCTCTCGGCGCCGCGCATCGCCCAGCTCGACCTTGCCTACCACGACGTGCACCGCGGCCGTGGCCTGTACTACCTGCTCCAGCGCAACGGCGCCGTCGACCGGGTAACCAGCGACCTCAAGATCTTCGAGGCCAAATCGATCCCGCCGCAGACCACCCGGGCCAAGCTCCGCGGCGAGTTCATCCGCCGCGCTCAGGAGAAGCGCCGCGACTTCACCGTCGACTGGGTCCACCTGAAGCTCAACGACCAGGCCCAGCGCACGGTCCTGTGCAAGGACCCCTTCCGCTCCGTCGACGAGCGTGTGGAAAAACTAATCGCCGGCATGTAAGGACGGGGCAGCCGCCTAGCAGCGGTGCCCATTCATCACGGTCCAGCCCTCCGGGGGGATACCACGCCGCCGGCCGCGCGGCGCAGCGGCGCCACTTCGGGTTCACGCTGATGCCGCGGTGGCGAGCTTGGAGTGGACTTGTACCAGTGGAGGATGGGAGTCGTGGGGCTGCGGGATCGCTGTGAGGGAGAAGTCGGCGATTGCACCCGGGCGGAAGACGAGGCAGTGAGTGGAGCCGCCGAACTGGAAGTAGCCGAGTTCTTCACCTTTGGCGACGTGGTAGCCGGGCTGGATCTTCGGGTCGATCATGCAGGACGACACCTCGCTCATGCCAACCGGCACGAAGGCTGTCAGGCCTATGACGGGGTTGTCCGCTTCGATGAGGATGACCGCCCGGGCGGCGACATGCGCCAGGTACGACTGCGAATTTCGCGGCTCGACGGCGTCGGCGCCTTCGGAGTCTGCTTCGGAGTAGTAGGTGCCTTCCTGGACAAAGGCCCGCACGATCGTCCCGGCCACCGGGCTATGCCATCGGTGGTAGTTGGTGGCGCTCAGGAACGCCTGGTAGACGGTGCCGCCGACGAACTGACCGGCTGACTCGTCATTGGCCAGCATGTCCCGCAGCGAATACGGCTGGCTTTTGAGCCAGAACTGGTCCTGAAGCTGAACGTTCACGGCGAGGCCGTACGGGGTGGACTCGCACGCGCTGACGATAACGTTGTCGTCGTCCGGCGAGTCGACTGGGCGCGCGCCATCGGCCAGCCGCCGGGTGAAGAAGTCGTTCCACGACGTGAAGCCCCAGTACTCGCCCTGCGGGTCGTGCTGGTACTGCTCGATGCCGATGGCCCGCCGGGCGGCCTCGCCCTTCCAGCCGGATGGTGAGTCGTTGAGGACATAGCGGGAGCCGCCGCTGCTGAGAAATTCGCACCATACGCCGAGGATCTTCTTGAGCATCGCGTTGATCCGCCGGTCGCGGAAGGCGGCGAGGCCGGCCTGCGTGCCCATGGTCCAGTCGAGGATCGCGCCCAGTGGCAGGACCACCATCGCGTCCTCGTTGTACTCAGGGGCCATCGTCAGCACTTCGTTGATCAGCTGCAGCAGCTGCGGCACGCTCTCCAGATGCCGTGTGCGGTACTGCCTGTTCCGCGGTACCTGAGCGATCATCTCGCTGAGGTACAGGCGCACGACCGGGTCGCTGTCAATCAGGGCCTGGAACTCGGCCAGCACCGGGTGCAGCGGGACCTGCTCACCCTTGGCCGCTACGCGTTCCCGGTGCCCGGTTAGCCAGGCCTCAAGGTCGTCTTGGTTGTCCGGCAGCCAGCCGCCCTGCCGCCGAACATCGCCAGCCGTGGAGTGAGCAGCCGCAGCCGCCAAGGAATCCGCCATGGCAGGCAACTAACCACCCTGGCGCCGTCTAACCTTCATCTGCGCAGGGGCTGTCCGGTGGTGCGGTGGTTAGTCGGACATCACCCACACGGTCTGGTTGTTGAGGTACCCGTTGGTGACGTAGGCGTCGCCCGCCTAACGGACGCCCGACCACTCCGCCCGGTTGACCCGCAAACCCCGCAAACCCCGCGCCTACTGGTGGATGATGTGCCGCCAGGCCACCAGGATCAGCACCACGACCGCGGGCGCGGTGATCCACGCCAGCCGCTTGTCCGTGATGACACGGTCTTCCGCGAAGATGCGCCCCATCACGGACGCGTGCGCGGAACGCGCGGCGCCGGTGATGGTGCCGGCCGGGGTGGCGAGCAGCAGGATGACGGCCATCAGGAACGCGTCGATGTAGGTCCGCCCGTCGCCGAACGTGCTGTCCCAGAACTGCCCGGAGGCGATCACCAGCTCTACCAGCACGAAGCCGACGAAGCCGGCCTTCTCAGGCAGCGGCGCGGTGGACGACCTGATCACCGCGAAGGCGGCCACGATCACCACCGCCAGGGCGATGAATTCGATCACGTTGTAGTCGTACAGGTGGTCCGACCAGCTGATGTTCTTCACGTCCCGGTACAGGGCCGGGACCATGGCCTTGAACGGCAACGTGAGGTTCGCCGCGGCGTCGGCCGCGCCGCTGGCCTTGCCCTTCACCACGAGCTTCTCGGCGATCTCGAGCAGCACGTAGACGGCGCCGGGCAGGACCCAGACCAGGTCGGGCTTGCCGGGCTTGGCCCGCTTCAGCCAGAACTGGTAGAGCCGGACGATCGCGATCGCGACCGAGAGCACCAGGATCGGCTCGTTGGTGAAGACACCGTAGGCCACCAGCAGGGCCGCGAGTAGGTAGCGGGAGTGCCGGTAGGCGAGCAAACCGCCGAGCATGCAGGCGTCGGCCAGCGGCTCGGAGGTGTCCCGGCCGACGCTGATAGCAAGGCCGAAGTAGGCGACGAACAGCAGCCCCCACAGCGCGTGCCGCCGGGACTCGTGGGCGAACTTCGCGCCCAGGTAGCCCATGATGCCGACGAAGATCAGGTTGACCACGACGAGGACGGTGGGCAGCAGCCGGCCGTGGCCGCCGAGCGAGACGATGTACGCGACCAGCGAGTACCCGATCCGGGTGTACCGGTAGTTGTGGTCAACGGTGATGCCGTACGCGGTGGGGTTCCAGTTGAACGGGTTGAACGCGAACCGGTAGTAGAACTGGCCGTCGTACCCGGTGCTCGGCACGTGGCTGATGTGGGGGAACATCTGCGCCGGGTGGCTGTACTTATTGTTCGACCCCGACATGATGAACTTCGAGATATGGCCCCTGGCCCACACCTGCCACCGGAGAACGACATAAATTAGCCATCCGATAAACCCAATCAAACCTACCGGTATAGGCTTATTGAGTCGCGCCAACAGCGGGCCGCCGCCGGCGGAACGATCCGAGGCGGCTGGATCCGTCGTTGAGGTGACCTGCACCGTGTTCGTCCGTCCTATGGGGTAAAACGGCCGCCCCGAGGTAGTAGAGCGGACACCAAAGACTGCGCGGCAGCCTACCAGAGCACCGGTTCAGGCTACTCTGTGACACGTTAGGCCCGGGTTGTGTCCCGTGCGGGACTGATCGAGTAAGAGTGTAAAAGCTATATGGCGAAGGTGATCACGCTGACGCCCCGGAACGGTGGCTCGCACTAATGCCGAGCCCAGCGCCGGGAGCGGACCAGCTGGCGGGCGGTGTCGAAGATGACGCGGCGCCCGTGACTTCTATGCGCCTGGCCTCAAGCCGGGCCTGGTGGTGGGCGGGCGCTGCCGTCTTTCTGCTGGTCATCGTCGTGCTGTTCGACGTTTACCTGCACTTGTCCAGGACCTACGCGGAGAACTCCGACGAGGCCAACATCCTGCTGATGGCCAATGACATGCTGCACGGCAACGTGTACCTGTCCGGCTGGCACGTCTCCGACGTCCCGTTCATCACGACCGAGCTGCCGGAGATCACGCTCCTCGTGTGGATGTTCGGGCTGCACCTGAACACGGCGCACATCGCGGCGGCGGTCACCTATACGGCGGTGATCGCGATTGCGATGCTGCTGGCCAAGGGCCGGTCCCATGGCCCGCAGGCGATCATGCGGATGGCCCTGGTGCTGGCCATCATGCTCGCTCCGCAGCCGGGCGTGGGTGTTTTCGTCCTTGTCTTCTCCGTCGGCCACATCGGCACCGCGGCCCCGGTGCTGCTTACCTGGCTCGTCCTCGACCGGTTCGGGCTGACAAAACGCGACGGAACGACCCCGACCCTGCGGCAGCGCTGGTTCATCCCGTTGATCATCGCCGTCCTCATCGCCTGGGCGCTGATGGCCGACCCGCTGGTTCTGATCATCGCGATCTACCCGATGCTGGCGGTCTGCCTCGCGCGGGTGATCACGGGTTCCGTGACCGGGGCGCGCGGCGGAGGCGGGCTTCGCGGTCTCGGTCGCGGTCTGACCTCCCGCTGGCTTGAGCTATCGCTGGCCGCCGCCGCGGGGATCGGCTATCTGGTCGTCTGGTGGGGCGGCAGGCTGCTGTTCAACGCCGGCGGCTACTACCAGCAAGCCGTCCCCTTCCAGCTCGACGGCGGCCGGTGGTTCATGCAGGCCCGGGTCGTGGTGCACGGACTGCTTGAGATGTTCGGCGCCTACTTCGTGCCGGGGCAGGCGATCAACTACAAGTCGCCGGGCCAGTACGTCATCGCCGGGGCGGCGCCCCTGTCGGGGCTCGACCAGGCGATCGCCATCAGCCGGCTGGCCTGCGTGATCGTCGCCGTCTGGGGATGCTGCGCGATCGCCCGCCGGTTCTTCCGCCGCGACGCCGACTTCATCAGCCAACTGCTGCTAATCGGGATTGTGCTCAACCTCGCGGCCTACATCCCGTCCGCGCTGGCCGACCACTCCGCGCTCAACGTGCGGGAAATCGCGCCGGTGCTGCCGTTCGCCGCGGTGCTCGCCGCCCGGATGCTGGGCGACCGGCTGCTCGCGATCGGCCCGGCGATCCGCGTCCGGCTGCCGCGCCTGCGCCGCCCGCTCAGGCTCAAGCTGATCGTGATCCCGCTGGTAGCGCTGTTCGGGTGGTACAGCTTCGGGCTGTTCCAGCAGGCGTCCGCCCCCGCCGCGGCTGACCCGTTTACCGGGCTTGAGCAGTTCCTCGAGGCCAACGGCCTTAGCTATGGCCTCGGCGGGTACTGGGAGGCCTCCGTGATCACCGTCGATACCGGGGGAGCGATCACCATCCGGGCGGTCAGCCCATCCTGCGTGCAGCCGTATGAGTGGGAGAACAAGCGCGAGTGGTACGACCCCACCAAGAACGTGGCGAACTTCATCCTGATTTCCAGCCAGCCCGGCTACTTCAGCAGCTTCCAGCCGCGCGGTGCCGCGTTGCGCTGGCTGATCGCGCAGTACCCGAAGGACAAGCTCAGCCGGCTGGACTACGGCAACTACTTCTTCACCCCGGGGGCCAAGACCCCGACCTACGACTACAACGTCCGGGTCTACCAGGCCAACATCCTTACCAAGCTGCCGGCCCTGAAGGCGGCGCTCAACGGCCAGCCGGTAACCGCGGACGAGCCCGCCAGTCCGGACAACCCGCCCGTGGTTTGCTGACCGGCGCCCACCCGGTCGGTTGCGGGCAGTAGCCTAGGCCCGTCAGGCGCCCGTTCTGTCCGGGTAGCCTGATGGGGCTTTACCAGAACCTAGAAATCTGGGTGCCGGGCCTGGGCACACCGACATAACCCGCCATACCCGAGAGGTTTCCATGCGACGCCGACGCGTAGCCGCGCTTGCCACCACCTCCTTGCTAGCCGTCGCGGTCATCGCCGGCTGCGGATCGTCCTCATCCTCTTCCGGGGCGTCGTCTTCATCGGCGTCGTCCTCGGCCTCGTCCTCCGCGGGCTCGTCGGTCACCAACACGTCGGTCACCGCGACGGGGAGCTTCGGCAAGTCGCCGACGGTGACGATCCCGGCTGCCACGGCGGGCAGTTCGCTCTACACCAAGACGGTCATCCAGGGCACTGGCGCGAAGCTGACCACCTCGCAGTCCCTGCTCGGCGACTTCGTGATGTACGACTGGTCGGGCAAGACCCACAAGCTGATCGGCTCCACCTACTCAGAAGGAGTGCCGACGCTGTTCACCGGCACGCTGCTGCCGGGTCTGGCGACCGCGCTTGAGGGCCAGAAGGTCGGCAGCCGGGTGCTCGCGGTGATCCCGCCCAAGGACGCGTTCGGCACCACCGGCAACTCGCAGATCGGCGTCGGGGCCAACGACACCGTGGTCTTCGTGATCGACATGCTCAAGTCGTTCGACAACACCGCGGGCGTGAGCGGCACCCAGACCTCTAACGGTGGCGGCTCGCTGCCAACGGTCACGGCCGGCGCCGCGGGCAAGGGCCCCACGATCACCATCCCGAAGACCGCCGCGCCGAAGAGCCTTGAGGTCAAGACGCTGGTCAAGGGCACCGGCCCGGTCGTCAAGAAGGGCCAGTACATCGTGGTCCAGTACACCGGCGTGAACTGGCGGACCAAGAAGGTCTTCGACTCCTCCTGGTCGCGCAGCGCGCCGTGGGCGACCCAGATCGGCGAGGGCCAGGTCATCAAGGGCTGGGACACCGGACTGGTCGGCCAGACCGTCGGCAGCCGTGTCCTGCTGGTCATCCCGCCGTCCGACGGTTACGGCAAGACCGGCTCTTCCTCGGCCGGGATCAACGGCACCGACACCCTGGTGTTCGCGATCGACATCATCGACGCCGCCTGACGACGGTTCCGCGACTTCGCGGGCGATAGCGGGAGCAGGGCACCTCCTGTTCCCGCTACCGCCCGCCTTGCCCTCGCTCCCGCTACCCGGTTCGGCCCCTTCTGCCAGCGCGGCATACGCTACCCGGTAGTCAAGTTGAGGGAGCGTTCAGCAGACATGGCCTCGGAGTCACCGTCGATTCGCAGCAAGGCCGACCCCGCCAGCGCGGTGTTCAAGCGCAACGCGCAGGCCCACGCCACGCTCGCGGCGCAGTTGCGCGAGCGGCTTGCCGCCGTCGCGCGCGGCGGTCCGGAGCAGGCCAGGCAGCGGCACGTGGCGCGGGGCAAGCTGCTCCCCAGGGACCGGGTCGATACCCTCATCGACCCCGCGTCCCCCTTCCTTGAGCTCTCGCCGCTGGCGGCGACGGGGATGTACGACGATGAGGCGCCGGCGGCCGGCCTCATCACCGGGGTCGGCCGGGTCTCCGGCCGGGAGTGCGTGATCGTCGCCAACGACGCCACCGTCAAGGGCGGCACCTACTACCCGATGACGGTCAAGAAGCATTTGCGCGCCCAGGAGGTCGCGCTCCACAACAACCTGCCCTGCGTGTACCTGGTCGATTCCGGCGGCGCGTTCCTGCCGCGCCAGGACGAGGTGTTCCCCGACCGGGAGCACTTCGGCCGGATCTTCTACAACCAGGCCACCATGTCCAAGCGCGGCATTCCGCAGATCGCCGCCGTGCTCGGCTCCTGCACGGCAGGCGGCGCCTACGTGCCGGCGATGAGCGACGAGGCGGTGATCGTCAAGAACCAGGGCACCATCTTCCTCGGCGGCCCGCCGCTGGTGAAGGCCGCGACCGGTGAGGTGGTGACCGCCGAGGACCTCGGCGGCGGTGATCTGCACGCGCGGATCTCCGGCGTCACCGACCACCTCGCCGCCGACGACGCCGACGCGCTGCGCATGGTCGCCGACATCATCGCCACCCTTGGCCCGCGCGCGCCCCGCCCGTGGGACGTGAGCCCGGCGGCGGAACCGCTGGCGGATCCGGGCGAGCTGTACGGCGTCATCCCGGACGACCCGCGCGCCTCCTACGACGTCCGCGAGGTCATCGCCCGGATCGTCGACGGCAGCCGGTTCACCGAGTTCAAGGCCGAGTACGGCCCGACCCTGGTCACCGGGTTCGCCCGGATCCACGGCCACCCGGTGGGCATCATCGCCAACAACGGCATCCTGTTCAGCGAGTCGGCGCAGAAGGGCGCGCACTTCATCGAGCTCTGCGACCAGCGGCAGATCCCGCTGGTCTTCCTGCAGAACATCACCGGCTTCATGGTCGGCCGCCAGTACGAGGCGGGCGGCATCGCCAAGCACGGCGCGAAGATGGTCACCGCGGTCGCCTGCGCCCGGGTGCC
>JBEKEK010000253.1:0-9002 GCA_050013875.1 Trebonia sp. | reverse complement strand
CGGGCGCAGGCCCGCGGCACTTGCGGAGGTGAAGTCATCAAGTTCAGCGACGTCGAAGGACCGCTCGTCAACCCGGTGGCGATCGCCGCGTTCGAGGGGTGGAACGACGCGGCCGAGGCAGCCAGCGGCGTGGTCAACCATCTCGGCATCGCGTGGGAGTCCACTCCTATTGCCGCGATCGACCCCGATGACTTCTACGATTTTCAGGTCAACCGGCCAGTGATCGACGTGGTGGGGGGCAAGACCGAGCGCCTGGTCTGGCCGACCACACGGCTCTCCCTCGCCCGGGCGTCCGCCACCGGGCTCTCCCGTGACATCGTGCTTGTGCACGGCGTCGAGCCGAATATGCGCTGGCGCGGATTCACCGACGAGCTCATCAGCGGGCTGACCGAGCTCGGGGTCGAGCTCCTCATCCTGGTCGGGGCGCTGCTGGCCGACTCCCCGCACACCCGGCCGGTGCCGGTTCAGGTCAGCAGCTCCGATCCGCAGCTGCTGCGCGGGGTGGGCTCCGAGCCGAACGACTACAAGGGGTCCTCGGGGATCGTCGGGGTGCTCCAGTACACCTGCGCCGCCGCTGACATCCCCACCATCTCGCTCTGGGCGTCAGCACCGCACTACGTCGCGCAGGCGCCGTCGCCGAAGGTGTCGCTGGCATTGCTGCGCTCGGTCGAGGACGTGCTTGACGTATCGCTGCCGCAGGGAGACCTGCCGGAGGAGGCCAGGGCCTGGGAGCGCGGCGTCGATGAGCTCGCGCAGCAGGACTCGGATGTCGCGGAGTACGTGCGCACGCTCGAGGAGGCCAAGGACGCCACCGACCTGCCCGAGGCGTCCGGCGACGCGATCGCCCGCGAGTTCGAGCGGTACCTGCGCCGCCGCGGCGACGCCGGTGACGGCGACGAGTTCTAGGCCCGCGGCCAGTTCCAGGTCTGCGGCGTGTTGCAGGTCTGCGGCGTGTTCAGGTCCGCTGCGCGGAGAACACCCAGCGGGAGGTGCCGAGCAGATCGGTTAGCATCGCGACCCTCGTGTCGGCGCCGATCGACCCGGCCCCGGCGTCTCCCTTGTCGGCGTAGCGGAGGTCCCCCCGGCGGAAGGCGACGCCGAGGTTGGACCCGCCCGTCAGCAGGCGGTCCCAGGCAGGGGCGGAGCCGGTCAGGGACCAGTGGGTGTCCACCGGGCACTCGCCGAGACCCGCGGTGACCGTGCCCGCCGCCAGGTCAAGCCGCCACCAGGCATCGTCGTCGGCCCAGGCAGGGGCGGACATGAAGAGCAGGACCGACTCCGCAGCGCGCGCGCCATGGGTTCGGCTGAACTCCGCGCCGGCGCGTGACAGCCCCGCCCGGATGCGCCTGTCGGCCGCCAGGGCCCAGTCCGGCAGCGCCATCGGCGCCTGGCCGGGATCGTCGCCCTGCTCTCCCGCCAGGGGTGGTGAGTCCGCCGCGCCGGGCGATTCGTTCTTCCGCACCCGCAGGTCGGCCGGTTTGGCCCCGGTGCCCCACTGCTCGCCGACCTGGATGTAGCCGAGCACGTCGGCCAGTTCGTTGACCCGGGCGAGCAGCGGCTCGGATATCTTCCCCGCTGGCATCGCCCAGCCCCGGCCGACCGAGTCGGTGCTGACCCGCTCGGTGTTCCAGATCTTGTAGTCGCCCGGGCCGAACCGCTGATGCTCGGGAGCGAAGCAGCGTTCCACGATGCCGGGCACCGCGCTCGCGCCGATGAACCCGAAGATCCGCTCGATCTGGCCGTCCGGGTCGGTGACCAGATCCTCGTACCTGACCGGCAGGCAGCGGTCGGTGAACCGCTCTTCCGCGGTGACGATCGAGGTCGTGTAGTCCAGCCAGTAGCGGGCGAGCGCCGCCACGTTGTTATCGGGCGGGACGCCGACGTACGGCTCGAACCCGTAGCTGGCCAGACCCCAGGGCGACGCCTCGATCCCGGACGCGATGACGTCCATCGGATGCCGGTACAGGCAGATGAACCTGGCCCCCGGCCAGATCTGCAGCAGCAGCCCGGCGTGCTGTGCGGCCCCCAGGCTCTTGTCGCAGTAGCGCTTCTTGCCCCGCCGCTGCAGGTAGGACCTCATCATCGGGTCGAGGCTGCGCCGCAGTCCCTCGGCCACCGGTGCCGAGACCGCGCCGTCGGCCGGGCTGCCATCCGTCGACGGCGGGGCGTCCTCGATCACCGCCCAGGCGGTGGCCAACTGCCTGGCCAGCCAGGGCAGCCTGGTCTCGGGCGGGCAGGCCAGGTCTGGATGAGCGTCAAGCAGGAACCGCAGCAGGGTGGAGCCCGACCGCCCGGCGCAGAGCACGAACACCGGGTCATCGGCCGGCTGAGCGGCCTGGCCGACCGGCTCCGGCCACTCGGTTAGCGCCGCTTCCCGGTCCGCTCCCGCGCCCGCCATGCCCGTCACCGCCCTGTTTGTCCCGCCCAGTAGGTTCCGCCGGTGGCTGATCCGGCCGGCTCTGCCCGGGCCCAGCTGGAGACCGGACCCGGCTAGAGCTGCCTAGCTCGAGCTATTGCCGGACGAGCCGCTAAGCGGGTTCTTCGAGCCTTTGGTGCCGCCTGTCGCCGGGGCAGTCGTGCTGCTGTCGGCGGTGCCCGAGCCATGAGAAAAATTGCATCCGGCCAGCAGGCCCCCCACGCCGAACGCTAGCACCACCTCGCCACCGGCTCGCAGGAACCTCCGCCGCCGCAGCGCGCGATCCCGATCCTCATCTGTCCGGTCAGCCACGTTGTCCATAGATTGAGATTCTTTCGTTCGCGACCAGGGGGCTCATGCCGTCTAGATGCCTGTCGCAGAGTGACACAGACTAGCACAATCCGGACCGCTTAACCCCTGGGCTTGCCCGCAGGGGGATTCCCGCGTGCCAGCCGTCCCGGCGCCGGAGGCGCGTGGGAAAGTACAGCTACGCAGCGTACTTGAGGATCAGGCCCTCGGTGCCGCCCGGGTTGCCGCCGGTGGGGATGGGCACGCTGGCGAATCGTTGCCGCCACGGCGCCTCCGGTCCGCACCGGCTCTCCTAACGGCGCGCGAAGTGGAATTCGCGGTGCAGGTCGCGCACCTGATCCGCGAGCGCCGGAACCGGGCCTGCCACCGTGACACCGGGAACGATCTCGGTGATCGGCAAGGGGAGGACCGGGGCCGGGCCGACTCCCAGCTGCGCGAGCCAGCCGGTCAGCTGCTGCGATGATGTCGCGTAGACAATGCGCCCGAGCCCGGCCCAGCCATGAGCGGCGGCGCACATCGGGCAGTGCTCACCTGAGGTGTAGACGGTCGCCTCGGCTCGTTCCGGTGGCGTCATGTTCATCGCCGCCCACCGCGCAAGCACGAACTCCGGGTGGCGGGTGGGGTCCCCCGTCGTCACCTCGCGATTGCGGTCCTCCGACAGGACGGTCCCGTCCGCGGCGACGAGCACCGAGCCGAACGGAAAGTCACCCGCCTCGACTGCCTCGGCCGCCAGTTCCACGCAGCGGCGCAGGTAGAGCAGGTCCGCGTCGGTCACCTGGCTTGTCATGGTTGATCCCCCTGAGGTTGAGCGTTCCCGCGCGGGCCGCCGCGGGCAAGGGCGCTATCACGGTCGGCGTAGCCGCGAATCTCGACGATGTGCGCGCCCTGCACGGTGAAGACCTGATAAAGCTGCTGCGGCGGCGCGGGCCTGGCGCCCTGTGCGCGGCGGACTACCGCCAGCCCGAGTACCACGGCGTCGCGGTCGACCTCCGCGCTGCGCACGGTGGCCTCGGTTCCCTCGGCTATCAGATCGCGATACCAGTCGAGCACCTGAGCTCTGTCACGGCACAGTCCTGTCCAGCGGACCTCGGGGTGCAGGAGCGAGCCGAGCAGATCCAGGTCGAGCTCACCGCACGCGGTTTCGAGGTGGCTGGCGATCTCGGCCATCACGCCGACGCCAGGCGACCCGGGCACCTCGGGCGACCCGGCCGGGTCGTGGTCCTGGCCGGCTGTCTGCTCCCCAGCGGGTTCGCCCGCGGTGATGCCATAGCGCAGCAGGAGGTCGGCTACCTCTTCGCTCGGCGGTTTCCCTGAGACCCACACGTCCCGCCGAAGGGCCCCGGCTTCGATGAGCAGTCTCACGGTTCCGGTCCAGTCGCCCTGCTGGCCGGCCTGCTCGCCGCTGCCGACGGTGGCGAACGCCAACGGCGTGGCGTTGAACCGGGCGTCGCGGGCGTCAACCTCGGCGCCGGCCTCAAGCAGCACCCGCACCGCCTGAGCGTTCCCGTGGTAGGCAGCGGTGTGCAGCGGCTGCTCGCCGAATCTGCGGGCGTGCGGGGAGAAGCCGAGATCGAGCATCAGCGCAAGCGTTCCGGCCGAGCGGGACGCCGCGACGTCGCAGATCACGGCCTGCTCCTCATCGCTCAGCGAGCCCGGCAGGTCAGGATGGCAGGCCAGCAGCCACTCGGCCGCCGGGCGGTCAGCGTTCAGGCACGCGCCGAGGAATCGGTCGACGTCGGTGTCGTCCTCGACCGCGCCGAGCGCTCGCAGCCGCTGCGCGGTCTCCTCCTTGCCCGCCCGCACAGCCAGCCGCAGCGCGGACATCCCGTCTGAGTCACTGGCCCGGGTGTCCGCTCCGGCCGCCAGGAGGGCTGACACCACGGGCAAGGAGGCGGTCGCGGCGGCCTCCGGCAGCGCCTCGGTCGCCGCGGCCGCCGCCTCGCCCCCGGCCGCCGCGAGGGCATCGAGCAGCAGCGTGGCCGCACCCGGATCGTCGTGATAGACGGCGGCGCCAAGCGCCCAGGTTCCGGCCACCCGGGCACCGCTGGAGAGCAAGAGCCGCAGGCACCGTAGATCGCGATGAGCAGCCGCCTCGGCGACGGGCTGCCCCAGGTCGGGGTTGGCCCCGGCCGCCAGCAGCACCTCGGTTACCTCCGGGTTGTTCACCTCCACCGACCCCTTCAGGGCCGAGCGGAAGCGGGGCCGTCCGCCGTCGTTGGTGTCCGCCACGGCTCCGGCCTCGAGCAGCAAGCGCGCCACCTCCGCCAGACCGTGCGCGCGGCCGGGGTCGATCTGGTGCCACCGGGAGTAGCAGGCGTACAGCAGCGGCGGCCAGCCGCGTTCGTCATCGATGGCCACCGCGGCCGCCGGGTCGGCGGCAAGGTGGTCCCGGACCGCCGTGGCGTCGCCGAGTAGGCTCGCGGCGAGCAGGTCGCGGCCGGCGATACCTGGATCAGCGCGCAGGATCTCAGCGGCCCGGCGCAGCCTGCCTTCGATTGAGGCCGACACGAAATCCCGCACCAGGCGGCGGGAGACTACGTCAGCTTCGATGGCAGCGACGAGACCGGGCCAGCTGGGGAAGCCCAGTTCCCGGGCGATGACCAGCTGCGCTGCGGCCAACCGGACCGCGCCGCGGTGGGCGGATCTGTGCTGGCGGGCCAACCGCTCCAAGGCCTCGGCATCGCCCTGCCGGGCGGCGTCGCGCAGCTCTTTGGCCCGGCGGCGCAACTGGCCGAGATCGGGGTGCTCGGGAAGCGAATCGGACACGGCGTCTCCCTCCGTCGCCTGCGGTCCGCTGCCCAGGCCGAGGAAGAGGCCACAGCTGCCCATGCTCGCTAACCGGAGGTGGGCTCAGCCCTTCCCGCGGACCCGGCGGCACCCTCCTCGCGCCGCCCGCCATCCTAGCGGCAGCAACGGGCGGGGGACCATCCCGCGAGCCAAAGGGGGCTCACAGCGCCCGGCGGCGAGCAGGAAAGCACCCCTGCGAGCCAAAGGGCGCGCCCCTGTCCTCGGACTGAGGAAGGAGGGAGCGCAGCGACCGAGTGACGAGGGAGAGGGCAGGGGCTCACAGCGCCCGGCGGCGAGCAGGAAAGCACGGCAATGGGCGGACGAAGAGCACGCCGCGTGCGTTCCGGCGGATGGGGACTTGGATTTTAGACCGGGGGCCAGGGGATGGCGGGCCAGTCTTCTGGGGGGTAGGGGTGCACCCGGCTGGCCAGCAGGACCTCCACCCGCGAGAGCGTCGCGGCGACCTCGGCCGTGGTCAGGTGGCGGCTCAGTTCCTCGCCGAGCCAGCCGGCCGCCAGCTCGTCGGCCAGGCGGCGGAGCACCTCGACCGAGTGGCCCGGCAGTGCCTTGCCGCGCCACTGCCAGAGCACGGTGCGCAGCTTGTACTCCTCGGCGAAGCAGATCCCGTGGTCGCAGCCGTACAGATGGCCATCGGGGACCGGAAGCAGGTGGCCGATCTTCCGGTCCGCGTTGTTGATGACCGCGTCGAAGACCGCCATCTCCCGCAGCCCGGGGTGATCGAACCGGCGGGAGAGCGCGATCAGGTCGACGCCTTGATCAAGGTCGATCCAGAGCTGGCACATGCCGGGGCCGAACGGGCCGTCGCGCATCACCGTCGGCGGGACGAAGTTCCACCCGGCCGCCCGGGAGACCAGGTAGGCCGAGACCTCACGGCCGGCCAGGGTGCCGGTCGGAAAGTCCCACAGCGGGCGCTCCCCCGCGACCGGCTTGTAGACGCAGGTGGCCTCGGTGCCCGCCGCGCTGATCGTGCAGAGCAGCGTCGCGTTGGACGCGTCGACGATGCGGCCCTCCACGGTGAGCTTGCCGCGCTCGAGCAACTCAAGCGCTTCGCGTTCCCCTTCCGGCAGGTCGGTATCGTCGCCCGCCGTCGCGTTGTCAGGCACGGCTGCTGGTCCGGTGGCCGTTCTGCCGCGGGCAGACGTGCCCGTTGGCGTCTAGCGGCAGCCCGCACAGCGGGCACGGCGGCCGGCCGGCCGCGACGAGGTTGAGCGCGCGGTGCGCGAACGCACGGGCGGCGCTTGGGGTGATGCGCACCCGGAGCACGCCGGGACCGTCGGCCGGAATGTCCTCCGACAGCGGCTCGATCGGCGCGTCGCTGTCCTCCTGCGCCTCAATGACCACCCGGTCACCGTCGCTGTCCCAGGCCAGGGCGATCGCGCCGACCCGGAAATCCTCGGTGAGCGGCAGGTCGAGCGGTCCGTCATCGCGCAGCGAAGGCGGCGCCGTCTCCGGGATCTCCTCCGCCGCCCCGGTGCGCCGCAGGACCTCATCGAGAAGCTCGTCGAGACGTTCGGCGAGCAGACTGACCTGGAACTTCTCCAGGGCGACGCTGGTCACCCGGCCAGCCGAGGTCGCCTGCAGGTAGAACGTCCGGTCACCCGGCTGCCCTACCGAGCCGGCCACGAACCTGTCCGGCGGGTCATAGTAAAAGACCGGCATGAGTCCTATCCTTCCGCACCGTCGCCGTCGGTACGCGCGCCGACCTCTGCGGCCTTGCTTTTCGCAGACCCAATCTCCGCGCCGTCGTTTTCCGCGGACCCGTCCCCATTGGCGGCAAAAGCAGTACTGCCCGCACCGCCGCCGATCACGGCATCGCTGTCACTTTCGGCCGGCTTGGCCGCGGGCAGCAGATCGGCCACACCGCCGCCGGTGTCGTTGAGCCGGAGCAGGAACGGGCGCATCGGAGTGTAATTAATCACAGTCAGCGAGCAGGGATCGGCGACGATGCGCTGGCACTGGTCCAGGTGGAGTCCAAGACTGTCGGCCACGATCGCCTTGATCACGTCGCCGTGCGAGCAGACCAGGTAGGTCGCGTCCTTGCCGAGCCGCTCGTTCCACTCCCTGATCGCGCTGACCGCCCGGTGCTGCATGTCGAGCATCGACTCGCCCTCGGCACCGGGGAACCTGACCGCGCTCGGGTGCGCCTGCACGACCGGCCAGAGCGGATCCTTTGCCAGCTCCGCCAGCGGCTTACCGGTCCAGTCGCCGTACCGGCACTCACCGACCCGGTCCTCGACGACCGGGGCAGCCGGGCCAGGATGGCCGTTCCTGGCCGCGATGAGCTCGGCGACCGTCTGCCGGCAGCGGTCAAGCGGGCTCGTCACCACCGCGTCGAGCGCCACCGGGGCGATCCGGGCACCGAGCGCCCGTGCCTGCGCGCGGCCCCGGTCGTCGAGGCCGACACCCGGCGTCCAGCCCGTCAGGACCTGACCCGTCGTAGCGGTCAGGCCATGTCGAACGAGCAGAACAGTGGTCACGTATCCAGACTTTAGAACATCTCCGGCATTAGCCGGTTCTCCGCGCTGTTTCGGCCGTGCTCAGCCGACTTGACCGGACTCGGCCGGCCTAACCCGCTGCGAGCGGGCTCAACCGGGCTCAACCGGGCTCAGCGAGTACTCGGCGTTGCCAAAGCTGACCAGGTCGCCGGAGGTCACCTTGACCCTGCCGTGGACGCGCCAGCCGTTGACCCGGGTGCCGTTGGTCGACTCCAGGTCGGTCAGCAGCCAGCCGTCCTGGGTTCGTTCCAGCGTGGCGTGCCGCCGGGAGACCGTCATGTCGGCGATCGCCAGGTCGCAGTTGGCGTCCCGGCCGATGCTGAACCGGTCGGCGCTGCCGCGCGGGAACTCCAGCGGCCGCGGCCTGGTGATATCGGCCGCCGCCTGCCAGCCCATGGTCACCACGCGGCTTGCCACCCGCGCTTGCGGTACGGCCGTCCGCGGGCCGGCCCCGTGGTCGGGGCGGCCGAAGCTGGCCGGGTCGGCGACCTTCGACCACGCACCGCGGAACCAGCCGGCCAGCGACCGGCCGCCGGCCGCGACGATCGCGGCGGGACGCGACCGGGATGCCGGCTGCGCCGGCCGTTGGCTGGGCAGGTCGCCAAGCAGCGGTGGCAGTTCGGCGCTCCGCTTGGCCGCGAGCACCGCGTTTATCCGGTACAGGAACGTATCGTGCGACAGGCGCCCGGCCACGAACTCGTCCCTGAGCCTGGTCGCCACTTCGTCCCGTTCGGCGTCGGAGGCGCGCAAACCGCCGGGCGCCCACTGCCCATCCGGCGGCGTCGGGCTTTCGGCCGCAGAACCTCCCATGAAAGCGAGTATCGGGATCAAGCGCTCGCGGCGCAAGGAGAACGTCGGGAACCGCGCGCGCCCTTTGGCCCCGCCCGGCGGCGAACGGGACACCCCGTGAGCCAAAGGGCGCGCCCCTGTCATCGGACTGACGAGGGAGGGAGCGCAGCGACCGAGCGAGGAGG
>JBEKEK010000252.1:0-9009 GCA_050013875.1 Trebonia sp. | reverse complement strand
GTCGCGGATCTCATCCGGTCGGATTGTCAGCTCCGCCATCTTCCTCATTCCGTTCGTGAAAATCCCTGAGCCGGCCGGTCGCCGGCCGAATCAGCTCGCGAGTTTGCGCTGGACCTCAGCCAAGCGGCTTGCCGCGGTCCCGTCCACTAGCTCATCCCCGATCTGGACGGATATGCCACCTACTACCGCCGGATCGTGCACGACATTCAGATGAATTCCCTGGCCGTAGGCGCTCGTGAGGGCGTCAGACAGCCGCTTCCGCTGGGCGGCGGACAGCTCGGCGGCCACCCGCACCACCGCGATCAACTGCTCGCGCCGCCGGGCCGCGATGGACGCGCACAGCTCGAGCACCGCTTGCGGCGACCGCCCACGGGGGTGGGTGAGCACCTGGGTGATCAGCCGCTGCGACACCTCGCTGACCTTGCCGGAGAGCAAATCAGCGAGCAGGCCGGCCTTGGCGTCCGCACTGGTCGTCCCGATCAGGGCCAACCGCAGCCCCGGCTGCCCGGAGATAAGGCGGCCCAGCCTGAACAGGTCGTCCTCAAGGTCGTCGAGCGAGCGGCCGGCCTGGGCGGCTATCGTGTACGCCTCGATGGCGAGCTGCTCGAGTGCGTCGCTCAGGTCGCCCGGGGTCGCCCACTGCGCCGCGACGGCCTCGACCACCAGCTTCTCGGTGGCCGCGGAGATCTTGCCGTGCAGCAGCTGGCCCGCCACCGCGGACTTTTCTGCCGATGGCTTGGTCGGGTCGGCGAGCATGCGGCGCAGTCCGTGCTCGTTGTCGAGCAGCCCGACGACGGCGAACAGCTCGTCGCCGACCCGCCCGGCCGTCACCGCGCCGCGCGCCGCGGCGGTCAGGTGCTCACGGAGCCCGGTGTAGGAGGCTCTGCTCGCGCCGCGCATTAGTGCCTGGCCCCAGCGGTGCCCGCTTCGATCTCGTCAAGGAACCGGTCCACCATCCGGCTCTGCCGGGCGGTGTCGGCCAGCGACTCGCCGACGATACGGCTCGCCAGCTCGGTGGCCAGCGACCCCACCTCAGACCGGAGCGAGACGAGCGCCTGCTGGCGGTCCGCCTCGATCTGGGACTGCGCGGCGTCGGTGATCCGCCGGGCCTCGGCCTCGGCGCGCTCGCGCATCTCGGCGATGATCTGGGCGCCCTGTTCGTGCGCATCCTCGCGGATCCGAGAGGCCTCGTGCCTGGCATCGTCGAGCTGCGCGCGGTACTGCTGAAGCACCGCCTGCGCCTCGGCCTGCGCCTCGTCGGCCCGGTTGATACCGCCCTGGATCGCGTCCTCGCGCTCGCTCAGCGTCTTGGTGATCCGCGGCAGCAGCATCTTGCCGAGAATGCCGAAGACAATGACGAAGCAGACGACCCCGAGAATCAACTCGGACCCGGTCGGGATCAGCGGGTTCTGCGTGCTATCGGCGAGGAACATCTATCCGGCCCTCACTTCGCTTCCCTGGATCCGGCTTAGGAGTACTTGAAGATGAACGGCGCGATGAGGCCGATGAGCGCGAGCGCCTCGGTCAGCGCGAAACCGATCCACATGTACAGCTGGATGCGGCCGGACGCCTCGGGCTGGCGGGCCATGGCCTCGATCGCGTGCCCGAAGACCAGGCCGATGCCGATGCCCGGGCCGATGGCCGCGAGACCGTAGCCGACAGCGCCGATGTTGATGCTGATCGTCTGCGAAGCGAGAGTTGCGGCGAGTGACATTCGTTCTTCCTTTTCCTGTCGGTCCGGCGGCTCCTGCCCACCGGGCTGTAACGCTGGAGAATTTCGGTGTGGCGCCCCGGCGCGGTCAGTGACCGCTCTCCAGGGAGTCCGCGATATAGGTAGCGGTAAGCGTGGTGAAGATGAACGCCTGCAAGAGATCGACAAGCAGCTCAAGCAGGAAGACGAAGAAGACCATGAAGAGCGAGCCCGCGGCGTACAGCAGGCCGACCGACAGGCTCGCCAGGTACCAGGTCGCGACCATGAAGATGGACAGCAGCAGGTGCCCTGCGAACATGTTCGCGAACAGCCGGACGCCCAGGGTGAACGGCTGGATGAACACGTACTTGAGGATCTCGACCGGGATCAGGATCGGCATGATGAACCACGGCGCGTCCGGGATCCAGGACCGGAAGTAGCCGAAGAACCCCTTGGTCTTGAAGCCGAGGTACCAGTACAGGCCGTACACCACGAACACCAGCGGCCAGACGAACCCGATCCGCGCCATCGACGGGAACTGGA
Source organism: Trebonia sp. (assembly GCA_050013875.1). Classification (GTDB taxonomy): domain Bacteria; phylum Actinomycetota; class Actinomycetes; order Streptosporangiales; family Streptosporangiaceae; genus Trebonia. The sequence continues at coordinate 6,776 of JBEKEK010000252.1, read as the reverse complement.
GCACCGGGATGAGCTCCATCAGGTTCATCACGAGAATCCAGAAGAACAGCGGCACCAGGAACTGCATGTAGCCGTCGCCGCGCTTGCCGAGCACCGGGCGGACGATCTGGTCGCGCACGAGCAGGATCGCCATCTCGCCGATGCTCTGCGTCTTGCCGGGGATCATCTTCGGCTTGGCGAACGCCGTCCAGAAGAAAGCGACGATGATGATGACGCACAGGATTGCGATCAGCTCGGGCTTGGTGACGTTCCAACCGCCGATGCTGAACAGCTTCCGGAAGTAGAAGTCATCAAGCCCGGGCGCGGGATACCCGCACCCGCTGAAAATATGGCAGCCTCCCGCGGCGGCCGCGATATCGCCGGTCACCGACCATCTCCCTTCGGGGGGTTCCCCTGCTCATGTGGGCGACCGTACTTGTGAATGATCCAGCCCATCGAGATACCGAGCCCGACCAGCATGCCGATCGGGAAAAGCAACGAAATATGCGTAAAGTGCGCGACGACCCAGCCGATGCCGCCGTAGGCGAGCATGCCCGAGATCAGGTAGCTGAAGACGTTCCAGCCGGTGCCCATGGTAAGGCCGTCATCCGCGCCGGGCTGGCCCGAGTCCGCTGTGGGCGCGACGTACCGGCCCGGGCGGCGATAGCTCCGCATTCCCACGTCGGCCGCGCCCTCAGCTCTTTCCGTCCGGCTCGACGTACAGCGTCTGCATCCGCATCGCGGTTACCGCCTGTGCGGCCGACCAGGCGAGGATGCAGGCGAGTGCCGTGAACCCGAGCATCCGGCCGTTGAAGGCCGTGGACTTGCCGATCGCCACCAGCACGATCATGAACGCGACGATCTTGACCACGAACGAGCCGAGCGCGGTCACCATCATCGCCATCGGGCTGACCCGTGCCGCCCGGCCGACCGCCACAATGCTGATGCCGAAGAACACCGCGACGACGGCGATGCCGATGAGCGATCCGTAGACGCCCTTGGCCCCGCCAAGCAGCGCGCAGATGACGATGGCCGCAGCGGCAACCACGCTGGTCAGCGCGATCGACCGCCGCACAACGCGACCGTAGTACGCCATCTTCTCCCGGCTCTCCTGTGAGTTCGGATGAGTGCAGCGCCCGCTGAAGGCCCTGCTTGCTGCGTCGAGGACTCCCTGCTTGCTGAGTCGAGGACTCCGTGCTTACTGCGTCGAGGACTCCTGCTTGTGAAGGCTATCACAAGGTTCTTGACTCTGTCTTTACCTGTTAATGACTTTACATGACCATCATTGAGGGCCGCGACTGCCCCCTCCCCAAGCGGAGACAGGCGCCAATAATGCTCAGGACCAAACCACACCGTGCGACGGTCCGCCGTGCGTTCAGCGTTCCCGCAGGTTACAGCAGATTAGCCGGAGATCGCCAGTTACAGTCCGGTTGCCCCTGCGTTACGGGCGTGTCTGCTCGGCGGGGGTGGAGTCACGGGAGCGGAAAGGGGTGGGGTCACGGGAGCGGAGAGAACAGCGGGCGCGACTTCGGGTACCGGCCGGCGGGCAGCCGCGGGCTGTCCGTTGGCCGCGGTCGCGGTTTCGGTGGAACGGACGGTGGTTGCTGTCACCCGGTGACGACTCCTGGTACCGGCAGCGCGCTTGCCGGTGGACCGCCACAGGCGGAGTCCGGGCACGGTGGCGAGCAGCAGCGCGATGATCGCCGCGACGGTGGCCAGGACGAGGTAGATCAGGTCGATCCTGATCACCGAGAGGCCGACCACCGTGCCGGAGAAAAGCGCCGCCCACAGGTACATGAGCAGCACCGTCTGGCGGTGCGAGTGCCCCATGTTCTGCAGCCGGTGGTGCAGGTGCTGGCGGTCGGCGCTGAACGGCGATTTGCCCGCCAGCATCCGGCGGAACACCGCGAGCAGCAGGTCGGTGTACGGGATGAGCAAGATCGCGACCGGCAGCAGCAGCGGCAGGATGGTCGGGAACCGGTTGACCGGGTGCCCGTGTGCGTAGTTGACCAGGATGTTCTGGTCAAGCGAGGCCGTGCTCACGATCGGGCCGTAGGCGAGCAGCAGGCCGAGCAGCATCGACCCGGTGTCGCCCATGAAGATCCGCGCCGGGTTGAAGTTGTGCGGCAGGAACCCGATGCAGATCCCGGCCAGCACCGCCGAGACCACCGCGGGCACCGACTGCGAGGGGATGCCGACCGAGTTGGTCAGCGTGTAGGAGTAGGCGATGAAGGCCAGCGCGGAGATGCCGACGACCCCGGCCGCCAGCCCGTCGAGTCCGTCGATGAAGTTCACCGCGTTGATCGTGGCGACGACGACCAGGATCGTCACCGTGTAGCTCAGGTCCGGCTCGAGCAGCAGCGTTTCGCCACCGGGCAGCGGTATCCAGCCGATGAACGCGCCGGACCAGGCGACAATGCCGCCGGCCGCGATCTGGCCGGCCAGCTTCGGGATCGCGCCGATCTCCCAGCGGTCATCGACGATCCCGATGACCACCAGCAATCCGGCGGCGAGCAGCAGCCCGGTGATGGTGCGCGACGACGGGAATGCCTGCTGCAGGTAGCTAAGCCGGTCGGCGACCAGCAGCGCGGCCACCAGGCCGCCGTACATGGCGAGCCCGCCGAGCAACGGGGTCGGCGTGGTGTGCGCATCCCGGCTGCGCGGCGCGTGCTGCGCGTTGATGGCGATCGCGAACCGCCGCACCAGCGGGGTGAGGATGTACGTCACCGCCGCCGCGATGATCAGGATGTAGAGATACTCGCGCATGGCGGCGGGCGGTCAGGCGCCCGGTCCCGGGTCTGTGGGCTGGCTCTCGTCGGCCGTCTTGGCCGCCGCGATGCTCTCCGCGGCCCTGCGGTCCGCGGGGCTGAGCTCCTCGGCCACGGCCTCGGCGTTGGCCGGCAGATCGATAACGGGGACGACCTTGCGCAGCGCGTCAATGCCGATCACGCCCGCCCGCAGCAGTCGCGGCACCGTCCCGGTCAGGTCAAGGATGGTGGACGGCACGCTGTCCGCGCACGGTCCGCCGTCCAGGTAGACGGAAACCGCCTCGCCGAGCTGCCCGGCCGCCTCGTCGGCGGTGGTGGCGGCCGGGGCGCCGTGCAGGTTGGCGCTTGACACCGCCATCGGCCCGGTCCGGCGGAGCAGGTCAAGAGCGATCGGGTGCAGCGGCATGCGCACCGCGACCGTGCCCTGGGTGTCGCCCAGATCCCAGCGGAGCGTCGGGCTGGCGCGGAAGACCAGGGTCAGCGGCCCCGGCCAGAACTCGTCGATCAGGTCCTGGCCGTAGGGGCCGAGCGACTGGGTCAGTGCTGAGGCCGCCCGCACGCTGCCCACCAGGACCGGCGGCGGCAGGTTCCTGCCCCGCCCCTTGGCCGCGAGCAGCGCGGCGACCGCCGCCGGGGAGAACGCGTCCGCCCCGATGCCGTAGACGGTATCGGTGGGCAAGACGACAACCTGGCCCTCCTGCACGGCGGTGGCCGCCGCGACCAGGCCATCTTCCCGCTGCTGCGTGTCGGCGCAGTCGTATCGAGCGCTCATCAGTTCCATCCTATGCAGAACCACTGCGTCCCGAGCAGTTCCGGCTGATCTTACGCCCCGGGCTAAGACCGTTCCTGGCCACATTGCCGTGACGAAGCGGTCCCTGCGGGCAAGGTCCTTATGGTTGGCTGTGTCCCGCCAGCCGGCTTCCTCTGTGAATACCCAGAAAACCGCCGCGCCCTGCGGGGCACCGTGCTCCACCGCGATCAGGCCGCCCGGCCGGAGCAGCCACCGGCCCGCCCGCTCCACCGCCCGGATCGCGTCGAGGCCGTCGGCACCGCTCCACAGCGCCGCGGGCGGGTCATACTCGCCCACCTCCGGGGCGACTAGCGAGCCGAGCGGGATGTACGGGGGGTTGGTGACCACCAGATCGACGGTGCCGGCCAGCGGCGCCAGCTCCCGCAGGCCCTGGCGCGGGTCGGCCGACACGAAGTCGCCCGCGTGCAGCAGCACCCGGCCCGCGGTGTAGGAGTCCACGTAGCGGGTGATGTTCCGCTCCGCCCAGCCGCGCGCCAGCGGGTCACCCTCGACCGCGTGCACGCTGGCCCGCGGTACCTCCTGGGCGATGGACAGCGCGATCGCGCCGGAACCGGTGCCGAGGTCCACCGCGACCGGCTCCGCGACATCCATCTCACGCAGCCGGTCGATGGCCCAGCCGGTCATCACCTCGGTCTCCGGCCGCGGCACGAACACCCCGGAACCGACGTCCAGCTCCAGGTACCTGAAGTAGGCACGGCCGGTGATGTGCTGGAGCGGCTCACGGTTCTCCCGGCGGCCGATGTCCACCCAGTAGCGGGCGTCGAACTCCGAGTCGGGCACCGTGTAGAGCTCGCCGCGCTTGACGTTGTGGACATGCGCCGCGATGATCTCGGCGTCGGCCCGGGGAGAATCGACCCCCGCCTCCGCCAGCCGCGCCGTCGCCAGCGCGATCTCATCAAGGAGGAGCGTCATCGATTACTCTTCGGCGAGCTTGGATTCGAGGTCGGCGGCCGCGAGAGCGTCGATCACCCCGTCCAGGTCACCGTCGATCACCTGGTCAAGGTTGTAGGCCTTGTAGCCGACCCGGTGGTCGGAGATCCGGTTCTCAGGGAAGTTATAGGTGCGGACCCGCTCAGACCGGTCGACCGTGCGCACCTGCGCCTTGCGATCGGCCGACGCCTTCGCGTCCGCCTCGGCCTCCGCCGCCGCCAGCAGCCGGGAGCGGAGCACCCGCAGCGCCTGCTCCTTGTTCTGCAGCTGGCTCTTCTCGTTCTGGCAGGAGACGACGATGCCGGTCGGCAGGTGGGTGATCCGCACCGCCGAGTCGGTCGTGTTCACCGACTGGCCGCCCGGGCCGGAGGAGCGGAACACGTCGATCTTGAGGTCGTTGTCGTTGACCTGCACCTCGACCGGGTCGGCCTCGGGCGTGACGAGGACACCCGCGGCCGAGGTGTGGATACGGCCCTGCGACTCGGTGACCGGGACCCGCTGCACCCGGTGCACGCCGCCCTCGTACTTCAGCCGGGACCACGCCCCGTTGCCGCCCCGGCCCGCCTTGACCGCGACGGTCGCGTCCTTGACTCCGCCGAGCCCGGTGACGGTCGAATCGATGATCTCCGTCTTCCAGCCGTGCCGCTCGGCGTAGCGCTGGTACATCCGCAGCAGGTCGCCCGCGAACAAGGCGGACTCGTCGCCGCCCTCACCCGCCTTGACCTCGAGGATCGTGTCACGGTTGTCGTTCGGGTCCTTGGGCACCAGCAGCTTGCGCAGCCGCTCCTCCAGCGCCTCGCGCCGCTTGGCCAGCTCGCCGGCCTCCTGGGCGAAGCCAGGGTCCTCGGCGGCCAGCTCAAGCGCGGCCTGCTCGTCATCGCCGACCTGCTGCCACTCCCGGTAGGCGTTGACGATCGGCGTCAGCTCCGCGTACCGCTTGGCCAGCGTCCTGGCCTGATCCGCGTTCGCGTGCACGCCGGGATCGGCCAGGGCACGCTCAAGCTCGGCATGCTCGCTAGCCAGGTCACCCAACCGGTCGAACAAGTGAAAAACCTTCTCTCTCGCAGCGCCGCAGGCGCTGCCTTACCACCCTAGCGTTAACCGCATCCCTGCCGGTTCCGCACCGGACAAGCACAACGCCCGCGTGCCGTCAAACGGCACGCGGGCGCTGGCGAGGTCGCTACTTCTTCTTGGCCGCCGCCCCGGTCACCGGGCCCTTGCCGAAGCGCTTCTCGAAACGGGCCACCCGGCCGCCGGTGTCGAGGATCTTCTGCTTGCCGGTGTAGAACGGGTGGCACTGCGAGCACACGTCGGTGTGGATCGCGCCGTCAGGCGAGGTCGACCGGGTGGTGAACGTGGCACCGCAACCGCAGGTCACGGTGGTGACCTGGTAGGCCGGGTGAATGTCGGACTTCATCAGTTGGCTCCTTGGGTTGCCTGGCCGCCGGGTCGCCGCCCGCTCTTAGACAAAACGGACGACGTGAACCGGAACCTGGAGATATCTAGTGTGCCAGACCGGGTAACTAGGTTCGGCCTGTACGAATTCCCTGCGGTGCGGACTATCCTCGGTCGCGGTCCATCCCGAGGGTGGTCTTCTGCACCTGGAGCAGGAACTCGGCGTTGGAGCGGGTCTTGCGCATCTGCTCCATCAGCAGTTCGAGTGCCTGCTGCGGCTCAAGGGCGTGCAGCACGCGGCGGAGCTGCCAGATGACCTTGAGCTCGTCCGCCCCGAGCAGGATCTCCTCCTTGCGGGTGGACGAGGCGTCCACGTCGACCGCGGGGAAGAGCCGCTTGTCGGCCAGCTCGCGACGGAGCCGGAGCTCCATGTTGCCGGTGCCCTTGAACTCCTCGAAGATGACCTCGTCCATCCGGGACCCGGTCTCGATCAGGGCGGTAGCCAGGATCGTGAGCGAGCCGCCGTTCTCGATGTTGCGCGCCGCGCCGAAGAAACGCTTGGGCGGGTAGAGCGCGGTCGAGTCGACACCACCGGACAGGATGCGGCCGCTGGCCGGCGCCGCCTGGTTGTAGGCGCGGCCGAGCCGGGTGATCGAGTCGAGCAGCACGACCACGTCGTGCCCCATCTCCACCAGCCGCTTGGCCCGCTCGATGGCCAGCTCGGCGACCGTGGTGTGGGCCTCCGCCGGGTTGTCGAAGGTCGAGTGGATGACCTCGCCCTTGACCGTGCGCTGCATGTCGGTGACTTCCTCAGGACGCTCGTCCACGAGGACGACCATGAGGTGGCACTCCGGGTTGTTCTTGGTGATCGCGTTGGCGATGGCCTGCAGGAT
>JBEKEK010000251.1:0-9049 GCA_050013875.1 Trebonia sp. | reverse complement strand
GCCAGCAGCGCCAGGCCGACGAGCAGGCCAAGCGCCTGCGGCCCGAAGATCGCGCCGGAGATGATCCCGCGCTGGGTCACCGGCACCTGGTCGGCGACGGCGGCGAACAGCCCGGCCGACGCGATGGAGAACCCCAGCGAGGCGAACATCCAGCAGACCATCACCCCGACCCAGGAGTGCTGCGGGCCGAGCGCGACCAGGGACAGGGCCAGCACGACCACCCCGGCCGCCATCCATACCCGCCGCCTGCCCCACCGCGAGCGGGTGCGGTCGCACAACGCGCCGGCCATCGGCAGCGCGATCAGCGCCACGACGCCGGCCGCCCCGTTGGTGATGCCGAAATCCCGCACCTTGTGCGCCGCGTCAATCGCCGCGAACTGGTTCGGCAGCACCAGCTGGACGGGCACCAGCCAGGCCATCCAGAAACCGAACCAGAGCAGGGTAAACCGGCTGGTCCAGCCGGCAGAGACCCGGACCGTCGGCTCGGCGGTGGTCTCGGTAAAAGTCATGCTGAGAATGTACAGGTCTGCCGTAACTGTCCAGGCATTTTCCCGAACGCACGGCGGTTCCCGCCCACAGTGGTACAGGGCCGCAGATGATGGCCGCCCTGGTCCGGCGGGCGCCCCGGCGGCGGGGCTCGTCGACTCGCCCGGACCAACGTGCGGGAAGCTGGAAGCCGGCACCTGAAACTCGGATAGTAGCTTCTTCTCTGCGGAAGGTGATCATGAAGAGGGTGGTCATGAAACGACCGGACCGGGCGCGGGCCCGCACCGCCCTGGCGGACAGTGTGGTCCTTGGTCTCGCTTGCTTGGTCACTTACCTGCTGGCCACCAAGTTGCTGTCCTGGGTGCACTCGGTGGCGCCCGCCGACGACCTGCTCGGCGGCATGTGGGCCGTGATCGCCGCCATTTTCGTCAACCGCAGCAGCTACTCCGAGAGCATGACCGCGGCCGTGTCACGGATGGCGGCTACCTTCGTGAGCTTCGTTTACTGCCTGATCTACCTGACGTTCCTGCCGTTTCACACCTGGGCGCTGGCGGTCCTGGTCGGCGTGAGCGCGCTGACCGCGACGCTGATCGGCCGTCCAGGCGACGCGATCACCGCCGCCATCACGACGACGGTCGTCCTGGTGGTAGCAGAGGTCAGCCCGCGGGGCGCCTGGGAACAGCCGATCCTGCGGCTGGCGGACACGGCCATCGGCGTCGCCGTCGGCCTCGCGTCGGCCTGGCTCGACCAGCGCCTGATCCAGCCCAGGATCGGCCGGCCGGAGAGCATCCCGGCCAAGACCCCCGGCTGAGGGCGTGCCTTAGGCGGCGGTCCGCTGCTTCGCCGGGCGCCGCCTCAGCGCCGGCTTCACGATGGCAGGGAACTTAGTCGCGAGCACGACGTCGTCCCGGCGGCCCTTGATCGCCTTGCCGACGATCTCCTCGGACTCGCCCAGGGAGTAGACGTCAGCGGTGTCGATCAGGTTGATACCGGCGTCGAGCGCCTTATGGATGATGCGAATCGAGTCGTCGTGGTCGGGATTCCCCATGGCGCCGAACATCATCGCGCCAAGAGCGTAGGGGCTGATCTGGATGCCCGTGCGGCCGAGCGTGCGATAGCGCATCGCCGGACTCCTTCCGGCGCCCATGGGTGCCGTAGAGTGAAGTGGGACAATGTCCCGGTACGGTCACAGAATATACGGGACAGCGTCCCGTTTAAGCAAGGAGCCCGCATGCCACGCGCTGATGCGCAGCGGAACATCGACGCGCTGCTCGCGGCCGCGAAGGAGGAGTTCGCGGAGCAGGGCGTCGACGTGAACGTGCGCGCGATCGCCGCCCGGGCCGGCGTGGGCACCGCGACCCTGTACCGGCATTTCCCGCTACGGTCGGATCTGATTGAAGCGGTGTTCCGTCGCGAGGTGAACGCGTGCGCGGCCGCGGCGCCGAGGCTCGCCGCGGCGCACGACCCCGGCGAAGCGCTCGAATTGTGGATCGGGCAGTACGCGGGGCTCATCGCGGGCAAACGCGGCCTCGCGGCCGCGCTGCACTCAGGTGACCCGGCGTTCAAGGCCCTGCCCGGGTACTTCCAGCAGCAGCTTGGCGTGGTCCTGCAGGGCCTGCTTGACGCCGCCGTCGCGGCCGGCGCCATCCGCGGCGGTGTCGACCCACTCGATCTGCTTGCCGCGGTCGCGAAACTCTGCGTCCCGCCGCTTGGAACCGACGACACCTCGCGCGCGAACCGAATGATCGCGCTGCTCATCGACGGCCTGCGGTACGGCGCGAACCCGGTTCCGGCGCGGGGAACCGAGGCCTGACCCACGCCTGTCCGTCAGCATCGTCACCGCGCTCATTGGCCCGGCGCGGGGCCTCCCAGCTGGCCTGAGACAATCGGTGGATGATGTCGTCAGCGGTCGCGGGGCTTACCCGCAGTGATCCGCGCATTCCCGGGATCAGCCGGGTGCGGGTGGACGGGGGGTTCGGGTACCGGGATCCGGCCGGGCTGCGGGTCACCGACCCGGCGACGCTGGCGCGCATCCGGGCGCTCGTGCTGCCGCCCGCGTGGCACGACGTGTGGATCAGCCCCGATCCGCTCGGCCACATCCAGGCCACCGGGGTGGACACCCGGGGGCGCACCCAGTACCGCTATCACGACCTTTGGCGGGAGCAGCGCGACGCGCAGAAGTTCGATCACATGCTGCGGTTCGCCGCCGCGCTGCCCGCGCTGCGCACCGCTGCCGTTCATGACCTGCGCAGGCGGCCGCTCGACCGGGACCGGGTAGCGGCCGGCGCGGTGCGGCTGATCGACCTCGGGCTGTTCCGGATCGGCGGCGAGCGGTATGCCGAGCTCGACCACCACTACGGCGTCGCCACGCTGGAGAAACGGCACGTCACGGTGGGACGGGGCGGCGCGGTGTTCGACTACGTCGCCAAGGAGGGCAAGCGGCGGGAGATCACCGTCGCGGACCGGGCGGTGCTCGGCACGCTGCGCGTGCTCGCCAGCACCGACAACGGCATGGACACGCTGCTGGCCTGGCAGGACGGGACAGCATGGCACCGGCTGCACTCCCACGATGTGAGCGCCTACATCGCCAAGCACGCCGACGGCCATTTCACCGCCAAGGAATTCCGGACCTGGAACGCCACCGTGCTGATGGCGCTTTATCTGGCCGGCAGCGGTCCGGCTGACTCGCCGCGTGCCGTCAAGGCGGCGGTTAACGCCGGCGTGCGCACGGTGGCGCAATGGCTGGGCGATACCACCACGGTCGCGCGGAGCTCTTACATCGACCCCCGGCTGATCAGCCGGTACGAGTCCGACGGCCAGCTGGCCGCCGTCCCCTCCCGGCCGGCCGTGCTGCCGGTCGGCCCCGACGCCGAGGCGGCCGTGGCCGCCCTCCTCGCGGGTGAGCCACCTGATGGGGACGGTGTCTTACCGGGAGCGCCAGAAGCACGGTCCGTTCGGACAATCTTTAAAGATCTAAATCCTTAAAATCCTTGGTCCGAACGGACCGTGGCTCCGACCCGCTGGCCGCGGGATCCGCGGCGGCGGGGCGGCCGGAACCCGGTGTCGCCGCCCTCCGGCGCGAGCCCGTGGGCGGTGATGAACTTGGGAAGCCACGACGCGGACAGGCACCCCGGGTCATTCCCGCGGTGCCTGCCCGGCTCATCGCGTGCTACTGGCCGGCGAAATCTCCGGGGCCGCCGGGGTGGTTGGGGTTCTTGGGGTCACTAGTCACGGGAGGGTCCATTTCTGGTTGGAGTTGCCGGTGCAGCTCCAGATCTGTACCTGGGTGCCGGAGCCGCCGTAGCCGGTGTCGTCGAGGCAGGCACCCGATTGCGGGTTGAGCAGCGCGCCGTCTGACTGGGGTTGCCAGTTCTGGGCGCCGGTGCCGTTGCAGGCGTACAGGTCGACCAGCGTTCCGTTGGCGGTGCCGCCGCCGACCACGTCAAGGCACTTGCCGAGCGCCTGGAGTGTCCCGTTAGCCTCCACCGTCCACTGCTGGGCGTTGGTCCCGTTGCACGTGTAGACCTGTACCGGAGTCCCGTTGGCGCTGTTGGCGCTGCGCACGTCCAGGCACAGGCCCTCGTACCCGGTGACAGGGCCCGTCGTCGTCCCCGTGGTCGTGCCCGACGGCGCTACCCAGGACTGGTTGGAACTGCCGGTGCAGCCCGAGATCTCTGTTTGGGTGCCGGGGGTGGTGGAGGAGCCTGTATCGGTCAGGCAGGCCCCCGATTGCGGATTGAGGAGCGCGCCGTCGGACTGGGGTTGCCAGACCTGGGCGCCGGTGCCGTTGCAGGCGTACAGGTCGGCCAGCGTCCCGCTGGCGGTGCCGCCGCCGGCCACGTCCAGGCACTTGCCGTCCGCCTGGATGGTGCCGTTGGGCTCCTCGGTCCACTGCTGGCCGTCGGTCCCGTTGCAGGTGTAGACGTCCACCGCCGTGCCGTTGGTGTTGTTGTCACTGGTGACGTCGAGGCACAGGCCCTGGTAGCCGACCAGTGGGGTGCTGGCGATCCCGTCCGTGGACGGCAAGACCGTCCAGATGAACGTGGTGCTGGCCTGAGCGCCGGTGCCGTCTTCCGCGGTGACGGTGACCGTGGAGGTCCCGGCCGTGCTCGGCGTGCCGGTAATCGTGCCCGCGGACGAGATCGACGTCCCGGCCGGCAGCCCGGTGGCGGTGAACGTCGGGGTCTGCCCGCTGTTGCTGTCGCTCGCGGTCACCGTGGCCGACACGGCGGTTCCCGCCAGCCCTTCCTGCGATCCGGGGCTGGTGATCGTCACCGGCTGGCCGAGCTGCGCCGAGGTGACGTTCAGGGTGCCGGTCAGCGGCAGGTTGGCAGCGGAGTCGCCGACCGCGATGCCATAGCCGCCAGTGCTGGTCGCCCAGCCGTTGCTGGTCGAGTTCCAGTACTGCAGGTTCCGCTGGGTGAGCGGGAACGTGACGGTCTGGCTGGCGCCGGGCTGCAGGCTGACCCGCTGGAAGCCCTCCAGCTGCCGGGGCGGCTGACCGGAGGCGGCCGGATCGGTCACATACAGCTGGGTGACGTCGGCCCCCGCTCTGCTGCCGGTGTTCGTCACGGTGGCGGTGACGGTCGCGGCACCGCCGTCGGGAAGCGTCCCGACCTTGAGGTTGCTGAACCCGAAGCTCGTGTACGACAAGCCGTAACCGAACGGGAACAGCGGCGTCAGGCTCTGGGAGTTGTACCAGCGGTAGCCGACGTCGATCCCCTCTGAGTACTGAACGGTGCCGTTCTGGCCCGGCCATTGCGCGGTCGTGGACGCCGGGACCTGGGACAGCGAGGTCGGGAAGGTGACGGTCAGGTGACCCGACGGGTTCGCGTTCCCGAACAGCAGCGCCGCGATCGCCGAGCCGTCCTCCTGACCCGGGTACCAGGCCTCGAGCACGCCCTTGACCTGCGACAGCCACGGCATCGTGACGGCCGACCCGGTGTTCAGGACCACGATCGTGTTGGGATTCGCCGCTGCCACCGCGGAGATCAGGTTGTCGTCCGTGGTACCGAGGTCGATGCTGGTGAGGTCGCTGCCCTCGCTCTCGTTGTCGCTGGCGAACACGACCGCGACGCTGGACGACGCGGCCAGCGTGGCGGCCGAGCTGTCTGAGGAGCCGTTGTTGTAGTTGACGGTCACGCCGCTCGGCGCCGCGGCGGTGATGCCCTGCAGCGGGGTAACGGTCCCGCTCGAGTTGACCCCGGCGCTGCCGCCGCCGACGGTCTGCGGGCTGGTCGACGCGTCGGCGCCGATGACCGCGACCGAGCTGTCAGAAGATCCAAGCGGCAGGACGTTGCCGCTGTTCTTCAGCAGCACGGTGCCCTCCTCGGCGATCTGCAGCGCGTCGTTCTGGTCGGCGGTGCTTGTGGCCGTCTCGGCGGGCGATCCGGTGGCCGGCTTGTCGAACAGGCCGAACGCGAACATCTGGGTGAGCACGGCCGACGCCATCGAGTTCAGCGTCGCCGCCGTCACCGAGCCGGACGACACTGCGCTGGCCAGCGCGCTGCCGTAGTAACCGTCGTTGCCCGGCATGTCCATCGTCAGGCCGGCGTTGGCCGAGGCGGCGGTGGAATGGGTGGCGCCCCAGTCGGAGGTCACGAATCCGGTGAAGCCGAATTGCTGGCGCAGCACGGTCGACAGCAGGTAGGGGTTCTGGCAGGCATAGGTGCCGTTGACGGTTGAATAGGAGCACATCACCGAGGAGGCCGCGCCCTGCTGCACCGCGTCCTGGAACGCCGGGAGGTAAATCTCCTGCTCCGCCTCGGTGCTGACGACGGCGTCGTCGGAGGGCGTATTGCGGTTCGTCTCCTGGTTGTACACGGCGAAGTGCTTGACCTGGGCCATTGTCCCGGTTGACTGGACACCCTGGATTTCCGCGGCCCCCAGCGTGCCATTCAGGTACGGGTCCTCGCCGATTGACTCGAAGGCACGCCCCCAGCGCGGGTCGCGCACGATGTTAATGGTCGGGCCGAGGTCAATGGTGGTGCCCTTGGCTGCCTGCTCGGTCCCGATTACCTGGCCGTATAGTTTTTCGGCCGAGTTGTCCCAGGTCGCCGCGGCATCGACCGGGGCCGGCAGTTGCGTCACCCCGGTCATGCCGTCGCCGACCCCGGCGGGCCCGTCCTCCAGGTTCAGGGCCGGGATGCAGAGCGAACCGATGGCGGGGATGAAGCCGACGTAGCTGGAGCCGCCGGCCCCGGTCACCAGGTCGACCTCCTGCGCCTGGGTCATCTTGGCGAGCACCTGGCTGACCCGCTGGGGGATAGGGGCGCTCGACCCGACCCACGGGCAGGCGGCCGAGGCCGCCTGCGCGCTCTGCGTGCCGACCACCGCCGTCACCGACGCGGCGGCCGCCAGCAGCGTCACGCCCGCGATTAGCGACCTTCTGACCATAGGTTTTACCGGTCTGCCGGCCCGCTGGATTTCCGCCGCCGGATTATCGCGGGAGGATCTTGTCAGGGGGGATCTTCCGGGCAGCGGTCTTTTCAGCATGTTGGCTCCTGAGGCGAAGAGCTTTGCCCTGAAGCTAAAGTGGCTGGAACTGACCGTCAACGTTAATAATTGTTAATAAAAGCATTGGCCCGATGAAACTAGATGTAACAAGACTTGACGTGGTGGTTTGCGCTGATCGGCTGGTGGTGATTCTGCGGGCCGGCCGCCGAAACGTGGTCCGCGATGCGGGCCTGGTCAGTTCGCCGGGTGAAGCCACCCGTGAGCGAGCAGTTCCAGCGGATGCTGCCGCGCCGCGGACGGCGCCAGCACGATGCCGTCCGGCCGTACCAGCGGGGATGGCAGCGGGCGGCCGCGCTGTGCCGCCTGTACCAGGTCAGCCATTCGAGCCTGGATATGCCGGTAGAAGCGCTGCTGTGTCCACCGGCCGAACAGAAGGAAACCGAGGCGGATAACGGGATTCTCGATGGGCGCGCGCCGCGAGTAGCCCGCGACGCGGAACGTCACCTTTCCTGTCGTCAGGTTCTTGATCACCTCATAGCTGAGGAGTCCTTGCTCGAGGTGCCCCTGCAGCGTCTGGTACCACCAGCCCCACACTCGCACCGGGCCGTCGCCGTCGCCATCGTCGCGTTCTTCGTCGATGACCCCGGTGATCCGGACGCCGAGGTAGAAGCGCAGGCCGCAGAACCGCCCCTCAAGCAGCAGGTTCCGGCCGAGCAGCGCACTGTCCTGGCGGTAGAGGCCGCGCAGGATCCGGGCGTCGGCGAACTCGTACTGGTCGACCAGACGGCATGCGTTCGCCCATGGACCGCCGTCCTCCGGCGGCCCGGGTCCCTCTCGTCCTAGCTGCGTAGTGCCCGAGTCAACGTGCCAGTGTCCCTCGGCGGCGGCGAAGCCGCCGTCGGGAGCGTGCGCCCGATCGTAATTGACGCGCAGCCCGGACAGCTCGTCGAGCGCTTTGGCATCATCGATCCGGCGGAGCAGTTGTTCGAGCACTTATTCGGTGGCTTTCAGCGAATCGCCGATCAGCCAGAACATCGGCGGCCAGAGGCCGACGAACATCGCCCGGCGCTCGGCATTACCGCGCTCGTCCTGATCGACGGTCTTGGCCCGGAGCCACAATCCGATGCACAAGACAATCGAGCCAAGCGAGCCCGCATAAAAATGCGTGCTGCGCACCCCGGCTCTCCCCAGGCCCTCGCTCAACGTCATCGGTCATCCCCCCGGTCTTCGCCGCACCGCCCCCCACCTGCGTCAACGCATGGGCAGGCCGCTGTGCAACTATCTACCCATGATGCCGACGCCAACGCGAGCTGCCCGGGTGCGGACCGTCCTGGGCTGGCCGGTCGGGCTCGCCATAGTCAGCTGGCGCTACATGTGGCGGACGATTCCGCTGCACCGCTCAGAAGAAGCGGGCACCCGCGCGGACCTGCCCGACCTCGCCTACGACACCACCGGGTTCGCGGACCGGTTCCAGCCGCTTGAGGCCGGCGTCGGCCCGATGCTGCACCGCCTGTACAGGGTGCGGATCGTCGGAACCAGCATCACCCCGCCGGTACTGATGGACCTCGTGTCCCACAGCCTGAATAAGGCATCTCCCGAGATGGCGAAGTTCCGGAAGACCGGCGGCGACCGGGGCGCCCTGCGGCAGGGCGATGAGTACCTTGTCCGCATGCCGGGACCGTGGGACGGGCCCGTGCGCGTCGTACGCCGTGACGAGGCATCTTTCCGGCTCGCGACGCTGCGCGGTCACCTGGAGGCAGGCGAGATCGAGTTCCGCGCCGGGACCGACGGCGACGGCCTGTACTTCGAGATCGAGTCGTGGGCGAGGGCGGGTGACCGGTTGTCGGCGTTGCTCTACAACAACCTGCGGGCGGCCAAGGAGATCCAGCTCAACATGTGGTCGCATTTCTGCATCCGGGCGGCCAGCCTGGCTGGCGGCCGCCTGCAGGGTGGGATCACCATCCGCACCCGCCGGGTGCCCTGGGACTGACCGATGCCGCCTGTACGACGCGGTCGGCGTCAAGGGCATCATCGTCCCTTAGCGCGTGCGCTTTGCCTTTACCGCCGGCGGCCAGTCATTCGGGCGGCAGCCTCGCAATCAGGTCGC
>JBEKEK010000250.1:0-9162 GCA_050013875.1 Trebonia sp. | reverse complement strand
AGGACCCACCAGATCGGCCAGGTCGTCCCCGGCCGGGTCACCAAGCTGGTGCCGTTCGGCGCGTTCGTCCGGGTCGAGGAGGGCATCGAGGGCCTGGTGCACATCTCCGAGCTGGCCGACCGCCACGTGGAGATCCCCGAGCAGGTCGTCCAGGTGGGCGAGGAGATCTTCGTCAAGATCATCGACATCGACCTGGACCGGCGGCGGATCTCCCTGTCGCTCAAGCAGGCCAACGAGGGCACCGCGGGCGAGGCGGCCAGCGACGAGTTCGACCCGACGCTGTACGGCATGCCGGCGACCTACGACGAGGCCGGGAACTACCTGTACCCCGAGGGATTCGACTCCGAGACGGGCGACTGGCTGCCCGGCTTCGATGCGCAGCGTGAGGAGTGGGAGCGGCAGTACGCCGAGGCCCGCGCCCGCTTCGAGGCGCACCGCAAGCAGATCGAGGAGTCCCGCGCCAAGGCCGAAGAGGCCGACGGGGCCGAGGGCACCGAGGCGGTCACCACCAGCGAGTCCACGCCGCGCGCCCCGCGGGCCGGCCGCCCGGCCGCCGAGCCCGGCGCGCCGACCGGCACGCTGGCCTCCGACGAGGCCCTGGCCGCGCTGCGCGAGAAGCTGTCCGGTGGCCAAAGCTAGGAACGTCTAGCTTCGCTCCAGCGTCGCTGCCCCGCTGCTACGAGTTCGTAGCGGCGGGGCAGCTTCGTTTCCCCGGAAGGCCGTCAAAGTCAACATCAAGACCGTCAGAGTCGACATCAAGACCGTCAGAGTCGACATCAAGACCGTCAGAGTCGACATCAAGACCGTCAAAGTCAAGACCTGGACGCGTGGCCTGAGGGCCGGGGGCAGAGACCAACCCCGAACCCACCCCAGAAACCGGACCCCACCCCGGAGCCGGACCTTGGTCTGGAGCCGAACCCCACCCGGAACGGGCCCACCTCGGAAACCGGACCCCACCCGAGAACCGAACCCCACCCGAGAACCGAACCCCACCCGAGAACCGAACCCCACCCGAGAACCGCACCCCACCCGAGAACCGGACCCCGCCACTGGGCCGGACCCCACCTCAGAAACCACATCCTCCACAAATCCAACGGGAGACACTCAAGCATCACGGGTGACGTCTGAGCTAGGAGGAGGGCCTGGGCTCTCCACGGTTCTCGCCGATCTCCGCCTATTTTCGCGCAAGAAGGATTATTGTGTGTCGTTTTGGGCTGTATATGACCTGAACTGCACACGATCATGACTTTGGTCGATTTGTCTGGGCTTAGAATTCCGGCATTTAGGATAATGGCGCACTGATCGGGTGCGGGGGCCAGGCGCCTGACTGGGTGGCTGCGCTGGCGGTTACGGCTTGCTGCGGGCTTGGAGGTCGGACCAGACTTCGGTTATGCGGCGGTCTAGGTCGGATTTGGTGCCGGAGTTGTCAATGACGATATCGGCTACGGCTAGGCGCTGGTCGCGGGTGGCCTGGGTGGCTATCCGGGCGCGGGCCTGGTCCTCGGGCATGCCGCGCTGCTCGGTGAGGCGCTCGACCTGCGTTTCTGTTGGGACGTCGACGACGATGACCAGGTCGAATTCTTTCGCGCGGCCCCATTCCGCGAGCAGGGCTATGTCGTGGACGATGACTAGGTCGTCGCCGCCGGCTTGGATGGCGGCTTCCTCGGCGGCTTGGATGTGCTCGTGGATGAGTGGGTGAGTGATCGCGTTGAGCTTGGCGAGGGCGGTTTTATCGGCGAAGACGATCTCGGCGAGCTTGGGCCGGTCGAGGGAGCCGTCGGACGCGATGACGCCAGGGCCGAAGGTGGCGGCGATCTGGGCGAGCCCCGGGGTCCCGGGCTCGACAACTACGCGGGCGGCCTTGTCGGCGTCGAGGACAACGGCTCCGAGCGCGGCTAGGCGCTCCGATACCGTGCTCTTGCCTGACCCGATCCCGCCTGTCAGCCCGACCCGCAGCATCTCGGTCCACCATCCTTTCCGACGGCCACTGTCACTGGGCCGCTCATCCGTACTGCTCACTCCTACTGCTCACGCCGGCAGCTGTCTTTGGCCGCTCTGGCAGTCTGACAGGCCGCCCTCTGGGAGGCACCGGGGTATGCCATGATGTGAGCCGTGGCCGACTTTGATCCCACTCTGCCCTCTATTGCCCGGGTATACGACTACCTGCTGAACGGCAAGGACAACTTTGCCGTCGACCGCGAGGTGGCGCAGAAACTGCTCGCGGTCGCGCCCACCGCGGCGGAAGTGATGCGGGACAACCGGCAATTCCTCGCCCGGGCAGCCGCCTGGGCCGCCGAAAACGGGATCCGCCAGTTCATCGACCTGGGTAGCGGCATGCCGACCACGCCCAACACGCATCAGAGCGCGCAGGCGGTCGCCCCGGACGCGCGCGTGGTCTACGTCGATATCGACGAGGTGGTCCTCGCCCACCTGCGCGCGATCGCCGCCCACGGCAACCCCGGCGTGACCGTGCTCGAGGGCGACGTCCGCGAGATCCCGGTCATCCTGGACGCGATCGGCGGCGCCATCGACCTGAGCGAGCCCGTCTGCCTGCTGATGGGGGCGCTGCTGCACTTCTTCCCGGCGGATGCGGCGGGGGACCTGGTGGCGGGCTACGCGGCCGCGCTGGCACCGGGAAGCTACGTGGTGCTCTCGGTCGGCCGCGCCGACAACCAGGACTCGGCCCGCGGTTTCGGCACCTACTCATCGGCCGGCGCGGCGCAGGTGTACAACCACTCGGTCGCCGACTTCGCCAGCTTCTTCGGCCCGCTGGCGCTGGTGGAGCCGGGCGTGGCCGATGCCCGCGAGTGGCACGCCGACGGCGGCCAGTCAGCGCCGTCGGGCCGCCGGCCGGGCCTGGCGATCGTCGGTGTCGCGCGCGTCTAGAGGTATCCGCCGCCTGCGACGCTGCCCTGGCCGGGGCGGACTCCCCTGACAGCGGGAGTAACCCCGGACCGTTCAGACGAACGATTTTGATCTTGAGCTACGGTTTGCGGGCCACGCCGCCGTAGCAGTTCACCTCGGCCGGAGTCGGGCGCGGTCCCGCGTCGTCCGGTCGCCATTCCGACACGAGCACCACACCGGGCGGCACCAGTTCGAGGCCGCGGAACGCGAGCGCGGCGAATACATCGCAGTCGCGTTTCTGCATGGCGATGCCCGCCCGCCGCATCACCTGCTGGCCCGCGGCCGTCGCGGCCGGGTCGTGTTCCGTGGTGAGATGCGTGGCGACGAGATAGCTGCCCGACGGCAGCGCGTCGAGCAGGGTCGCGATGATCTGCCCGGGCTGGTCAGCGTCCTGGATGAAGTGCAGGATGGCGACCAGGACGAGCGCGATCGGCTGCCCGAAGTCCAGCACCTCACGGGTCACCGGGTCGGCCAGGATCGCCGCCGGATCGCGCAGGTCGGCCTGGATGTAGGCCGTGCGGCCCTCCGGGGCGCTGGTGAGCAGCGCGCGGGCATGAGCGAGGACGAGCGGGTCGTAGTCGGTGTAGATGACGCGCGAGGACGGGGCCGCCGCCTGCGCCACCTGGTGCACGTTGTTGGTGGTCGGCAGGCCGGTTCCGATGTCGAGGAACTGCCGGACGCCGGCCTCCGCCGCCAGGTAGCGGACGGCCCGGCCGAGGAATGCCCGGTTCTCCCGGGCCGCGACCCGAACCGACGGCGAGTTCCGCAGTACCTCCGCCGCCGCCTCACGGTCGGCCGCGAAATGGTTCTTGCCGCCGAGAAAATAGTCGTACATCCGGGCGGAATGTGGCTTCGCACTGTCGATTCCAGCTGTCGGGTCCGACATGTTTTCCTCTCTCGCTTCTGCACGGAATCGTATCGTCGGCGGCGGACAGCCGGTGCACGCCGGGGCGGCTGACCCCAGGGGGAACAGGCCGGCGAGAACACGCGTTGCGGTTTGGCGTGACGATCAAGATAGGCGTGATGCTGCCGACTTCAACGCCCGATCCGACGCAGCCGATCCTGGGTGATGTCCGCGCGAGCGCGCGGCTGGCCGAGGGGGCCGGGCTCGACTCGGTGTGGTCCACCGACCATCTGGTGGCCAGCGCCCCCATTTTGGACGCCACCGTGGTCGTCGCCACCGCGGCGGCGGTGACCGAACAGATCACGATCGGCTTCGGCGTGATGCTCTTGGCCCTCCGCCCGGTGGCCTGGGCGGCCAAGCAGATCGCCACTTTGCAGCGGGTGTCGGGTAACCGGATCGCGCTGGGGGTGGGCACCGGCAACCCCGCGCACGGGGACATCGGCTGGCGCGCCGCGGGCGTGACCTTCTCCGACCGCGGCCGGCGGACCGACGAGGCCCTGCGGGTGCTTCCCGCGCTCGTCACCGGGCAGCCGGCCGTTCTTGGTGACGGGCTGGAAGTGACGCTCGCGCCCGGCGCGCCCATGCCGGCGGTGCTGGTGGCGGGCAACGGTGACCGCGCGCTGCGGCGCGCCGCCGCTTACGGTGACGGCTGGGTGTCCGTCGCGCTGCCACCCGAGGAGGTGGCGTCCAGTCTCGTGGTGCTAGGCGATCTCGCCGCCAAACACGGCAGGCCCGTGCCGCGCGCGACCGTCGTCATCCCGGTGCTGGACACCGACCTGGGGAAGGCAGCCGCGCGGCTTGCCGCCTACGAGGCGGCCGGCACCGAGCGGGTGATCCTGGCGCCGTCCACGGCCGACTGGCAGCGCGACTACGAGTTCGCCGGGGAATTGCGCGCCGCGCTGTGAGCGGCAGCCAGGTCGAAGGCGTACAGCCGTTTGCTGGCTGAGCCGCTTCCCGACTTGCTGTAGCCGGAGCCCCAGTAGACCGAGCCGCCGACGATCGCTGGCCCCGCCGCGACCGAGCCGCCGCTGGCGAAAGACCAGAGGATCGCGCCGGTGGCCGCGTTCAGCACGTACATGTTGTTTCCGGTCCTGGCCAGTGATCCCGCGTAGACCACTCCGTCGGCGACGCTGAGCGCGGCGGTGTCGGTCGCGCCGACCGGATCGCACGTCTGCCAGAGAATGTGCCCGGTGGCCGGGTTGAGCGCCGACCAGGCGCCGCCCTTGCAGGTCTGGCCGGCTTCCCGGCCGCTGCCGCGCAGGGTGAACGGGGTGTTTGTGCTGTTGCCTTCGGCCACGTAGATCCGGGTGCTGTCGGTGGCGGTGCCCCATAGCGCGCCGCCGTCGGGCGAGCCGGGGCCGACGAGGGTGTCCCAGGCAAGGCGGCCGGTGGCGGCGTTGAACGCCCAGTAGACCCCGCTCTTCTGGCCGTCGCCGATCAGCGTCTCCGGCTTGCCGGCGCCCGAACGGGTCGTGAACAGGTTCGGTGCCGCCCCGAAGTCGTAGTCCTTGCCCTCCGGTGACGGGCACCAGCCGACCCCGGACGGCTGGAAGAGGCAGGCGAGGGTCCAGGCGTCGTATCCCTCGATCTTGCGGCCCCAGTTGATCTTGCCTGTCTTCAGGTTCAGCGAGAGCACCGAATCGAAGTAGTCGTTGGCGGCGGTGCACTTCGCGTCGGAGGTGTGCTTCTTCATGGCGTTCGCCACGCACTTGTCGGCCGCCGCCGGGATCAGGTAGTTGTTGCCGGTCCCGACGTAAACGGAGTTGGTCGCGGAGTCGATGGCGGGCGTGGAGCCCCAGATCGCCCCGCCGCTGTACCCGCCGGGCTTCCCGCCGTTGGCCGGCACCGTGTAGGTCTTCCACAGCACCTTGCCGGTGGACACGCTGAGCGCGACGACGCTGCCGCGGAAGGTGCAGCACTTGTAGTCCGGGTTCTCGGCCGAGGCCTCCTCGCTTGAGGAGACGCCCACGTAGACCACGTTCTTGTAGATGACCGCGGACCCGGTGATCTGCGCCGCTGGATGGGGGTCGGCGCGGGTGACCCACTTCCTGGCCCCGGTGGCGGTGTTGATGGCGATGATGTCCGCGCCGGTCTGGGTGCCGATAACCAGCGTTGACCCGTCCACGACGGGGTCGGTTCGCGAAACCGAGCCCGCGATGCCGTTGTACGACGAGACCAGCCGGCGCCAGATAACGTGGCCGTTGCTTGCCTTGACCGCCGACATGTAGCCGCCCCAGTCGGGGACGTAGACCACTCCGTTGACGACGGCCGGGGTCGCGCTCACGTCGCCCGCCGTCATCAGCGTCCACCGGGGAGTAAGCCTGGCGGCCGTCTTCACGTTGATGGCGGTCTCGTCTGGCTGGAACCGGTCATCTCCCACGTTCTGCCCGCCCGACGGCCACTCGGGCACAGGCGCGGGCTTGGGTGCCTTGCGCGGAGCGAACGCCTCGGCTTGGTTGACCGAGCGGGCCACCGCTGCGGGGCTGGCCGCGGCCGGGTCCGCGGCCCCGGCGATCGCGGCGGCGAGCGCCGCGACGCCAACAGCGATGACCAGGCGCCGCCAGGCGTTGACATCCAGAATCCGCCGCAACTTTCCCACCCCGCTTACCCACCCAGCACGCTCGTGCCGACCGTGAAGGCTCCCTGTGACGGCAGCAAGAGGAGTGTCTCACGCGGATCGGAATGCATCCAGAGCAAAACATCGATTACCGATGCTCTCTGGATATGCGAATTAATAGAAAAAGATCATGGGTAGCATATGTTGAAACACATGCGGATAGTCGGTATACTGAAAGTGCGCGACAGGGCTGGCGGTGGTTATTAGGCAGCAGCTCCATCTACGGCGCGGCATCCATTGCACTGGTTGGGGCGCCGTGCCGTGGATCACGGGCGTACCTACGGTAATCCGGGGGTGATTCAGATGTGTACGGCGAACGGTGCTGAGTTCGGAAGTGTGGCGGAGGCGCTGCGGGTGGGGGCCGCGTTCGCGGACTACCTGAACTCTCCGGCCGCCGCTGATCTGGAGCTTGCCGCGTTGGGTGAGGCGCTGGTGTCGCTGGGGGAGATTCAGTCCAAGCTGGCTGTCGCCCATGCCGATTTCCTGTGCCGCTTCGACGCCCATGACGCGCACGAAGTCGACGGGTACAACTCGTCGGCGGCGTGGCTTGCGGCGAGGGTGAAGCTGAGCAGGAAGGACGCTAAGGCGGCGGTGCGGCGGATGCGGATGCTGGGCAGGCATCCGCTGCTGGCGCGGGGGATGGCGGCCGGGGAGATCTCCGAGTCGTGGGCGCGGGAGATCGTCGGCTGGCTGAAGAGGCTGCCGGAGGATCTCCGCGAGGGGACCGAGAAGATCCTGGCCGACGCCGCCGCGGGCGGTGCGTCGCTGGAGGACCTGGCGGTGATCACCGCGGCCGCCTGGGCGCAGTGGGAGGCTGATCATCCTGATGAGGATGACGGCGATGACAATTTCCCGGACCGGTTCCTGCAGCTGGAGACGACGCTGGGCGGGGCGGGGGTGATCCGCGGTGACCTGACCCCGGAGTGCGCTTCGGCGGTGACGGCCGTTGTGGAGGCCCTGGGCAAGAAGGCGGGCCCGGAAGATGACCGCAGCACGCCGCAGCGGTTCCACGACGCGCTGCAGTTGGCCTGCGAGCTGCTGCTGCGGGCCAGGCTGGTGCCCGACCGGGCGGGTGCTGATACGCAGGTGGTGGCGAACATCTCGCTGCGTGATCTGCGGGCGATGCCGGGCGCGTCGGGTCTTGAGGATGTGTGGATCCGGGCGCTGCTTGGTGAGGGCGGCTACCTGACCGGGGCGGACGCGGAGGCAGCGGCGTGCGACGCGATGATAGTGCCGGTGGTCGCCGGTTCGATGAACGCGACGGTCCTGGACCAGATGATCAACCTGGTCCTGGGCACCTTCGGCCACAATCCAGAGCGAGCGGCGCACCGCGACCAGATCGGGCGCCTCGGCGCGGACGCCGCCTCCGCCTTCTCAGGCGGTCGGTCCGGGGCGGCCGAGGTGTCGCCCCAGGCGTGGCAGGCACTGCGGTATGGACTCGCCCGGCTGGCGGTCGATTTGGTCTCCGGTCCGGCCGGGGTCGCCTCGGTCTTGCGCCGCGGGCTGCTTGAGCATCCCTGGAACACGCCGTCGCTGCCGCTCGATATCGGCTACTCCGAGAGCATCCCGGCCGCCATCCGCCGGGCGGTCAACTGGCGCGACCGCTACAAGTGCGCCTGGCCGGGATGCGGCCGCCCGGCGTCCTGGTGCGACGTGCACCACATCAAGCACAAGAAGGACGGCGGCAAGACCAGCGTCGACTCCTGCGTCACGCTGTGCCACTTTCACCACGACGTCTGCATCCACCGCTGGGGCTGGCGGATCACCCTCAACCCCGACGGGACGACCTCGGTCTACGGGCCGGACGGCCAGATCCAGCACAGCCACTCACCGCCGACCGCGGGCGCAGGCTAACCTACGGTGCCGGCCTGCGGCCGCTACTCCCCGGCCCGTTCACGGATGCGAGCCACGATACGGCCGGCCTCTTCTTCGGAGATCTCGACGAACTTGTTCTCTAGGTCGCCGTGCTCGTGTTCGTACAACAAGGCGCTGCGCGCCCAGATAAGGTCCGTACCGAACGTCTCGTCGCGCTCGCCGCCGTCGTGATTGATCCGGCGGAGCACGCCGGCCGGGTGCTCGAGAGTGCTGAAGTCGTCGATGATCGCGTAGTAGGTGATCTCTTCGGCCATCACTTTCCTCCCGGTGGGTAGTCGTCGATGCCCGCGACTCCTGGCGGAATCGGAATCATGGAGTTGACCCCGCGCTGAAACTCCTTGAGTTCGGCGGCCTCCCGGTCGGCGTCCGGAGTCTGGTCGGTGATGCTGCGGATGCGTTCGTACGCCTTGTGTGTCAGCTCTTTTGCCTCAAAGCTGGCCTGCGTGTGGAACTGCACTTCGAACATCACGCCCGATTCCGGATCTCGCCATCGCGAGTTTATCCCCTTGTACTGGTCGTCGTCCCATGTATTGCGGCGTTCAATCTGAGTGAACCCCTTAGCTTCGACACGCTGCAAGTCTTTCTGCACGCCCGCGGCGTACGTAGTTTCTCCGTACTCGTAAGTGAACCGCACGACGTCCGGTATTCGGGCAAGCGCTTCTTCCGGAGTGTGCCCCTTCGATCGGATGCGATCCGCGATCTTCTCCTTCAAGCGGTCTTCGCCTTTGAAGCAGTGACCCAAGCCGACTAGGCGCCTGGTTGGGTCGTCGGCCTCGACGGAGACGACGGCGGGAATGATCGTCTGTTCCCCGACCTCGCGGATGCGGGCGTAGCCCCGGTCGATCTCCTGGTTCTGTACGGC
>JBEKEK010000249.1:0-9214 GCA_050013875.1 Trebonia sp. | reverse complement strand
CGCCCGGCAGCAGCGACGGGCGCAGGTGGTAGATGACCACCATCGACACCGCGACCGCCCGCAGGCCCTGGATATCGGGGCGGAACCCGCTCTCACCGCCGCCCGCCTTAGCCCCGGCTCCCACCGAAGCCGCCCCAGCGACCGGGGAAGCCGCCGCGGCCCCCGGGGAAGCCGCCGCGGCGCCCGCCGCGGCCGCCCCGCCCGTACTCCCGGCCGCGTCCTGCCTGGCGGGGGCGCCGGTCGGTTTCGTCGGGTTAGCGGCAAGCTCGCTCACGGGCCGAGGGTCCAAACGTGATCGCATCATCCCGGCGGGCTCTCCACCGGTGGGGGTCTCCGGTGCCAGGTCCCGGAGATGGCCGATGCTACCCAATTCTCTAGAACATGTATGGAAAATACTTAGTTCTGGTAAGGACTCGCCCGGGAGGGCCCGTGTCCAGTCTCCGCCGGCGTGTGGTTTGTCACCCTGCATCCGCAACGCCGCGTGGTGGCACCAGTGCCGCACGCCCCGCAGTCGCGACGGCACGCCCCGTTAGTTTGTTTCCGCAATGTGTCTTATTCGCAATTTTGCGGGCGCTGGATCGATGGGCGTGAAATGGGTGCCAAGTGGGTAACGCGCTGTCAGGAAGCGATCGGGCAGTCAGGCGCCGGAGCCGGAAGGCTCCCCCTCTTAACCTCGAAACAGGCGCATCGTCCCAGCTCGCAGGTAGTTCATCTACACTTTCTGGCATTGCCTAGCATATTGGCATTCGTTGCTGCAAACTAATTGGACTGCCAATGTGCGCGGCTTGGACCGGCCCTGGCGCCTTTCCCTGACGACTCCGTCATACATGTCCGACGGCCGTGTCAGGTGACGTGAGTGTCATTGTTTGCATTTATTTCTGACCTGTGCCCAAATAGACAGGTGACAGGCGGAGGCAGGGGAAGCCGCGTAGGGAGCGGCCTGGATCAGGGTGACGCGGAGATGACCGTCACGGCGGAGGTCTCGCTGGCGGTCGCCGCCAAGGCGTCGGCGGAGAACTTCCCCGTCGCGCTCCGCATCCTGCCCAAGCGCTACCGCGCGCACCTCACCGCCCTCTACGGGTTCGCGCGCCTGGTGGACGACATCGGGGACGAGCCGCTGCCCGGCCTGCCGCCTGGCGCGACCGGGGAAACGATCACCAGCACCCGCCTGGCGCTGCTTGACGACCTCCAGCGCGAGGTCGCCAAGATCTACGCCGACGGCAACGGCGAGCCGGAGCTTGACGCGATCAGGGCCCTGGCGGCCACCGTCACCGCGTGCGGCATCCCGCGCAAGCCGCTTGACGACCTCATCCAGGCCAACCGCCAGGACCAGCTGGTCACCAGGTACGGGACCTACGAGGAGCTGAGGAAGTACTGCGAGCTGTCCGCCAACCCGGTCGGCGAGGTGGTGCTTTACATCATGAGCGCGGCGACACCGGACCGCATCCGCGCCTCCGATAGCATCTGCACTGCTCTGCAGCTTGTCGAGCACACCCAGGACGTGGCCGAGGACCTGGCGAACGGCCGGATCTACCTGCCGGGCGAGGACCTGGAGCGCTTCGGCGTCACCGAGCGCGAGCTGGCCGAGCCACGGGCCGCGGGCAACGTACGGCAGCTGATCAAGTTCGAGGCGGACCGGGCGGAGCGACTGCTTGACGAGGGCGCACCGCTAATCGGCACGCTGCACGGCGCGGCCAGGATCGCCGTCGCCGGCTACCTGGCCGGCGGCCGCGCCGCGCTCAAGGCGATCGCCGACAGCAACTTCGACGTACTGAAAAGCACGCCAAAGCCTGGCAAGGCGGACACGCTCGTGGCCATGGCCCGCTGCTACCTGAAGGGGAGGTGACCATGAACACGGACGAGGCGTACCAGCAGTGCGAGCAGATCACCTATGAGCAGGCCAGGAACTTCGCCTACGGGATAAGACTGCTGCCGCCGGCCAAGCGGCGCTCGCTAGCCGCCGTGTACGCGTTCGCCCGCCGCATCGACGACATCGGTGACGGCGACCTTCCCCCCGAGACCAAGGCGGCCCAGCTCGAGCAGGCCAGAGACCAGCTCAATTTGCTGGTGGCCGCGGTCAGGAACGCCGTCCCGGGCCCGGGGGACCCCAAGAGCCCGGCCGTCGGCGGCTTCGACGGCACCGACCCGGTGCTGGTCGCCCTGGCCGATACCGGCACCCGCTTCGCCATTCCCCTCGAAGCGTTCAACGAGCTGATCGACGGCTGCCTGGCCGACGTGAACCAGGCCACCTACAAGACCTTCGACGACCTGCTCTGGTACTGCCGCTGCGTGGCCGGCTCCATCGGCAGGCTCTCGCTCGGCATCTACGGCGCCGAGCACCCGGAGAAGCAGGCCAAGATGGCCGATGACCTGGGTGTCGCGCTCCAGATCACGAACATCCTGCGGGACGTCCGCGAGGACTTCAAGAACGGCCGCGTCTACCTTCCGGCCGAGGACCTGGCCAAGTTCGGCATCGAATTCGCCCCGTTCGGCGAGCCCGAGCCCTTCCCGTCCGAGACCATGCAGGCCCGGTTCGCGAACCTGGTGGAATTCGAGGCGGACCGTGCCCGCGAGTGGTACGGCTCCGGTCTGCGGCTGCTGGCCACGATCGACCGTCGCAGCGCGGCCTGCACCGGCGCGATGGCGGGCATCTACCGCCGTCTGCTTGACCGCATCGCGGCCAACCCGCATGCGGTCCTGCAGGGCCGGATGTCGCTGCCGGGCGGCGAGAAGGCCCTGGTCGCGGTCGAGGCGCTGGCCGGCTTCGACCGCTGGAAGTACCGTAAGGGGGCCGGCCGGTGAGGGCCGTCGTCATCGGCGGCGGGCTCGCGGGCATCACCGCCGCGACCGCCCTCGCCCAGGCGGGCCATCAGGTGACGCTGCTTGAGGCCAAGCCGAGGCTCGGCGGCGCCACGATGTCCTTCACCCGCGATGGCCTGGTCATCGACACCGGCCAGCACGTGTTCCTGCGCTGCTGCACCGCTTACCGCGGTCTGCTCGACCGCCTTGGGATGGCCGCGCACGCGCCCCTGCAGCCCCGCTTCGACGTCACGGTGGTCTCGCCGGAGAAAAAGGCAAAGCTGCGGCGGCGCCGGCTGCCCGCGCCGCTGCACATGCTGCCGGCTCTGCTTTCGTATCCGTTCCTGACCTTCCCTGAACGGTCCCGCATTTCCCGGGCAGCCCTCGGGTTCAAGCGTCTCGACGAGAACGACCCGGGGACCGACGAGCTCCGCCTGGGCGACTGGCTCGAGGCGCACGGCCAGGATGAACGGACCAGGCGGGTGCTCTGGGACCTGTTCTCCATCTCCTCGCTCAACGTCCCGGGCGACGACGCCTCGCTGGCGCTGGCCGCGGTCGTCGTCAAGACCGGCCTGCTGGGGGACGCGGGCGCGGCCGACATCGGTGTCCCCGCGCTGAGCCTCGGCGAGCTGCACGGCGCCGCCGCCGCCCGGCTGCTCGCCAAGCTGGGCGCGACCGTCCGGCTGGCAACCAAGGTCACCGCCATCGAGCAGAAGGACGGCGAGTTCATCGTCCGCCTCGGCCACGGCGTCCCCGCGCAGTCGGCCGACGGTGACGTCACCGAGCCGGCCACGACCGACGCCGACGGTGGCGACGGCGGTGGCGACAGCGTCGACATCCTCGCCGACGCGGTGGTGCTCGCGGTGCCGCACGAGCAGGCCGCGCGGCTGATCCCGCCCGGCGCACTGCCGGCCGCGGCGGTGGACGGCTGGGCCGGGCTCGGTGCGGCCCCGATCGTCAACCTGCACGTGCGCTACGACCGCAAGGTGATGGACGTGCCGTTCGCCGCGGCGGTGGACTCCCCGGTGCAGTGGGTGTTCGACCGGACCCGGATCTCCGGGATGCACGCCCGCGGCGACGACGGCCAGTACCTGGCGGTCTCGCTGTCGGCGGCCGACGATTACGTGAACCTGACGGTGGCCGAGCTGCGCGCGATGTTCGTTCCCGCGCTGGCGGAGCTCTTCCCCGCCGCCCGCGCAGCGGAGGTGGCCGAGTTCTTCGTTACCCGTGAGCGCCGGGCCACGTTCCGCCAGATCCCCGGCACGGCCAAGCTGCGACCGAAGTCCGCGACCGCGCTGCCTGGGCTGGTGCTGGCGGGCTCGTGGACCGACACCGGCTGGCCGGACACCATGGAAGGCGCCGTCCGCAGTGGCCTCAACGCGGTCATCGCCATCCACGAACGGCTGGCCGCGGGAACAAAAGAGCAAATTTCTGGATTCGTCCCTGTTCGGGGATCTGCGTCGGAAGCGAACACAGCGCCTGAAGTAACCGAAGCACTTGAAGCGAACACAGCGCTTGGAGTAGGTACGGCGCTTGAAGTGGACAGAGTGTCTCAAGTGGACAGAGTGTCTCAAGCGGACAGAGTGTCTCAAGCGGACAGAGTGTCTCAAGCGGACAGAGTGTCTCAAGCGGACAGAGTGTCTGAAGTGAACGGTGTCTCTGAAGTGAACACGGTTGATGAGCATGAGAGGGAGGTACGCTCGTGACAGTTGTGATGCCTGCAGGCGTCGCTGTGGCGCGTGACCTGGTTGGCCCTGCGACGGAAGCCGCGATCAGCCGGCTCAGCCCCGGCGTGCGCCGCGTCGCCGCGTACCACTACGGCCTGGCCGACGCGGACGGCAACCCGGTGCGGGTCGGCAGCGGCAAGGCGCTCCGCCCCGCCCTCGCGTTGCTCTCCGCGCGGGCCGCGGGCGTGCCCGCCGAGCGCGGCGTGACCGCCGCGGTCGCGGTGGAGCTGGTGCACAACTTCTCACTGCTGCACGACGACATCATGGACGGGGACACCGAGCGGCGGCACCGGCCGACCGCCTGGACCGTGTTCGGCGTCGGCGCGGCGATCCTGGCCGGGGACGCGCTGCTGGCGCTGGCCAACGACCTGGTGCTCGAGGACATAGCGCCGGGCGGCCCCTGGGCGGCGCGCTGCCTGTCCACCGCGGTGCAGCGGCTGATCACCGGCCAGAGCGAGGACCTGGCCTTCGAGTCGCGGGGCGACGTGACCCTGCGCGAGTGCGTCGAGATGGCCGGGGACAAGACGGCCGCGCTGATGGCCTGCGCCTGCACGATCGGCGCGGTCCACGTGGGGGCGCAGCCCGAGCTGGCGATGGGCCTGGCGGAGTTCGGCGGCCACGTCGGCCTGGCGTTCCAGCTCACCGACGACCTGCTTGGCATCTGGGGCGCGACCGAGGTGACCGGCAAACCGGTCCGCGCCGACCTGCGCGCCAGGAAGAAGTCGCTCCCGGTGGTGGCCGCGCTGTCCAGCGACACCCCGGAAGCCGCCGAGCTCAAGGCGCTGCTCGCCCGCTCGGGCGAGCTGTCCGAGGACGACCTGGTGCACGCGGCCGACCTGGTCGTCGCGGCCGGCGGCAAGGAATGGGCCGAGCGGGAGGCCGACGACCGCCTCGCGCGGGCCGCCGCCTCACTCGACGGCATCGGCGTCCCGGCCGACGTCCGCGCCGAGTTCATGGCCATCGCCGAGTTCATCACCGCGAGGCAGTGGTAACCGATGACGACGACAACCTCCAGGGAGAGTGATTCACCGTACCCCGCGGAGCACGTCCGCTGGAAAGGCGAGGGTGCCGGGCAGGCGGTCCGCCGGGCGCCGACGCGCGGGACGGAGGCCGTCGGCGCCGCCTCCCGCGCCCAGGTGGCGCTGCGCGCTCCCGGTGTGATCATGATCCCGGTCCCCGCGACCGGGGCCAGCCCGGCCGCGGCCCCTGGGACAGATCCGGCGCTGGCGCCCGGGGCTCCGATCGCCGCTGCCGCTTCCGCAGCCCCGGTGCCCGCGCCCGTGGGCGGCGGCATCCGTGACATCGCCGCCGTCACGCTGGACAAGGCGCGCGAGCACCTGCTCGGGTTGCAGGACCCGCGCGGCTGGTGGATCGGCGAGCTCGAGACCAACGTCACCATGGACGCCGAGGACGTGCTGCTCAGGCACTTCCTCGGCATCCTGACCGAGACCGAGCTGGCGGAGACGGCCGGCTGGATCAGGTCGCAGCAGCGCGAGGACGGCACCTGGGCCAACTTCTACGGCGGACCGGGCGACCTGTCCACCACCGTCGAGGCCTACGTGGCGCTCAAGCTGGCCGGTGACCCCGCCGAGGCGCCGCACATGGCGCTGGCGGCCGGCTGGATCACCGCCAACGGCGGCCTGACGGCGACCCGCGTCTTCACCAGGATCTGGCTCGCGATCAGCGGCCTGTGGTCATGGGACGAGCTGCCGGTCATCCCGCCCGAGGTCATCTACCTGCCATCCAAGGTCCCGCTGAACATCTACGACTGGGGTTGCTGGGCCAGGCAGACCATCGTCGCGCTGGCCGTGGTGTCCAGCTTCCGGCCGAGCAGGGCGCTCCCGTTCCTGCTGGACGAGCTCTACGCCAAGGTCCCTGGCCGGCCGCCCAAGGCCGATAACAAGGACCCCTGGTCGCTGGCCTTCAACGGGCTTGACAAGCTACTGCACAAGGTCCAGCCGAGGCTGCCCAAGCGCGCCCGGATGGCCGCGCGCAGGCGCTGCGTCGAGTGGATCATCGCCCGCCAGGAGGCCGACGGCTGCTGGGGCGGCATCCAGCCGCCCTGGGTGTACTCGATCATGGCGCTGCACCTGATGGGCTACGGCCTGGACAACCCGGTGGTCAGGAAGGCGATCGACGCGCTTGAGCGGTTCACCATCCGCGAGGACGGCATTCGCCGGCTTGAGGCGTGCCAGTCCCCGGTCTGGGACACCGTGCTGTCGATGGTCGCCCTGGCGGACGCCGGCCTCGAGCCGGACCACCCGGCGCTGACCGCAAGCGCCAACTGGGTACTCAACGAGGAGATCCGCCAGCCCGGTGACTGGCAGGTCCGCCGCCCGCAGACGCCACCCGGCGGCTGGGCGTTCGAGTTCGACAACGACAACTACGCCGACACCGACGACACCGCCGAGGTCATCCTGGCGCTGCGGCGCACCGGGACCGACAACTCAGAAGCGATCAGGCGCGGCCTGCGCTGGCTCGAGGGCATGCAGTGCAAGGACGGGGGCTGGGGCGCGTTCGACGCCGACAACACCCGCCAGCTGGTCAACAAGCTGCCGTTCTGCGACTTCGGGGCGGTGATCGACCCGCCAAGCGCCGACGTCACCGCGCACATCGTCGAGGCCTTCGCGGCCGAAGGGCTGGCCGACCAGACCGCCTGCAAGCGGGGCGTCATCTGGCTGCTCAAGCACCAGGAGGAAGACGGCTCCTGGTTCGGCCGCTGGGGCGCGAACTACCTCTACGGCACCGGCGCGGTGGTTCCCGCGCTGATCGCGGCCGGCGTCAAGCAGAACAAGGCGCCGATCCGCCGGGCCGTCGCCTGGCTGGCGGAGCACCAGAACGAGGACGGCGGCTGGGGCGAGGACCTGCGCTCCTACGACGACCCGGAGAACTGGTCAGGCCGGGGCGCGTCCACCGCCTCGCAGACCGCCTGGGCGCTGCTGGCGCTGCTGGCCGCGGGCGAGGCCGAAAACAAGGCGGTCGAGCGCGGCATCCGCTGGCTGGCGGAGACGCAGCGTCCGGACGGCACCTGGGACGAGCCCTACTTCACCGGGACCGGCTTCCCCGGCGACTTCTACCTGAACTACCACCTGTACCGGCTGGCGTTTCCGGTTTCCGCGCTCGGCAGATACGTAAGGGGTTCACGTCATGACTGAGACCATTCCGCAGCCCCGGGTGGCCGAGGAGCCGGCCTTCAGCGATCCGCTGGCCGTCGAGACCGGCCTGCTCGTGTTCGCGCCGCTCCGGTTCGAGGCCAACGCGGTCCGCCGCGGCCTCACCCGGCCGACCAGCCAGGTTCAGCGCACCGGGATGGGCGCCACCCGTTCGCGGAAATCGGCCGCCCAGAGCAAGCCGGGTACGTTCGGCGCGATGGTTGTCATGGGCACCGCCGCCGGGCTGGCGGCCGACCTCAGCCCGGGCGACCTGATCGTCGCCACCGAGGTGACCGACGGCGAGACCACCATCGAGCTGCCCGGCGCCGACCTGCTCGCCGCCGAGCTGCGGCGCGCGGGACTGACCGCCCGCGCGGGCCGGGTGGTCCAGGTCAAGAAGATCATTAACGCCGATGAACGCACGCGGCTTGCCGCCGATGGCTTCATTGCCGCCGACATGGAGTCGGCCGCCCTGGTGGCCACCGTGCCGGGACGGCCGGTCGCCGTCATCCGCGCGGTCTCCGACGGCGGGTTCGGCCCCGGCATGATCACCGGCGGGATGACGGCGCTGCGCTCGCTGCGGGAGGCGGCGCCGGTCGCCGAGCGGTGGGCCGCCGCCTGCCGGGAGCGGACGGTGCTGCTGGCCGGGCCGCGGTCGTTCTGCGCCGGGGTGGAGCGGGCCATTGAGATCGTTGAGCGCGCCCTTGAGCTGCGCGGCGCGCCGGTCTACGTACGCAAGCAGATCGTGCATAACACCCGGGTGGTGGCCGACCTGGAGCAGCGCGGCGCGATTTTCGTTGACGAGCTCGACGAGGTGCCCAACGGCGCGACGGTGGTGTTCTCCGCGCACGGCGTGTCGCCCGCGGTCCGCACCGACGCGTCGCAGCGGTCCCTGTCGGTGATCGACGCGACCTGCCCGCTGGTGTCGAAGGTGCACGCGGAGGCGCGCCGGTTCGCTGAGAAGGGCTACACGGTCGCGCTGATCGGGCACGCCGGCCACGAGGAGGTCGAGGGCACCCTGGGCGAGGCGCCGGACGCGACGGTGCTCGTGCAGACCGCCGCCGACGTTGAGGCGCTCTCGGTGGCCGACCCGGCCAAGGTCGCTTACCTGATGCAGACCACGCTGGCCATCGACGAGGCGGCCGACGTGTCCGGGGCGCTGCGGGAGAAGTTCCCGCAGATGCGCGCGCCCGGCAGCGACGACATCTGCTACGCCACGACCAACCGGCAGGCCGCCGTCCGCGCGGTCGCCACCGACGCCGACGTGGTCCTGGTCGCGGGCTCCAAGAACTCCTCCAACTCGGTGCGGCTGGTTGAGCGCTCCGAGCGGGAGGGCACGCCAGCCCACCTGATCGACGGGGCCACGGACATCGACTTGTCCTGGCTGACCGACGCATCGGTGGTCGGGCTTACCGCGGGGGCATCCGCGCCCCCGGCGGTAGTAAGCGAGATCATCACCGCGCTGTCCGGGCTCGGCACGGTGACGGTGACCGAACGGGTCACCACTACCGAATCAGTACAGTTCGGCCTGCCTAG
>JBEKEK010000248.1:0-9284 GCA_050013875.1 Trebonia sp. | reverse complement strand
GCCTCGGACTCCTCCACCCTGAACCGCTCCGCCCAGGCGGTCATCGGCCGCCAGAACAGCACGTTCACGCCGATCACCATGATGATCATCACGCCGATGGCGATGAGGACCTTGCTCAGGTTGCCCTGCGCGATCGAGGCGGCGACGTAGGAGCCGATGCCGGGCAGCGCGTAGGTGTGGTTGAGCACCGAGATCGACTCCGAGGCGGCCAGGAAGAACCAGGCCCCGCCGAAGCTCATCATCCCGTTCCACACCAGCGGGATCATCCCGCTCGGGACGTCGAGCTGCCAGAACCGCTGCCACTTGGTCAGCCGCATCACCCGCGCGGCCTCGTCAAGCTCGCGCGGCTGTGAGGTCAGCGAGTAGTAGAACGCGAACGTCATGTTCCAGGCCATCGAGGTGAAGATGGCGAAGATCGAGGCGCATTCCAGGCCCAGCTCCGAGCCGGGGAACAGGTTGATGAACGCGGTCACCGTCACCGACAGGAACCCGAGCACCGGCACCGACTGCAGGATGTCGAGCACCGGCAGCAGCAGCTTCTCCGCCCGGCGCAGCCGCGCCGCGGCGGTGGCGTAGACGAAGGTGAACAGCACCGACAGCACCAGCGCGATGAACATCCGCAGCAGCGACCGCACCGCGTAATAGGGCAGGTCCGCCGGGTCCGTCGACACCTGCGACGGCGCCGTCTTCGGCAGGAACGGCGCGTTCAGGGCCGGCGCCAGCCGCAGCAGCCCGAACAGCAGCGCCAGCAGCGCGGCCCCGACCAGCACGTCGACCCACCGGAACCCCGACCGCCGGAACACTCCCCGCGCGGGGAAGAACCCTCGCGGGGGGAAGAACCCGCCCGACTCCGCCACACCGCTCCCTTCCCGCCGACCCGCACCGATCGCCCGACAAACGAGTACCACTATCAGCCGACCCGCACAGGGCTTCCCGGCGTCGCCCATCTGAACACCCGGCGAACCGTATGCCCGGCCGCGGCCGTTCCCCGCTTGCTGCCCGACGTTGCCCGCTTGACCTGCCCAGACAGTGCGGGCAGTGCATCATAGCGGGCGGCTAGTTTCGATCTGGTAAGGCCGCCCGGCAGCGCCTGGCACAATGGCGATTGACATGGCGGCCCCTCAGCCGGCTATCCGTTCCCCGATCGGCCCGAGTATGAGCATGGGGAAGTAGATGAGGCCGCCGACGATCACGATGACGCCGACGAGGAAGCCCGCGAACGTCAGACCGGCGGTGTCCAGCGTGGCGCGGGTCCGCGAGTGGACCCGGGCGCCCGCCAGCGAGCCCGCGATGGCGAGCGCCAGCACAATCGGGGCGAACCGGCCGATGAGCATGGCGAGACCGAGGGTGATGTTGTACCACGGGGTGTTGGCGGCGAGCCCGGCGAAGGCGGACCCGTTGTTCTGCGCGACCGACGCGTACGCGTACATGACCTCGGTCAGGCCGTGCAGGCCGGGGTTGAGGATCGAGCTGGTGCCCACGCCGAGCACCAGCGACATGGAGCCGAGGACGAGCACCACCACCGGGATCGTGAGCACGTACGCGACCACCAGCTTCATCTGCGGTGCCTGGATCTTCTTGCCGAGGAACTCCGGGGTGCGGCCGACCATGAGCCCGGCGATGAAGACCGACAGCAGCGCGAGCACCAAGATGCCGTACAGGCCGCCGCCGTCGCCGCCGGGGCTGATCTCGCCGAGCAGGATGCCGGCGAACGCCGCCGTCCCGCCGACCGGCGTGTAGCTGTCGAGAGCCGAGTCGGTGGCGCCCGCGGTGGTGCCCATCGTCCCGACGGTCATCAGCGCCGATCCCGACGGGCCGAACCGCGCCTCCTTCCCCTCCATATTGCCGCCGGGGTTGGCACCGCTGGCGACTTGCGCGACCGAGGAGGGCAGCAGGTGGCTGCCGTGCAGTTCGGCCTGCATGGCGATCACCGTGTGGCCCAGGAAGATCGCGGCCATCACCGCGACGATCACGAGCGCCTGCTTCGGCCGGCCGATAAGCCGGCCGAACATGAAGACGATCGCGAACGGCAGCACGATGACCAGCAGCAGGTCGAAGAGGTTGGTGAAGCCGGTCGGGTTCTCGAACGGGTGGGCGCCGCCCACGCCGTACATGCTGCCGCCGTTGGTGCCGAGCAGCTTGATGACCTCCATCGAGGCGACCGGCCCGCCGGGGATCTGCTGGGTGCCGCCGGCCAGCGTGCTGGCGGTCCGGAACCCGCTCAAGTTCTGCACCACCCCCTGGCTCACCAGGACTATCGCGCCGATGACGGACAGCGGGACGAACACCCGGACCAGCGACCGGGTGAAGTCGACCCAGAAGTTGCCGATCCGCCGGGACCGCCCGGTGATGCCGCGTACCACCGCCAGCGCCACCGCCAGCCCGACGGCGGCGGCGGTGAACTGGGCGACCACCAGCCCCGCCATGTCGGCTAGATAGCTCGCCTGCGTCTCACCCGAGTAGGCCTGCCAGTTGGTGCCGGTGATGAAGCTGATCGCGGTGTTGAACGCCAGCAGCGGGGACATGCCGGGGGCGTGCGCCGGGTTGAGCGGCAGCACCCCCTGCAGCCGCAGGATGATGTAGAGCAGCAGCGACGACGCGAGCCCGAAGATCAGCACCGCGACCGCGTAGACCTGCCAGGTCATGGAGCTCTCGGGGTCGACCCGCAGCGCCCGGTAGGCAGCACGCTCGACCGGCAGGAAGATCCGGTCCCCCGGTGCCTTGCGGCTGTGCTTCCCCGGGGGGACAGCGGAGAAAGTGGCAGCGAGATACCGCCCGAGCAGCGGCGCCAGGATCGCGGTCGCCGCGCAGACGAACAGCAGCTGTTCCCACCCCGTCGCGTTCATCGCAGACCCTCCAGCGCGAGGTTGAGCTTAAGTACGTTGACCGTGGACTCGCTGAGGAATCCCCACTGGGGCCCCGTCGTGTACCGCTGCACGAGGGCGATCACCTGGCTGGCCGGCAGGTGGCGGACCCGGGCGACCCGGGGCGCCTGGTCGAGCGCGTTGGCGACCGAGATGTCGGGGTCCAGTCCCGAGCCCGAGGCGGTCACCGCGTCGACCGGCACCGCCGCGGTGGGGGCCAGGCCATTGAAGAGGCGAAAAGCCACCGTACGTTCAGGCACGGTGTTGGGGTCGCATTCATACGCCCCGGCCGCGCTCTTCAGGAACCTCTGCCCCGGAACTGGGCTGGTCACCGGGTCCCCCGCGAGGTCGAGGGGCACGCAGGCGGGGTCGGCGGCGGTCGCGAACGGGTTGGCCGCGGACGGCTTGCCGTCCAGGCCCACCGTGTTCACCCCGGCGACGAAGCCGATGAGCAGCGGGTTCGACGGGCCGAGGTTGGAGGCGGCGGACGAGGCGCCGTCATACCCCGCCCCGGCGGCGGACGGGCGCGGCTGGAAGTACTGAGCCAGCGGGTTGCCCTTGCTGCCGGTGAAGCTCTGCCCGAGCAGGGCGGACCCGACCAGCTTCCCCTGCGAGTAGATGAGCGAGCCGTTGGCCTGGTCGCGGAAGAAGAGCTGCGATATCCCGGTGACCGCCAGCGGGTACCCGAAGCCGAGCAGCAGCGTCAGGCCGAGCAGCGCGGCGAGGCTGGCGGCGAGCTGCCTTCGCATGTCAGTGCAGTCCGATCGCGGTCAGGATCAAGTCGATTCCCTTGATGAAGACGAACGGGGCGATGATCCCGCCGACCCCGTAGATGAGGGCGTTGCGGCGCAGGATGGCGGCGCCGTCGCGCGGCCTGAACTTCACCCCGCGCAGCGCGAGCGGGATCATCGCGGGGATGATGACCGCGTTGTAGATGACCGCGGACAAGATCGCGGTGTGCGGGTTGTCCAGGTGCATGACGTTGAGCACCCGGAGCTTCGGGTAGGCGACGACGAACATCGCCGGGATGATCGCGAAGTACTTGGCGACGTCGTTGGCGATCGAGAACGTGGTCAGCGAGCCGCGGGTGATCAGCAGCTGCTTGGCGACCTCGACGACCTCGATCAGCTTGGTCGGGTTGGAGTCGAGGTCGACCATGTTGCCGGCTTCCTTGGCCGCCTGCGTCCCGGTGTTCATCGCCAGGCCGACGTCGGCCTGGGCCAGCGCCGGCGCGTCGTTGGTGCCGTCCCCGGTCATCGCGACCATGTGGCCGCCGCGCTGCTCACGGCGGATCAGCGCCAGCTTGTCCTCGGGGGTGGCCTCGGCCAGGAAGTCGTCGACGCCGGCCTCGGCGGCGATCGCCCGGGCGGTGAGCGGGTTGTCCCCGGTGATCATCACGGTGCGGATGCCCATCTCGCGCAGTTGCGCGAACCGCTCGGTCATCCCCGCCTTGACCGTGTCCTTCAGGTAGATGACGCCGAGGATCTGCCTGTCGTCGGCGACGACCAGCGGCGTGCCGCCGTTGCCGGCGATGGCGGCGACGATGGGCTCGAGGTCGGCTGGCACCGTGCCGCCGTTGCCGGTCACCCACGCCTGGACCGCGGCCGCGGCGCCCTTGCGGATGCGCCGGCCGGAGTAGTCGATGCCGCTCATCCTGGTCTGGGCCGAGAACTCGATGAACTCGCCCTCGTCGAGGCCGGGCGGGAGGATGGGGTACTGGCGCTGCGCGAGGTCGACGATGGAGCGGCCCTCCGGCGTCTCGTCGGGCATGCTGGACAGCAGCGCCGCCTCGGCCAGCCCGTCCACGCTGACGCCGGCCACCGGAAGGAACTCGGTCGCCATCCGGTTCCCGTAGGTGATCGTGCCGGTCTTGTCCAGCAGCAGCGTCGAGCAGTCGCCGGCCGCCTCCACCGCCCGCCCGGACATCGCCAGCACGTTCCGCTGCACCATCCGGTCCATCCCGGCGATGCCGATGGCCGACAGCAGGCCGCCGATGGTGGTCGGTGCCAGGCAGACGAACAGCGCGACCAGCACGGCGGTGGACTGGATGTCCTTGTCGTAGACCGCCATCGGCTGCAGCGTGACCACGGCGACCAGCAGGATCGCGGTGAGGCCGGCGATCAGGATGTCGAGCGCGATCTCGTTCGGCGTCTTCTGCCTGCTCGCCCCCTCGACCAGGGAGATCATCCGGTCGAGGAAGGACTCGCCGGGGTTGGCGGTGACCTGCACGACGATCCGGTCCGAGAGCACCAGGGTGCCGCCGGTCACCGCGGAGCGGTCGCCGCCCGACTCGCGCAGTACCGGGGCGGACTCGCCGGTGATCGCCGACTCGTCGACCAGGGCGATGCCCTCGATGACGTCCCCGTCGCCGGGGATGACCTGGTTGGCGACGACGACGCAGCGGTCGCCGACCCGGAGCTCGGTCGACGGGACCGTCTCGGTCGCGCCGTCCGCGGTCAGCCGGTGCGCGACCGTCTCCCGGCGGCTGCGGCGCAGCGTGTCGGCCTGCGCCTTGCCCCGGCCCTCGGCCACCGCCTCGGCGAAGTTGGCGAACAGCACCGTCGCCCACAGCCAGAGGGTGACCAGCCCGACGAACAGGCTGGGGTTGCTGAAGAACTCGACCGTCGTGATCACGGAGCCGATCTCGACGACGAACATGACCGGGATACGGACCATCACCCGCGGGTCAAGCTTGACGAACGCCGCCAGGACGGCGCGGCGCAAGATCGCGGGCTGCAGCAGTGCGGCCCCCGGGCGGTTGCGGGCCTTGGGCGGGTGCCGCTCGTCCGGCAGCGCCGGGAGGGCCGAGGTCGTCATTGCCGCCAGCCCGCCTGGTCGACCGGGCCGCTGGCATCCGGCAGTTCCTCGCCGAATGCGTCGGGGTCGCTGTCACGGTCGATCATCGCGCCAAGCACGCGGACCAGCCCGATGGCGAACGCGAAGAACGCCACCAGAACGGCGATCAGAAGCACGTCAGTCATGGCGGCTGCCCGGCAGCATGGTCATAACCACTCCAGATCCCTGACGAGGGGAAGGTTGCGGTTAGGAACGCTACGCCGGGAGCCGCGGACCGCCGCCGGCGCTAACAGACTCCAAACGGCTTTGCCCGCACTCCAAACAAGCTTCATTTGCGTGCTCACCAGGAGATCGGGTTGAGCCACTACGCATAATCGGCTCTGTCCGGGAACAAGCGACGGCGCGGCGGTGCCCGGCCGTAAGCTTCACCCGACCCTGCCCGCATTAGTGTT
This sequence comes from Trebonia sp., assembly GCA_050013875.1. Classification (GTDB taxonomy): domain Bacteria; phylum Actinomycetota; class Actinomycetes; order Streptosporangiales; family Streptosporangiaceae; genus Trebonia. Next base: position 3,172 of record JBEKEK010000248.1, on the reverse strand, counting down.
CGGCACCTTGACCTCGCTTGGCCGGGCCGCGGCGGCCCGGTTCAACGAACTCGGGCACCCGCCAGAGGGAGAGTGAGCGCATGCGCGCACTAACATGCCAGGGAAACGAGCACGTCGCGGTCACCGAGGTCCCCGACCCGGTGATCCAGGAGCGGCCAGGCACAGTGCCTGCGGGTTCCGCAGGCACAGTTCGGGCCGGTCAAGGTGCCCGCGGGCGCGCTCCCGCTAAATTCCCGCATTTCCGGTCAGGTAGGAGGGAGCCTCTCATCTCGGGGATACGGCCTCCCATCCCTATCTGCTGTCTCCTGACTAGAGGAGGGATGAAGGCCCTGGAGAGGATGGAGGCCCTTGCGTGTCGGATTTGATGGCTTCGAAGGCTCCAAGCGCAACCAGGCCTCACGCTTTCCGGCCCGCAAAGTTACGTTTCCGTTATCGAAGAACTGAATTCGATCGGACTCTCCGGGGCCAATGGACCTCTCTTCCGACACCGGATATCCGATCTTTCCGTAGCAGGTCGGATCATCAAGCATCATCTCTAGGACGTCACCACGAACCGAGATAGGACCGGTTCCGGGCCGCCAGTAAATCGCACCTCCCTCAAACCGCTGAACCCGGGCACCCGATTTGTCATGCAGAACTGGGTTCGTCGGGAAACCCAGCCAAGAGCCTGCTCGGCCTAGCTGCTCGTAATAACTCCAGACTTCCGGTTCGACCATTATGCTGTCGTGGTTTTCAGGCCAGCAGACTGCTGTCTCGTAAGCATTTTCATCAGACCCTTCGCCGACTTCGAATCGCTGGAACATCCCCGAACTGCCGAAAGAAGACTCTGTCACGGTCCCCTTCGAGATCGGCCAGAAGGTCATATCAGTTAGGGCCTTCATAATGTTGGTGCGTGCTGCGTATGTCTCACTGCCGCCCTCAATAAAACAAAAGAAGATAAGGCCACCCTCGAAGCGCTGAGTCCAACCGTTACCGACGCTTCCCCGGATTTCAGCGACAGGGAATCCGAGCCATCCCGCGGTCCCACCCTCTGCCTCAAGGCAGGTGATAAATCCACCTCTCACGCAGAAAATTCCGCGCTCGGATGTGTAAACTGTCCCGTCGCTGAAAGCCTGTTGTATGCCATCGGTGCCGAATGGCGAGGACGGCGCGGCCTCCTGCTCGCCAACCGGAAACCCTAGCCAGTCGTTACTTGCGCGATAAGTCTCGATTACGCCACTAACCGCTCCAACGCCGTGCTCGTCGTGCCAGAAAAGACGACCATTCCTGTATCCACGGGAATAACCGCCGTATCCGGGGCCATCCTGTTTACTCACACGCTCCAGTACTCCATCGTGTGCCCATTTCAGGGCCACTGCCTTGTGGGCGATCACCTCCGATGCTTCTGGCAACGACGCCAGCATGTTGGAAGATGTGACGATTGACTTGATCAACTCCGATGACTGGCGGCGTCTGATGTCTCCGAGGATCGCGACCACTGTTGCGGCGTCTGTCTCCAAGAAGGCAAGAAGCATGTCCGTTGCGTCGGCGGGCGATGCCCGGGCGAAAAGATCAACCAGATCCTCGTGTGACAGGCGTTGAAGGCGAGCCACGGCGACGTGGGGATTGAGGGCGCTCAGCGAAGCAAGATCCGGAGGAGGTTTCATGTGCCACATGTTGTTCTGGACGTTGCCCGATCCGACCTGTACGCCTTGGCCGCCGTTGACCTCAATCGGGGGCGTCTCTTGGTCTTTCACTCTGCACCCTTCGGGCGGACCCAGACCTCGCACTTGCCATTTCTCAAGGTCACCGCGCCTTCCTCGAAGAACTGGATTCGGTCGGACCCGTTGACGCCAATCGACTATTGCTCAGCGGGAATCCCAGCCAGGATCGCTCCCCGCCCAACTCGTCGTAGTAATTCCAGATCCCGGGCGCGACAGTTACGATTTCATCGTCCGTGGGCGTATGTGCCGGCGTCTCCCCCTTCGCGACCCCATGAGAAGGTGACCGAAAGACGTGCCCTTCGCTGTACTTACGGGCAAATCCTTCCATGAAGAGTTCCAGGGGTCCGGGATCAGCCCATCTCAGCCTGGCAGCCTCGCGGGCAATTGCCTCCGCTGCTTCCGGCAGATCCACCATCGGCTGATCCCTGACGAAGAAGTCTACGAGTTCGTTATGGGATTCCCGTACCAACCTGCCGACCGCGATATGGGGATTGAGCGCGCTCAGGGCAAGCGGGTCAAGCGGTTGCTTCGGTCCCCAGTGGTTGTGCTGGGTGCTGCCCGCTCCAACCTGCACACCATTGCTGCCGGTGACGGTGATCGCCGGAGCTTCCCCCTCGTCTTTCACGTCTCCCTCTCCCACGGGCGCGAAGGACACGGGCCTCGCTCTTGCCCGATGACTTATCAGAGTATGCCTGCGACTGGTGACACTGCTACCGCGATAGTGGCTCCAGGTTCCGCAGTTCTTGTTCTCCCGCAGACTCCCAAGGCGAAGGCCCGGACGCCGCCAGGGCCGAGGAGGTCAGGACCAGGCAGAGGCCGCAGACCGGGAAGACGCCCACTGCTCTACCTCGACCTGACCGTCGAAGAAGTCCGCGGCAAGACGCTCCGTTGGAACATCACAGCCGGTGCTTGGCTCCACGAAGACGAGATCTAGAACTTGTTGACCTGAACGTTGCCGTCGCCGACCTGGACGCCTCTGGAGTCCTTGATCGTCACGTTGTACTTGCCCGACTTCGCGCCCGCCTGGTCGATGATCTCCATGAGTGCCTTGGCGGCTGCCAGGAGATCGGCGTCGTCGGCCGCGCCTGCCTCGGTGAGTTCGGCGGTGAGAAGGCCCTCCCATTTTTGCGGGGCAGAGTCGTACTCCACGAGCGCCAGTTCTCCATGGGGTCGGCCGGAGACCCGCCTCTGCACCAGGCCGTGCAGCCTCGCGTAGGCGGCCTTGGCCTTCTCCTTCGCGTCGTCCTTCAGCGCCTCAAGGGCTCCCGCGCTCGCACCAGTGGCAAGTGCCGTCAAGATCAGCGTGACCGGCTCCATGCTTCACCTCTCCCGTCCCTGACTTTGAGACTAGCGGTGGTTTGTTGACTCTGGCTGGGTCTGGCGGTATGACCAGGTGGGAGCGGCATTATGTGCCTGGGAGTGTGTGATGACCAGACGTGTGCCGTGTCCGCCGGCGCCGGGGCCGCTGG
>JBEKEK010000247.1:0-10602 GCA_050013875.1 Trebonia sp. | reverse complement strand
TACACCGGCAAGGACGTCTCCTACATCGACACCAAGCAGGCGCAGCGCGCCATCGAGACCGCGGTGACCGAGGCCGAACGGCTCGGCACCATGGCCTGGCTGAACGGCGCGCCGTTCCCGCATGCCGAGTTGGACAAGGCGTGGCGGCTGCTGGCCTACGGCGCCCACCACGACGCCATCACCGGGGTCGAATCCGACCAGGTGTACCTGGATCTGGTCGGCGGCTGGCGGGAGGCGTGGGAACTCGGCTGCGCCGCGCGCCGCGACGCCGTAGCCTACCTGTCCGCCTCCGCCGCGACGGCTCAGCCGGGCGTCGGCATCCATGTCGTCAACGCGGTGGCCCGGGCGCGGAGCGGAATGGCCAGGGTCACGGTCGAGGTGCCGGACGACGGCACCTCATGGCTGGAGATCCGTGACGCCGCCGGGCAGCCGGCGCCCGGCCTGGCCGAAGGGGTCCGGCGGCGCGACGACGGGTCGCTCGCGGAGGTGACGCTCACGTTCGCGGCCCGCGACGTGCCCGGCCTCGGCTCCGTGACCTATCAGGCGGTGCCTGCCGAACAGGGGGGATCGGCCTCCGGGTGGCAAGCCAGCACCGGCCCCGATACCTCCTGCGCCATCGAAAACGACGCGTACCTGGTCACCGCGGACCCGGCCCGGGGCGGGACGGTGAGCATCACCGACAAGCGCACCGGCGCCAGCGTGCTCGCCGGGCCCGGTAACGAGCTGGTGATCCAGGACGAGTACGCGCAGCACCCCCGGCACGGGGAGGGCCCCTGGCACCTGTCGCCCAAGGGGCCGGGGACCGGGTCGGCGTCGGTCCCGGCCCGGGTAGCGGCGCAACGGTGCCCGGCGGGCTCCCGGCTGGTGGCATCGTTCATGTTCGAGGGGCTCGACGTTACCCAGGAGATACTGCTGTGGGACGGCGCCGAACGCGTCGAGTTCCGTACCCACGTGGACGGCTACCGCGGGCGCGACCGGCTGCTCCGGGTGCGGTTCCCCGCCGACGTGCCCGGCGGGCTGCCGCTGTACCAGACGGCGACGGCGGTGATCGGCCGGTCGTTCGGCATCGCGGACGTGGACACGGCCGAGCACTGGTTCACCCTGGACAGCCCGGCCCATCAATGGTTCGGCCTCGGTTCGGTGGCGCGGGTCCGCACCGGGGACCGTAACGGGCTGACGCAGGCGATCGGGGTCGCCGAGGTGGTCTGCCCCGATATCCACGACGGACCTCGGCGCGCGATCAGGGACCTGATCATCGCGCTGGCCGCGGTGGGCGTGAATCCAGGTACGGCGCGATCGACGCGGACTCCAACCTGCCTGACGTCAGGATCACGGTCGGCGGCCCCGACGTGAACGGGTTCACCGCCGAGGTGCTGGCCGCCGCGGGACCCGGCTACGCCAAGGCCCTGGAGGCGAAGCTGGCCGCCGGTGCGGGGACCGCGCGGCAGTGGGTCCCGGCCGCGCGCAGCCGGGAAGACGCCTTCGGGCCGGACGCCGACGTGCGCGGGCCCGGCGACCTGCCGGTGCTGATCGTCGCAGGCACTGGGCCGGGTGAGCTGGCGACGGCGGTCACGGCCCTGGCCGAGGACCTGGCCGACGCCCTGGTGGACGCCGACGACGCCGACCTCAGTGGCGACGCGGGTCTTGGTGGGAGCCAGCGGCCGGTGCCGGTGCCGCTGGCCGACCGGGCGGTGGCGGTACTGAACCGGGGCACGCCTAGCTGCGTGGTCACTCCCGACGGCACGCTGCACATGTCGCTGATGCGGTCCTGCAGCGCTTGGCCGTCGGGGATATGGATCGACGGGGATCCCCGGAAGGCGCCGGACGGCAGCAGTTTCGCCTGGCAGCACTGGAGCCACACGTTTGAGTACGCACTGGCCTCGGGCCAGGGCGACTGGCGGACAGCAGGCTTCAACATCGCCGCCGAGGATTACAGTCACGACCTGATCACCGCGGTGACCAGGTCCGGGGCCGCCGGCCCAGCCGGGACCGCCGCCCCAGCCGGAACCGCCCCAGCCGGGGCCGCCCCAGCCGGGGCCGGCGTGGTGTCGGTGGAGCCGGCCAGCGTCATGGTCAGCGCGGTGAAGCCGCGCGGCAACCCGCTCGCGGCCGGGAAAGTCCGCGCGCTCGTGGCCGCACGAGCGCCGGGACCCGATGCGGTCACCGTACGCCTGCGAGAAACCGCGGGGAAAGCTACCACCGCCCGGCTGCGGCTCGCGGCCACGGGGAGTCCGCAGGCCGGGATCTCGGCGGCGTGGCTTACCGACCTGCTCGAGGAGTCGGACGGCGCTCCCCTGCCAGTGCAGGAGGGGGCCGTCACCGTCGACATTCCGGCCTTCGGCACGGTAACCCTGGTGGTGCGGACGGGTTCGGTCGCCGGTTCGGGTGGCCATCTGCTCTCGCCGACCGAACCGGTCCAGCCGGTTTACGCCCGCTACTGGCTGCACGGCAAGGGCCCGGCGCCGGCCGGCAACCTCCCGGTCGCGGTGCACTTCTCCGCTACCCGGGTCGCCCTGGCCGATCCCGGTGACGTCGCCACGCTGACGTTGACGGTGGGCTGCGGGGCGGAGCCCGCGTCAGGGACGGTAGAGCTGGTCGTGCCCAGCGGGGTTACCGTCGCCGCGGCGGAGCACCCGCACGCGGCGAGACTGGACTACGAGCTCGCGCCGGGCGGGTACGCGGCCTGGGACCTGACCGTGCGAGCGGCGCCCGGGACCGCGGCGGGGCGCTATTTCGTGGCCGCGCGGATCCAGGATGAGTTCGGCCACCTCATCGAGGACACGGCCATGGTTGCGGTCGGGGAGCGCCGCTGGCCCGATCCGCAACTGCCGCCCGAGGAGAGCCTGGAGCTGCTGCAGCTCGACTACGCCGCGGCCGCGGCCGAGGTTGAGCTCGAGGTGCTGACACCTGAGCTGCGCCTGCTCCCGGGCGCCCGCGGCGAGCTGCGGGTGCGCGTGACCAACAGGCTGGCGTCTGAGCTGCACGGCGAGGCTCAGCTCGTGTCGCCGTTCGGTACCTGGCAGATGTTCGGACCATGGACGCGGGGCTTCGGCGCCGCTCCGCAAGAGAGCGTGACGTTGCGGTTCACCGTCAGCGTGCCGGTGACGGAACGTCCTGGGTCACAGTGCTGGGCCCTGGTGAAAGTCATGTATTTCGGCCGGGTCAGGTACACCGAGGCCGTCTCGGTCGTCGTCGAGCCCGGCAACTGAGCACCTACGCTTCAAGCGAACGGGTACGGTGAGACACCGACAGTTGTTCTCCCCTTCAAGCGTCAGATCCCCAGAGGGCCAATGCAGTCCGCCACCGCTCTCCTGCGCGGCAACCTGCCAGCGGAGCCGAACAGCTTCATCGGCCGTGAGCGTGATCTCGCCGAACTTGCCCGGCTGCTTGGCGATGTGCGGGCCCTGACCCTGAGCGGTCCCGGTGGCATCGGCAAAACGCGCCTGGCGATACGGCTCGCCCGTAACGTGATCGCCGACGGCGCTGGAACGGGCGAGGAGACTGCGGCGTCTGAAGGTTCCGGGGCTCCAGGTGCTCGGGGTGCTCGAGGTGATTGGGTTGTTGGGGGTGATCTCGATGAGGCCTGGCTGGTCGAGCTGGCCGACTGGCACGGCCAGACCGCCCAGCATGTCGCGGCCACGATCGGGGTGCGCGAGGAGCCGGGCGTTCCGCTCTCGCAGACGCTGGCCGAGGCGCTGCGCTCGCGGCACATGCTTCTCATCCTCGATACCTGCGAGCATCAGGTCGGCGACTGCGCCACCCTCGTCCAGCTCCTGCTGGCCCGGTGTCCCTGGCTGCGGATCATCGCCACCAGCCGCGAGCCGCTGCGGGTACGGGGCGAGACCGTCTGGCGGGTGCCGCCCCTTGACCTGCCGCCGGAAAGGGCGGACGGCACGGATCTCGGCAGCCACGAAGCGGTCCGGCTGTTCGCGGCCCGGGCCGCGGGTGCCCGCCCCGGCTTCGTCCTGACCGAGGACAACGCGGCGTCGGTGGTCAGGCTGTGCCGCGCACTCGACGGCATACCGCTCGGCATCGAGCTGGCCGCGGCCCGGGTGCGGGCCCTGTCGGTCGAGCAGATCGCCGACCGGCTGCGAGGCCGATTCCGGCTGCTCGACTCGGGGGATCGGACCGCGCCGCTGCGCCAGCAGACGCTGCGGGCCACCGTGGACTGGAGCTACGAGCTGCTCGACGAGCCGGAGCAGATACTGCTGCGCCGGCTGGCGGTGTTTTCCGGCTGGAACCTGGACATGGCCGAGCAGGTGTGCTCCGACAAGGTGTCCTCAGCCGAGGGCATCCCCGCCGACGCGGTACTCGGCCTGCTCATCTCCCTCATCGATAAGTCGCTGGTCGTCCTGGACGGCGAAGCGGCCGGCGACGCCAGGTACCGGCTGCTCGACACGATCCGGGAGTACGCTGCCGAGCGGCTCGCCGCCGCGGGCGAACAGTCTCACCTGTCGCTGCGGCACCGTGACTGCATCCTGGAGTTGGTGGAAGACACAGCCCGCGGGATGTTCAACCGCGGCGCACCCCCCTGGCCGGTGCGCCGGGCCACATTCCGCCGCGGTATCGCCGAGTACGGTAACTTCCGCATCGCCCTTGCCACTTGCCTGGCCCACGCTCACGCAGAGGAGGGACTGCGACTGTGCACCGGCCTGCGCAACATGTGGGTGCCGCACGGCGACGCACGTGAGGCGGCCATCTGGTTCGACCGGTTCCTCGCGCAGGACCACGGCGAGGTGTCCCCGCGGGTGCGCGGACGCGCGCTTGCCTGCCGCGCGGAGATCGCCTTCGACCTGCAGGACCACGACACGCTGGTGCGCAGTGCCCAGGACAGCCTGGCGCTGAGCCGGGCCCACGACGACGACTTCACGGTCCCGGCTGCGCTGCGGGTGCTTGGCCAGGCCGCGGCGCGGGCCGGGCGGCTCGGCGACGCCGCCGCCTACGCCGATGAGGCCATCACCGCCGCCGAGATGTCGGGCAACGACTGGGAAACCGGGATCACGCTCGCGCTCAGGGCCGCCATCGCGGTCCGGCAGGGCAAGCTGAAGTCGGCTCAGCGGGCCTACGAGGCGGCGCTTGAGGTGCTGAGCGACAACAACCACTGGGGTGTCGCCACGGTGGAGTACGGCATGGGGACGCTCGCGCGAGCGCGAGGCGACGACAAGACGGCGATGCGGTACTTCGAGGACGCGATGGAGATCTTCCGTGAGCTCGACGCCTGGCCCGAGATCGCCCGCTGCCAGGCTGGGATCGGGTGGATCGCGATCGCCGGCGGCCAGCTTGACCTGGCCCACGAGAGCCTGGCCGGAAGCTTGCGGCTGAACCAGATGTGCGGGCAGCGTCTCGGCGTCGCCCGCGGACTTGAAGCGTTCGCGGCTCTGGCGGTGGCCAGGCAGCAGCCCGCTCGCGCGGCGCAGCTGGCGGGCGCAGCCTGCCAGCTGCGTGATTCTCTCGGTCTCCTTACTGGCGTAGGACCGAAAACCGAACAGGTACTTGAATTTACCCGGGAACGCCTCAACGCAGCGACGGCCGCCAGCCTGTTCGCCGAAGGGCGCGAGATGACGGTGGAAGACGCCACCCGGTACGCGCTCGGGTCGCAGCCGCCACTGTCCATGCCAGCCTCCAGGGGCGCCGAGGCACCGGGGGCGACGGGATGCGCCCCTCAGGCACGGCCGGACACCGCGGATGGACCGCGTCACGACGAGGGCGCCGCCCGCCGGGCACCCTCGCCGCTCACCCCGCGTGAGCACGAGATCGTGCTCCTGATCACCCAGGGCCTGTCGAACAGGGAAATCGCCGACGAACTGGTGATCAGCCCGGCGACCGCGGCCCGTCACGTGGCGAACATCCTCGCCAAGCTCGGCTTCACCTCACGTACACAGGTTGCCTCATGGGCCACCCGCCACGAGCCGCGGGACTGAACGTCATCGCGCGGATGTGCACGTGCCCGCAGATCGTGAGCCGGTCAACATGCACACCGGAATACATAGTTCTGCTCATGTGCTCCCTTGTCTCCCCGGCATAGCGTTCAACTGTCGCTAACGCACGGCGGCGGGTGGCTAGACCCGCCCGGCTGGTACCCAAGGGGGGGTGGGCACCGGCCGGAGCCGACGGCAGCGGCCGGGCGGGTCCCGGCACCACGCCAGGACCCGCCTGTTATCGCACTCCGGCCTGGGAGGTTCTGGTGGAACGCGGCGGCGGCGTGGGGACACCCATCGAGGCGGACCCGCTCATCCTGAGCGCGGGCAGGTCGCACTGCGCGATTACCGAACGCATTCTGGCGCTGGCCGACCAGTCTGGCCATAAGGCCGCCGTCATCGACGCGGTGGATGGCACCGTGACCGCATGGCCGCGGTTCGGCTGGACCATCCGCGCGGCCGCACACGGACTCAGCCGCCGCGGACTTGCCGCCGGGGATACAGTCGGCGTCTTCGTTCAGGACGCGGCCAGTTTCGCGGTAGCGGTGAACGCGATCCGCGCGGCCGGGGCCACCGCCCTGCCTCTGCGGCCCGACGCGAGCGTGGCGGACGTGGCCGCCCAGCTCAACGCCGACGGCGCGCGGCTGCTCATCACCTCAGCCCCGCTGGCCGGGCTCGCGGCCGAGGCCGCGGACCGGTCCCGGGTGCGGCAGGTATTCGCGTTCGGCGAGGCCGCCGGAACGACTCCGTTCCGTTCGCTGCTCGACGTGGCTAAGCACGGGGCAGATACACACGGGACAGATACGGGCGGGGCCGATACGGGCGGTGCGGGGCCGGGCGGTGCGGGGCCGGGCGGTGCGGAGCCGGGCGGTGCGGAGCCGGGCGCGCCGGAAGGCGCCGCGGGTCAGCTGACCTCGCTGCACGGCCGGGCCGGGCTGAGCCACCTGGACGTGGTGGTCGCGGGACCGCCCTGCGGCGACGGGCCCGCGTACACCTCCCTGCTCGACCTCACCTTGCTGACCGGTGCCACGATCGTGGCGGCGCCGGTCCCGCTGGTTACCGCCGCGATGCGGGTCTACCGGGGCACGGCCGCGATCGTTCCCGGCGGCACCACGGTCCCCGGCCTTGCGCCGGACCGGGTCTTCACCGTCGCCTTATCCAGGTCCGGAGGTGGACGCCTCCTCCTGTGTTCTCTGAACGGAAACCGAAGCAGGCGCGGACCTCGGTGTCCTGATAAGCGTGACGATCACCAGCAGGCTGCACACGTTGAGGATCGCGGCGAAGCCGAACGCGGCCGCTATCCCGTGCGTGAGGACATGCTGCGAGACAGCCAGCGGGCTAAGCCCGGCGAGCGGATGACTGGCCGCGTGCCTGCTCGCGGTGCCGTACACCGTAACCAGAACGCCGAGGCCGACGGCGCCGCCGACCAGCTGCAGCATGTTCACCAGGCCCGAGGCGGCCCCGGAGTCCGCAGCCGGGACGCCTGTCAGCGATGTGGTCGTCAACGGCACGAACACCAGCCCCATCCCGAGGCCGATCAGCAGCATCGGGCCGAAGATGCCTGACCAGTAGCCGGTGGCGGGCGTTACGCGCCACAGCCAGGCCATCGAGGCGATGGCGGGCAGCATCCCGGAGATCATCAGCGGCTTCGTCCCCACCCGCAGCATCAGCCTCGGCGCCAGCCGCGATACCGCGAACAGCGCGATGGAACATGGCTGTGGCTGACCGGTAGGATCTCCGGCCCGCTGACAGGCCGCTGGCCGGGCGGTACGATCAGGAGTAAAACGGAGGTCTACTCCGGTTACCCTACGGAGGCAGCCTCCGCTTCGCAACCCGTTAATGCTCAGAACCCGTATTAGTCTCGAAAGCGATGACCAGGACACCTGACCAGGTACCACAGCGGCCCGCGGACCAGCAGCGTGCGGACGCACGGCAGAACCATGTCCGGCTGATCACCGCCGCCACACAGGCGTTCGCGGAAAAGGGTGCCGACGCGCCGCTCGAAGACATCGCCCGGCGCGCCGGAGTCGGCATCGGCACCCTCTACCGGCACTTCCCCACCCGGCTCGACCTGCAGGCGGCCGTCTTCCGCAGCCAGGTCGGCACCGTGTGCGGGGAGGGCGACGCGCTGCTGGACACGGCCACGCCCGAACAGGCCTTCGTGGCCTGGATGCGCTCGCTGAACGGCTACCTGGTGACCAAGCGCGGGCTCTCGCGGGCACTGATCGAGGCGGTCGGGGCTGAATCTGAGCTCATCTCGTCGTGCTGGGTAGCGATGCGCGAAACCACCGAGCGGCTGCTGATGAGCGGGCAGCAGGCCGGCGCCATCCGTTCGGACGTCAGCGCGACGGACGTGATGCGGCTGGTACACGGGGTGGCGGTGAGCACGGAGCGAGCGCCGGACCGGACCGACATACTGCTATCCATCATGCTCGACGGCCTCAGGGTCAGACCCTGACCGCATCGGGAACGCATGGTTGTGGCACCCACGCCGCGGTGGCCGCCGGGAAGCCCTGGGCCGGCATGAAACCCGTCCCGGCCGCCGAGAACGTCCGGATCCGCAAGAACCTGGCCACCGCCCAGGGCCGGCTCGCCGCCGCCGAGGCCCGCGCCGCCGCGGCCGGCCCGGCCAAGGTGTCCGGCACCGACCCGGACTCCCGGCTGCTGCCCGCCAAGAACGGCGGCGGCTACCTGCAGGGCTGGAACCTGGAACTGGCCACCGCCCGGCGCCAGGTCCTGCTCGCCATCGAACTGCACGACAACCCCGCCGACTACGGCGCCCTGACCACCATGATCGAAGCCGCCGCCGCCAACTGCGAGCTAGCCGGGGTCCGCGAGCAGATCCGCGCCTGGCTGGCCGATAACGGCTATGCCTCCACCGCGAACTTCCAGGCCCTGGAACACCTGATGCTGCTCGTCGCGACCACCGGCGAAGCCACCCAGACCGGCCGCGGCGCCGGCGGCCGGCCGCTCCCGGCCGGCTGGGAGAAAATGGCCGCCCGGCTGGCCACCCCGGCCGGCAAGAAGCTGTACAAACGCCGCGCCGGCCTCGTCGAGCCCGCCTTCGCCCAGCTGTTCGCCCGGTTCGGCCGCTACGTCAGCTACCGCGGCCACGACGCCGAGGTCAAGCTCCTCGGCGCCGTCCACAACCTCGCCAAGCCCTTCGAATACCGGCGCCGGCACCCCGCCGCCGCCCTAGCCTGACCAGGCACACACCGCAACCCGCCAGCCGTCCCCGCCCCGCCGGGACGGCACTCCGGCATGCCCCCTGAAGCCGCAGCAGGCCGCCAGGCCCGCCGGCACGGCCTCCAGGCCCTGCTGGCACGGTTCCCAGGCCATACCCGCCTCCCAGAGCGCTGCCCAGGCGGGTATCACCGGCACACGCCAGCACCCCAGAACCACCCAAACCGGACACCACGCCTCACGCGAAACAGTCGCGTTACAGCCTCGCTATTGTGCAGGGTGCCACTACCATGCGTTCCTGCCCGCGGCGGGGTGGGGCTGTAGGAGCTGGTGAGACTGAAGGGATAAGGGAGACTGACAAAGGGCGCGCTCTCCGGCCACGGCGGGCGCCACAGGCCGCTACGAGTCATAGGTCGGGCGGGCGGTTCTCGTACGGGGTGCTGAGCACGACGGTGGTGCGGGTCGAGACGCCGCCACTGGCCCGGATCTGCTGCAGCAGATCCTCGAGCACCGCGGGAGAAGGCACCCGGACCTTGAGAATGTAGTTCTCATCTCCTGCCACGCTGTAACAGGCCTCGATCGCGAGCAGGTGCTCCAGCCGTTGGGGCAGGTCATCGGGGGCGGCGGCGTCAAACGGCTTGATCGATACGAAGGCCGTCAGCGGCAGGCCGACGTCATCCGGGTCGAACACCGCGACATAGCCCTTGATCACGCCATCCTGCTCGAGCCTGCGCACACGCTGGTGGACCGCCGACACCGACAGGCCTGCCTGCCTGGCTAGCTCGGTAAAGCTCATACGTCCGTTGCGGGTCAGCAGCGACACGATCTTGCGATCTATCTCTTCCACGTGGTCACGTTAGCGCCATCGATTGCGTACGGCGACAAACATGTCTGTATAACGAAACAATAACGACGTCTACGCTAATGTAACATAACCGTTCGCGTGCTTACCGTCAGATCACGGGAAGGTTACGCTGCCGCTATGGCACAGATCATCCTCGACCACGTAGAGAAGACCTATTCAGGTGACGTCAGGGCTATCGACGACTTGAGCCTTGACGTCAAAGACGGCGAGTTCATGGTGTTTGTCGGTCCCTCTGGCTGCGGCAAGTCGACCGCGTTGCGATCCATCGCCGGGCTCGAGGAGATCACCGCGGGCAAGATCCAGATCGGTGACCGTGTGGTCAACGACCTGCCGCCCAAGGACCGGGACATCGCGATGGTGTTCCAGAACTACGCGCTGTACCCGCATATGACGGTCGAGCAGAACCTCGCGTTCGGCCTCCAGCTGCGCAAGACGCCCAAGGAAGAGATCAAGCGCCGGGTCGACGAGGCCGCCCAGATGCTGGGCCTGGAGCAGTACCTCAAGCGCAAGCCGTCCGCGCTGTCCGGCGGTCAGCGGCAGCGGGTGGCGATGGGCCGTGCCATCGTCCGCGAGCCGCAGGCCTTCTTGATGGACGAGCCGCTGTCCAACCTGGACGCCAAGCTGCGGGTGTCCATG
>JBEKEK010000246.1:0-14410 GCA_050013875.1 Trebonia sp. | reverse complement strand
AGCAGGAAGCCGCGGCCGTGCTGGGCGTCGACCGCACCTCGATGGTCGCGCTCCTCGACGCGCTCGAACGCCAGGGAATCGTCGCGCGCAGGCCCTCAGAACAAGACCGGCGGCGCAACATCATCGCGCTCACTGACCACGGCTGGGCGGTATTCCGGCAGGCAGAGAGCCGGTACTCCGAGACCGAGCGGGACTTCACGGCGACGCTAGGCGACGCTGGAGCGGCCGGACTCCGGCAAGCGCTGCGGACCGTGCTCAGCGAGAACGGCCACGCCTGAGCAGGCACCCGGACAAGTCTTCATCAAGAAGCGGCAGGTCACGCACCCCTAAAGCGTGTCGCCGCAAGGCCCTCCCACCAGCCAGGAAATATCGATCAACGATCTAGAACCACAACCAGGTCCCCCAGACCCCGCCAGAACCGGAAGGTCGGATGCAGGGGGCTGGAGGTCGTAAGCAGGAGGCTGGAGATCGTAAGCAGGAGGCTAGAGATCGTAGGCAGTGGGGGTGCTGGTGTGGGTGCGGCTGGCCGGGGTGGTCCAGCGCATGACGCCAGGTTCCGTCTCCTCGACGCTCCAGCCGGGGGCCTGCTTACAACGATGGTGGCGACGGCAGGCGGGATGCAGATTGCACTCGCAGGTTGCGCCCTCGGGGTAAGGGACGGTGTGGTCGAGGTCGCAGTGGACGGCCTCGGCGCCGCAGCCGGGGGCGGAGCACGTGGCAGTGCGGGCGCGGACCAGGTGCTTCAGCTTGCGGCTTGGGGTGTAGCCGTCCTCGGCATGCCGGTGGTCGCAGCTGCCTCTGGCGATGGGTCGAGGGATGGCGTTGAGGGCGCGCAGGAGCTCGGCGAGCTGTGCTGCCTGCGGGTCGTTGGGACCGTCACCCGGCGGTCTTGGCGGATCCGCGTTATCCGCGTTATCCGCGTTATCCGCGTTATCCGCGTTATCCGCGTTATCCGCGTTATCCGCGTTATCCGCGTTATCCGCGTGATGCGGGTGATGCGGGTGATGCGGGTGACTCGGATGATTCGAGTGGTCTTTTCGCGGTGCCCAGGGGTGCTGGCCTTGGGCGCAGGCGTGGGCCACCGCGGTGCCGTCGGGTCCGGTGAACGTGAAGCACCAGCGGGTTCTTGGGTGCTGTGAGGCGGCCCGGACGATATCCCGGGTGTCGTCTGGGTCCAGAAGGCCCCAGCCGCCCGCCCATGCCGGGGTGGTGGACCAGCCTAGAAGCGTTCCCGCCGGGACCACCAGGTTGATCGTCGCCGGGAACGGTGCGGTCGCGCGGGTCGCAGCCGCGGAGCCGGTGACTTTGGAGCCAGGAATCCCCGAGCCAGGGATCCCGGGGTCGCGGATGTCGGGGTCTCGATCGGCATGGGGGGCGCGACCGGTATCGGGGTCCGCATCGGTATCGGGGTCCGCATCGGTATCGGGGTCCGCATCGGTATCGGGGTCCGCATCGGTATCGGCGGCTGGCGCAGTGTCAGCGGCCGGTCCGGTGGTGGTTTGGGTGCGGAGGCTGAGGGGGTCGCGGCCCTGGGTGAGCTCGGTGAGGGCGAGGGCGCGAAGGTGGTCGAGGGTGCCGCCGTGGCCTGCGGCGCGGAGGCGGGCGGCGATCGTGTCGAGGTAGGACTTGGAGGCCATGACGTCGGCGGTGGACAGCTCGCGGCCGGAGAGGGAGGCGTTGCCTGAGGCCTCGCGGCGGACCTCTACGCGCCGGTCGTGCTTGGCGGCGCGTTCCTTGCGGTCCTTGGCGGCCTGGGGATCGAGCTTCATTTCGAGGGCGGCGGCCTTGCGGGCCAGTTGGTCCGCGCGCAGGCCGGGAGCCGCCGCGGCGAGGATCTCGTCGGCGCGGGCGGCATCGGCGTCGCCGAGGCTGCCGGTGTAAAACACGATGATGGCGGCGCGGGTGTAGTCAATGCTGCCGGCGGCCAGGCCCGCGAGGGTCTGCGGGAGCCTGCTGGTCAGACAGATGGCGGCATCGAGCCGGCTGCCCGCCTCGACCTGGCTGGTCAGCAGCTCCATTGACAGCTCGGCATCGGGGAAGTCCCCCGATCTCCGGCCGTGGCGGAGCTTGCGGGCCGCGGACTCCTCGGCCTGCGCCGCCCGGCGGCGGGCGAACTCCGCGATCGCGACCGTCTGCAGGTACGCGGCCCGGTTCTCCAGGCGGCGGGCGGCCGACAGCGCGCCCATGAGCTGGTCATCGGTCAGCCGGCCAAGGTCATTGGCCGCCTGCTCGGTGAGGGCGGCGAGGACCGGGCCGGGACGCAGCACGTCGGCCGCGGCATCCTGTTCGTACGCCGCGCACAGCGCGTTCCCGCCCAGGCCGTCCGGGCCGGTAATCGCGGCCAGCAGCGCCGGGTCCACGTCGGCGGCGTCACCGAGGCTGATCGAGACCGCAGGGCCCTCGAGCTCCCACTCCTCGGGAACGTAGCCACCGTCATCACCGGGGAAGTCCGGGCCGGAGTCACCGTCACCGGGGAAGCCAGGGCCGGAGTCACCGTCGTCATTCGCGTCGTCATTCGCGCCGTCGTTCGCGCCGTCGTTCGCGCCGTCGTTCGCGCCGTGGTCCCCGTCGGGGAACTCCCGCTCCTCCACTTCGCGCCGTCGTTCGCGCCGTCGTTCGCGCCGTGGTCCCCGTCGGGGAACTCCCGCTCCTCCACTGCCGGCCCTCCTTCCGGGTGATGACCGCTCGCAACCTGCTGATACGAACAGTATAGCGAACATCAAAGATCATCACTATGGACAATGGGTATTTTTCCATGATCTTTTCGAGCGAATAATGTCATGAAATATCCGACAAATGCCCTGAAGTGGGGGCCTTGCCAGTGGGCTGAGGTGGGGGCGTCACGAGTGAGGTGGCGGCCTCACGAGTGAGGTGGCGGCCTCACCAGTGGGCTGACGTGGGGGCCTCACCAGTGGGCTGAGGTGGCGGCCTCACCGGTGGCCTAGGTGGGGCCTCCAGTGGCCTAGGTGAGGCCTCCAGTGGCTTAGGTGGGGCCTCCAGTGGCCTAGGTGGGGCCTCCAGTGGCCTAGGTGGGGCCTCCAGTGGCCTAGGTGGGGCCTCCAGTGGCCTAGGTGGGGCCTCCAGTGGCCTAGGTGAGGCCGCCAGCTACGTCGGCGGCAGCGTCGGCGGGAGGCCGAAGCGGTCGAACTGGGACGCGTCGAAGGTGGTGATCTCGGCGATCAGGCCGCCGCCGATGCGCAGCACGTCCAGCTTGAACGGGATGAAGACGTCGCTGCCCTCGCGGCGCAGGTACGAGGCCGCCGCCGGCATGCGGTTGGCCGAGGTCGGCAGCAGCTTCCAGTCGCCGAAGACCGAGCGGTCGTAGGCATGGGCCATCAGCCCGGCGATCATGTCCTTGCCGGTGAACAGGCCGGGGTTGGGCGGCATGGCGACTCGGATGTCCTCGCGGAGCACCGCCAGGGCCCCGACCGGGTCCTGACGTTCGTGTGTATCGATGAACGCCGCCAGCAGCGCCCGGTCGGCCTCGGTGATCTCACTTGGCGACCAGTCCGCGTCCCTGGCCGCCACCCGCTCGGCGATCGTGGCCCGCGCCCGCTGCAGCGCGCTCGTCACCGCGGCTACCGACATGTCGAGGATGGCGGCGGTCTCCGCGGCCTGGTAGCCCTGGACGTCCCGCAGCAGCAGCACCGCCCGCTGCCGCGCCGGCAGCAGCTGGATCACGGCCAGGTACGCGAGTTCTACTGTCTCGCGGCGGATCGCCGCCCCTTCTGGCTCCCCGGCCTCGTCAAGCAGCGCGTCAGGACACGGCTGGAGCCAGGGCACATCGGCGATCGACTCGACCTGCTCCATCCGCCGGTGCGCCGCGCGGAGTATGTCGAAGCACGTCGTGGTGACGATGCGGTACAGCCAGGCCCGTGCGGCCGGACCGCCGTCGAACGAGGCCCGGCCCTTCCACGCCCGCAGCAGCGCCTCCTGCACCGCGTCTTCTGCCTGGTCCAGGTTGCCCAGCATGCGGTAGCTGTGCACCTGCAGCTCGCGGCGGTGGCGCTCGCTGAGCTCAGCGAACCGGGCCTCGTCCAGCGCATCCATGTCAGCGCGGCCTCGTCAGGCGGGGAGCGCAGCGGCGTCGGCGGCGTCGCGCAGCGCCTGGATGTCTATCTTGGACATGCCGAGCATGGCCTGCACGGCGGCGTTGGCGCGCAGCGGGTTCGGGTCGCCGATGAGCTCCATGAGCTCGTCCGGGACAACCTGCCAGGACAGCCCGAAGCGGTCCTTGACCCAGCCGCACGGCCCGACCTCGCCGCCGTCAGCGGTGAGCTGTTCCGTGTACCGGTCGACCTCGCCCTGATCGGCGGCGGAGACCTGCAGCGAGATCGCCTCGGTGAACTTGAACGCGGGACCGCCGTTGAGCGCGGTATAGGGCCGGCCGGCCAGCTCGAAGGCGACGGTCATCACCGCGCCCTCCTTGCCCGGCTGGTCAGGACCGTAATAGCTGACGTTGGTGATGCGTGAGTCCGGGATCACCGAGACGTAGTGCTCGGCCGCCTCCAGGCCGTTCCCGTCGAACCACAGGAACACGGTAATCGTCGTCATGGCAGCTTCCTCTCCGCTGTGTTGTTGCTGACACCAGATGAAACGTCCGCCGCGAGGGAAACTAATCGGCGGACGAGTCATTCGGCGGGCACGATGTGACCTGCCCCGGCGGTCAGGCGGTAGTGGTGGACGGCCACTTCTCCTGCCTGGCGGACGGACAGCAGGGTCATGGGGTTGGCGGCGGTGTGGGGGTAGGGCGCGGGGAGCGCGAATCGGGGGGCGGACGGGTCGCCCACGAAGAACGGTGCGATCGCCAGCCGGAGCTCGTCGGCGAGATCGCCCACCAGGACGTCGCGCAGGATGCGGGCTCCGCCTTCGATGAGGAGGGTCGCCACCGACCGTTCATCATGAAGGTCTTGGAGCACGGCGGCGAGGGAGAGCTCAGGGCCCGCGTCGATGACGACCGCCCTGTCTTTGAGTGTTTTCTCGGCGGCCGGGACGGCCGCCGAGGCGCAGAAAACCAAGGGGGTGCCGGGGCCGGTGAAGAAGCGGGCGGCCGGGTCCAGGCCGCCGGTCGCGGTCAGGGTGACGCGGAGCGGGTGCGCGGGTTTCCCGGCCGCCTCGCGGGCGGCTATCCGGACGGGGTCGCGGACCAGCAGCCGGGGATTGTCGGCGCGGATCGTGCCGGCCCCGACCAGGATCGCGTCAGCCGCCGCCCGCAGCGCGTCGACCTCGTCGAGGTCGGCGGCCCCGGACAGGATCAGGCGGTCGGGCGACGCGTCGTCCAGATAGCCGTCGATCGAAACGGCGCAGCTCAGCAGCGTGTACGGGCGGTCAGGCACAGCTGCCACGCTACCGGTGGTTTACTAAATAAATGGTTGGTCATGCGGTTTCACCCACGGTGCCGGCGTGGGGCAGTATGCGGGAGACGTTCGAGTCGGTCAATCCCGCGACCGGAGAAGTGCTGGCCACGTACGGCATCGACGGCGAGCGCGAGGTCGCGGCCGCGGTGCGGCGGGCGCGGGGCGCCGCCGAATGGTGGGGCGGGCTCTCCTTCGCGCAGCGGCGGCTCCGGCTGCTGGCCTGGAAGTCGCATCTCACCCGGTACATGGGGCGGCTCGCCCAGCTGGTGCACGACGAGACCGGCAAGCCGCTTGACGACGCGACGCTGGAGATCGTCAACACGATCCTGCACCTGGACTGGGCGGCTAAGCACGCTTCCTCGGTGCTGCGCCCGCGGCGGGTGGCTTCCGGGATCGCGATGATGAACCAGGCGGCGTCCGTCGAGTACCACCCGGTGGGCGTGGTCGGCGTGATCGGGCCGTGGAACTACCCGGTGTTCACCCCCATGGGGTCGATCGCGTACTCCCTGGCGGCCGGGAACGCGGTGGTGTTCAAGCCGAGCGAGCTGACCACCGGCGTGGGGCAGTGGCTGGTCCAGTCGTTCACCGAGGTGCTTTCCGAGGTGTTCGGGGAGACCGAGCCGGTGGTTCAGCTCGTCACCGGGCTCGGCGCGACCGGGGCCGAGCTGGCCCGGTCGGGGGTGAACAAGCTCGCGTTCACCGGCTCCGCCGCCACCGCCAGAAAGGTGCTCGCGGCGGCGGCCGAGACGCTCACCCCCGTGCTGGCGGAGTGCGGCGGTAAGGATGCGCTGCTGGTGGCGGCGGATGCCGACCTCGACGCGGCGGCGGACGCCGCCGCCTGGGGCGCGATGTCCAACGCCGGGCAGACTTGCGTGGGCGTCGAGCGGGTGTACGTCGTGGACAGCGTCTACCCCTCGTTCCTGGCGAAGCTGAACGAGCGGGTCTCGCGGCTCCGGCCGGGGGACGATGGGGCGGCCGGGTACGGGCCGATGACCCTCCCCGGGCAGGTGGACGTGGTGGAACGGCACCTGGCCGACGCGCTGGCGAGCGGCGGGCGCCCGGCCTACGGCGGCCTCGACTCGGTGCGTTCCCCCTATGTCGACCCGGTCGTGCTTGTGGACGTGCCCGAGGAGAGCGCGGCCGTGCGCGAGGAGACCTTCGGCCCGGTCGTGACCGTCACCCCGGTGCCGTCGCTGGCCGACGGGGTGCGGCTGGCCAATGCCTCGCCCTACGCGCTCGGGTCGGCCGTGTTCACCAAGCGGCGCGGAGCGGGGATGCGGGCCGCGCGGGCGCTGCGGGCCGGGATGACCTCGGTGAACTCGGTGGTCGCGTTCGCCGCGGTCCCCGCGCTGCCGTTCGGCGGTTCAGGCGAGTCGGGCTTCGGCCGCATTCACGGGGCGGACGGCCTGCGCGAGTTCTCCCGGGCCAAGTCGATCACCAGGCAGCGGATGAAGCCGCTGGTCCGCACGATGACGTTCACCCGTGACGCCCGCGACATGGACCGCATCGTCAAGCTCGTAACGATTCTGCACGGCCGCCTCTACCAGCCCAAGCGCCGTCGCTGATCGATTACCGACGGCTAAACCGCGGCGGCCAGCGCCGCGGGCTCTTGCGGGGCTAGCGGGGCGCGGCCGGCGATCAGGTCGGCCGCGCGCTCGGCGATCGCGATCGTCGGGGCGTTGGTGTTGCCGCGCGGCAGCGTCGGCATTACCGAGGCGTCCACCACCCGCAGGCCGTTCACCCCCCGGACCCTGAGCTGCGAGTCGACGACGCTGTCGTAGCCGCTGGCCGAGCGGCCCACGTCGCCGCCCATCGCGCAGGTGCCGGCCGGATGGTAGGTCGTCACGATGTTGGCGCGGATGTAGTCGCGCAGCTCATGGTCGGTGTGCGCCCCATCGCCCGGGGCCAGTTCCTCGGCGCAGATCTTCGACAGCGGCGCGGCCGTACCGTAGTCGCGCGCCATCCGCACCCCGATCGCGAGAGCCGACAGGTCGCGGACGTCGGACAGGTAGCCGGGATCGATCAGCGGGCGGTGCCTTGGGTCGCCGGAGGCGAGGCTGAGGCGGCCCCGGCTGGCCACGTCGGCCAGCGTCACCAGCACGGTCATCGCCCGCCTGGCCGGGTCGGCCAGGCCCTGCTCACGGAACCCGACCGGAAGCACGTGCCACTGCAGGTCGGGCGCGGACAGCCTCGGGTCGCTGCGGGCGAACCCGCCTGCCTCGGCCAGGTTGGAAGTCAGCGGGCCCTTATGCGTCAGCCGCCAGCGGGCGAACCCGGTGTTGCCTGACGACTCCCACAGGCCCTTGAGCGACGGAGTGGACCAGACCACCGGGACCGACGGGTGGTCGATCAGGTTCGCGCCGACCGCGGGCATGTCCGTGATCACGTAGATGCCCTGCTGCCGCAGCTGATCGGCCGGGCCGATGCCGGAGAGCATGAGCAGCTGGGGTGAGCCGATGGCACCCGCCGCGAGAATCACCTCGGCCTCGGCCCGGGCGGTCTCGTCCTGGCCGTTACGCCGGTAGGTGACCCCGGCCGCCCGGCCGCCCTCGATGAGCACCCCGGTGACCAGGGCATCGGTGACGATCGTGAGGTTCTCCGGCTTGACGGCCAGGTAACCGTCGGCCGCGCTGCAGCGTCGGCCGCCGGCCTGGGTGACCTGGTAGTAGCCGACGCCGTCCTGCTGCGCCCCGTTAAAGTCCTCGTTGGCGACCGCGCCCCGCCGGATGGCCGCCTGGATGAACAGCCCGGTGTGCTCGGACTTGTGCCGCAGGTCCTGGACGGAGAGCGGCCCGCCCTTGCCGTGATAGGGACTGTCGGCCCGGGAGTTGTCCTCGGCCCGCAGGAAGTACGGGAACAGCTCCCGGTACCCCCACCCGGTGCAGCCGTAGTCATCGCGCCAGACGTCATAGTCGGCCCGGTTGCCGCGGATGTAGATCATCGCGTTGATCGACGAGGATCCGCCGAGTGCCTTGCCCCGCGGCCAGTAGACCGGGCGGCCGTCGGCCCGCTCCTGCGGGAGGGTTACGTAGTTCCAGTCGTACTTGCTACGGAAGAGCCTGCTGAAGGCGGCCGGGACCTGGACCTCATCAACACCACGGGCGTCCGGGCCCGCCTCGAGGAGCAGCACCCTGGCACCGGGGTCCTCGGCCAGCCTGGCCGCGAGCACGCACCCCGCGCTCCCGCCGCCAACGATCACGTAGTCGAACACAGGGGTACCTTATAGCGGAAACCGGGGTCCGGCGGGCCCCCGAGAACCGCCGGACCCCGGAATTCGCGAATGTGACTACTCAGAGTCACTTTTTTATGATCCCTAGTGTACGACCGTGGTAATACCCCAGGCCACAGACTTAATCACATTTCCGCGCTGATTACTTAGAGTGATTGCGTTACCGTGTCGGCATGGCCGATGACAGCCGGGACAATCCGGTAGTGCTCTCCACGATCTACACGCGAACCGGCGACGACGGGACCACCGGGCTGACCGACTTCAGCCGGGTCGCCAAGACCGACAGCCGCCTCGCCGCCTACGCCGACACCGACGAGGCCAACTGCGCGATCGGCACCGCCATCACCCTCGGCCAGCTCCCCGCGGACATGGCCGCGCTGCTGCGCCGGATTCAGAATGAGCTCTTCGACTGCGGTGCCGACCTCGCCACACCGCTGCCGGCCACGCCGCCGGAGTACCCGCAACTTCGCATCGACGAGAGCTACGTCACCGCGCTCGAGGCGGCCTGCGACTCCTACAACGCGGACCTGCCGACGCTGCGGAGCTTCATTCTGCCCGGCGGGACGGCGGGGGCGGTCCTGCTGCACACCGCGAGGGCCGTGACCAGGCGCGCCGAGCGCACCGCGTGGGCCGCCGTCGCCGACCACGGTGACACCATCAGCCGCTGGCCCGCCAGGTACCTCAACCGGCTCTCCGACCTGCTGTTCATCCTCGCTCGCAGCGCCAACGCCGGCACCGGGGATGTCCTCTGGCACCCCGGCGGCGACCGGTAGCGGGCGGGAGGGCGGGGGTGGCCGGCGGAGCCGGGAGGGGCAGTCGGGCAGCGCTGAGCCAGCTGGGTGAGAGCCACCGTCCGTTCGAGACGGCTCTGACGTTGACTTTGATCGTGATTTAAGGCGAAGTCGTCGAGGTGGGATCCGGGAGGCGAAGCCTCCAGCCAGGCCAGGAAGCCGGTGAGGGCCGAGTCGGACATGGCCAGCTCCAGATGCTCACCCGGCTGCGAGCCGGACGCGTCAGCCGGCGGCTTGACCGAGACCTCGACCACGATCCGGTCCGCGCCGAGGGCCGAGCCCTCCTCGAGGGCGACCGGGCGGCGGGAGACCACCGTCAGCGCACGGCGCGGGAAGACCTGCTCGGGGCGGAGCAGCACCGCCAGCGCACCGTACCAGTACAGCTCATCGCGCTGGTAGGAGAGCAGGCCGAGACGCCAGTTACCGGTCACCGCCGGGCGGCGCAGCGCGCACTCAACCGTACCGCCGCTCCGCTCAAGCAGGTAGCGGCGGGACGCGAGGATAACCGCGGCGGCGACGAGGAGCACGAGGAACGCGGCGAAAAGCCAGACCGCGTCCGTCAGTGCTCCCCCCACCGCCGCTCCGTCAGCCTTGCTCGCCGGCCGCCCGCAGCCGGGCGCGGGCGTAACGGACGTCGGGCGACTCTTCGGCCGCCGCGCCCGATCCGGCGGCCGCCGTCGCGGCCTCCAGATCGGCGTTGGCCGCCGAGACGTCCACCTCGTCGGCGAGCACTCCGGACGAGGCCAGGATCGAGACCCGGTTGCCGGTCACCGACAGGAAACCGTCCTGGACGGCGGCGCGGACCGCGTCCCCGCCGCTCTCGTCGCCCGGCACCTCACGGATGCGGACCACGCTGCCGGGGGACAGGATGCCGAAGACCGGGGAGTGCCCGGCCTGGACGCCGATGTCGCCGTCCTGGGTCTTCGCGATGACCAGGCCTGCCTCGCCGGACCAGAGTGACCGGTCCGGCAGCAGCAGCTCTACGTGGACGGTCACGAGCGCTCCAGCTCCTTGGCCTTGCGCTCCACGTCCTCGATGCCGCCGACCATGTAGAACGCCTGCTCAGGGTAGGAGTCGTACTTGCCCTCGGCGATCGCCTTGAAGGAGGAGATCGTCTCCTCAAGCGGGACGAACTCGCCCGGCTGGCCGGTGAACTGCTCGGCGACGTACATCGGGTGCGAGAGGAACCGCTCGATGCGCCGCGCGCGCTGCACGGTGATCTGGTCGTCCTGTGAGAGCTCGTCGATACCCAGGATCGCGATGATGTCCTGCAGTTCCTTGTACCGCTGGAGGATCGTCTGCACGGTGCGGGCCACGTCGTAGTGGGTCTGGCCGATGTACTTCGGGTCCAGGATCCGGGACGAGGAGTCCAGCGGGTCCACCGCCGGGTAGATGCCCTTCTCGGTGATCGCCCGGGACAGCACCGTGGTTGCGTCCAGGTGGGCGAACACCGTGTGCGGGGCCGGGTCGGTGATGTCGTCGGCGGGCACGTAGATCGCCTGCATCGAGGTGATGGAGTGGCCTCGGGTTGAGGTGATCCGCTCCTGCAGCTGGCCCATCTCGTCCGCCAGGGTCGGCTGGTAGCCCACCGCGGACGGCATCCGGCCGAGCAGGGTGGAGACCTCCGAGCCGGCCTGGGTGAACCGGAAGATGTTGTCGATGAACAGCAGCACGTCCTGCTTCTGCACGTCGCGGAAGTACTCCGCCATCGTCAGCGCGGACAGGGCGACCCGGAGCCGGGTGCCCGGCGGCTCGTCCATCTGGCCGAAGACGAGCGCGGTGTCGTCGATGACGCCGGACTCGGTCATCTCGAGGAAGAGGTCGTTGCCCTCACGGGTCCGCTCCCCCACGCCTGCGAAGCAGGAGACGCCACCGAAGTTCTTCGCGACCCGGCGGATCATCTCCTGGATGAGCACCGTCTTGCCCACGCCGGCGCCGCCGAACAGGCCGATCTTGCCGCCGCGGACGTACGGGGTCATCAGGTCGAGGACCTTGATGCCGGTGACGAACATCTCCGTCTTCGACTCAAGCTGGTCAAGCGGCGGCGCGAGCCGGTGGATCGGCCACCGCTCGGTCACGTTCAACGACGAGGCGGGCACGTCAAGCGGGTCGCCGAGCACGTTGAACACGTGGCCCTTGGTCACGTCGCCCACCGGCACCGTGATCGGGCCGCCGGTCGAGATGACCTCGGCCCCGCGGACCAGGCCGTCGGTCGCCTCGAGCGAGATCGCGCGGACCACGTCGTCGCCGATGTGCTGCTCGACCTCGAGGGTCAGCGTGCGGGTGTTGCCGCCGTAGGTGATGTCCACGTGCAGCGCGAAGTAGATCTCCGGCATGGCGTCGCGTTCGCTTCAGCGAGCGCGTTTGACCCGCCGACGATTTCGCTGATTTCCTGGGTGATCTCGGCCTGCCTGGCGTTGTTCGCCTCCCGGGTCAGCCGGTCAAGCAGGTCGTTCGCGTTGTCTGTGGCGGCCTTCATCGCGCGCCGCCGCGCCGCGATCTCGGAGGCCGCCGCCTCGAGCATGGCGTAGTAGATCCGGCTGGCGATGTACTGCGGCAGCAGCGCGTCGAGGACGACGTCGGTCGACGGCTCGAACTCATAGGACGGCAGCGCGCCGCCTGGCCGCTCGCCCTCCTTCTCCTCGATCCGCAACGGCAGCAGGCGGCGGACCGCGGGCCGCTGCGTCAGCATCGAGACGAACTCGGTGGAGACCAGGTAGATCTCATCGACGCCGCCGTCCGCGTTGTCCTTCTCGAACGCCTCAAGCAGCGCCGTCGCCACCTCCTCGGCCTGCGCGTAGGTCGGCTGAGAGGAGAACCCGCTCCAGTCCTGCTCGACCGGGAGAGCGCGGAACCGGTGCCAGCCGATGCCCTTGCGGCCCGCCACGTAGTTGACGGTGGCGGTGCCGTTGTCGGTGTTGCGCTGCCGGAGCCGGGTGGACTCGCGCAGCACGTTGGCGTTGTAGGCGCCGCAGAACCCGCCGTCGCTGGTGATGATGAACGCGGCGGACCGCTTCACCGTCTCGGGCTCGGTGATCATCGGGTGGGTGATCGTGCCAGCCGAGCGGCTCACGACGGCCTCGACCGCCGTCGTGAGCTCGCGCGCGTACGGCTCGGCCGCCCGCGTGCGCTGCTGCGCCCTGACGATCCGGGACGACGCGATCAGCTCCTGGGCGCGGGTGATCTTGGCGATCGACTTGACCGCCCTGATCCGCGCCCGGACCGCGCGAAGCTGTGCTGCCATGGCGCCTACTCGCCGCCCGTCGAAGCGGCCGCGGCAGCCGCGTCATCCGGGGCGGCCGAGTCGTCCGGTGGGGTGTACTTGGCGACCGACTCCTGGCCGACCTCACCCGCGCCGAGCGGCGCGACCGGCTCGTCGTCGTCGGCGACGAGGAGCTTGCCGCCGGTCACCTCGAAGGTGCGGCGGAACTGGTCCATCGCGTCCTTCAGGGTGGTGACGTTGTCGTCGGTCAGGTCCTTGGTCTCCCTGATCGCCGTCAGCAGACCGCCGTAGGACCGCTTCAGGAAGTCGATGAACTCGCTCTCGAACCGCCTGACGTCCTCGACCGGCACGTCGTCGATCTGGCCGGTGGTGCCGGCCCAGATCGAGACGACCTCCTCCTCGACCGGGAACGGATCGTACTGCGGCTGCTTGAGCAGCTCGACGAGCCTGGCGCCGCGGTCGAGCTGGGCGCGGGAGGCGGCGTCGAGGTCGGACGCGAACGCCGCGAACGCCTCCAGGTCGCGGAACTGCGACAGCGAGAGCCGCAGCTGGCCGGCTACCTTCTTCATGGCCTTGATCTGCGCCGCGCCGCCTACTCGGGAGACCGACTGGCCGACGTTGATGGCCGGGCGGACACCGGAGTTGAACAGGTCGGTCTCGAGGAAGATCTGCCCGTCGGTGATCGAGATCACGTTCGTGGGGATATAGGCCGAGATGTCGTTGCCCTTGGTCTCGATGATCGGCAGGCCGGTCATCGATCCGGCGCCGAGCTCATCGCTCAGCTTGGCGCAGCGCTCGAGCAGCCGCGAGTGCAGGTAGAAGACGTCACCGGGGTAAGCCTCGCGGCCCGGCGGGCGGCGCAGCAGCAGCGAAACGGTCCGGTACGCCTCGGCCTGCTTGGACAGGTCGTCGAAGACGATCAGGACGTGCTTGCCTTCGTACATCCAGTGCTGGCCGATCGCGCTGCCGGTGTAGGCCGAGATGTACTTGTAGCCGGCCGGGTCCGAGGCGGGAGCGGCCACGATCGTGGTGTACTCCATCGCGCCGGCCTCTTCGAGCGACTGCTTGACGCCCGCGATCGTCGAGCCCTTCTGGCCGATCGCGACGTAAACGCAGCGCACCTGCCTGGTGGGGTCGCCCGACGCCCAGTTGTCCTTCTGGTTGATGATCGTGTCGATCGCGATCGCGCTCTTGCCGGTCTGCCGGTCGCCGATGATCAGCTGCCGCTGGCCGCGGCCGATCGCGGTCATCGCGTCGATGGCCTTGATCCCGGTCTGCATCGGCTCCTTGACCGGCTGCCGCTGCACAACCGACGGCGCCTGGATCTCGAGCTGGCGCAGCGTGGTGTTCTCGATCGGGCCGAGCCCGTCGAGCGGCTCGCCGAGCGCGCCGACCATGCGGCCGAGGAAGCCGTCGCCGACCGGCACGGAGAGCACCTCGCCGGTCCGCTTGACCGTCTGGCCCTCTTCGATCTCGGAGAACTCGCCCAGGATGACGACGCCGATCTCGCGCACGTCAAGGTTGAGCGCGAGGCCCCGGACGCCGTTCTCGAACTCCAGCAGCTCGTTCGCCATGGCCGAGGGGAGACCCTCGACCCGGGCAATGCCGTCGCCGCACTCGACGACCGTGCCGACCTCTTCACGCGAGGCGCCGGCGGGCTCGTACTCTTCGACGAACCGCGCAAGCGCGTCGCGGATCTCATCCGGTCGGATTGTCAGCTCCGCCATCTTCCTCATTCCGTTCGTGAAAATCCCTGAGCCGGCCGGTCGCCGGCCGAATCAGCTCGCGAGTTTGCGCTGGACCTCAGCCA
>JBEKEK010000245.1:0-9377 GCA_050013875.1 Trebonia sp. | reverse complement strand
AACACCTCGGCCTCCTGCACGGCCTTGCTGTAGAACTCGGGCAGCGCGTCGTTGACCGCCTCGGTCAGCACCGCGCCCCGGCCGATCCGCATGTCGATGACGCGCGGCGGCACCTTGCCAGGGCGGAACCCGGGGATGCGCGCCTGCTGCGCGACCTCTTTGTAAGCCTTGTCGAGGCTCGGCTTGAGCTCCTCGAAGGAAACCTCGACGCTCAGCCGGACACGGGTCGGGCTCAACTCTTCGACAGCGGTCTTCACGGCGGCGTGACTCCAGGGACGTGGATGGTGGCTGCGCATCTTGACAGGGCGCAGCAAAAGTGTACGGCGGATAAGTCTATGGCCGATCGAACCACCTTAGCGCCGATCACTGTCGTCGGGGATCGCCCGGGGGGAATGGGGGGCGGGAGCCCCCCATGCGGAAGGGGCCTCCGCACAGGGCAGCCTCAGCGCCGATCACCATCGTCAGGGATGACTAGGTGCGCAACCCAGCTGATGACGGAGACGATGAGCGCGCCAACCACGGCCGAACCGAAGTTGAGCACGTGGAACGGCTCGTGCAGCTTGTCGTAGGCGATCCAGCTGGTCAGCAAGAGCAGCGCGCCGTTGACCACCAGCGCGAAAAGGCCGAGCGTGAGCACGTAGAAGGCGCAGCCGACGGTCTTGATGATCGGCTTGATCAGCACGTTGATGAGGCCGAAGATGACCGCCACGATCAGCAGCGTCTCCACCTTCGTCGTGTCGTTGTGGCCGGTGAGCCTGATCCCCGGGACCAGCCAGGCGGCCACCGCGAGCGCCACCGCGATCACGAGGAACCGTATGAGTATTTTCATGCGCTCTTTTTACAGCACAGCCTGGCCAGGAAACCGCCACAAGTTGCTATCAATTGTGACGATTTGACGGGACACGCACGGGCTCAGCTCGCCCTGGTTAGACCGGATAAGGCGCTAGATGGTGGGGATTTTCCAGGGCAGGCCGGCGATCCTGAGGATCTGGGGCCCGCTCGCGCCGGACAGCGCCGGCTCGGATTTGCCGCCGATCGTGAGGGCAACCATGGGGCAGCCGGAGAGCAGGTCGGTGGCGACGGCGAGCGCGGGACCGCCGGGGCGGGCGCGGAACGTCAGTATGAGATCGTCGCCGAATGCCGCCGGGCAGCTGAACCTGCCCGGCGGGGATAGCGGCAGGCTGTTGATCAGGGCCCTCAGCTCGCTGACCTCAGCGGGGCCGGTGACCGTGACCGGCTTCGCCGGCTTCTTGCCACGCTGGTTCATCCCGAGGTTCATGGAGATCGTCACCGCCTTGGCGGCGGCCGGGACCTTCTCGCCCGCCGGGACGGCCGGCTGCCAGGTCACCTGCGCGTCGACCCGGATCGCGGTCTTGGCACCGTCCTGCACCACCTCCACCACCAGCTCGCGGGAGTCGAGGACGCCGGTGACCTCGGGCAGCGAGAACATGTCGGACCAGATCGACCCACGGCCGCCCGGGCCGGTGACGGTGGCGGTGCCCTCGGACGTGTACCGCTGCGGCACGTGCTTTGCCTCCCACGCGAGCACCTGCCGCGGCGCGCCCGGGGCGAGCCACCAGCCGGCCTTGTCCACCAGGTCGGGCGTGCCGGGAATCTGGATCGCGGTCTTGAGCGCGCCCTTGTCCACCGGCGGTGCGGCGGCGACCCTGGTCGCGCCGGACGGCACCGCGAACGAGCCGAGAATCGCGGCCGCGTCCGCCTCCGCGCGCTGCTCCGGGCCCGCGGCGGGCCGGGCGGCGGTCCGCGTCGCGGGCACGGTGGTGCCGGTCGACCCGGCCGGCCGGACGGCAGGGTGCGCGACCGCGCAGCCGGCCAGCGCCATGGCCGCCACGGCACCGAGGGTGGCGCAGGCGCGAACGGCGGAGCGGCCGGCCACGCGAGCGGTGATAGGGCCGGCGACGGGGTCGCGGGCGCTGGGGGTGCGCGCGCCCGGCCCGCGGCCGGAACCGCTCCTGACACTGGGGAGGATCCTCATGCCCTTTTGACGCCGGAGGGACCACGCAGGTTCCGTCTGCCGCGCGGCCAATACATTCCGGATGACCGGTCTTTGGCTGGTATCTCTAGCCTTGGATCTTGTGCGGAGTGTTCGTGAAGGGCGGCTGCTGGTCCCCGAGTGGATCGGCGGCGTGGTGCCGGAGTGGCTCGCGGAGGTTGTGCGGCCGAAGAAGGCGCCGGTGCCGTGGGGGACGATGGCGCGCGCGGTGTTCGCGGTCTGGGTACCGCTGGCAGTGGCGTTCGCCACCGGGCGGCGCGAGCTGGCGCTGCTGCCGGCCCTGGGCGCACTGCTGTCCATCTCGATCGATAACGGCGGGCCGTACTGGGACCGGGTGAGGCGGATCGGCGGGGCGGCGGTCTTCGGCGGCGCGCCCGGGCTGCTCATCGGCACGATGATCCACGGGCGCGGCTGGATCGCGGTGACCGTGGTGGTGTTCGTGGCCGGTGTGTCGGCGGTGCTGGCGCGGCTCGGCGGGGTGGGCTCGGTCACCGGCCTGCAGCTGTTCGTCTACAGCACGCTCGGCCTCGGGCCGCTTGGCGAGCTGCGGCCGTACTGGCACACCGCGCTGCAGTGGGGGGTCGGCGTCGTGTGGGCCGTGCTGCTGATCACGCCAGGGTTCCTGCTGGCGCCGCGGAGCGCGGAACGGAAGGCGGTCGCCGCCGTCTACCACGCGATCGCCGCCGACCTGCGGGCGATCGGCACACCGAGGTCGGCCGACACCCATCAGGCGCTCGCCACCGCGCTGAACGAGGCGTATGACGCGATGCTCACCGGCCGGGCTTCGGCCAACGGGCGGTCACGGCGGGATATGCAGCTGATGGCCGTGCTCAACGTCAGCCACACGCTGGTCGAGGCGACCTCGGCGCTGCGGGCGACCGGGGAGCAGGCGCCGCCGTGGGTTACCGACACGGTCGACCGGCTGGCTAACGCGGTGCTCGGCGAGCACGGGCCGGGTGCCGGAATGCTGGGTACCGGCGGGTCCGGGCGACGCGGGCGGCGGCGCCCGCCCGGCACGGAGGCGCTGCCGATGGTCCCGCCCGAGTGGTCCCCCTCGCCGGGGGCGCTGGCATTGCGCGAGGGCCTGGTGACGCTGGAGCGGGTGATCTCGGGGAATTGGTCGCCGCCGGCCGCTCCCCCGGCCGGGACCGGTTCCCCCGGCTTGCTCAAGCGGCTGCGCGGGCAACTGCGCGGAGGGCTGCTGCAGCTGGGCGAACTGCTGGCCGGCGGGCGGATCGCCTGGGAGTACACGCTCCGGCTGATGCTCTGCACCGGGGTCGCGGCGGTGCTGAGCGAGGTGCTCCCGCTGCAGCGGTCCTACTGGCTGGTGCTCACCGTCGGCATCATCCTGAAGCCCGACTACGGCTCGGTGTTCGCGCGGGCACTGCAGCGCGCCATCGGGACGGTGGTCGGGGCGGTGGTGGGTGCGGCGATCCTCGCGATCGTGCCCTACGGCCCGTGGCTGCTGGTGCCGTTCGGGGTGTTCGCGGCGCTGCTGCCGTTCGCCAGGGCGCGGAACTTCGGGCTGGTCGCGACGTTCCTGACGCCGCTGGTGGTGCTGCTCATCGACCTGCTCCAGCCGTCCGGCTGGCGACTGGCCGAGGACCGGCTCATCGACACCGTGCTGGCCAGCGCGGTGGTACTGGTGGTGGGGTACGCGCCGTGGCCGTCGGCCTGGCAGGCGCACCTGCCCGGGCAGTTCGCCGAGGCGGTGCGGGCGGTCTGCGCCTACATGAACGAGGCGCTGGTGCCGCCGCCGGATGACCAAGCGGCTCAGGTCCCGGCCGGCGCGCCGCCCGGGACGGCGGCCTGGGCATCGGGCCGCGCCCCGGCCGGGCTGCCCGCGTGGCCGTCGCTGCTGCGGCGGCGGGCGTTCCGCGCGCTGTCCAATGTGCGCACCGAATTCCAGCGCACCATGGCCGAGCCGTCCGCGGTGCGCCGCCGGGCGTCTGCCTGGTGGCCTGCCCTGGTGGGCCTGGAAGAGGTGATGGACGCGGTGACGGCGACCGCGGTGGCGCTCGGCCGGGGGGCCAGCCCGCCCTCGCCCGCCTCGGTCCACCAGCTCAGCGGTGCGCTGCGCGCGGTCGCGGACGCGATCGAGACCGGCACGCGGCCGCGGCCGGCCGGCCCGCTGCCGGCCGATCCGCAGCTTGAGCCGGTGACCGACGCGGTCCGCTCGGTGCTGTCGATGCTGACGCCGGGCGGCGGCGACGCCGCCAGGGGCGAGCCGGCCGTACTGGCGCCCGCGTAGCGGAGTTCTGCTCGCACCGGCGTGGCGGACCGGCGCAGATTCTCCGGGAGCTTCGCCGCCAGCCACTATTTTCTTCGCCGAAGCACCGCTTGGCACCCTCGCCTAGCGCCTTATGTTACCGGTAACATCTCCGCTTGGAAGGAACCGCAGCCGTACAAGTGAGCGCTAACATGACGCCGCGAGTGACGCCTGGATGCGCCCATCGTCAACCCCCGGTCACGCGATCACTGATGCGAACCTCGCGGCTCGCCGCCCAGCCAAGCACGACCGGTGCAGTGCCAGTACCACCAGGCCAGCGGAGGTATGCCATGCTCGATGTGTGCAGCAGGAAGCAGTGAGCCGCGAGAGCGGGAACGAGATTCGCCCGCGGCCGGCGAGCATCCGCGACGTCGCCAAGCTGGCCGGCGTCTCGCATCAGACGGTGTCGCGGGTACTCAACGGCCACCCCAGCATCCGCGATGTCACCAAGTCGCGGGTGCTGGCGGCGATGGACGAGTTGCAGTTCCGCCCCAGCCGGGCGGCCCGGATGCTCTCCACGCAACGGTCGGAGACGATCGGCGTGCTGGCCGCCGCGGTCGGCTCGCACTACGGCCCGGCCAGCAGCGTGAGCGCGGTCGAGGACGCGGCGCGGGCCCGCGGCTTCTACGCGACCGTCGCCCACCTGGCCTCGGTCGCGCCCGGCGCCATCACCGCGGCGATCGAGGAGCTGCTCAGCCAGAACGTCGAGGGCATCGTCATCGTCGCGCCGCGGACGACGGTGCTCTCCCGGCTGGCCGCGCTGTCGATGAACGTGCCGATCGTGGCCGCCCAGGGCGAGCAGAGCGACGCGGGCGGCATCCCGGTGGTGTCGGTCAACCAGGAGACCGGCGTCCGGATGGTGATCGAGTACCTCATCCGCTGCGGGCACCAGCGCATCCTGCACGTGGCGGGCCCGCCGGACTGGAACGACGCACAGTCCAGGCTGCGCGCGTACCAGGTGGAGCTGCGGGCGGCGGGGCTGCCGCCCGCACCGCCGTTGTTCGGCGACTGGACCGCCGACTCGGGCTACGAGCTCGGCCGGGCGCTTGTCAGCGACACCGGGCCAGGCGACTTGCCGTTCACCGCGGTTTTCTCCTCCAACGACCAGATGGCCCTCGGCCTCATTCACGCCTTCCGTGAGGCCGGTCTCGACGTGCCGCGCGACGTGTCCATCGTGGGCTTCGATGACATCCCGGAGTCCGCGCACTTCTGGCCGCCGCTGACAACCGTGCGCCAGGACTTCAGCCAGGTCGGCGAGCAGTGCGTGTCCATGCTGGTGGACGCGATCGGCCGGTCGCAGGACCTGGCCTACCGGCCGGGCGGGCCGGCCGTCCGCATGCCGGTGGTGGAGCCGCGGCTGATCATCAGGAACTCGGTCGCGCCGGCCTGATCCACCGGCCTGACCTGCCCGGCCCGGATTCCCGGTCTGACCCGCTTGCCCAATCCCCGGCCATAAGCGACGGTTGACGTGGATAAGCATTACTGCGATAACATGACGGCACATGAATGTGACCGGTCACATCACCGGGATCGAGGAGCGCATGGTCGGCGAGCAGTACGTCATTGGCGTGGACTTCGGTACGCTATCCGGGCGGGCGCTGGTGGTGCGGGTCGGTGATGGCGCCGAGGTCGGCACGGCCGTCACCGAGTACCCGCACGGCGTCATCGAGCGCGAGCTGCCCGGCAGCCGGGCAGGCGACGGCGCAGGCGGTGACGCGGGCGGGCGCGGTGGCGGGCAGCTCCCGCCGGACTGGGCGCTTCAGGTGCCGGAAGACTACGTGGCGGTGCTCAGGCAGGCCGTGCCCGAGGCGGTGCGGGCGGCCGGCATCGACCCGGGCGATGTCATCGGGATCGGCACCGACTTCACCGCCTGCACGGTCCTGCCGGTCTTCGCCGACGGGACGCCGCTGTGCGAGGTCCTTGAGTACCAGGACCGTCCGCATGCCTACGTCAAGCTGTGGAAGCACCACGCCGCGCAGCCGCAGGCGGACCGGATCAACGCCCTCGCCGCCGAGCGCGGCGAGAGCTGGCTCCCCCGGTACGGCGGGCTGATCTCCTCGGAGTGGGAGTTCGCCAAGGCGCTGCAGCTGCTCGAGGAGGATCCCGAGCTTTACCAGCGGATGGACCACTGGGTCGAGGCGGCCGACTGGATCATCTGGCAGCTGACCGGGAGCTACGTCCGCAACGCCTGCTCCGCCGGATATAAGGGCATTTACCAGGACGGGCACTATCCAAGCCGCGAGTTCCTTGCCGCGCTCAACCCGGCCTTCGCCGACTTCGCCGAGGGCAAGCTCGCGCACCGGATCGGCCAGCTGGGCGAGCCCGCCGGGACCCTGTCACCGCAGGCGGCGGCCTGGACCGGGCTGCCCGCGGGGATCGCGGTCGCCGTCGGCAACGTGGACGCGCACGTGACCGCGCCCGCCGCCCGCGCGGTCGAGCCCGGTCACCTGCTGGCGATCATGGGCACCTCGACCTGCCACGTGATGAACGCCGGGGTGCTGACCGAGGTGCCGGGCATGTGCGGGGTCGTCGACGGCGGCATCGTGGCCGGCCGTTACGGCTACGAGGCGGGCCAGTCCGGGGTCGGTGACATCTTCGCCTGGTTCGCGGACAACTTCGTACCTGAGAGCTACTCCAAGCAGGCCGCGGCGGCGGGGCGGTCGCTGCAGGAGCACCTGACCGCGCTGGCGCAGAGCCAGCCGGTGGGCGCGCACGGCCTGATCGCGCTCGACTGGGAATCGGGCAACCGGTCCGTGCTAGTCGACCATGACCTGTCCGGCCTGATCGTCGGGCTGACCCTGGCCACCCGGCCGGAGGACGTCTACCGCGCGCTGATCGAGGCGACCGCCTTCGGCACCAGGAAGATCGTGGAGACCTTCGCCGCCAGCGGCGTCCCGGTCACCGAGTTCGTCGCGGCGGGCGGGCTGCTGAAGAACGAATTCCTCATGCAGACCTACGCCGACATCCTGCGGATGCCCGTGCACACCTGCGCCAGCGCCCAGGCGCCGGCCCTCGGCTCGGCCATCCACGCCGCGGTCGCGGCGGGAAGCTACCCCGACGTGACCACCGCGGGCAACGCGATGGGCGGCCGCAGCGCGCGCGTCTACCTGCCGGACAAGGCTGCGGCCGACAGCTATGACCGGCTCTACGCCGAGTACGCGCACCTCCACGACTACTTCGGCCGGGGTCTCAACGATGTCATGCACCGGCTGCACGCGCTGCGGCGGGAGGCACTGTCATGACCGAGCCGCTGACCGAGCAGGCGGCCGGCTCCTCGACCGGTCCCGCACGCGGTGACGCGACCGGCGACGAAGGCCTCACAGCCGCCATCGACCGGGTCCGCGCTGACGTGGCCCGGCTGCACGCCGAGTTGATCCGCTACGGGCTGGTGGTGTGGACCGCGGGCAACGTGTCCGGCCGGGTCCCCGGCGCCGACCTGTTCGTCATCAAGCCAAGCGGCGTCGACTACGACGAGCTGACCCCGGCCAGCATGATCCTCTGCGACCTCGACGGCATCGTGATCAAGGGCAGCCCGGGGTCCGGGCTCAGCCCGTCAAGCGACACCGCCGCGCACGCCTACGTGTACCGGAATATGCCGGAGGTCGGCGGGGTGGTGCACACCCACTCGACCTACGCCACCGCCTGGGCGGCCCGCGGCGAGCCGATCCCCTGCGTGATCACCGGGATGGCGGACGAGTTCGGCGGCGAGATCCCGGTCGGGCCGTTCGCGATCATCGGCGACGACTCCATCGGCCGCGGCATCGTCGGCACGCTCTCCGGGCACCGCTCGCGGGCGGTGCTGATGCGCAGCCACGGGGTCTTCACCATCGGCAAGAGCGCGCGCGACGCGGTCAAGGCCGCCGTCATGACCGAAGACGTCGCCCGCACCATCCACATCGCGCGGCAGGGCGGCGAGCTCGGGTCCATCGCCCCGGAGGCGATCGATGCGCTCTTCGCCCGCTACCAGAACGTCTACGGACAGCCTTCCAAAGGAGCAATGCACTGATGTCCGCACCGAACGCGTTCGACGGCCTTGAGATCTGGTTCCTGACCGGAAGCCAGCACCTCTACGGCCCGGAGACGCTCCGCCAGGTCGCCGGGCAATCCGCGCAGATCGCGGGCGAGCTGGACGCCGCGCCGGCCGTTCCCATCAAGATCACCTGGAAGCCGGTACTCACCCAGCCGGACGAGATCCGGCGGACCATGCTGGCGGCCAACAACGACGACCGGGTGATCGGCGTTATTGCCTGGATGCACACCTTCAGCCCGGCCAAGATGTGGATCGGCGGGCTCAGCGCCCTCGACAAGCCCCTGCTCCACCTGCACACCCAGGCCAACGTCGAGCTGCCATGGGACAGCATCGACTTCGACTTCATGAACCTGAACCAGGCCGCGCACGGCGACCGCGAGTTCGGCTACATCCAGAGCAGGCTCGCCGTGCGGCGCAAGACCGTCGTCGGGCATGTGTCCGACCCGCGCGTCGTTGACGGGGTGGGCATCTGGGCGAGGGCCGCCGCCGGCTGGACGGCGACCCGCAACCTCAAGCTCGCCCGGTTCGGCGACAACATGCGCTTCGTGGCGGTCACCGAGGGCGACAAGACCGAGGCGGAGGCCGTCTTCGGCGTCCAGGTCAACACCTGGGGTGTGAACGACCTGGCCGCGGCGGTGGCCGAGGTGAGCAGCGACGAGGTCGACGAGCTGGTGACCGAGTACCAGGACACCTACGACGTCGCGAACGAGCTGCAGACCGGGAAGGAACGCCACCAGTCGCTGCGGGACGGCGCCGCCATCGAACTCGGGCTGCGGTCCTTCCTCGACGGCGGCGGCTTCGGCGCGTTCACGACCAACTTCGAGGACCTGGGCGCGCTGAAGCAGCTGCCCGGCCTGGCCGTGCAGCGGCTGATGGAGGACGGCTACGGGTTCGGCGCGGAGGGCGACTGGAAGACGGCCGTGCTCGTCCGGGCGGCCAAGGTGATGGGCGCGGGCCTGCCCGGCGGCGCGTCGCTGATGGAGGACTACACCTACGACCTGACGCCGGGGCAGGAGTG
This sequence comes from Trebonia sp., assembly GCA_050013875.1. Lineage (GTDB taxonomy): Bacteria > Actinomycetota > Actinomycetes > Streptosporangiales > Streptosporangiaceae > Trebonia. The sequence continues at coordinate 46 of JBEKEK010000245.1, read as the reverse complement.
CATACTCGGCGCGCACATGCTCGAGGTCTGCCCCAGCCTGACCTCG